>NZ_JBRJGQ010000006.1:0-302400 GCF_053628575.1 Roseovarius sp. MBR-51
GCCACGCGGTATGAGAAAACGTCACGCAACTTTCTGGCAATGATCAAACTGGCCTCAGTGCGCCTGTGGATCGAGTTTTATGAGTCGGCTGCCTAATGTCAGCGCAGCGGGCATGACCTCTTTGCCGTTTTCGGCGTTGCGGCTGATCCAGCGAGGACCGATGCAGTTCTTCCCGAGCTGAGCAGCGGCATGTGAAATCATATTGAGGCAACTTAGCATTCGTCTATTCTTCTAATGTAAGCCGAAATACGGGACACGTCCGTCGAGGGGCTAACTTTCAAAAACGTGTTCAAACGAACCAAACCGAGCAAGCCGTCGATGGCCAAGAGTAACAACAGAGACGACTTTTCTCAGGCGACCAAGAACCGCCTTGCGAAGCATGCCCGGTATAAATGCAGCAACCCCAGTTGCAGGAAGCTGACATCTGCGCCGACGAGCGACGACGCAAAGGAAGTGAACATTGGGGTCGCCGCACATATTTGCGCCGCGGCGCCAGGCGCTGGCGCGCGCCGATATCGCGCCGATATGACGTCCCAGCAGCGAAGTTCGGAAGCAAACGGAATTTGGCTTTGCCAAGATTGCGCGAAGGCAATCGATTCACCTGATCCTATTTTCACGGAGGCGTTCTTGCATGGCTGGAAAAAGAAGCATTCGGAGGACATGTGGCGTAGCGTCATAGAAAAAGTAGCCTTCGGCCCGACTATGCCGCCAACCGTTGCGGAAATGAGTGCTCGCCTGCAACGGGCTGCTGCTGATGACCTAGCCGTGTTCCGCCGCACACCCAAATGGCCAGGCACAAACGTGGCGCTCACGCTGAGGTTAAAGGTGAAGCACGTGGACGAAGCGCTGAGCACGCGCGCGCTTGCCAACGCCGTGACCAAGCTGGATGATCTCATCCTTGTCGCGGCACCCGGAATGGGAAAGACGACGACACTCTTTCAGGTCGCCGAAGGTTTGTCGGAGATCGGCAATGGCACGCCGTTTGTCGTGCCACTGGGAGATTGGGCCACCGAAGGCGACGGGTTGCTCGTGTCCATCCTGAAACGCCCCGCGTTCAATGGAATTACCGAGCAGGATTTCCGCGCTGTTGCGGCGAACCCCGGTGTCGTGCTGTTTCTTGACGGCTGGAACGAACTGGATGCCGCCGCACGCGAACGCGCGCGCGTGCAAATCACGGCCCTCAAGGCTGAATTGCCAGAGCTGGGTCTTGTCATTTCCACCCGCAGGCAGGCCCTCGACATTCCTTTCGGTGGGACGCGGGTCGATTTGCTGCCGCTTGACGATGAGCAGCAAATAGAGATTGCGCGCGGCATGCGCGGCGAAGCCGGCGCACAGCTCGTCGATCAGGCCTTGCGGACAGCGGGCGTCCGCGAACTCGTTACCATTCCTCTCTACCTCACGGCACTGTTGTCGCTGCCAGAGGGCGCGCCTTTCCCGACCACAAAGGAAGAAGTGCTAAGTTGCTTCGTTGCAGCGCACGAGCAGGAAGCTCGCCGTGCGGCGGCGCTTCATGCCGTGGCCCTCGGCTTTCAGCAGGACTATTTGGACAATCTCGCGGTGTTCGCCACGACAACGGCCAACACGGCGATCACGGACAGCAATGCCCGCAAATCGATTGCCGAGACCGCGAGGGTCCTGATGGCCGATGGGCAGATGATCATCACCACACAGCCCGACACGCTGCTCGACACACTTGTCAGCAATCATGTTCTGACGCGCTCCGGCGACACGCCGGGCTACTCGTTCCAGCACCAGCAATTACAGGAATGGTACGCCTCGCACTACGTCGAACGACTGATTCTACAGGCCGTCAGCGATCCGGCAGCACGCGAGAAACTGAAGGTCGACGTGCTCGATCAGCGCCCGTGGGAAGAAGCAGTTCTGTTCGCAGTCGAACGGAGCGCACGCGGAGACGCCATATATAAGACCGCATGCAGCGCCTCCATCCGCGCAGCTTTTGAAGTCGATCCTGTCCTCGCGGGCGAGATGATCTTCCGTGCCACCGACGAGGTATGGGCACCGATCGGCACCGAAATGCGGAGCCTCGCCGAGCAGTGGCACGCGCCAGGCAAGGTGGATCGCGCGGTGCGTTTCATGATCACGTCCGGCAGGCCGGAATTCGCCGATTTTCTTTGGCCGCTTATTTCGCACGCAAACACCCAAGTGCACCTGCCCGCCCTTCGGGCGGCGAAGCGATTTCGCTCATCCGTGCTTGGGAACGACGCGCCGGCGCGCATTGCAGCGCTGCCACCGGAAATCCGCAAGAACGTACTGCATGAAATCGCATCGCATGGCGGGATCGACGGCCTCGACCTTGCGACCGCAATCGCGAAAACTGACAGCGATCCGGACGTAAAGGCGACAGTGGTTGATGCGCTCTCATTTCGACGGGCGGATCGCCACGTCGCTAACTTGCTCGCTGACGCGGGCGACGCGACTTACGATATCCTCGCCGAAAAGGGTCACCTCGACGACATTGCAGTCGATGCCGTCCAGCAGGAACTCCGGCGAGCGCGCGAACGGCGCAAGGTTGCTGGAATTTCGCACTTTCAGCGCCTGCGCACGCTCGTTCACGCGCCGCTCGAAGATCACCACGATACCGAGATTACTGAGATTGTTGCCGAAATGGAGATCGACCGGAAACGCGATCGCGAAATGCACTTGTTGTATGAAGCGCGAAAGCGATATCCGGAGGCTATCGCTGAGGGGCTACTGCGCCGCGTGCGCGAGCACCGCGAACTCTTCTACGGCTCGGACGAAATTCTTGCGGCCGCCGGGTTTGTCCATGAGGACGACGCACTGCTCGGGATCGCCCTCGAAGAAACAAGCCGGCACGACGACCGCGCCGGGGCCGCCGCTTCAGTACTGGGACCAAACGCCGCTGGCCGGCTGATCGACGCGTATCTTGCAGCTGGGAAAGTCCTGCGCGACGCCAGCGGGAAGTACAACCAGGCGGCAGGTGATCGCTATCACGATCTGCGCGCCCGTATCGGCCACACGCCGGGCGCAAGTTTGGTGGCCGCCGTTCAGGCGCGGGCGGTAAGCGCTGACAATGAGGAAATCGTCCAACTGGCCGAGCTGTTTTCCCGTGAGACCTACGGCGACGAAGAGCGGGCGCGACCCTTCAATGTGGAAGGCTTGGCCGCAATCGGAGTGCTGGCGCGCGAATGGGCAGAGCGCATGCTCGCCGCTGGGGATGAGAAGCGTTGGCGAGTGGCTACCATTGCAACGATGATGAGCCACGCACCGTCCGTCGCGCATCTTCCACTCTTGAAGAGAATGCTTGACGACAATTTACGTCGCTATCGGGCTTTCCGCGAGAAAGCTACCGCGAGCGGCTGGAAGGATCGCGACGCTGTGCACGAAGCGCAGCATCCACACATGCATGAGTACCAACGTGCGTTCTTGGCGATCAATGCGCCGGAGACCGCTACGCTGATGCGTGAATACCTGACGGATAAGCATTTTGGCGAGTTGGCTGCGCGTGTGCTGGCCTTCCAGTGGTTCGAGGCCAACGAACCCAAGGACGACAAGAAATTCCGGAGCGGCGAGGATTTCTCGCGCGTGGAAGAGCGCCGCGAAGCCCGCGCCGTCGATCCCGCCGCAACATCAACCGAGGCGGAGGCGATCTTCGACGCAATCGACACGTTGATTGTCGATGGTTCGACGGATGCGCAGATGAAGCTGGGGGTTGCGCTCGGCGTTGTCGGATCGCGGCTCCCCCACGGCCAGCGTGACGTGACGATCCAGAAGCTCATTTCTCTCGCGCCGAGGCAGGCGCGCGCCGCCTTGCTGTTGTCGCTGATCCTCTCTGGCGAGGACATCGACATCAAGCTCGTGGCCGACGGCATAGCTGAGACCTTTGAGGCGGCCAAGAAGGATACCTGGATTCTGACTCAGAGCGACGCGTATCAGCTGCGTGCTTGGTTGCGCCTTTTGCCGTTCGCCACGCCTGTCACCGATCTGCCCGCCATCGTGCGCGGCATGCCGGACGCGCAGCGCGACCCACGAATGCTCGAAGAGATGGTCGGCGGACTCAACAGTTCGTGTTCGGACGACGCAGAAGGCGTGACTTTCACGCTCGCAGAAGAAGACCCGCGTCTCTACCAGAACCATCAGTGGCGCGCTACCGCGTTGAGGTTCCGCACCGTATCCGCCGCGCGCCGCCTTGTTGACTTGACCGTCAGCGGCGCGCTCAACGGAAAGTCATACGACGGGTGGCGTTGGGAACGCGAATTGGGGGGCTTGATTTCGGAGTTCTCCGAAGTCCGAACCTATGTCTACGACCTCTTGAAGGATGGACCGACACCGAAGCAGCTTGACTTGCTAGCTAGCGCAGTCGCTGAAGCCCCTGACACAGACGGGGTATTGATGCTGATCGATTTTGAGATGAGAACCGGACGTTCATTCATGACGTGGCAGTCTATCCAAAGCGCAGTCACGGAGGACGTCCCGGCAGAGGGCTGGGAAGTTGCTTACAATGTCGTGCCCGTTCCGGCAATCGATCTACGCCGGAAGCTGCTGGCGATGACGGGCAGCGGCGGTAAGGATAACCCCGCCGTGCGCTGTCTCAAAGTCATAGACGAGCTCCGGGACGACTACGGTGCGCCAGAAACGGAACCACGTCATCCCTATCTTGCGTCGGGGCGCCCTTGGCCAATCTTGACTCCTGATCCCGACGCAGTGGAAAGGAAATGATCGGCAGGCGAACGATTCTGGCGAAATCTCGGCGAGGACGCCCTTCGCGTCAGGTGTAGCCGATGACCGGAGCCAGCCCATTGACGCGCTTCGTTTCCGTTTGGGCACCGCAGAGCGACTTCTGCAAAGCTGACCTTGATGCGAAGCGCAGTGGCAACATCTGCCTCTGCGGCGCGTCTCCAGGTATCCGCGGGGCTGCGATAGGCCGAGCGCACGATCAACGGCTTGCCGAGACGGTTGCGCAGCGATTGTCCATGGCTTGCGCATTGATCCTGATTGCGTCCTCTCCGCGTGACGCGATCTCTGCGGGCGAGAAGCTGGGCCAGCGTCAAGTGCTTTCAGGTACGTCGCGGAAAGGGCATAGGTGGTGGTCGGCATAATGGTCTCCAGAGATGCAAAACCTGACTGCAGAGGGTGGGTCGGGTGGGATCGCTTGTGGCCGCGAAAAAGCCATCATGCGTGAAAGGGAGAGGATCAAGTAGCAGACAATCCGCCAACGCCGCTTGCAACATCAGAAACAAGCTGCACAATCAATCACACAAGCGAACCTCAGTCTCCAATGCTCAAACCACTCTGATGTGCCATTTTTTATGACGACGGACTCGGTCTCAGTTTTACAGCTGCTGACCCCAATGTCATCAACGGTTAAGAGAAGTGGAAGATCAGAAATTTAATAGCATGTGCTCCTTGTTCATATCGGAGATGGCCTCTTTCAGAAGAGGCAGGGGGATATCGATCAGGAGCGAATGCTCCGGATCAATTTTGGAAAAGCCGTGGTCGAGATATTGCTCAACCATGAAGACGACGTCCTCGAGCGGCCATTCGTTCATGACTTCCGGACAGGGGGGGATCTCGGCCTCAGTGGATGGGGGGGCTCTATGTGGAACGTAACAGGACCAGTGGCGGGGATTTACGCAGAGAGTTTCCCCACACCTGTTCGAGAGGCGCCCATTCTCAGGGAGGCCAATGGTTTTCTCGAAGACCAGTCGGT
The DNA here is from genome assembly GCF_053628575.1 of Roseovarius sp. MBR-51. Taxonomy (NCBI): domain Bacteria; kingdom Pseudomonadati; phylum Pseudomonadota; class Alphaproteobacteria; order Rhodobacterales; family Roseobacteraceae; genus Roseovarius; species Roseovarius sp. MBR-51. The sequence goes on from NZ_JBRJGQ010000006.1 coordinate 5,690, forward strand.
GGACATAGACCTCTTTTTTATTGACCCTGATCTTAGGAAACGAGAACTGAAAATTGATCGTGTAGTAGGGTCTCATTTCAGCGTCTCGTCTGAGCTTTTTGGAGAGGCCCTCAGTGGTTTTTGTTCCCGTCCAGACCATGCACTGATCCGTGGGAAGGGTGTGAGCCTCCCCACGGATCAGAGCTTGTTCCAGCCCGGGGAACCCGGACTTTTCGGCAATCCTTCGGGCTAGAATTTCAAATTTCATCTAAGGAGATCTTCCAGTTGTATGTCGATTACCGCGTCAGGATAGCGGAGCTCGAGCTTGTCAATTTCGTCGAGGGCCTGCTCATAGGTGAGGTCCTCGGCTTCATAGACAGGCTCGGTGATGGCAATGGGTTTCGGCTGCTGGACATGCAAGGGACAACAATCTCGGGAGTAGTGTAATTGCGACATTGACAATACGGCTTACCACTCGATGCTGAAGTAAAATTGCAAGTAGTCCGATCTTTGATCAAAGCATCCACGCCAGACTTATCTCATCCTGTCGTTGTATGACGACCGCACGGGCATCTGTTCATTTGCTATCAGCCACTCCAGAACGCACTCACGGCGATATAGGACACGACGGCCAACCTTGATCCTCGGCGGACCAAGTCGTTGCTGATGCCACCTCGCAAGTGTGCGAGGCGCGATGCCAATAAAATTAGCCGCGTCTGCTGGCGTCATAATGAAATCTTGACTCGGTTGCATGATCACAGGCGTTCCTCCTAAGGTGTTTCCTTGTAAGGTATATGAGGCACCAACTTGGGTTTTGCCACCTGGGGTTGCAGTGCAATCAGCGCAATAAAGCGCTGGACATTTGTTAGTCGCAAATTTGGGACTTCCTTCTCCCGGTGGCCCCGGGTGTGCTGCCTGCTATCTCAAGCAGGGTTCGGATTTTGCGCAGGAAGATATCTCCTTTGAACCACGCCGCAAAGGTGTGACGCTCTCGCTGCTGTGGCAGGAATGAAGGCGTCACTTTGCTCGTGACTACAGGCAAAGCAATTGGAGTTGCTGAGATATACGTTCGGTGGGCCCTGAGAGAGCCGAGGAGGCCACCTGGAGAGCCAGCAGTGAGGATTTGCAGATTTGCACCGGAGGGGCTGGTGTGGCTTAGCCACGGCCTTACAGGGTGATCGGCGCGTCGGGGTGCTCACCTCTAGCCTCAAAATAGATGTAAATGGCCAGACAGAGTAGTGTTACCATGAGCATCCTCTTTCGGATGCTGGTCGATGATTCAAAATTACAAAGGTTCGCGGTCTTGGGGAGTCTGGTTGCAGTGTAAGTCCTAGCTGAACGCGATGTGCTTGACGTTCTGCTGGACTACGTCCGAGGGCCTGGCGGTAGGGGTGATTGCAGTGCAACGATCAAGTAGAGGGAAAGACTGGATTTAGAAAAGAGGCATAGGCATACTTCTAAATTCATTTCTCTAAATAAAAATAATTACAGTGAAACTAAATCTCGTAGTAAAACTAATAGTTCTCTTTAGTCTATTCTTCTTTTCTTTAGAAAGAGAGTTCAAAAAAGAAAAAATATACTATTACTACAGTGAAGGACCCTCTTTTCGTGTTTAAGATCAAAGGGTTACGAATCGCGCCCGCGCCCCCTGAAGCCCTACTGGCCCAAACGCCCGCTCCGAGGTCAGAAAAGGCTTGACACCCTCCACGAAAGGAAGTGTCCCGGGAGCGGGCGTTTGAGCAAGATTATAACTACCGTATAAAGATAGTGCTACTCAACCATAAGTTCTCGAATTTCCCTATCGCAGGGAAAAGGGCGAATATCGCTTGTTTCGCTCCAGATAGGGGCGCTCGGTCACATGCTTTGGCGCACGATCCTCCTTTGGTGAACGGTGCGTTGGCTTCACAAGAATGAGCCTCCGGACGACCTCCGGTTCCGGTTCCGGGGCCGGGAGCTGGGCGATGTAACGACGGGCCTCGGCAAGGTCCAGGCGCGGGCGCGGGGCCCCCTTAGGGCACTCCTGGGCCTGAACCTCGGCCATCCGCTTGGTCACATAGGCAATCCAATTCAAATTACCTGAGGCCACGGCCCTATCGAGTTGAACGTCTAGGGACATAGGGGATCTCCCAAAAAAGATTTCAAAATTTCAGCTTCACGGATCTAGGGGTTGTTGACGTTCCGGGTTCCTATTTGTTGTGAGTTCTGATTCAAGGTTGCAAACAGAGGAGAGCAGCCTTGACCCGTCATGTCTTGACCGACGCCCAATGGGCGGTCATCGAACCTTTCTGCCTTGGCAAGACCACAGATCCCGGCCAAACCGGACGCGATCCACGTCTGTTCATGGAGGCTGTGTTGTGGATTGTGCGAACCGGTGCGCAATGGCGGGAACTGCCCGTCGAATTCGGGAAGTGGAATTCTGTCTTCAAGCGGTTCCGGCGGTGGGTGAAAGCTGATGCTTTCTACAACATGTTCAGAACCTTGGCTGCGGACGCCGACTTCGAATACGCGATGATCGACGGCTCCATCGTCAAGGTCCACCGCTCCGGCCAGGGCGCAAAAGGGGGACTCAGAGCCAGGCCATAGGGGCCTCGCGCGGCGGCATGACGACTAAGATCGTTGCCCTGACCGACGCGCTTGGCAACCTTGTCGACTTCCGCCTGTTGCCGGGGCAAGCGCATGACCTGCGCGGCGTGCCGGAGCTGATCGACACGCTCGCCGCAGATCACCTGCTAGCGGATCGCGCCTTCGATGCCGATTGGCTCCGAACCGCGCTGTCCGAACGGAGCATTACACCAGTCATCCCGCCGAAATCCAACCGCCGCTTTCCTGCCGAGTTCGACAAGGAAACCTACAAATGGCGGCATCTGATCGAAAACCATTTCGGAAAGCTCAAGGAAAACAGAGGCATCGCCATGCGCTCGTGCAAGACCGACCAGAGCTTCAAGGCCTTCATTTCACTGGCCGCATCAATCATTCAACTCAGATGAACGTCAACAGCCCCTAGTATTTTGTCAAACATTGTGTATTCTCGCTGCATTCTTAGCATGGGCAGCTATCGCGTGTTCCACTATCTCGGCAATCAAAGCTAAACCGGCGGCCCTGAGCGTCTCTGTAAGCCATGACGGCGCGGCGGGTGGGGTGTCGATCGCGACGAGATCGAATTGCCACTGAGCGGAGGCTGGCGTGTCTTGGAGCGCATGCGGCGTGGGATCATCGGAGTATCACTTTCGCGGCCCTCCCACCAAACACGAAGGCTCTGTTGCGGGTCTAGATCGAAGACGAGCCCCCTTCATCCAGGCTGCACCGATCAGGCGCGTGCCGTTCGGCAGCGCGTTCGACGCGTTACCCAAAACCGGGAACACTGAAAACATTTTAAAATTTGCGCGTTTCGCGGATATCAGGATGACCCTACCCCCAATTTTCAACCGTATCTTAGTCGTTTCAACTTGGTAACTTGGCGGATGCACGCTTGCTAATTTTTAGATTACAAGAGAACCAAAATGCACCGAACACGTTCGGCTTTACCTCTTTTCTCACAGTCCCCTATCCGGCGGTTAGAAGTGGTTTTCCGCCCGAAGAATCACCTACATATCTCTCAGCCGCCTATCCGGCGGGGAGGCCCTGATATGATCTTGGGGTTGATGGTCAAATTCTCTCAGCCGCCTATCCGGCGGGGAGGCTCGATTGCATCGCCCGCCGCGTGCATGCCGGTCTCTCAGCCGCCTATCCGGCGGGGAGGTGGCGCAGGCGTCCAATGGCTTGGCCCTCACATCTCTCAGCCGCCTATCCGGCGGGGAGGTCAATCAATCTAGCGACGCGAGCACTCAATGTTCTCTCAGCCGCCTATCCGGCGGGGAGGTCGTAATCCCGGTGCAAGTGCCATGTGCGATATCTCTCAGCCGCCTATCCGGCGGGGAGGCACAGGCGGCAAGGGTGTGTCTTGATGCTCTTTCTCTCAGCCGCCTATCCGGCGGGGAGGTCGCCAGCGCTTTGTTTGACACCGAAGAAAAATCTCTCAGCCGCCTATCCGGCGGGGAGGAGACGACGCTTGGGCGTCCAGCAACCTATCGATCTCTCAGCCGCCTATCCGGCGGGGAGGTTCGCAGGCGTCCGCGACGATGCACGGTTCTGGTCTCTCAGCCGCCTATCCGGCGGGGAGGTTTTTGTTCGAAGCACTACGCTCGGGTAAAAATCTCTCAGCCGCCTATCCGGCGGGGAGGGAGTGCATTCTAATCCTTGCAGACGACGCTTGTCTCTCAGCCGCCTATCCGGCGGGGAGGGGTCGGCAAGCTGTGCCACCAGATCGGCGCGGTCTCTCAGCCGCCTATCCGGCGGGGAGGACCCCATAACACGGATTGAGGGATTCGACAGTTCTCTCAGCCGCCTATCCGGCGGGGAGGATGATGTGCAAGCCTACATCTGTTCTGCGTCTTCTCTCAGCCGCCTATCCGGCGGGGAGGACAAGAAAATCCGCCGATTGTTGAAGGCTATGGTCTCTCAGCCGCCTATCCGGCGGGGAGGCCCAATTTTCAAAAGGGTTGCCGTCACAGTCATCTCTCAGCCGCCTATCCGGCGGGGAGGAGGATCAGGTTATCCAGCGATGTCGCCTTGTTTCTCTCAGCCGCCTATCCGGCGGGGAGGGCAAACAGGACTCTGTCCCATGCGCCTATCAATCTCTCAGCCGCCTATCCGGCGGGGAGGGCAGCCGTCAAGGCAATGCCGCTGATGACCTTTCTCTCAGCCGCCTATCCGGCGGGGAGGTCGCGGTTCTCGCCTGACGCCAAGGCGGAATGTCTCTCAGCCGCCTATCCGGCGGGGAGGCCCGTTGTCGAAGCCGAAGCACAAGAGCTACATCTCTCAGCCGCCTATCCGGCGGGGAGGCGATCCGTGAAGCTGATACATGAGCCGCTCGCTCTCTCAGCCGCCTATCCGGCGGGGAGGTGGTCGATGCCCCAGCGACGATCCATGTCAGTTCTCTCAGCCGCCTATCCGGCGGGGAGGGACCTCAACCTGCCGATACAGTTCCGCGTTTTTCTCTCAGCCGCCTATCCGGCGGGGAGGGGCAGCGTGATCATCGCGGCGGACAGGATCAATCTCTCAGCCGCCTATCCGGCGGGGAGGTCTGAGCCGCTGCGGTTTCGCGCGGATCGGGATCTCTCAGCCGCCTATCCGGCGGGGAGGATCAAACTCTCGTCCTCTTCACGTTCGTCTCATCTCTCAGCCGCCTATCCGGCGGGGAGGGCATGGCAATTGAAGGCATCCCATACCATAAATCTCTCAGCCGCCTATCCGGCGGGGAGGTGATTGCGCTGCTTGGCTTCTGCCCCGGTGGGTCTCTCAGCCGCCTATCCGGCGGGGAGGTTCCACCGGCCCCGGATTCCGCAGTGGACACATCTCTCAGCCGCCTATCCGGCGGGGAGGGGCAATATGGGCTGGTCCTCCGTTACGCATGGTCTCTCAGCCGCCTATCCGGCGGGGAGGCGCGCGCGAATGCGGCCCGTAGCGCCAGTTGTTCTCTCAGCCGCCTATCCGGCGGGGAGGTTTGACGCCAGCTATATCAGTCAGGGCATGAATCTCTCAGCCGCCTATCCGGCGGGGAGGCGCGTGGCTGCTCCGGTCGCGGGGGGGGATGAGTCTCTCAGCCGCCTATCCGGCGGGGAGGATCAAGCCATCCGTTCCGACCAGCCCATCGGGTCTCTCAGCCGCCTATCCGGCGGGGAGGGGCTTGGTCACGATTGGCTGCGCCCGTTCAAATCTCTCAGCCGCCTATCCGGCGGGGAGGATTGGCGCGGCGCAAAACGGCACTACGGTTATTCTCTCAGCCGCCTATCCGGCGGGGAGGCTTGGTGCGTCGTCTGCTCTTGCTCGCCATGTTCTCTCAGCCGCCTATCCGGCGGGGAGGATGGCCTGATCGGCGGCGCGGCGCTCTATGCATCTCTCAGCCGCCTATCCGGCGGGGAGGATCACGGGCGGCGCGGTCCAGCCAATTGATCATCTCTCAGCCGCCTATCCGGCGGGGAGGTGCGCCCTTGCTGTAGGTCTTGCTCGCCATGTTCTCTCAGCCGCCTATCCGGCGGGGAGGACCAAACCGCCCTGACCATAACCAGACCGTTATCTCTCAGCCGCCTATCCGGCGGGGAGGTCGTAGGGGACAGCACCGCGACGAATAGCTTTTCTCTCAGCCGCCTATCCGGCGGGGAGGGATTGCGGACATGCGCGCCGGTCTTTGTCATGTCTCTCAGCCGCCTATCCGGCGGGGAGGACATGAATTGCTCATCAGCATTGTATTCAGATTCTCTCAGCCGCCTATCCGGCGGGGAGGTAATCCGGCGGCAAGAACCGCTCGTTTTCGTATCTCTCAGCCGCCTATCCGGCGGGGAGGGGTTTCGCGGATTGCTCTCCCCCATATGTCGATCTCTCAGCCGCCTATCCGGCGGGGAGGTGTCCATCCTCGCCCGCATCCGCGCCCATGGTTCTCTCAGCCGCCTATCCGGCGGGGAGGTGCGTGATCTTGACCCGATCACCACGCTTGTATCTCTCAGCCGCCTATCCGGCGGGGAGGAACACGTTCGAGGCGGGCCGCTTGGACCTTGCGTCTCTCAGCCGCCTATCCGGCGGGGAGGATGCAGATCAAGAGGCGGTTCGCGCGGTTTTGTCTCTCAGCCGCCTATCCGGCGGGGAGGGTCATAGGCACGTCGCGCGCGGTCCCGTTCTTTCTCTCAGCCGCCTATCCGGCGGGGAGGGAAAAAGGCGCTCTGTTGATGGCCGCGCATGATCTCTCAGCCGCCTATCCGGCGGGGAGGGAACGGACCTGACGCCTTGTCCCGATACTGATTCTCTCAGCCGCCTATCCGGCGGGGAGGGATCTGGGCGACGTTTGAACCGCCGCAATCTTTCTCTCAGCCGCCTATCCGGCGGGGAGGGAAACGTGCTGCGCAGCTTTCGCAAGGCCAAGTCTCTCAGCCGCCTATCCGGCGGGGAGGTTATGGGGACAACGGCGGGCCGGTGTTGGAAGTCTCTCAGCCGCCTATCCGGCGGGGAGGGGCGTCAATGCAGAGCGCGACCGGCGTGTGCTTCTCTCAGCCGCCTATCCGGCGGGGAGGATATTCTACGGGAACTATCTCGGTCGGGAATGTCTCTCAGCCGCCTATCCGGCGGGGAGGCCAGCGTCACCGGGCGGCTGGATAGCGTCGAGTCTCTCAGCCGCCTATCCGGCGGGGAGGTTCGGTCTGTCGCGCCGCCTGACCGATGCCGGTCTCTCAGCCGCCTATCCGGCGGGGAGGATATCCGCCTTTGCTTCGGCGGTGATGGCTTGTCTCTCAGCCGCCTATCCGGCGGGGAGGGTCAGCGTGGCAGGTGGCACGGGCGGCCCCGTGTCTCTCAGCCGCCTATCCGGCGGGGAGGCTGTTCTACTGGCTGGCACTTATGGGCTTCTTTCTCTCAGCCGCCTATCCGGCGGGGAGGCCTCACTTTTCCGATGAAAGAAAAGTGTTATCAACGCCTTGGGCGTCAATTCTCAAATTAACCATCTTTTCAAAGAGCGTGCCCAAGCTATTGTATCTACTTGGACTTTCCGAAGGCCTCAAAGAGATCCTCAGGTTTTCCGCGGGTGAACCCCGTAAACTCAGTATAGGTCATCTCTTTTTCTGGGTCATCCCCGTAGGTCGGGACGCTGACCCGGAGAAGTTCAGATATGTCCGCGCTCGTCATTTCCGAAACTCCACCCGAAAGCTCGAACCAGCCTCGGGCTGTCATATCCTCGAACAGGCAATTAACCTCATATGGATCGTCGGTGTGAAGCCGAACCGCCTCACGGAGCTTGCTTTGCCAGGTCCCGGGAGCGAGATCGAGGTGCCAGACCGCATTCTCAGGACGCTCCCCGATCCGACAAAACAAAATCTCACGTTTCTCTGAGCGGCGAAATTTCCGGGTCCGAGTCATCGTCAGGTTCCAGCGGGCGTTCTGATGTAGGATATACCGGCCTAAAGGATCCCGCTCATTGGTCGAGAGCATCTGCTTTCGCACATGCGCCTCTGCATCCCGTAGAGGGAACGGGGTGTCCTTCGACAGGAGTGGCGCAGCGGAGATCACCCGGAAATCCGCCTCACCCGCTAGGTCGACGAAATGGCGGCCTTCATATTTTAGAAGGTGTTCGACCTTCGCCACTTTAGTTTCATCAGCGAGTTTGGTTTCCACCCCAGGCATGGCGAGCTTGCCGCCCTCCATGGCGATTGGACTGCGTCCCAAGATCAGGACATTCGGGTGGTCTCCGCTCGCCGGACGGTGGCGCCGTACACGCCCGGCGGACTGGATGATCGAGCGGGTCGAGATTGGATCGAGGAGCGCCCAATCGAAATCCACGTCATTCCCGGTCTCGATGACAGGGGTGGTGACGACGACGATCTCGATCTCGTGAGTGCCGATCTCGCGGGCTTTCTCAAACACCCCTTCGTCCTGGCACAGCGCACGCACCCCTGCCTCTGGGTTGGTCCCCTTGCGGGTCAGGGCGCGTTTCAGGCGGGTTTCGATATAGCCGCGATGAAGACGGGGCAACTGCGAATGTAGGCAGACCAGAACCCGAAGCCGCCCCTCGATATTCCCGGAGCGCATTTTGACCGCCAGGGCCGCAGTATGGGCAATCCTAGTCATGCGAACCAGCCCGACCGAGACCCGGAACTCTTCGATTTCGACTGCGTTGAGATCGTGAAGCCGTGAGCAGCCCTGATCGATCTGGTCAACCAGCTCCGCCCAGCCATCACAGGCTTGGAGGACCTCACCGCGGCGCAGGATTGGTGCCGTGCCAATCCCTGCGAGAATCGAAGACCGACATTGATCGAGAAGGGAGGATAGGCTCTCATTTTTCAGATTGGTGAAAACGGCATCAGGAGCATTACCGCAAAGAAGCAGGTTCACATGGGCTGAGGTTCCGCTGGCCTTTGCATGATCCGCCCAGCCCCGGCTATAGGCCAGATGCAACGCCTCAGCGATATCTGGGGTCAGGGTGGCGGACATGATGATGACCCGCCGGCCTGCGGCACCGGCTTGGAAGATCAGTCGGCCAATGGCGGCCAAATCCTCCCCGTTATACTGGTCGATCTCGTCGAGGATCAGGTCCGAGGTCATCAACCGCAGGGACTGTAGCAGGAAGCGGGAATTGACCGGCGCGGCAACACCCATCAAGTGATCAATCGTGCCCACCATGATCGGGGCCTGAAGGAGGCGGCGACCGGCCCCGGAGTGTTTTCCGGCCTTCTCAAGGACCTGGTCGAGAAAGGCCGGTAGCCCGCGGTCCGTGTCAAGGGATAAACCCTGAAGCCAGCGCTCCTCCCGTTCGTCACCCTCAACAGGCACACGCCCCTCCGGGTCTTCGACCCGAAGCCATTCCGGTAGGCTGACAAGACTCTCCGAGCCTTCGCTTGATTCTGTTGGCGCTTCCTCGTCGTTCGGATCGCGGAAGTCCAGGGGAGGATCCCCCACAAGAACCGAGATGTCCCCGGACGCAAAACCCAGATCCTCCACATACTCCTTTGCAGATTGGGTCGCGAGGACCCGCAGACCGAGCCCGAGGCTCATCCGCACATATCGACGTTCAGGGATACTGTCCCCCATCGCTGCACCGGCCAGGATGGTCGGCGCCCCACGGGTCTTGCCCGTCCCGGTCCCGGCCATGATCGCGGCGAAAAACCCCCCTTCGCGTGTCTCGCACATGGCACGCGCGGCCCTTGCGGCGTGCCCCTGCCAAGAGAAACGAAGCGTAGGGGAAGGTTCCGGAAAGGCGATATCTGTCGGGAGGGCGGGTTCATCCAGCGCTGGATAACGGTCTCGAAGAGCATGGTTCATCTCATGAGCAAAGCGAGAATACCGGTAGACCCGTTTGACATGCCGCGACAGGCTATCGCCCGGAACAAACAAGTTCTTACCTTTCACGGTTGTCGTGTTCGCAAGATGATCTGGTGTTGTTTCGTTTGGAGCCTTTTTGGCAGACCCCAGATGATCGGCAAACATGAGCGAAGCACGTAACGCGATGTCGCCGCTGACAGGGACCACATCGGATTTCAGGTGTCCGGCTTCGGTGCGCAGTGCCTCAAGCCACCACCCCTCGTGCCAAAAGGGCATTCCTGGAGCGATGGCCAGATCAGTGTCGCGGTTCAGAGGACTTTTACCGCGCACATGGCGTGCACCGAGAAGAGTTAGGTGATCGGCCTCTCCTTCGGGCAGACGGTGATGGGTCAGGATCAGCATCCCGATGAGATGGAACAAACTCCCTTCCTTCTGGATGAACCTGAATTGTAAAGGATATTCCGGTTTCATGTGAATACGCTTGAGAAACGACCGGACCTTCCGACAGGACTCGTCGATCCCGTCAGATGTAAGGTCTCCCAATGCGCCGGCTAGGTCGCCGTCTTTGGTGTCCCCGAAGAGGTCATCCCAGACCGCTGCGGAAAGGAGTTCATGGCGGACGGCATCCGCCTCCGGTTTTCCGCCATTTATGGCGCGGCGCAACTTGGCCTGAAACAGGTTCGTGGCCTTTCCGAGATCATGAAAGAGCGCAGCGATGCTGACCACAGCGGCACCGGAGCGCGCCGCATCCTGCAAGGCGGCACCTCGCCGAAAATCCGATGGATGTGAGGAGATCGGCACCACACCCTCCTGTGAGAACGCGTGCCGCGAACCGATCCTGATGATCGGCTTGCGGCTCTCCGAACTGCTGCGGATCTCATGCAGAACGACCGCAGTGTTCCGCGTCGCGCGTTTGCGCAGCTCCCTTGCGACCCGGTCCAGACAGGCATTGGTCGCCTTGCCACGCCAGGTCCGGTCACCGATTCGCCAGAAGTAGCGATCTAGAACCTTGGCAACCCGATCGCGTGATTGATTTTCAGAGCGGCATACCGCGATGATCTCACGCATTAGGCGCACTCTTCTGCGGGGATGCGGCGGCAATCATCCTCTCCACGGTCCCGATCGCCTCCTTGAGGATTTCCCGATCATCAAAGGCGTTGATCAGCCGCGCCCGGAAAGTCCTTTCGGCCTCCTTTGCGTCCTTTTCCTTCGTTAAGGAAAAGGCAATTGGCAAGACTATGGCATCCTTGAAGCTGTCGGCAAGGTCGAAAACCAGCCCCCCTGCACGGGTTTTTCCATGCAAAACAGACATATGGGGGGGTATCCCCAGCGCCCAAAGTGCGGCTCCGGCCATGCCGTAGCAAAGATAATTCCCGTGATCTATCAGACGATTTACCAGCCGGACTGGGTCGGCTTCGCCGCGCGTCACCTCACCTGCCCCTGCCTCACGTCGGAAAGAATTACCCTTGGAAAGACCGGACATTACGGAGAATTCTGCATAACAGGCCTTGGAGAAGTTCCCCTCAAACCCGAGAAGTTGGGTAATGTCCCCGCAGGCATCAAGGCTGGCGTCAAAGCGGGCGCAGGTCTTATTCAGTGCGCTGGATTCACGCACCCGAAGCCATTTTTGTACCCCGATTCCTCCAATCCGACGCATGCGCGCGGTCCGGTCCCGCATCACTGCCTTTGCGGCAAGCAGGGATTTTGAGGCATCAAGATAAATCGGAAGCATCTCTCTGAAATGACGTGTTGAACTGTAGGTGGTCAAACTGCCCATGTGCAGCGGGGTTCCCCCGGTCCCGGTCACCGCCAGATGAACACCCTCCTCACCCAGAAGCCGCATCGCATCTTGGGAAATCGATGTGCCCTGGCCGATAAATAGAACCGCAAGGTTCACATGGGGGATGTTGTATTCCCGACGGTGCTCGTCATCCGTGATATGGTAGACGACCCGGTCACCCTCAACATGGATGCGAGCGCGCTCGAGATAAAGCGCGCCCTCCCGATCCGTCACAAGGAGGCGAGGCCCGCCTTTATGCTGCATCATCCGCCTCGCGGGCTGATTCCGGAAACACCGGCAGGATCGCGGGTGCCAAGGCGCCGGAGAGACCATAGGTGGACACCATCAGGGGTGCAGCCGTAAACTCACCCACCACCTCACGGACATGAAGGACAGTATTCCCGTGGTTTACGACCAGAGCTTTGCGGTCATGCCCTCGCATTTTGACCGGATTCCCGAGGGGTTTGTCGCGCCGTGCCGCACGGGCCTGGCTACGCCGGATCCAGCCCGGGGTGTGCTTCTCGCAGACCCTGTCCCGGATATAGGCCGCACCAACCATTCCCGGATCCGTGAAGACCTCGCCGATCTCCGCCTCCTCGATCATGCCGCGACGTTTGAGGGTAATGACCCCATTCATCCACAAGAACGCATTCAGGGAAGTCTCAGAACCGATCAGTTCCAGATCATTGCCCGGAAGCATGGTCTCCCTGCCCATTTTCATGGTCGGGAAGGCGATAGCGATAAAATCCTCCACTGAGCCGTGGCGGTTGGTGTGATGGACCGTGCGTAGTGCGGCGGTCAATACATCCCCGGCCGCGCCCAGTTCGATCACCGCCCGAACCGGGCGGATCAAAAGGCGGGCGGTGCCCAGACACCGCCCCTGTCCCGCGTTCAAACCGCTCATCCGTTGGCCTCCGCTTTTTTACCACTGGCCCCGAAAACCCCACCACGGATCAGGTTGGCCATGACGAAATGAGCATCCCCGGAGATTTCCTCGGGGCTGTTAGCGGCCTCGATCCCGGTAATGAGGGTCTCCGCTTTCGCGCGAAGGTCATAGAAACTGCGCTTCGATTTCGGGTCACGCAACACGGCACTTGTCTCCTGAACGCCGCCATAGGGATTGACCGAAATCGGGGCCTCATGTTCCTCGCTACCATGCCAGATATCGATATGGCGAAGCGCGGCACCGATCTTCTGGGAGTGCATCGAGGCCTGCATCAGCTCACGTCCCCCGTGGAAGGCCGGGAGCTTCGCGAACACCCGGCTCAGCTGTTTGTCCGCCTTCTCCTCACGAACATATTCCTGCGAAGGGAAGACCTCCTGTCCGGGCTCCATGGCCGCGTTCCACTCGACCTTCACAACGAAGGCCTCTTGGTCCTCGTTCGACAGGCCGTGCGCGACCCCATCGATCAACTCGTCAATTTCCTCTTGGTCACCTTCGACCATGGCCGCGACCAGATCATCACGGGTGGCGGGGGTGTCCAACTTCAGAAGGAAGGGATTGAAAACCAAGACCGTGCCGTCACCGGTTTCGACCCGGACCGCCATCGCATCCGACTGGAACCGGTTGCGCCAGGCAAATCGGGCATTTGCGATGTTCCAGATGTAGAGCAGTGCGAGGGTCCGGAACCCTCCGGCAGTGCGATACGCGGTCGCCAGACGCTCATAGGCCGCACCGACATCCGTGTTGTTGCAGGCATATGGCCGCAGTGAAAAAGGCATGAAGCGGATCGAGAAAGACAGACGGACCCCGTCATGACCCTGCGGGACGACTGCGTATTCCACGGATTGCGGGTTACTCAGGCCGGGGTTCTTCGCTTTGTCCTCGGAGGACTGACCGCGAACCCCTTTTTCAAGGATCTCGACAGGGGTCAGAACCCCAGGCTTGCCTCCGGAGGTGGCAAAGAACAGCCCCTCTGTGATCTGGACGGAACGAGCGAAGGCGAGCATGCCCGTTTCGAGCGACAGGGCGGTAGGGGACTTAGCCATGGGTGATAACCTCCTTGGGTTGTTCAGAATTGGTAAGTTCTGGGTGATAATCCGGGTGACCGAGGATGAGATTCCCGCGTGCGTCCCAAGACCAGAACAGGGCATCCAGGCCGTCCATGGACAGTTCTGTCAGGCGTTTGTTACGTACCGATACCAGTTCGGCGATCCCCAGAACCGGCTCGGCAAAAACATGCGGGATATCCTTGCTTCGGGTGCGGATCCGCTGCGGAACCGTTTCTGGATCTTCAAGCAGGCGATAGCCGACCGCTGAGGGCACGATCCAGCCGAAGCCTGGAGGACGATCCGCCGGAAAAAGTGTCTCGGCGATCCGTGCAAGGCCGGGTTGCTCCGGGGTCAGATCCCCTGAAGTGATGAATCGTCGCTCCGCCGTCTCGGGCCGGATCATCGCATAACCCCGGCGCAGACCCCTGAAGGCAGAGCCGTCCGGAGTAGCGGAATGGACATCAACCTTATCGTTCTGGATCAGCCCACCGGCGATACGGCGCCCTTCCATCTGCGACCTGAGAGCGCTCTCGCTCTCGCAGCCCGGAAGATGAAGCAGGAGGGAAATCTCGACCATTCCGGTCAGATCCTCCATCGTCTCGATGGGCTCGAACACCCCCGACTTGCTTTCCATCTCTGGCTTGGTGCGGCCTTCCGAGGTATCAACCCGGTGCAGTATCGGGATCACCCGGGCGCTCCAGGGGGAAAGCCCCATGTTCCGGGCCAGAAGGTCTCCCAGACCGAGGAATGACAGGGGGCTGGGAAGACCGGCCGCATAGTCATTCATGATGAGGTTAACCCGGCTGGCCCGTATATCCCTCAGAACATAAAGGTCACGAATATGGGTCATGTTCGGGCCTCCTCGACAATCCGGCTCTTGCGAAGACGATCCTCGAAATGCGGGCTGGTCAGGGCCTTGCGGGCGCGATCATAATTCTGGACCTTGCCCCGGGAGCGTCGGATCAGGATCTGCGCCACGCTCGGAGGTTCCGGGATGTTTTCCTCGTTGATCCCGTGGCGTTTAGCGAGGTTTCTAGCATCCCCCAACGTATCAAGGATGAACTCCGACGCATCCCGGATCAGGCGATCCGCGGTGCGATCGAGAGCGGCGCGGGTATTTTCGTTGTTGTAGGTGGCATCCGCCTCGAGCATGTCCGCGTAACGCAGCACCCAGATCGATACCTCGTCGTCCCGCCAGCGTGGAAAACCGCCACCATGGACATACCGATAAAGCTCGGCCTCGCCCTGGTGCATCGTGGGCGGCATGGTGGCAAGAAATCGAACCCGAGGGCCACCGATGGCTCCGGAGATGTTCTGGGGTTTCGAACTGACCGCGAGGTCAATCCATCGCCCCCGATTGATTTTCGGACCCTCCGGATCCTTCTTTTGGTACCGCCGCTTCCCTAGCTCTCTCATCCCCGTGAAAGTGAGTGCGGGCGACACCGGAGTGATCTGCAAATCCCCGCCACCTGGGCGCGGGATAAAGATGATTGGGAACTCGCCAGCTCCGAGCTTCAGCGGAGTTTTGGGGGTAGAGAGAAGAATTTCTCTTAGCACCTTTAGGACATCATCCCCGAAAACCTCCGCGAAGGCATTGAGGACTGGGCCGGAATGATCCACCGGATTGAGGATATGATCTACCACGGACAGGGACGAATGGCCGATCACCTCAAGGGGCCGATAGATCACTTTGCAAAAGGGGATGTCCGGTGCATTAACGGAGGGTAGGATGGAGGATTTCCGGTTCGCTTCAGGATCATCAAAACGAAGCACCGCATGATCCCCATCAACCCGAGGGCTGACCAGCTTGATAAGGTGGCTCCCGCTTTTTCCACAAATTCGGGCTGCAACCTCTGCGGTCAGGGGGTTTTTGAGGCAATCTCGCATAAGGCGAAATTCGGAAAAAACCTCACCAAGAGGGATGGGACGACCAGTGTGCTTGAAGGAAAGAAGGTCTTCGCTTTTGGGTTCGGCTGGCTCGCCCCTAACGGGGTGGTCTGGAATATCGGGCATAGGAAAACTCGCTTTTAAGTTGCCATGAGAATGGTCCGATGGCATCCTCACGGCAAGACAAAAAAACTTCCAAAATGAAAGAATCAAGTAAATGGCGAACAGAAAGGGAATCCTATTTGGATGGATAGAGGCCTGCCTCCGATACGGAGGGGAGTTCGGCGCTGCGGAAAAATTCATGTACGGAGAAACCTTTGGTCTCTCGGAGCCGACCGCCTCGCGCCACCAGGCAGAGTTCGCGACTCTATTTGAAAAGAGATGCGGAGAGATGTTTGAACGCGACGAAAAGCGCAGAGTGCGTGGAGGGCGGCTTATCTTGCGTGGAGACGCACAACTACCCAGAGAACCGGTTTTCCAAAGAATGCCAAAGCTGTCTCAATGGCTACAACAGAATCTAGGCGGTAATGCATACTTCGAGGAGTGTATTAAACGTCGTGATCCTGATCCTTGGGTTATGCGTCCATTGATTCGATCAATTCGGTCCAAAATCCCAATTCGTATTAACTATCACTCAAGAAACGGGCAAAGCGAAAGAGTGGTTTCCCCGCATGCAATCATTCTTGTTGCCGAACGCATGCACATGCGTGCATTTGATCACTCGAACAATGAACACCGAGATTTTGTTCTTTCCCGCGTAACTGAGGTGGAAACCGTTATGGGTGAATTCACTTACGTAGGCTCAGATCAAGATGTTTCGTGGGTCAACTTCAAAAAACTGGTAATCGAAGAAAAACATATGACTAGTGAAGAAAACGCTCGAATTGGCGTTTGTCTTGATTTCGGCCTCGACAAATATGGCAGTAAAACTGTTCAAGTTCGAGAGGCTCTAATTCATTATCTGATTGATAATATGAGTGAAGCATACTCCTCGCCAATACGAATACGCGAAGCTGGCGGAAAGACGTGACTTGTTCGTCTTGTGGCCGAGAGCACAAAAGACCCCAACAGATCATGTTGTCAGACCAATTTGTACCAGTCTTTACAATGGCAGTAACGCTTTACTTTAAACCACACAAAGACCTCGCCACTCGGCCAGAGCGGCGGCCTAGTAGAGCTTAAAATCGGATTGTCCTGTGACACATCTTTCTCAATTGAATGTGTTGTATAATAAGACATACATGGGGGTGAATCTGTGCAACCTTCGAATATGCCAAAAACGCGGCATCGCGCGTTCCTTTCGTCGAAATGGCAGGTGCGAGTTCTCCGATCGATTGACCGCGGCCCGCGCAGGATGCTTGCTGTGCGTCACGCCTGATGTTCGATATACATCTTAGTTCGCTCAACCGGAAAAGATGGTTATCGCTCGTCAAGGGTTCTTGTTGCAGATCGGTTGACAAGACAAATCGACCACCGAGGATAGTCCTAATTTTGCGACATGTCACGTTGCCACCTCGAGCCTCAGCACGTTGTTGGCCTGCGCCGCGTCGGGACTATTTCCCGCGACGATCCGAGACAGGCGAACGTCCCATGCTTCTAGCGCGGCTTGTCGCTCATCCTTGAAGTCGTGCCTATCATAAACTCCCCTAATGCCCGGAATCACATGCCCGGTGACGATCTCGGCTATATCCGGCCTCACCTTGCAGGCGCTCAATTCCGTGCGCATGGTGCGTCGCAAGTCATGTGGACGCCACCGCCCGCGCCCGTCCTTATCGCCCCTGTCGCCCAGGGATTTACCTTCCCGTGAGACCGCCCGCGATAGTGCTGAAGTGGTTACTGGTGCACCCTGCTTTACCTCGAATATAAAGCCACTCTGAGGCTCTTTTCTGCGCTTATGCAAGCGATCCAGTTCGGCCTTGGCGTCCGCGACGATCTGCAAGGCGGTGTCGGTGAGGTAAACGGCTTGCTCCGTCTCCGTCTTGCCCCTTCGGCTTGCCGGTATAGTCCACCAACGGCCTGATATTTCATCCTCGCGCATCCCGGCGACCTCGCCCGGTCTCTGCCCCGTGACCAGCACCAGCTTGAGGCAAAGCGCGGTAAGCCGGTGCAGATCGCTTGTCTCGGCATTGTTCCAGAATGTGCGGATTTCGTCGTGATCCAGCACGCGGGCGCGCGGCTTGGCTTTCAACGGGTTGCGCTGCCCCTTTACGTTTATCGAAGTAGGTTTCAGATCAGCCACCGGGCTCGCGGGGATAATTTCGCGATCTGCGGCATAGGACAATATCTTGCGCGTGTAGACCAAAAGTTGCGCCGCGCTACGCGGTGCCTTCTCAGCCTTGGCCTCGACCATGTCGATCACGTCGCGACGGCGGACGTCCGTAACCTTCAGATCGCCAAGCGTCGGCACGATATCGTTATTCACCAGCCCGCGAATTGTGCCGATGCTTTTTAGGCCGGTCTGCCTTTCGAGCCATTCCCTGGCAAGTTCTGTCATTGTCGGCTCGACCTTTCGGCGTCTCTTGGTCTCTAGCGGATCGTCGCCCCGGTCGATCCGCTGCACCAGGTCGCGGGCCTCGGTCCTCGCGGCTTCAAGGCTCCATGTTGGCCAGTCGCCTATTGTCTTGCGGCGCTGCTTTCCGTCCGTCGCGTAATGTAGCACGAACGCCTTGCCCCCTGCTGCCGTGATCCGCAAAGCAAAGCCGCGCGGTGCGGTCCGGTGATCATCCCAGATAAAACGCTGCCTTTTTGCGGGTGCCTCAGCCTTGGCAATCGTGCCGCTCTTACCATCTGTCAATTTAATCACGGTCATATCCCCTTGATGCTTACGTCGCAATTTGTCATCTAATTTGTCACTGATTGAAACGGTACCGAGTGTCAGCAACTGTCGCTCACTGTCAGTTTACCTGAGATAAATAGCATTTTAAATCAAGTTTTTAAACTCTTTCAATTTGTAAACCGTTGTTAATTCTGAGGCTTGAAGATCGTATGCAAACTGATTTGTAATCAGTAGGTCCGCGGTTCGAGTCCGTGTGGGGGCACCATAAATCTGAAAAGTTTCATTGAATATCAATTACTTATGGTATTTCTGGTTGCCTCAAGGTGACACAGAAGGTATCTCAGATGCCTGTAGGCGTCCTATAAGTCGGAGCATTTGTGCTCATGGCAAAATACGTTTCTCGGAAAAAGGGCAGTGATCTGTTCTATTTTCGTCGTCGGATAGCTGACTATCCCCGTGAGGGGATCAAGCAAGTCGTTGTGTCGATGATCGGTGCAGGCAAGGTGCCGGAAAGATGGCCAACGCATTTCAACGCCACATACAAGGAGCAGCATGGGCACCTGCCAAATTACGACTACAAGCTCAAAGATGTGGTTGCGGCAGTATTGAGGAAGCACCCAATCCTAAAGAAACTAAAGAAAGACAAGCTCGATTGGGCAAATCTTCAATTCGAGGAGTCTGAGTGCTTTCTTTCAGCCATGCTGGAGCTTCATGAATTGTACGACATCACGTCTCTGCCCATCCATGACAGCTTGATCGTCCGGCAATCTAACAAGACAATGGCTGAAAGGGTTTTGGGGCAAGCCTATAAATTCAGGTTTGGACATGTCCCAAAGATCAAAACGGCATAGGGGTCAAAGCTTCGTCTCGGGATACACTATGGTAGGGGCTATGATGGTATTGACATAGATACCACATCTACGACTGTTTTTAGTCACTCAAGGAGTACATAGGCATGACTATGAAACGTAAGAGCGTTCGGACCTACGCCTCCTTGCTTGGAGCCAATGAAAATGGCTCCAATCATTCATCATTACTGGTGGATTGCTGACCTTCGCTGCGTCGCCGATCAAAATCCTTTATATTTATGAAAGCTGCCGTAGCTGAAAACGACAGTTTGACCAGTTTTGCGTAGGCCAGTCGCTTCATGACCGACATTATACTGTTTCTGCGGCGCATCACCCAGACTACCACGGCGAATGAGGGGTTACGTTATTCCAACGTTGTCAGCTATCGCAGATCCAAATGGTTCATAGCTCAGGGGTTCTTGGTCACGTCGTCATATTCGATCTAAAAGCATTACAGGCATCAAAACCACCTCCTAAATAACTGTAAAAATTGTATTTTTATTACTTTCTTACGCGCGCCCATCCAACTTCACATGGCGATCTTATGACCATCTGTCGCATCTATCAGGTCTCTGATGGTATCTGGAGGACTGATACATGGGCTTCGATCTCGTGCTGGGCGGCATCACTGCTGTGGCGCTTCTTGTCTATTTGCTGGCCGTGCTTTTGCGGCCTGAAAAGTATTGAAGGCGCGCAAAATGGCACATCAACAAAATACGTCGATCTTTTCTGCGGGCCTTGTCGTGCCTGCGATGCGTGAAAGCTTTGTCAAGTTGGATCCGCGCCAGCTTGTGCGCAATCCGGTCATGTTCACCACTGCGACCGTGGCGCTTTTGGCGACGGTTCTGCTGATCCGCAACATCGTAGTCGGAGGTGATATCGTCTTTGAGGCGCAGATCGTGTTCTGGCTTTGGCTGACCGTGCTGTTCGGCAACTTTGCCGAAGCATTGGCAGAGGGGCGCGGCAAGGCGCAGGCGGCCTCGTTGCGGTCGACCAAGGCGGAACTGAAAGGTAAGCGTCTCAAGGGCGACAGCCACAAGCTCGTATCCGCCAGCGAGCTGCGCGCGGGTGACATCGTGCTGGTCGAGACCGGCGATCAGATCCCGGCGGACGGTGAGGTGATCGAAGGCGTGGCCTCGGTCAACGAGGCGGCGATCACCGGGGAGTCTGCGCCTGTCATCCGCGAAGCGGGCGGCGACAGGTCCGCGGTCACGGCGGGCACACGGGTGATTTCCGACTGGATCAAGGTGCGCATCACTGTCGAGCCGGGCGAAGGTTTCCTTGACCGCATGATCAGCCTTGTCGAAGGCGCAAGCCGCGCCAAGACCCCGAACGAAATAGCTTTGACCGTGCTGCTGACGGGTCTCACGCTCATTTTTCTCATCGCGGTCGGCACCTTGCCCGCCTTTGCCGCCTATGCGGGAGGGGCCATTCCGGTGCCGATCCTCGTAGCCCTTTTCGTAGCGCTGATCCCGACAACCATCTCGGCTCTGCTGTCCGCCATCGGTATCGCGGGCATGGACCGGTTGATCCGCTTTAACGTTCTGGCCAAGTCGGGCCGCGCGGTCGAGGCGGCTGGAGACATCGACACGCTGTTGCTGGACAAGACCGGCACCATCACGCTGGGCGACCGGCAGGCAACGGAGTTTCTGCCGCTGTCCGGCGTGCCGGAGCGCGAACTGGTCGAGGCGGCGCGGCTGTCGTCGCTGGGGGATGAAACGCCCGAGGGTCGGTCCATCATCGAACTGGCAGGCAAAGGCGACGCCGCTCCGAAAGAAGCAGAGATCGTGTCGTTCACCGCGCAGACGCGCGTGAGCGGCATCGACATCGGTGAGCGCCAAATCCGAAAGGGTGCTGTCGACGCAATCCTCAAGCTGCATGATTTCGACCAAGGCGCCGTCCGGCAGATGCGCAGCCTGACCGAACGGATCGCACGGGCGGGCGGCACGCCTCTGGCCGTGGCGGATGGCACCCGTCTTTTGGGGGCGATCAACCTGTCGGACATCGTCAAGGCAGGCATCAAGGAACGCTTTGCCGAATTGCGCCGGATGGGCATCCGCACCGTGATGATCACCGGGGACAACCCTCTGACGGCCGCGGCGATCGCAGCGGAGTCAGGTGTGGATGACTTCCTCGCCGAGGCCACGCCCGAGGACAAGCTGGCCCTGATCCGCAAGGAACAGAGCGAGGGCAAGCTGGTCGCCATGTGCGGCGACGGCACCAACGACGCGCCAGCCCTCGCACAGGCGGATGTCGGTGTAGCGATGAATACCGGCACTCAGGCGGCGCGTGAGGCGGGCAACATGGTCGATCTCGACAACAACCCGACCAAGCTGATCGAGGTCGTGGGCATCGGCAAGCAATTGCTGATGACGCGCGGTGCGCTGACCACGTTCTCGATCTCGAACGATGTGGCCAAGTATTTCGCCATCCTTCCGGCGATCTTTGTGGCGCTCTACCCAGGGTTGGAGGCGCTGAACGTCATGGGGTTGTCCAGCCCGCAAAGCGCCATCCTCTCAGCGATCATCTTCAACGCGCTGATCATCCCCTTGCTGGTGCCATTGGCCTTGCGCGGTGTCACCTACCGCCCGCAAAGCGCGTCACGCCAGCTTGTCCGCAATCTTGCCATCTACGGCCTCGGCGGTCTGATCGTTCCTTTCGTCGGCATCAAGCTGATCGACGTGGCGGTCTCCGGCCTTGGCCTTGCGTAAAGGAAACTCCTGATGATCTTTCTCACCTATGCACTCGGGATCGCGATCTTTGCCGCTTTGATCGGCGTCGTGACCCGGATTTTCAAGGACTGACACCATGGACCATGTGTTGATCATAGCTCTTGTCATTGGGGGCACGGCACTATTGTCGCTGCCGCTTGGGATTTACATGAAACGAGCGATGGACCCTGATGCAGGGCAGATGAGCGGCGCGAGCCGCCTGTTCACCCGCATCGGTGGCACAGCAGAGGAACAGGGATGGAAAAGCTACCTTGTGACCATGCTGGTCTTCAACGCCATCATGTTCACCGTCACCTTCGTGATCCTTGCGTTGCAGCAGCACCTGCCGCTGAACCCTGACGGGATGGGGCCGCACGATCCGACGTTGGTGTTCAATACCGCCGCGTCGTTTACGACAAACACCAACCTGCAGCATTATTCGGGCGAAGCCTCGATGAGCTATCTCAGCCAGCTGGCGGGTCTGATGTGGCTGCAATTCGTCTCGGCTGCGACGGGGATTGCGGCGTTGGCGGCACTGGCTCGTGGCATTGCGGGCCGCGCGATGCTTGGCAACTTTCTGGTTGATGTGCAACGCGCGAGCTTTCTTGTGCTGCTGCCCGTGGCGCTGATCGTCGCCATGCTGATGGTGCTGGGCGGGATGCCGATGACGCTGCAAGGCTCGGCGGTGGCCACCACGGTGGAAGGTGTCACGCAGACCATCGCGCGCGGGCCGGTCGCGGCCTTTCTGACCATCAAGCAGCTTGGCACCAATGGCGGCGGCTTCTTTGGCCCCAACGCCACGCATCCACTGGAAAACCCGACCTTCTGGACCAATGGGTTGGCGATGATTGCGATCATGCTGATCCCGATGGCCTGTGTGTGGATGTTTGGCGGTATCCTTGGCCGGATGAAACACGCGGTTGTCATCTTTGCGGTGATGGCGCTGTTCATTCTGGTCAAGATCACTGGTTCGGTCGCTTTCGAGTCCGCGCCGACTCCGGCCTTTGCCGAACTGCCCGTCGCCTCGGATACCGGCAATCTCGAAGGCAAGGAACTGCGTTTTGGGGCCACTGGCGGGCCGCTTTGGGCAGTGCTGACCACGTCCACCTCGAATGGGTCGGTGGGGGCGATGCATGACAGCCTCAACCCGCTGACCGGCCTGATGCCGATGGCGGGCATGTGGCTCAACGCGACCTTTGGCGGCGTCGGCGTGGGGATGATCAACATGTTTCTCTATATCATCGTCGCGGTCTTTGTCGCGGGGATGATGGTGGGGCGTACGCCGGAATATCTGGGTCACAGGATTGAGGCCAAGGAGGTGCGGCTTGCGGTTCTGGCGCTGTTTTTCCATACCTTCCTGATCCTAGGCGGCACGGCACTCTTTGCCGCAACCTCGCTAGGCCAATCCACGGTTCAGGATATGGGCGCGCATGGTTTCTCGGAGATCCTCTACGAGTTCACCTCGGCGGCGGCCAATAACGGCTCGGGGTTCGAGGGGTTGGGCGACGGCACCTGGGCCTGGAACATCGCCACAGGCGTCGTGATGCTGTTGGGTCGCTTCCTGCCGATCATCCTGCCGCTTGCGATCGTTGGCAGCCTGATGACCAAGCGCCGTGCCGCGGAAAGTGCGGGCACGCTCGGGGTCGAGGATGCAACCTTCGGCACCATGCTGGGCTTGACCATCGTCATATTTGGCGCGCTGACCTTCCTGCCTGCTGCCGCCCTCGGGCCGCTGGCCGAACATTTCTCGTTGCCTTGACCGGCACTGAAAGGAGATATCCAAATGTCCAACATTCTTTCTGGCCTGCGGGTCACCGTCGCCACGATGGCGATCTGTGTCGCTGGCTATACCGCGGTCATCCTCGGCTTTGCGCAGGCAATCACCCCGACGACCGCCAACGGGTCGCTGATTACCGACAGCGACGGCACAATCATCGGCAGTCGCCTTATCGCGCAGGGGTTCACCGCGCCGGAATATATCTGGCCTCGCCCCTCGGCGGTGGATTATGACGCCGCTGCTGCAGGCGGGTCGAACCTGTCGCCCGCCAACCCGGTGTTGGCGGACCGTGCGGCCAACCTGATCGCCGCGCATGGCGGAGTCAGTGAGACAAATCCGATCCCCGCAGATCTGGTGACCGCCTCTGGCGCGGGGCTTGATCCGCATATCTCGCGCGCTGGGGCGTTGTTTCAGGCCGAGCGTGTGGCGACGGCGCGTGGTATCGAACCACAAGCCGTGCGCGCCGTCGTCAACCGGATGGCCGCGTCCCCCGGTGGGGTGCTCACGACGGATTTGATCGTCAACGTGCTGGAACTGAACCTCGCGCTCGATGCGGAATTGCCCCGCATTGCGGAAACGGAGTAGCGTTTCGCCATGACCGAAGATGCCCGCCCTTCACCCGATGCCTTGCTGCGCGAAGCGGCTCGTGAAGGGCGTGGCATGCTCAAGATCTTTCTCGGCGCCGCCCCCGGCGTCGGGAAAACCTATGAAATGCTACTCGAGGGTGCCGAAAAACTGGAAGGCGGCGCCGATGTTGTGATCGGCGTCGTTGAAACGCATGGTCGCAAGGAAACCGAGGCATTGGTCGCCCCCCTGTCGATCATCCCACGAAAGGAGATTTCTTATCGAGGTCAGTTACTGACCGAGATGGATCTCGATGCCGTGCTGGAACGAGATCCCCAGATCGTGTTGGTGGATGAATTGGCCCATACCAACGCCCCCGGCAGCCGCCACCCCAAACGCTGGCAGGATATCGAGGAATTGCTGGCTGCCGGCATCGACGTGATGACCACTGTGAACATTCAGCATGTCGAAAGCCTGAATGATGTCGTGGGCAGTTTCACCCATGTCCGCGTGCGCGAAACCGTGCCGGACAAGGTGTTCGAGAACGCCGAGATCGAACTGATCGACCTGCCGCCCGAGGACCTGATCAACCGGCTCGAAGCGGGCAAGACTTATGTCCCCGATCAGGCGCGCCATGCGCTGGATCACTTCTTTTCCAAAGGCAATCTGTTGGCTCTGCGCGAACTGGCTTTGCGCCATGCCGCGCACTATGTCGATGCCCGCATTCAGGAACACCAAAGTGTCACCGGCAAGGATGTGGGCTATACCGGCGGTCAGCGTATTCTGGTCGCCATTTCCGAGGCGGCGGGCGGTGAACAGGTTGTGCGCGCCGGGAAAAGGCTCGCCGATGCGCTGAAAGCCCCGATGGTCGCGCTCTACGTCGAAACGCCCGCAGCGGAACGCTTCAGTGACGCCGAGAAAACCCAGCTTGCGCGTAATCTGTCGCTGGCAGCATCACTCGGGGGCACGTTGCAATCGTTGCCCGCAACGTCTGTGCAAGAAGCAATGTTGGCGCAATGCAAGGAACTGCGCGCCACGCAGCTTGTGTTGGGGAAATCGCGGGGGCGCGGCGGTTGGTGGAGCGGGCGCGACAGGGTTGTGCAGGACATCCTCGACAAGACGACGGGTGTCGCAATCCATGTCATCCCGTTCGACGAATCCCCCCGGCCTCGCGACTTGCGGCGCTGGTTGCCACGCGGTACCTTAAGGGGCGACACTGTCGGTTTCGGGTCTGTCGCTGCAATGACGCTGATCCTGTTTTTCGCACAAGGCTGGATAGGACGCGGACCGATTGATCTGCTCTACTTGCTTCCGGTGATCTTCAGCGCCAGTCTTTACGGTTTTCGGGCCGGGCTGGTGGCGGCGATCACCGCGGGGATCGCCTATAACTTCTTTTTTCTGCCACCGTTCTACACCTTCATCATCTATGGTCCTGCCAATATCATCACAGCTATATCGCTGGTGGTCGTGGCAATCATCACCGGCCAACTTGCGGCGCGGGCGCGATCGGCTGCGGCCCTCGCCATGCGCAGCGCCCGCGAGAATGCAGCCCTCGCCCGGTTTGCAACGCGTCTTGGTGCCGCGAACAATACCGAGGAGACCGCCCAGTTGATCCGCGATGAATTGCGGTCCTTGCTCGCGGTTCAGACCATTGTGCTGCACGGTGCGGGCGACAACGTGGCGGTCACAGCCTTCGGTGCCACCAAACCCGACCTGACACCAACCGACATCGCTGCCGCCGAATGGGTGATGCAGAACGGCGAGGCAGCGGGCTTTGGCACCGACACGTTGACCGCAAGTGCCTGGCAATTCCGGCCGCTGAAAACATCGCTTGGCACCTTGGCGGTGCTGGGGTTTCGCGGGCCTTCGGGGCGCGACCCGATCCCCTCCGAACGCGCTGCATTGGCCGAAAGCCTGATCGACCAATCCGCGCTGGCGCACGAGAGGCTCAAACTCGAATCCGACATGCGCGACATGGAGGTGGTGCGCCAGCGTGACAGTCTGCGCGCGGCGCTCCTTGCTTCGCTCAGCCATGATCTGCGCACGCCGCTGACCGCCGTGACTGCTGCTGCTGAAGCGATTTCCGCGACAGGGGCCGAGGCCGAGCTTGTCGAAACCGTCCGCAGCGAAGCACGACGACTGAACCGGTTCCTGTCGGACCTGTTGGACCTCACCCGCATCGAGGAAGGCGCTGTCACACCGGATATCGGCCCCATCGACCTGACCGATGTCATCGCATCGGTCACAAGCGATCTCTCGAGGACATTGGCTGATCGCGAAGTGAAAACAACGATTGATCCGGACCTGCCATTGGTGCGGGCGGATGCCGTTCTGCTTAACCATGCATTGCTGAACCTCGTCGATAACGCGGCAAAATACTCGTCCCCAGATCAGCCGATCGAAATCATCGCCCGGCTCGGCCGCCGTGGTCCGGTGATCGACGTGCTGGACAGTGGGCCGGGCATTCCAGCGGGCAGCGAACAGCGCATCTTTGACCGTTTCGCGCGTGGGGAAACATCGGACCGGACCGGCGGTTCGGGGTTGGGCCTTGCCATCGTCAAGGGTTTCGCCGAGGCCATGGGCTTTACCGTCGAAGCCGCCCGCCGCCAGAAAGGCGGGTCACGCTTCACGATCCGCATGCCGCACGAGGCTGTCGTGCATCTGGCGTTGGAGGATATTACGTGATGGCCCAGATTCTGATCGTCGATGATGAAATGCCCATCCGTCGGCTGCTGTCGGTGGCAATCCAGCGCAGTGGCTTTGGCACCATCGAGGCAGAGAGCGCGGCGGCGGCTTTGGCTGTGCTGAAAGCATCACCCCCCCAGCTTGTGCTGCTGGATCTCGGTCTGCCAGACCGTGACGGGCTGGAGCTGATCGGTGCATTTCGGGAAAAGGCCGTGCCGATCATCGTGCTGACCGCGCGCGAGGCATCAAGCGAAAAGGTCGCCGCCCTCGACCTTGGCGCGGACGATTACGTCACCAAACCCTTCGACAGCGAGGAACTGATGGCGCGCATCCGGTCCTGCCTGCGACGCGCTGACCAGCAGCGTGGCGTTCAACGCCAACTAACCGCTGGAGCTATCAGGATTGACTTTGATGCACATGAGGTCTGGAAACACGAGACTGAGGTAAAACTGACCCCAAAAGAATTCACGCTGCTCGCCGCCCTTGCCAGCCATGCGGGGAAGGTGCTGACCCACACCCATCTGCTGCGAGAAGTCTGGGGTCCCGCGCATACGGAACATGTTGAATACCTGCGTGTGACCGTGCGATCCCTGCGCAAGAAACTCGAAGACGATCCAGCAAGCCCGACCATGATACAGAACGAACCGGGGGTCGGCTATCGTTTGAAAGAAATGGCAAAGACCCAGTAACCCTGCGCGCATAAACAGGCTGACCATCTTTGGAAAATCTTTCTTTCAACTCGCAGGCAATACCTGATCGGAAATGCTGCAACGTTAACGAAAGGCAGAAATGCGAAAGCTGCAACGCGGCACCATAGCTTGCTGTCAATACCCGCTCTGGGCCCGCCCGTCACGCCAGAGGCGTGCCGACTAGAAGCGGCGCACCTATGGTGCGACGGGGCGGGTCATGCCGGAGGCATGCCTTTGGCATGACCGCTGCGCGGCGGGCTTCGCCCTTGAGTCCGCGCGAAAGGGGGCGGGAGGTTACCCCCGGCGGCGGCTGCGGGAGCCTGCGCGGCCGCCGGTGCGGACCTCGTCGCCGGGTTTGGGCGGAGCTTTGTTGAACTTGATCCAGTTGCCGCCATGCGGGTCGGCGTTCATCAGGAAGTTGGCGGCCATGATCGCTTCCATTTCCTTGCCCGGACGGGCCTTCATCGAGCCTAGGCCAAAGAGTTGGCAGAAGGTCTCGTCGTCCATATCGTCAGGCAGGATGAGGCCGGAGGCGGCGACTTCGGCCCTTTTCGCCTCGATCTCGGCCTGTTTCACCGGCAGCGCGATCGGGTTCATGATGGCGGAGGTCATGCCCGCCTGCATCGCCATGGGCAGAAAGGCATTGTTGATGCCGTGGCGGTTGGGCAGGCCAAAGGAGATGTTGGACGCACCGCAAGTGGTGTTAACGCCCAGCTCTTCGCGCAGGCGGCGCACGAGGGTGAAGACCTGACGACCGGCAGTGCCCATCGCGCCCACCGGCATGACGAGCGGATCGACCACGATGTCATGCGCGGGGATGCCGAAATCGGCGGCACGCTCGACGATTTTCTTGGCGACGGCAAAGCGCACGTCTGGGTCTTCGGAAATGCCGGTGTCGTCGTTGGAGATGGCCACGACCGGCACGTTGTATTTCTTGACCAGCGGCAGGACGTATTCGAGGCGGTCTTCCTCACCCGTCACCGAGTTGAGCAGCGGGCGGCCTTCAGCGGCCCTGAGGCCGGCCTCAAGCGCGGCGGGCACCGAGCTGTCGATGCAGAGCGGCAGGTCGACGAGGCCCTGAACCAACTGGATCATCTTGGTCATCAGGGGCGGTTCGGTCTCGTTCGGATTGGGGTTGGAGTTGTAGACCACGCCCGCGTTGATATCGAGCACGGTGGCACCAGCGGCGGCCTGTGCCAGCGCATCGGATTCCACGGTCGAGAAATCGCCCGCCTCAAGCTCGGCTGCGAGCTTTTTGCGGCCTGTGGGGTTGATGCGTTCGCCAATGACGCAGAACGGCTCGTCAAAGCCGATGACGGCGGTTTTGGTTTTGCTCTCGACGATGGTGCGGGTCATGGTTGGTCCTTTAGGATGCGTTGGCAGGGGTGGCGGCGGCACCGCCATTGGCGATGGCCCATTCGGCATTGCTCTTGATCCCGCCGAGCGGGAAGAAATGCACATGCTCGATGTTGAATTCGGGGTTGGCGGCCTTGTGGGCGGCCAGTTCGGTCAGAACCTCGTTCGGCTCATAGGGCAGCAGGAGTTTCGAGACATCCATGGCGCGTTTCTGCAGAACCTTGAGCGAAGGGCCGACACCGCAGGCGATGGCGAATTTGATCAGGGTCTGGAGCTTGGCGGGGCCGGCGATACCGATGTGGATCGGCAGGTCGATGCCTGCTGCCTTGAGAGTGTCGGCCCATTGGATGATCGGCTTGGCCTCGAAGGCGAATTGGGTGGCGAGGGCCATTTTCGCATCGGTGGTTTCAGAGAATTTCTGTTTCCAGCGCAGCGCGTCCTCGACGTTTTTCATGCTGCCATCGGGGTCGATGTCACGGTTGCCTTCGGGGTGGCCTGCGACATGCAGGCGTTTGAAGCCGGCGCGGTCGAATTCACCGGATTGCATCAGTTGGATGGAGCTGTCGAAATCGCCATGCGGGGTGGTGACGCCACCGGCGAGGAGAAGGGCCTGATCGACGCCAGCCTCGCCTTGGTAGCGGGCGATCCAGTCGGCCAGGGTGGCGCGGTCCTTGATGATGCGGGCCGGGAAGTGGGGCATCACGGGATAGCCGTCACGGGACAGACGCGCGGCGGTGGCGACCATATCCTCGATCGGGGTGCCCTCGATATGGGCGATGTAGACGCGGGTTCCGGTGGGCAGCAGGTCACGGAAATTCTCGATCTTTTCGGCGGTGCGGGGCATCACCTCGATCGAATAGCCCTGCAAGAAGGCCTCGAGTTGGCCATTGGCGGGGGTGAATTTCTCACGCTTCTTGAAGTTGAAAAGTGCCATCGCGGCCTCCCATAGAGATCCAGAGCGCATTCACGCCCAGCCATCATTCGCGATCAGGGCCTTGATGCGCTCCTGATCAAACTCTGCGTCGATCCGGGCCGCCTCGGATTGGGCGACGGCGTCGGGTTCGCCTTCCACAGGATAGGAATCAGCCTTGCGCCATTCCGCGAGGTAGGCGTCGGTGCCAGCGGCGCCGCATTTCATCGCCGCGCGGTCGATGGCCTGCTCGAAGCGCTCAGGCAGCTGAACCTTGCTGCCGCGGCGGCCCTTGCCGACGATGACCTGAGCGGGGATGTCCCGCCAGTAGACGATGGTGACGTCGACCATGGTTGATTCCTTTTTCCTTCGTGGTCCCTACCTAATGCAGGCCGGGCGATGCGCAGGGTCCGATTTCGACAGAACGGGAGCGTCATGCGACGTGGTCACCTTAGCGGCGCGCGGCGCGGCGAGCCATTAGGCGGGATGCGAAAAATACTCATCATCGTTATGACCCGTCGCAACGCTTGCGTGCGCGCCCGCTTCGGACTAGTTTGGAGGTAACTTGAAATGGAGGGCGTGTTGCTATGACGCCCAAGCGTCCCGAAAGTGCGGGCGCGGTCCCGATACCGGTTGAGAGCCCCGCACTGACCCATCTGGATCAGGGGCCGCTCTATGCGGCGCTTGATCTGGGAACAAACAGTTGCCGGATGCTGATTGCCCAACCCGAGGGCCATCAGTTTAAAGTCGTGGACAGTTTCTCGAAATCAGTGCAGCTGGGTGCCGGTTTGGAAAGCTCTGGCCGTTTGTCGCGGGCCTCGATTTATCGGACTATTCAGGCCCTGCGCGTCTGCAAGCAGAAGCTCAAGCGACACCGGGTGACGCGCATGCGGCTGGTCGCGACCGAAGCCTGTCGGCGCGCAAGCAATGGCGCGGACTTCATGGCGCGGGTCGAGCGCGAGACCGGCCTCAAGCTCGATATAATCGCGCCTCAGGAAGAGGCACAATTGGCTGTGGTGTCTTGTGCGCCGCTGGTCAGTCTGCGCACGGATCAGCTCTTGGTGGTGGATATCGGCGGCGGGTCCACGGAGTTGGTGTGGATTGATCTGACGGCCGTGCCGCATTCCGAGCGGCGGCGTGCCATCATGCGGATGCATATGGGGTTTCATTCCAGCCCGGTCGGTCTGCCTGCGGCCAAGGTGGTGGATTGGATCAGCGTGCCCTTGGGTGTGGCGACGCTGCGCGATCAGTTCCGTGATGTCGAGGATGACGCGGCGCGGTTTGCGTTGATGAGCTGGTTCTTTGAGGAGAACCTTGCCGAATTCGCGCCCTACAAGGATGAACAGTCGCGCGAGGGGTTTCAGATCGTGGGCACCTCGGGGACGGTGACAACGGTGGCGGCCAGCCATTTGAACCTGCGGCGCTATGATCGCAACAAGGTGGACGGGCTGACCATGACAAGTGACGAGATTGATCGGGTGATCCGGTCGTATCTGACGCTTGGCCCGGCGGGGCGCAGACGTGATCCGCGCATAGGTCAGGACCGGCAGGCGCTGATCATGTCGGGGGCGGCGATCTTGCAGGCGTTGCTCAGGTGCTGGCCGACGGATCGGCTGAGCGTGGCGGACCGGGGCCTGCGCGAAGGCATGCTCTATGCGCAGATGGCGGCGGATGGCGTATTGACGGACGGAGAGGCATGATGGCGGATAAAGGACCGGCGCAATCGCAAAATATCTGGCCCCTGCCGAAGTTCTATTTCAGCGTGACATGGGACAACGCGGACATGTTGTTTCAAGAGGTTTCGGGGCTGGATGTGGAAGCCCAACTGATGGAATATCGCGCGGGCAATTCCCCCGAGTTTTCGCGGGTGAAACTGCCGGGACTGCTGAAATCGAGCAATATCACCCTGAAAAAGGGGGTATGTGCCAAGGAAAACGCAATCTTTGAGTGGTTTGCCGAGATCAAGATGAACGTGATCACGCGCAAAGATCTGACGATCGCCTTGCTGGACGAAAGCGGCGCGCCGACAATGATCTGGCGGGTCAAGAACGCCTTTCCGGTGAAGGTAACGGGCACCGATCTGAAGGCCGAGGGCAATGAGGCGGCGATTGAATCGATTGAGATCGTCCATGAAGGACTTACAATTGAAAACGTGTGAGACGGAATAGATGGCCAAGACACCGGATGGCAAAAACACCTCGGGGCGCGGGCAACGCGATCTGACGGTCAAGGTCAAGACGGCGCGCGGGCGCACGTCGTCCTCGACGCGTTGGTTGCAGCGGCAGTTGAACGATCCCTATGTCAAGCGGGCGCAGATCGAGGGATATCGCGGCCGTGCGGCGTTCAAGATCATGGAATTGGATGACAAGTTCCGGTTTCTTGTGCCCGGCGCGCGGGTGCTTGATCTGGGCTGTGCGCCGGGGGGCTGGTGTCAGGTGGCGGTGCCGCGTGTCAACGCCCTCGGCGAGAAGAAAGGCAAGGCGATTGGCCGGATCGTGGGAGTCGATCTGCAAGAGGTGGAGCCAATCATCGGGTGCGAGATTCATCAGCTTGATTTCATGGCCGACGATGCAGACCAGCAGATCAAGGACTGGCTGGGTGGCAAGGCTGATGTGGTGATGTCGGATATGGCGGCCTCAAGCTCTGGTCACAAGCAAACAGACCATTTGCGCATCATCGCGCTTTGCGAGGCGGCGGCCTATCTGGCGTTTGACGTGCTGGAGGTCGGCGGCACCTTTGTGTCCAAGGTTCTGGCAGGTGGGGCCGAGGGCGAGTTGCAGACGCTGCTGAAAAAGCGGTTTGACAAGGTGGCCAATGTAAAGCCGCCCGCGTCACGCGCGGACAGTTCGGAAAAATTCGTGATTGCCACGGGATTTCGCGGTTAGTGGCTCAGAGCAGCGGCTGGGATGGACCGTCGGGCGCGATGGAGCGGCTGGCGGATTGTGCAAAGAGGCGCAGGTCGACCGATTGAGTTTCGGGCAATGCGGTTCTTTTCTGCGCCACGTATTGCGCCATGCTGCGCTGACGGAACAGCTCGAACAAGAGCGCGTGACGCGCTTTGTCGAGTTTGGGGCGGGGGCGCGGATCGGGGTCGGACATCTATGACCTTTGAGTGGCGGTGGACCAGGTATGCAGCAAAGAGCTTGTCAAAGGATTACGGCGATTTTGGCACATTAACTGTCCGAACCTATGGCATCAGGTACAGGGGGCGCACAGGAATGGCGCGCAAGAGCGGCTGAATGTCGGCAAGCGGTTTGCGTCTTGGCCCGAGTTGCGGGATAGTCAGCGAAAATGGGACTGAGTCAGATTGGGATCTGATCGGCGAACAACAGGAAAGGAAAGCCGGAATGCGGTATGAGGCACCTCAGGATGTAGAGGCCGCTGTGCGGATACTGGCCGCAGAGCAGGGCGCGTATGTGTTGGCGGGAGGCACGGATCTGTTGGTCAAGCTCCGCTCGGAGATGATCGAGCCGGACGTGATCGTCGATATCAAGCGGATCGCAGGCATGAAGGCGGTGACGCCGGAGGCCGGCGGTTGGCGGATAGGGGCTGCAGTCTCGGGTGCCGAGATGGGCGAGCATGCGGGGCTTGTCGCGGCATGGCCGGGTGTGGTCGAGGCGGCGGGGCTCATTGGCTCGACGCAGGTGCAGGGGCGGGCCACATTGGCGGGCAATCTCTGCAACGCCTCGCCTGCGGCGGATTCGGTACCGGCGATGGTGGCGGCGGAGGCGGTCGTGCG
Source organism: Roseovarius sp. MBR-51 (assembly GCF_053628575.1). Lineage (NCBI taxonomy): Bacteria > Pseudomonadati > Pseudomonadota > Alphaproteobacteria > Rhodobacterales > Roseobacteraceae > Roseovarius > Roseovarius sp. MBR-51. The sequence continues at coordinate 39,223 of NZ_JBRJGQ010000006.1, forward strand.
GGTGGTTGGCCCCAAAGGCACGCGCGACGTTGCGGTGATTGATATTCCCAAGTCGCCGGGCAAGACCTCGCTGGACGCGGGTGAGTTCATCGCGTCGGTGTATTTGCCTGCGCGCGGCGCGCGGTCGGGCGATGCCTATCTGCGGTTCATTCCGCGCACCGAGATGGATATTGCGGTGGTGGGCTGTGGCATTGCGCTGAGTTTGGATGAGGCGGGCAAGGTTGCGGCGGCGCGGGTGTCGCTGGGGGCGGTTGGCCCCAAGGTGATGTTGGTGGATGCGGCGGCAGAGGCCATCATCGGTCGGGTGCTCAATGAGGCGGCGCTAGCCGATCTGGCGGCGGCCTGTTCAGCGGCGGCCACCCCGATTGATGACAAGCGCGGTACGGTCGATTTCCGTCGCCATGTGGCGGGCGTTCTGGCGCGCCGCGCGGCGGTGATCGCAGAGGCGCGCGCGAAAGGAGAAAAGGCATGAGCCGGATACATGTGACGACGACGATCAACGGCGATGAGACCGAGTTTCTGTGTGAGGCTGAGGCGACGCTCTTGGATGTGCTGCGCGACGAACTGGGCCTGACGGGCACCAAGGAGGGCTGCGGCACTGGTGATTGCGGCGCCTGTTCGGTGACGGTGGATGGGCGGCTGCTGTGTTCGTGCCTGATGCTGGGGGCTGAGGCCGAGGGCCGCGAGATCACCACGATCGAGGGCATGGCGGCGGGCGAGGTGCTGCATCCGCTCCAGCAGAAGTTCATCGAGATGGCCGCGCTGCAATGTGGCATCTGCACGCCGGGGATTCTGGTGGCGGCAAAATCGCTGCTCGAGCGCAACCTGGACCCGTCTGAGGAAGAAGTGCGCTATTGGCTGGCGGGCAATCTGTGCCGTTGCACCGGCTATGACAAGATCATCCGCGCCGTGATGGAAACGGCAGCGGACATGCGGAGGGCGTCGTGATGGCTTTGGATGACACCAAGAAAATCAAGGATTTCAAGGTTGTGGGCACGCGGCCCAACCGGCCTGACGGGATCGACAAGGTCACGGGGCGCGCGCGCTTTGGGGCGGATATGGCGGCACCGGGGATGCTGACGGGGCGCGTTCTGCGCAGCCCCCATGCCCATGCGCGCATCCTGCGGATCGACACCTCCAAGGCCGAGGCGCTGCCCGGCGTCAAGGCGGTGGTCACGCGCGCCGATTTCGGCGATGTGCCGGACCATGTGGCCAATGTGATCGACAATTGCATGGCGGGCGACAAGGCGCTCTATGATGGGCATGCGGTTGCGGCGATTGCCGCCAATTCGGCGGCGGTGGCGCGCAAGGCGCTGAAGCTGATCGAGGTGGAATATGAGGTTCTGCCGCATGTGACGGATGTGGACGAGGCCATGAAGCCCGGCGCGCCGGTGTTGCATGAGGGCTGGCAACAGGAAACGGTGCCCGAGGGCTATTCCGGCAACGTGATCTCGCGGGTCGAGTTCGGGCATGGCGATATCGAGGCGGGGTTGGCCAAGGCCGACCGCGTGGTCGAGCGGACCTATCGCACCGGGGCCACGCATCAGGGCTATATCGAGCCGCATGCCTGTCTGGCGACGATGAGCGCGGATGGTCAGGGGGATCTCTGGGTCTGCACCCAAGGGCATTACATGGTGCGCAATGTCTGTGCCGCGATCCTTGGGATGGAGCAGGGGCAATTGCGGGTCACGGCCAGCGAAATCGGCGGCGGGTTCGGCGGCAAGACGGTGGTATTCCTTGAGCCGGTGGCGCTCATGCTGGCCAAAAAGTCTGGCCGCCCGGTCAAGATGGTGATGAGCCGGTCCGAGGTGCTGCGCGCCACCGGGCCCACGGCGTCTTCCTCGATTGATGTCAGGATCGGGATGACCAAGGAGGGCCGGATCACGGCGGCCTTTGCCGAGTTGCGCTATCAGGGCGGGGCCTATCCGGGCTCGCCGGTTGATATGGGGTCGATGTCAGCCTTTGCGCCCTATGATCTCGAGAACGTCAAATCTGTCGGCTGGGATGTGGTGAGCAACCGGCCCAAGGCGGCGGCCTACCGCGCACCGGGCGCGCCGATGGCGGCCTTTGCGGTGGAGAGCGCGATTGACGAATTGGCCAAGGGATTTGGCCTTGATCCGCTGGCGGTGCGGTTGATGAACGGGGCGAAGGAGGGCACGAAAGCCTCTTACGGTCCGACCTATCCGGCCATTGGCCTGATGGCGACGTTGGAGGCGGCGCATACGCATCCGCATTGGACCGCGCCCTTGGGCGATAACCAAGGGCGCGGTGTGGCCTGCGGGTTCTGGTTCAACTTTGGCGGCGATACCTGCGTCAGCCTCAATGTGACGCCGGACGGGACGGTGACAGTGTCGGAGGGCAATCCCGACATTGGCGGCTCGCGCGCGTCGATGACGATGATGGCCGCCGAAGAGCTGGGCATTCCCTATGAGCAGGTGCGCACGGTTATTGCCGACACCGGTTCGCTGGGCCAGAACGAGGTGACAGACGGCAGCCGCGTGACATTCGCGGTGGGTCTGGCCACGATCGAGGCGGCGCGCGCCGCCAAGCGCGAGATGTGCAAACGTGCCGCGATGATCTGGGGCATCGACGAAGAGGCGGTCGAATGGGAAGACGGGGCCGCGCGCCCCGCTGGCCCCAACGCGGGAAAGTTCCCGCCGATGACCCTCAAGGAAATCGCCGCGATTGCCAGCAACACGGGCGGGCCGATTGCGGGCCACCATGAGGTCAACGCCGAAGGGGCAGGTGTCAGCTTTGGCACGCATATGGTGGATGTCGAGGTTGATCCCGATACCGGGGCCACCAAGATCCTGCGCTACACGGTGTTTCAGGACGCGGGGCGCGCGGTGCATCCGGCCTATGTCGAAGGGCAGTTTCAGGGCGGAGCGGTGCAGGGTATCGGCTGGGCGCTCAACGAGGAATACATCTATGGCGAGGATGGGATTCTGCAAAACGCAGGCTTCCTTGATTACCGGATTCCCGTGGCCTCTGACCTGCCGATGATCGATACTGTGATTTTGGAAATCCCCAATCCGGGGCATCCTTATGGGGTGCGCGGGGTCGGGGAAACGCCGATTGTGCCGCCCTTGGCGGCGGTGGCCAATGCGGTGTCGGCGGCGGCGGGCGTGCGGATGACGCGCCTGCCGATGTCGCCGCCGCGTGTGTTGGCAGCGATTCAGGCGGCAAAGGGCTGATGGTCAAGGTCGTGCTCTGGGGGTCTCTGGCCGAGAGCGCGGAAGGCCAACGCGAGGTGGCGGTCGAGGCCGACACCTTGCGCGCGTTGCTTGATGGGCTGGGGGAGAAATTCCCCGGCCTGCGCGCGGAGTTGGAGCGCGGCGTGTCGGTGTCGATTGACGGGCGCGTCTATAATGACAGTTGGTTCACGCCCATTCGCCCCGATAGCGAAGTCGTGCTGCTCAAGCGGCTCAAGGGCGGCTGAGCCGCGCGCATTCGCCGCTTTTCCTATGCGGCGGCTTGGCCTATCCCAAGCGCAGAAATAGGAGTTTTCCGATGATGCCTGCCTCTGTTCCCCTGACCCGTGATCTGGTGCTGATCGGGGGCGGGCATGCGCATGCGCTGGTGCTGCGGATGTGGGGGATGGACCCGCTGCCGGGGGCGCGGTTGACGGTGATCGACCCCAATCCGGTGGCGCCCTACACGGGCATGTTGCCGGGGTTGGTGGCGGGGCATTACCGGCGCGAGGAATTGGAAATTGATCTGGTGCGACTGGCGCGGTTTGCCGGCGCGCGGCTGATCGTGGGCGCGGCCACGGGGATTGATGCGGACGCGGGTCGGGTGACGGTCGAGGGGCGGGGCGAAATTGGTTATGATGTGGCCTCGGTCGATGTGGGCATCCATTCGGGCATGCCACGGGTGCCGGGGTTCTCTGAGCATGGCGTTGCAGCCAAGCCGCTCGGCCCCTTTGCCGGGGCGTGGGAAGCGTTTCTCGACCGGGTGGCGCAAGGGGCCACACCGCAAGCGGCGGTGATCGGCGGCGGGATTGCCGGGATCGAATTGGCGATGGCGATGGCCTATCGGCTGCGGGGCGTTGCGGGGCAGGCGGAGGTGACGCTGATCGAGCGGGCAGGGGAGATTGCGCCGTGCGCGCCGGTGATCCGACCGCGCCTGATCCGCGCCTGTGTGGCGGCGGGGGTGCGTATTCTGACGGGTGTCGAGGTGGCGCAAGTCAAAGGTGCGGGTGTGGTTCTGGCGGATGGCACCGAGATTGCGGCGGGGTTTGTCGCGGGGGCAGCGGGCGCGCGGGCGCATGGATGGCTGGCCGAGACCGGATTGCCGGTGACGGAGGACGGGTTTTTGCGCGTGGGGGCGGATTTGCGGGTCGAGGGGCAAGAGGCGATTTTTGCCGCCGGGGATTGCGCGCATCTGACCCATGCGCCGCGCCCAAAGGCCGGGGTTTATGCGGTGCGCGCCGCGCCTGTGCTGCGTGACAATCTGCGTGCAGTGTTGAGCGGGGGCAAGACACGGGCGTTTCATCCGCAGCGCGATTATCTCAAGCTGATTTCGCTGGGCGAAAAGTCGGCCTTGGCCGAGAAGCTGGGCATGGCTTTTGGCGGGCCCTTGCTCTGGCGGCTCAAGGATCGGATCGACCGGAAGTTCATGGTTCAATTTGGCGATTTGCCTGCGATGGCGGCGGCGGAGATGCCGGGTATGCGCGCCTTGGGCGGTGTGGGGCCAGAGCCGCTCTGTGGTGGGTGCGGGGCCAAGGTGGCGCCGGGGGTGCTGTCAGCGGTTTTGGCCGAGGAGCGGCAGCCGCTGCGCGCGGATATAGTGACCGGACCGGGGGATGATGCCGCGGTGATCCGGGTGGGCGGTGTGCAGCAGGTGCTGACCACGGATCATCTGCGGGGATTTACCGAGGATCTGGGGGTGATGGCACGGATTGCGGCGCTGCATGCCTTGGGCGATGTCTGGGCGATGGGGGCCAAGCCGCAGGTGGCGCTGGTGTCTGTGACCTTGCCGCGCATGGCCGAGGCGTTGCAGGCGCGCACCATGGCCGAGATCATGGCGCAGGCGGGTGAGGCGCTGCGTGCAGGCGGAGCCGAGATTGTGGGCGGGCATTCCACCATGGGCGCGGAGGCGAGCATCGGCTTTACGGTGACCGGGATTTTGGAGCGTGAGGCCATTACGGTGGCGGGGGCGCAGGTTGGCGATGCGCTGATCCTGACGCGGCCGATTGGGTCGGGCGTTCTCTTGGCGGCGGAGATGCGCGGACAGGCCGATGGGCGCGATATTGCGGCGCTGTTGGCGGCGTTGCAGGTGCCGCAGGGGGATGCGGCGGAGATTTTGGGTGATGCCCATGCGATGACGGATGTAACGGGCTTTGGTCTGGCGGGGCATCTGATGGCCATGTGCCGGGCGTCGGGTGTTGGGGCGGAGGTCGATCTGGCGGCGGTGCCGGTTTACGCGGGCGCTGAGGCGCTTGCAGAGGCAGGGGTGCGCTCGACGATCTGGGCGGCGAATGTGGCGGCGGCGCCGGTTGAAGGCGGACAGGGCGCACGGGTGGCGTTGTTGCACGATCCGCAGACGGCGGGGGGGATGCTGGCGGCGGTTGGGGCCGAGGAGGCGGACGAGTTGGTGGAGCGGTTGCGCGCGGCGGGGCATGTGGCGGCTGTGATCGGGCGGGTTGTGGCAGGGCCGGTGGGAATCAGGGTGAGGGGGTGAGGGCGAGGTTAGGGCGTGTTGCGCTCAATCGAAACCACACCCGACCCGGGCTTGACCCGGAACCTCGCCAAAACAGCGTCGAGGCCCCGGCTCGGGGGCCGGGGCGATGTGAACCCGATCAGAAGCAACGTGCTTTAAAGCGTGCCGCGCCTTGATTCCGCGCGGGGAACTGGGGCCGATGTTTGCAATACCCCAAGCCTACGCGCTCTGAATCAAATCCTGTGCTGCCGCTTGCAGCGTGGCCTCTGACAAATCGGGCAAGTCCAAGGGGGTGATCCCTTCGGGGCGGGGTTTGCGGATGTAGCGCGGGTCGTAATGGGTCTCGATCAACTGCGCCACGAGGGTGGGAAAATCGCCTGTGGCGGCGAGGGCGCGCCACTGGTCCACTTGGGCGTGGCCGTGATACTGCACCAGCCGGCTGAGGATCGCGTCGAGCCGGTCGGGATCGGCGATGAGGTCGGTGTAATCGGCGCAGAGGTTGGACACGCGGGCGGCAAGGGGCACCTCGAGCCGGATCACAGGTGCGACACGCATGGCGCTGGTCAGCATGGGTGGCAGGTTGATCCGCCCGATGCGGGTGCTCTCGGCCTCGATATAGACCGGGCGCGTGGGATCGAGCCGGGCCATTTGGGCGGCCAGCGCGCTCTCGAATGATTTTTGCGAGGGTTGCCCGCCCGCGACGGGGCCAAAGACCGAGCCGCGATGGGCGGCCAGGTGTTCAAGATCGATCACTTGCGCGCCTTGGTCCGCGAGATGGGAGAGCAGATGGGTCTTGCCGGTGCCGGTGCCGCCGTCAATCAGCGTGATAGGAGCGGGAAAAGCCTCTTCATAAAGGGCGCCGGCGACCAGACGGCGATAGCTCTGATAGCCGCCCTGAATGGTCTCAGCCTTCCAGCCGATCTGTTGCAAAATCACGGTGAAAGAGCCTGAGCGCTGGCCACCGCGCCAGCAATAGACGAGCGGACGCCAGCCGCCGTGACGATCCGCAAGCGGGCCTTCAAGATGGGCAGCAGCGTTTCGGGCCACCAGTGCCGCGCCAATCTTGCGGGCGAGAAATCGGTCCTGTTGCACGTAGATTGTGCCCACGCGGGCGCGTTCCTCATTCGAGAGTGCAGGCAGGTTGATGGCTCCGGGAATGTGATCCTCGGCGAATTCGGCGGGGGAGCGCACGTCGATGACCTCGTCAAAGGGCAGGGCGGCCAGTGCCGCGAGACTATCGAGGGCAATCGGCATCAGGGAAAATCGGGATGAGGGCAATGGTGTGACATGGCCCTGTGCATGCGCTGCGCGACACCCAAGATCAAGTCCTGTCGCACCTGTGTGGCGTCGCGGGATGTGAAAAAAGTGGGCAGCGCGGGGCCGCCCACCTCAGTCAGGGAAGGTTAGTTCTGGAGGTAAACTTCGAGACTGTCATCAAGCGCGTCTTTCCAGGGCGTGTGGTGCATGGGCGCCATGGTGCCGGTGATGACGGATTTATAGGCGTTATTGCGGAAGCCCATGATGTCCTTCTTCTTGTGGCCTTTCCACTCCTTGAAGGCTTTGCAGGCACCTTCGACATCAAAGCTGGGATAGTCGGTCTCGTCGATCAGTTCCTTGACGTAATCGCCCTGATACCAGATCGCCGCGTAATCATCCTCGCCGGCGTCCTCGCGGGCCACGCGGTCGATCACATCCGCCTCCATCGTGGCCTGATCCGGTAGGGCGATGCGGCCCATGATTGCGTCGCGCACCCACCACGCCTGCGCGTCGAACATGTTGAAGGTGAACCACTGATCCTGCATGCCGAGGTAGAAGAGGGCCGGTTCGCGCACGAAGGCGACACCTTTGTAGAGGTCGGCGGTGGCGAGGCGATTGGCGGTCTTGAGTCGCAGATCGTCGGGCAGGAAGGGGAAATGGTGCTTGTAGCCGGTGCACAGGATCACCGCGTCCACGTCCTTGGTGGTGCCATCCTTGAAATAGGCGGTGTTGCCCTCGACCTTTTGCAGGAGTGGCACCTCTTGCCAGTTGTCCGGCCAGTTGAAGCCCATGGGGGCTGTGCGATGGCTGACGGTCACGGATTTGCAGCCGTATTTCCAGCATTGCGAGCCGATGTCTTCGGCGGAATAGCTGGTGCCGACGATGAGAATGTCCTTGTCCTTGAATTCCAGCGCGTCGCGGAAGTCATGGGCGTGCAGAACGCGACCTTTGAAATTCTCGAAGCCGGGGAAATAGGGGACGTTGGGCGTGCTGAAATGGCCCGAACAGACGATGACGTGATCAAATTCCTCGGTGTAGGTGCGGTCTTCGGGGAGGTGGCATACGGTGACGTTAAATTTATCACCGGCTTTTTCGACCCAGCGGACGGCGGTGGAGAAGCGGATCAGATTGCGCACGCCGGCCTTGAGCACGCGGCCTTCGATATAGTCGAAAAGCACGGCGCGGGGCGGGTAAGAGGCGATTTGCTTGCCGAAATGTTCCTCAAAGGAATAGTCGGCGAATTCCAGGCCTTCCTTGGGGCCGTTCGACCACAGATAGCGATACATGGAGCCATGCACTGGCTCGCCATACTGATCAAGGCCGGTGCGCCATGTGTAGTTCCAGAGCCCGCCCCAGTTGTCCTGCTTTTCGAAACAGACGATTTCGGGGATTTCGGCACCCTTGGTCGCTGCGGATTGGAAGGCCCGCAATTGGGCCAGGCCCGACGGTCCCGCGCCGATGATCGCAATTCGTTTTTTGGTCATGTAGCCCTCCAAGCTGGTATGGACCAATATTCTAGTATTGGTGCCTTTGGTCCATGCCAGACTGAGGTTGTGCCGGACCTGTTGTCAATAAATTTTCTCGCGAAGAATAAATTTTTCCCATGAACCGGGTGGCGCAGGGCCGCGAACCTGCTAGAAATCAAGCATGTCCAATTCCAGTTTCGCACAACGCCTGGCCATCAGAAGCGCTCTGCCCCGGTTTTCGGTCGGGATGCGCAAGACGTTGACCATCGGATTTCTTGCCCCCTTGAGCGGGCCGGTCGAATCATGGGGGCTGCCGGGGCTGAACGGCTGTCAGATTTGGGTGGATTGGCTCAACCGGGCGGGGGGCGTGCTGATGGGGGGGCGGCGATTCCCGGTGCGGCTCGAGGCTTATGATTGCGGCTATGACGGGGCGGATGCGCTGGCGGGCGCGCGGCAACTGGTGCAGACCCATGATGCGGCGCTGGTGATGATGCTGGGGGGCGATTCGTTCACAGAGGTGCGCGATTATCTGATGGGGCAGAAGGTGCTGACCTCATCCTTGCTGACGAGTGATCTGTCGCCGGACACGCCGTATCTGATCGCGCCGGGCGAATCGCTGCCGATTTACACGGTGACGGCGGTGGAATGGATCGCCAAGCACCGGCCGGAGATACGGACCGTGGCGCTCTGTGCGCAGACCGATGCGCTTGGCCTGCCCGCGCTCGCCGCGTACCGCGCGGCGTTCAAGGCGGTGGGGATCGAGATCGTCGAGGAAATCCGCTATGATCCCGGCACAGCTTCGGCCCCCGACGTTGTAGCGCCGATGTTGGCCGCGTCGCCGGATATGCTGTGCTGGTGCACGAGCTATACGCCGATGGTGCATGCGATGACGGAATATGCCTATCTTCAGGGGTATGGGGGCCAGATCCTGAGCTGCACGGCGGATTGCTATGAGCAGTTGATCGCGCTCACCTCGCCCGAATTCATGGAAGGGTTCCTGTTCCAGTTTCCCGATTTCGACGATCCGGCGCTTGCGGAAAAGGCGTTCTTCTTTAACCAGCCGCAGGTGTTCTATGAGGAATACAACAGAAGGTTTCCGGGCAGCTGGACGGCGGTGAGTTGGGAATATGCCGCCATCCTCGATATCTGGCAATCAGCGGTCGAGCGGGCGGGGACGGTCAATTCGGTGTCGGTTCTGGCGGCGATGCGGCAGTTGGGCGAGGTCAACCATGCCTTTGGCCCGGCGCAATGGTGGGGGCAGGATATGTTTGGCCTCGATCATACGCTGATCGGTGATTGGCCGGTGGTGCAAATCCAAGGCGGTAAGGCGCGGATTGTCGATTTCGGGTCAATCCCTGAGTGGCTGGCGCGGCACGAGGCGCTGTTGTGGGCGGAAATGGCCGCACTTGGCCAACTCTGGCATCAGCGGCACGGGCAGGGGGCGGGCAAGGCCTGTTTGGAGACGCGGCTGGTGGTGAGCTGACTCTGCTCGGCCTCCTTGTGCTCAGTCCTCTTGCAGCAGGGTCTTTTGTTCCTCGATCAGGTGCAGCTTGATGTATTCCACCGCAGTTTCGACGTCGCGGGAGGAAATCGCGTTGAAGAGCGCATTATAGCGTTTCTGGTAATCCTCGATGCGTTTGGGCGTGAGATGCCGCCGCATCATGGTGGAGCGGTGGGTCTGCAAGCAAGCCTCGATCGCCAGATCATAGCAGGAGGCGAGCAGCGGATTGCCGGTGCCCGCGGCAATCTTGCGATAGAATTCTTCTTCGCAGCTCACGAATTCGGCGGCATTGGTGCTGATTGCCTCCATCCGGGTGAGAATGTCGTCGAGTTCCATGATGTCGCGGGGGGTCATGTTGATGACCGCGAGGCGGATCATTTCCGGCTCCAGAATGCCGCGCACGACGAGGTGGTCGAGCGGGCTGGTGTTTTCGGCCAAGGCGCTGCGGTTGCCGGTGCGGCTGAGTTCGCTCTTATAGGTTACAAAGCTCCCAGAGCCTGCGCGGCGGCGGATGATCTGTCGCGATTCGAGCACATCGAGCGCATCGCGCACGGTGTTACGGGCGACGCCGAGTTCTGACGACAGTGTGCGCTCTGATGGCAGTCGCGCACCCTCGGGATACTCCTCGGATTTGATTCGGGCAAAGAGGCTGTCGATCACCACCTGCACGGTCGCCCCAACCGAATGTGTGGTGACGAGTTGCGCCGTGGTATTCGTGGTCTGACTGGCCATGATGTGATGTCCTTCGTCTGCTCCCTCGTCTGGCGCGAAGGCCGTTTGGTGGAAATCTAGGCGGAATGCATCGCCTTCACAAGTCGGACGGCGGGGTCATAGGACCAATTTTAACCCCTTAGAGGACCAGTTTTGCGGGGTGAAAGCCGTTATGTGCCAATTGCCCGCAAACTGATCTTGCTAAAATTCTGTGCGAATTGAAAGATTTGGCTCAGGAATCCGGTTTAATTATAACTCTAAGAAACAAATTTTCTTGTGAGTTGCACATCGCTTTGCTAGCCTTCCCTCGTGGGCCAAACCAATTTCGGAAACTGGTATAGTAACTGAGGTTGGAAATGAACCAAAAACAGGTCGCTCTTGGCTACTCTCTGCTGCGCGGATGGCGCGTGGCGCCAACAGTTGGAGGAACGCATGCTTTCCAAATTTATCGCTTCGGGGTTCACGCGACGGACCTTTCTAAAGACATCGGCGGCGGCAACCGCTGCGCTTGGCCTGCCGAAAATGGCGCTGGCGGCGGGAGAACCGATCAAGATCGGGTTTCTGGCGCCTTTGACGGGTGCTGTGGCGGCCTGGGGCAAGCCCGGTCTTGATGGCTGTGAAATCTGGGCCGAGCGGGTCAATGCTGCGGGTGGCATCACGCTGGCGGATGGGACGCATCCGGTGGAATTCGTGTCCTATGACAATGAATATGATCCGGCCAAGGCCCGCACCGGGGCGACCAAGCTGATCCGCGAGGATGGCGTGAGTTTCATCATGATGCTGGGTGGCGATACCTGGCCCGGTGTGCAGCCGGTGGCGGAACGTACGGGCATGCTCTTTTCGACGCTGCTGCCGTCGGATCTTTCGCCGGACAGCAAGACGCTCTTGGCACCTGCTGAGGTGCACCCGATCTACAACGTGACCGGGGTCGAGTGGCTGGCGCAGAACAAGCCCGAGTTGAAAACGGCCGTGATGTGCGCGCAGGACGATGCGCTTGGCCTGCCGTCGGTGGCGACCTATCTCGCGGCATTCGAGGCTGCGGGGATCGAGATGCTGGACGAGCCGCTGCTGTTTGATCCTGCGACGACGGATTTCGCGCCGGTGGTGACGCGGCTCTTGGCCAAGAACCCCGATATCATCTGTCTCGACACCTGCTATTCGGATTATGTGCACCCCATCGCAGAGCAGTTGTTCCAGCAGAACTTTGGCGGGCAGATCATCAGTTGCACGGCGGATTTCTATGACCAGATGATCGCCAAGACCTCGAAGGAATTCATGGAAGGGTTCATTTTCCAGTTCCCGGATTTCGATGATCCGGCGCTGAATGCGGAAACCGTGAATTTCGAAGACCCCAACGGGTTCTATGCCGAGTACAACAAGCGGCATCCCGGTCAGTGGGGCGCGGTGAGCTGGGAATACGCCTCGATCATGGATCTGTGGAAAGCTGCGGCGGAAAAGGCAGGCTCTGCCGATCCCGAAGCGGTGATCACAGCGATGCAGGACGGGCCCGGCAAGCACGCCTTTGGTGATGCGGAATGGTGGGGCGAGGAACTCTTTGGCATCAACAACGCGCTGGTCGGTGATTGGCCGGTGGTGGCGATTGAGAACGGCAAGGCTGTGATCAAGGAATTCCGGTCCATTCCCGATTGGTACAGCCGGCATGGCGATCTCTTGATCAAACATATGCAGGCCTATGGCCAGATGTGGGATCAGCGGACCTAAGACCGGCACACGAACAGCGCCCGGGACGCGGGCGCTGTTTCTTCTTCTCTCTAAAATTCGAGCATTCCGATGATGGAACTCCTGGCGCAGACCGGCCTGAACGCCGTCTATGCAGCAAGCTATATTTCTTTGGTCGCGGTCGGCCTCGTGCTGATCTTTGGGGTGATGGGTGTGGTCAATTTCGCACATGGCGAGTTGTTCATGGCCGGTGCCTATGCGGTGGTGGCGCTCTATGCCGACATGCATCTGCCGTTCTTTGTCGCGGTGCCGATTGGCATGGTGTTCGTCGGCATGTTGGGCCTGCTGATGGAATGGGGGCTGTTTCGACCGCTCAAGGATAATCCCTTGGGCGGGCTGGTGGCCTCGATCGGGTTCCTGATGATCCTGCAATCCCTGGCGGTGATGGGGTTTGGCGTGCGGATGGAGCATATCCCGCCGGTGACGCAAGAGGTGTGGCGGATCACTGACAAGGTGGGTGTGCCGGTGGCGCGGCTCTATGTGATTGTGGCGGCTGTCGTGCTGTTGAGTGCGCTGTGGTATTTCCTCAAGCGGACGCGGTTTGGCTGGGCGCTGCGCGCCTCGGCGCAAGACCCGGAGGCGGCGGCGTTGCAGGGGATTTCGATCACGCAAACGGCGCGGATTGCGATGTTTATCGGTGCGGCACTGGCTGGGGTTGCGGGCGCGCTGACGGCGCCGCTGGTGTCGGTCAACCCGCATATGGGGCATTCGGTGATTGTCACGGCCTTTATCGTCATCATCGTGGGCGGCGTCGGATCACTGGAAGGGGCGATCGTCGCCTCGGTGGTCTATGCCTTTGTCCACACCTTCGTGACAACCTTTTCGGATGGGGTGCTGGCCGATATCGTGGGCTTGTCGCTCATGCTGGTGGTGCTGATCGTCAAACCCACCGGATTGTTCGGGAGTGCGGATCGTGCTTAAGCCGTTGATGTTTCTCTTCGGCGCGGTGGCGCTGATTGCCTTGCCGCATGGGTTGAGCTTTTCCCAGCAGGAAATTCTGGTCTTTCTGGTGATCAATATCCTCTTGGTCACCTCGTATCGGCTGCTGACGCTGACCGGCGAATGGTCACTTGGGCATGTGGTGATCATGGGGGTGGGGGCTTATGCCTCGGCGCTGCTGACCAAGGAATTAGGTGTGGCCGTGCCGGTGGCGATGTTCCTTGGCGGGATCACATCGGCGCTTTTGGCGGTGCTGCTGTCGTTTCCGCTCTTTCGGATGAAGGGGTTCTACTTTCTCATCGGATCGTTTGCCGCGGGTGAGATCATCCGACTGATCTGGAAGCGGTTCCGCGAGCCATTCGGCGGCGTACGGGGGATTTCGGGGATTGATCCGATGCCGGATTTCTCGCTTGGGTTTTACAGCTTCGATTTCTTCGAGCCGGTATCCTACTATTATTTTGCCGGGGTTATTGTCTTGGCCTGTCTCTGGGTGCTGTGGCGGATCGAGAAATCACCCGTGGGTCTGACCTTTCACGCGGTGCATTGGCAGGACAAGCTGGCGCAGGCGTCGGGGGTCAACCTGCGGGCGTATCGGACGTTGGCCTTTGCCATCGCCTCGGGCTTTGCCGGCATCGCCGGTGCATTGCAGGCACATTACGTGGGTACGGTGAACCCCAACTCCTTTGACATCGAGGTGATGGTGTTTGTGCTGACATGGGCCATCGTGGGAGGGACGACGACCTTTTACGGCCCCATTCTGGGCTGTGTTCTGCTGACTGTGATCAATGAGATCGTGCTGCGCGGAATGGGGTTCGAGCAGGCGCGGCCGCTGATTTACGGGGCGATCATGATCCTGTCTATTCTCTTTCTTCCCAATGGGTTGGAGAGCATTGTTCAAAAGTTCCTGCCACGTAGGTCCACAGCTAAATCCGACAGAAAGGCCGCGATATGACCGATTTTCTGGAAATGCGCGGGCTGACCATGCGCTTTGGCGGGTTGATGGCGGTGGATGGGCTGTCGTTCAAGGTGAACCATGGCACGATTCACGGTTTGATTGGTCCTAATGGCGCGGGCAAGACGACCACGTTCAACATGATGTCGGGGTTCTATACGCCGACGTCTGGTCAGATCCTCTTGCGGGGCGAGGATATATCCGGCCTTGCAATGCATGAGGTCGCGCGGCGTGGCGTGGTGCGGACGTTCCAGCATTCGACGTTGTTTGCCGAACTGACGGTACTGGAGAATGCGCTGGTGGGCACGCATATGCCGTTCCGACCCAATATCTTTGCTGCCATCATCGGTTGGGATCGCGAAGATCGTCGTGGGGCAGAGGCGCGGGCGCGAGAGGCGCTTGAGTTCTTTGGTCTGAGCGATCTGGTTGAAGAACGTGCTGGGGATCTCTCGCACGGGCATCAGCGTGCGCTCGGGCTGGCGGTGGCCTATGCGAGCCATCCCGATGTGATGCTGCTCGATGAGCCCTTTACCGGCATGAACCCCGAGGAAACCCGGCAGATGATGGAGTTGATGCGCCGTCTCAAGGCGGATGGGATCACGATCCTCTTGGTCGAGCATGACATGCAGGCGATCATGGGGCTCTGCGATACCATCACCTGCATGAGCTTCGGCAAGTTTCTGGCCGAAGGGGGACCTGCGGAAATACGCCACCATCCGGCGGTGATCGAGGCCTATCTGGGAGGCGCACGCCATGTTGCTTGAGATGCGCAAGATCGCCGTCAACTATGGCAAGATCAACGCGATACGCGACATTTCCATTGCCGTGCCCGAGGGCAAGATCGTGACGATCATCGGCGGCAATGGCGCGGGTAAGACCACGACGCTGCGCGCGATGTCGGGAATGGTGCCGATTGTGGCGGGCGAAATCCTGTTCGAGGGCACGCGGATTGACCATTTGCCCGCGCATAAGGTGGTGGCGCATGGCATTGCGCATGTGCCCGAGGGGCGGCGGATTTTCAAGGACATGACGGTCGAGGAGAACCTGCGCACCGGCGCGTTTCTGCGGCGCGACAAGCCCGAGATCGAGCGCGATCTGGATCAGGTCTATGACCGCTTTCCGCGTCTGCGCGAGCGGCGGGGGCAGCGGGCGCAGACCATGTCGGGCGGCGAGCAGCAGATGTTGGCGATTGGTCGGGCGCTGATGTCAAAGCCGCGCCTCTTGCTGATGGACGAGCCGTCGATGGGGCTTGCGCCGGTGATCGTCGAGGAAATCGCGCGGATCATCGAGGAGATCAACGCGCAGGGCCTGTCGGTCGTGCTGGTGGAGCAGAATGCCGAACTGGCGCTGGAACTGGCGCATCACGCCTATGTGTTGGAAACCGGAAACACCGCAATGGAGGGCCCTGCCCATGAGCTACGTGGAAATGAACATGTTCGCGCCGCGTATCTGGGGCTTTGAGCGCGGCGACACCGAAATGCGGGTGGCGCGCGAAGCGGGCTGGTCGCGGGCCGATCTGGTCTGGGAGCGGCTGACCGAAGCGGGCTGTGCGGCCTATATGGCGGGCGACCGGGCGGGGGCCGCGCGACTGCTGCGGCGCGCGGGATGGGTGGCACGGCTGTTCTTCAGCGCGCAGGATATGCGGCGGGCCACGAGCCTTGCCAATCTGGCGGTTCTGGCGCGGGATGCCGGACAGGGCGCGCGGGCGGAAGCCTTGCAAAAGCAGGCGCTGAACCTCTGGCGGCGCGCACCTGAGGCGGTAGGTGGGATCGTGTTCAAGCCACGCAGTCGGTCGTCGCTCTTTCATCTGCGGATGGAGGCGCTGCACCGCGACACGTTCCACGACAACATGCGCAAGCGCTATCGCGCCATTGCCGCCGAGAGCGATCAGGCGTTGCGGCGATTGCTGGCAGGCGCGCGGCGTGAGCGGCCGATCTGTGCGCGCTGGCGGGGGGAAAAGCCGCCCGTGTTCGATGACGGGCGCAAGTTTCTGGCGGCGGCGCTCTTGATTGCCGAGGGCTGAGATTTTTTGAGTATTTGAAGAACGATGAACGGCGGGGGTTAGTGCCCGCCGCCCAAGATGCCGATGGCGGTAAAGACGCCCAGCACCGCCAGCCATTGCGAGCCGCGCAGGCGTTCGCGCAGGAAGATGGCCGCAAAGAGCACGGTGATCACGCCAAAGGTCGAGGCCCCGATGGCCGCGAATTCGGGCCGCGCGGTCTGGCCTGCGCCGATCACGCAGCCAATGGCCAGCGCGTCGAGCGTGCCCATCAACAGAAGAAGCGGCGCGTGACGGTGGCTGAGCGCAAGGGGCGCGCGCAGGGCCAACGCAAAGCCCAGCACCACCACAAGAGCCGCCGCGCGGGTGGGGGCCAAGAGCAGCAATTCGCCCCCCGTGGCGGTGGCCTTATGCCCGATGGCGAAGGTGAGGGCAAAGCCCAAGGCCGCCAGCAGCGACCAGGCGATAGCGGGCAGGGGGCTGGCGGGGGCCTCGGCAGGATCATGGCCTGCATCGCTCTGGGCGATATAGGCCACGCCGCAGATGATGAGGCCGACCATGATCCACTCGAGCGCCGTGGTGGGCGCGCCATTGAGGCTGGCCCAACCCACGGAAAGAATCGGATAGGCGCCGATCACCGGGGCCACCAGCCGCACCGGGCCGATGGCAAAGGCGCGGTAGAGCGCTGTGCCGCCGATGCCAAAGAAGACGCCTGCGAGCACGGCAAGCCAGATGTCGCCGCCGTTTGGCGTTTGAAGCCCCGTATAGGCGCTGATGGGGGTCACGATCATGAGACCAAAGGCCAGAACCCACACCAGCGGCGCGAAAATCCCGTTATTCTGGCTGACGTAGCGGACGCAGACATCATGGGTGCCCCAGGCGAGCGCCGCGACAAGGCCAAGGATCAGAGCGGTCATGCGGGATTTGGTCCTTGGGTCATGGCTGAGAATTCCGGGGTTGGTTCGGGTTTGATGTTGCTGGCAGGCTCACGTTGCGATATTCTTATTGTTAAATAAATATTCCGCTTATGCAAATATCTTGCAGGGAAAGAGGAGGACCGCAGTGTTGGAAATGCGCTATCCCGAGGTCAAGGCCGGGCCGCCCCGACCCAGTGTGATTGTCGAGCCGCGGGTGTTTTCCCTGCCGCCCGGAACCGAACGCTATGTGGTCGAGGGGGCCGGTGCAATCCTGATTCGCGTCGAGGCGGGCGACCGCTTGCGGGTGGTGAATACCGAAGGCGGGCAGCGCTGCGAGATTGTGACGGCGGGGCCGGATGGGGCGATTGATCCCGGTATCTTGGGCGAGGCGGGCACAGGCGTAGCGGCTGGGTTGAAGGCGCTTTTGTCTGGGTCCGAGACATCCTTGCGTGGGTTGCGCATGGGGCTCGGGGCGCGGGGGATTGATCTGGCGCGGGCGCGCTCGGTGGATCTCTTCGAGGGGAGCAGCCCGGCAGGAACCGAGGCGGAATTCACCGTGCGGCGCGACGGGGTGGTGGTGATTGCCGCCCCCGGTGGGATCATGGATTTCGCGGCGCAGGATACCGCGACGCCGCTCACGGTCTGGGTGACGCGCGCCACGCTCAAATCCGCGGCACGCTTTGAATTGCCCGATCCTCTGGCTGATCCGGTGACGGATTTGCGGGTGCATTCGGCCACGGCAGAGGCCTATTTCGTGAAGGCGGGGGATTATATCCAGATCCTTGATGTGGACGGGCGGCAATGCACGGATTTCCAGTGTTTCGCCGCGCGCAAGCTCGACAAGGGGATTGAGCATGCGCTCGATGTGACCACGACGCGGACGCTGATGGGCCATGCCTATCCGATGCCCGGCCTGCATGCGAAATATTATGATCAAGAGATGTTGCCGCTGGTCGAGGTGGTGCAGGACACGGTCGGGCGGCATGATGCCTTTGCGCTGGCCTGTGCCGCGAAATACTACGACGATATCGGCTATCCGGGGCATGTGAATTGTTCCGACAATTTCAACGCGGCCCTTGCCCCGCATGGGGTGACGGGGCGTGCGGGCTGGATGGCGATCAATTTCTTCTTCAACACCGGCATTGATGCGCATGGGGTGATGTATACCGACGAGCCCTGGACGCGGCCCGGCGATTATGTGCTCTTGCGCGCGCTGACGGATCTGGTCTGTGTGAGTTCGGCCTGTCCCGATGACACCACCGCCGCAAATGGCTGGAATCCGACCGACATTCACGTCCGCACCTACAGCGGCAAGGAAACCTTTCAAAGATCGGTGGCCTATCGGCCCACCCCCGACGCGGAGCCAAAGATGACCAAACAGACAGGATTCCACCCGTGTTTCGCGCGGTTCACCGAGAATTTCATCGAATACAACGGGTATTGGCTGGCCAGTGCCATGTCGAGCGCCGGACCGATTGCCGAATATCACGCGTGTCGCCAAAAGGCGGTGGTGCTTGACCTGAGCGCGCTGCGCAAGTTCGAGATCACCGGGCCGGATAGCGAGGCGCTCTGCCAATATGTCTTTACCCGCGACATCAAGAAACTGCCGGTGGGCGGTGTGGTCTATACCGCGATGTGCTATCCGCATGGCGGCATGATCGACGATGGCACCGTGTTCCGGCTGGGTCAGGACAATTTCCGCTGGATTGGCGGGAGTGATTATGGCGGCGAATGGCTCCGCGAGAAGGCGCAGGAACTGGGGCTGAAGGTGCTGGTGCGGTCCTCGACCGACATGCAGCACAACATCGCCGTGCAGGGGCCGGAGAGCCGGGATCTCTTGAAAAAGGTGATCTGGACCGCGCCGCACCAGCCCAAGTTTGAAGAGCTGGGATGGTTCCGCTTTGCGCCTGCGCGCATTGGCGATCACGACGGCATCCCTGTGGTGGTCTCGCGCACCGGCTATACGGGCGAGTTGGGCTATGAGATTTTTTGTCACCCCAAGCATGCGGTCGAGGTCTTCGATGCGGTCTGGGCGGCGGGCAAGGATCATGGGCTGACACCCATGGGACTCCAGGCGCTCGACATGGTGCGGATCGAGGCGGGGCTGATCTTTGCGGGCTATGATTTCAGCGACCAGACCGATCCTTTTGAGGCAGGCATAGGGTTTACCGTGCCCTTGAAGTCGAAGCCGGATGATTTCATCGGGCGTGAGGCGCTCATTCGGCGCAAGGAGCATCCGGCGCGGGTGCTGGTGGGCCT
Source organism: Roseovarius sp. MBR-51 (assembly GCF_053628575.1). NCBI lineage: Bacteria > Pseudomonadati > Pseudomonadota > Alphaproteobacteria > Rhodobacterales > Roseobacteraceae > Roseovarius > Roseovarius sp. MBR-51. The sequence goes on from NZ_JBRJGQ010000006.1 coordinate 58,625, forward strand.
CGATATCGACAGCAACGTGGCGGTGGGCCATGGCGATTGTGTCCATATCGGCCGGGCGCAGATCGGTGAGGTGACATCCTCGATGCGCTCGCCGCTTTTGGGCAAGAATATCGCGCTGGCGCGGGTAGATGTGGCGCATCATGCGGTGGGCACAGCCGTGGAGATCGGCAAGCTCGACGGGCAGCAAAAGCGGTTGCCCGCGCAGATCGTGCCCTTTGCCCATTACGATCCGCAAAAGACCAAGCCGCGCTCTTGACTTGCGTCAAGGCGAGGGCTGTGTCCGGCTGAGAAACTGGCAGGTATGAGCACGGCACTCGAAGATATGGGCGGCGAAGAACGGCTGCGGGACCTGGTTCGGACGTTCTACGACCGGATGGAAGGGGACCCTGCCGTCTATCCGCTGCACCGGCTGCATTTTCGCGGTCATGGGCTGGAGCATACGCGCCAGACGCAGTTTGAATTCCTGTCCGGGTTTCTGGGCGGGCGCGCCTATTACCGCGAACGGTTCGGGCATATGGACTTGCGCGAGATTCATGCGCATGTGCCGATCCGGCAGGCGGATGTGACCATGTGGCTCGAGACATTCGACGCGGCCTTGCGCGATGAGGGGATGGAGGGTCCGGTGGTCGAGCGGTTTCGCGCGGTGCTAAACCGGGCGGCGCATATGCTGATCAACGAGGTGCCGGATTGGCGCGTCGAGGCGGATCGGACGGGGCAGGGGTGCCCGGTGTCGGGGGCGTGAGGGGGCTGCATCCAAGAGGTGAGCCGCGCAGGGCTTGTCCGCCGGGGGGGCGCAGCTACAGAAGTTATTGGCATTTTATGCCTGCCAAGTCTTTTGCGGTTTCCATGACATGAAACGTTGCAAAAGCGCCCGCCCGAGGGGGCGGACGAGCGCTGCGCGGCGGTGCCTGCGGCACCTTGATTCCGCGCATTCTTTCACGCTCGAACAATAAAGCCCGCGCAATTTCTCGCGCGGGCCTGTTGTTTGGTGCGCTGCGCGCTCAGATGTCGAGCGTGTTGTCGCGCTCCCATTTGGTGAAATGGCTGACAAAGGAATTCCATTCCTGCCGTTTCAGCTTGAGATAGGCGGCGGAGAAATCCTCGCCCATGGTGGCCTTCAGTTCCTTGTCCTTGTCGTATTCGCGCAGGGCGTCGAGCATGTTGAGCGGCAGCTTGGGCGCGCCGCGCACCTTGTGGCCGTCGGCATACATATCAATATCGTGACGCTTGCCCGGATCGGCCTTGGAGCGGATGCCCGAGAGACCCGCCGCGATGATGACCGCCTGCAGGAGGTAGGGGTTGACCGCGCCATCGGGCAGGCGCAATTCGAACCGGCCCGGGCCGGGGACGCGCACCATATGGGTGCGGTTGTTGCCGGTCCATGTGACCGAATTGGGGGCCCATGTGGCACCCGAGATGGTGCGCGGCGCATTGATGCGTTTGTAGCTGTTCACGGTCGGGTTGGTGATGGCGGCCAAGGCGCTGGCGTGTTTCATGATGCCGCCGAGGAAATGCTTGCCGCGTTCCGACAGGCCCACTTCGCCGGTCTGGCCTTCGCCCTTGCCTGCAAAGACGTTGGTTTTGGCCTTTTTGCCGGGGCCATCCCAGACCGAGATATGCGCGTGACAGCCATTGCCGGTCATGCCTTCGATGGGTTTGGGCATGAAGGTGGCGCGGAAGCCGTGTTTTTCGGCGACGGATTTGGTCATGAATTTAAAGAAAGAATGTTTATCGGCAGTGTCCAGCGCGTCGTCATATTTCCAGTTCATCTCGAACTGGCCGTTCGCGTCCTCGTGGTCGTTCTGATAGGGTTCCCAGCCCAGTTCGAGCATGTAGTCGCAAATCTCGCGCACCACGTCATAGCGCCGCATCACCGCCTGCTGGTCATAGCAGGGCTTGCCGCTGGTATCGAAAGGATCGCTGATCTGATCGCCCTCGGGGGTCAGAAGGAAAAATTCAGCCTCGATGCCGGTTTTGACATGCAGCCCCTCGGTGGCGGCCTCTGCGATCAGACGGCGCAGCACGTTGCGGGGGGCTTGGGGCAGGTCCTTGCCGTCCATCACGCAATTGGCGGCAACCCAGGCCACATCGCGTTGCCAAGGCAGTTGGATCACCGAGGCAGGGTCCGGCACGGCCAGCATGTCGGGATGCGCAGGCGTGAGATCAAGCCAAGTGGCAAAGCCCGCGAAACCGGCACCGTCCTCTTGCATGTCGGCAATCGCCTCTGCCGGCACCAGCTTGGCGCGCTGTCCACCGAACAGGTCGGTGTAGGAAATCATGAAGTATTTTACGCCCTTGTCCTTGGCAAATTTCGCCAGATCACTGGTCATTTTTTCAGTCCCTGTTGTCATGTGTTGTCGGATATCGAGGGGCGTGGCCGGTTAGGCCACGCCGGATCGGGGATCAGAAGCTGGTGCCGGGTTTGCCGGGCCACCAATCGGTTCCGGCAAGTGGCACCTTTGCCATGGCGGCGGCCTCCATCGTCACGGCGCAGAGATCCTCTGGCTCGAGATTGTGCAGATGGCTCTTGCCGCAGGCGCGCGCGATGGTCTGGGCCTCGAGCGTCATCACCTTGAGGTAGTTGTTGAGGCGGCGGCCCCCTTCGATCGGGTCAAACCGCTTCATCAACTCGGGGTCCTGGGTGGTGATGCCTGCCGGGTCCTTGCCTTCGTGCCAGTCGTCATAGGCGCCTGCGGTGGTGCCCAGCTTGTTATACTCGGCCTCCCACTTGGGGTCGTTGTCGCCAAGGGCGATCAGCGCTGCCGTGCCGATGGCCACCGCATCCGCGCCAAGCGCCATGCATTTGGCCACATCGGCCCCCGTGCGGATGCCGCCGGAAACAATGAGCTGCACTTCGCGGTGCATGCCCAGATCCTGAAGCGCGCGAACCGCCTCACGGATACAGGCCAGAATGGGCTGGCCCACGTGTTCGATAAATACGTCCTGTGTCGCAGCTGTACCGCCCTGCATGCCGTCGAGCACGACAACATCTGCCCCCGCCTTGACCGCAAGCGTGGTGTCGAAATAGGGGCGTGCCCCACCGATCTTGATATAGATCGGCACTTTCCATGCGGTGATCTCGCGCAGTTCCAGCAGTTTGATTTCCAGATCGTCCGGCCCGGTCCAATCCGGGTGACGGCAGGCCGAGCGTTGGTCGATGCCCTTGGGAAGGTTGCGCATCTTGGCCACGCGGTCTGAGATTTTCTGGCCCAGAAGCATGCCGCCGCCGCCGGGTTTGGCGCCTTGGCCCACCACCACTTCGATGGCGTCAGCGCGGCGCAGGTCGTCGGGGTTCATGCCATAGCGTGAGGGCAGGTATTGATAGACCAGTTTCTTGGAATGGCCGCGTTCTTCGGGCGTCATGCCACCGTCCCCGGTGGTGGTCGAGGTGCCAGCCAGCGTTGCACCGCGCCCCAGAGCCTCTTTGGCGGGGCCGGAGAGCGCGCCAAAGCTCATGCCCGCGATGGTGATCGGGATGTCGAGATGAATGGGGTTCTTGGCATAGCGGGTGCCGAGCGTCACCGAGGTGTCGCAGCGCTCGCGGTAGCCTTCGAGCGGGTAGCGCGAAATCGACGCGCCCAGAAACAGCAGGTCGTCGAAATGCGGCAGCTTGCGTTTGGCTCCGCCACCGCGAATGTCATAGATGCCGGTGGCTGCCGCGCGGCGGATTTCCGCGTTGATCGACTGCGTGAAGGTCGCCGATTGGATCGGCTGGGTGCGCGGAGCGCCGTGGGTCTCGTCTTTCATGGTCTGAGCCCTCAGTATGCGTTGTCAGGTTTGAAGTTATAAAGCTGGCGGGCAGAGCCGTAGCGCTTGAACTCTTCGGGTTTGGCATCGCAGCCGCCACGTTCCAGCAAGTCGGCTAGAATTTCCAGATGTTCGGGGCGCATTTCCTTTTCGATGCAATCGGCACCGAGGGATTTCACGGAACCGCGCACGAAGAGCCGCGCCTCGTAGAGGCTGTCGCCCAGGGCGTCACCGGCGTTGCCACAGACCACGAGATTGCCCGATTGCGCCATGAAGGCGGACATATGGCCGATGTTGCCATGGACGATGATGTCGATGCCCTTCATTGAGATGCCGCAGCGCGACGAGGCATTGCCCTTGATGATCAGCGTGCCACCATTGCCGGTGGCACCGGCGTATTGGCTGGCGTCGCCTTCGACGATTACGGTGCCGCTCATCATGTTCTCGGCCACACCCGGACCGGCAGAACCATGCACATGCACGGTGGCCTGTTTGTTCATGCCGGCGCAGTAATAGCCGGTCGAGCCTTTGACATGCACCTCGATGGGGGCATCAAGACCGACGGCGATGGCATGGCTGCCGCGCGGGTTGACGACATCCCAGCTGGTTTGGTTGGTTTCGGCGGCCTGCGCCTGCAGGGTCGCGTTGAGGCTGCGCAGCCCTTCGGCTGCTAGGTCAAATGTCTGCATGTTCAGTGCTTCCAGAAATAGACGGTTGCGGGCTCGGGTTCCCAGACGCGGGCGTCTTCGATGCCGGGCAGGTTGACGAGGGCGCGATATTCGCTGCCAAAAGCCACATATTGATCGGTTTCGGCCATGACGGCGGGTTTGCAGGCGATGGGATCGCGGACCACGCCAAAGCCGTCCTCAGTGCCGACGACGAAGGTGAAGAACCCGTCGAGATCCACCAGCGAGCTTTCCAGTGCCTCACCCAAGGTCGCGCCTTCGCGCATTTTCCAGGTGAGATAGGCGGCGGCCACTTCGGTGTCGTTCTGGGTTTCGATGCGCACGCCTTCGCGCAGCAGTTTGCGGCGCAGGGAGTTGTGATTGGAGAGCGAGCCGTTATGCACGAGGCACTGATCAGCCCCGGTGTTGAACGGGTGCGCGCCCATGGTGGTGACGGCTGATTCGGTGGCCATGCGCGTGTGACCGATGCCGTGGCTGCCGCTCATCGAGGAGATGTCGAAGCGGGCGGCGACGTCCTTGGGCAGGCCGACTTCCTTGTAAATCTCGATGCTCTCGCCTGCGGACATGACACGCACGCCGGGGGCGATGCTTTCAAGTGCCGCACGCGTCTCGGCGGCCTTGTCGACGGGGAAATCCAGCACGGCATGAGTATCTTTGCGAGTAAGCGTGACCGGCGCGCCGATCTCGGACGAGAGGCGGTCTGCCAACCCGTCGAAATCCTTGGCTGCCGCATCCGATTGGACGGTCAGCTTGCTGTGACCCGATTGCGCCGCGCCGTAGATGGCGATCCCGGCACTGTCGGGACCACGGTCGGTCATGGTGATCAACATATCCGTCAGCATGCTGCCAAGCTGAGGTTCAAGTGCTTTGTCTTTCAGGAAAAGTCCGACAATCCCGCACATTCGCGTTTGCTCCACTTTGGTGATTCTGCCCGTCAGGGCGTGCCTAGGTCCGAGGCTAACATCGGGCTCGGGATGCTGCAACTGAAATGAATAAAAGTTTCCTAAGGGTAATTTGCGCGAGCCGAGATGGCCCGCGCAACTCCTGAACACTCAGTAGCGGTCGAGATGTTTGCGGACCTTCTCGGGATCGCCCATCTTGCGTGCCTGCTCCAGGTGCTCGCCCTCGCGGACGAACTGGATTCGGTGCCATGCGAGCCAGAAGATCACGCCGACCACGGTCATCGGGATTTCCCAGCCTTGGAAGGGGTAGATAGCCCCGACATCGGCCAGATCAACGGCCCATGATTCGTATCCGATTGTAGACATGTGCCTTTTCCTTATTCTGCGGGGGTTGCTTTGGTCGAGAGATAGGCCTTGTCGGCCTCGATGACCTGAACGATTGCGTCCTCATAGGCATGGTGCTCTGCGTAATCGAGACCCTGCAATTCGACCTCGACCGGGATGCGCAGCACGCCAGCGGCGGCCTGCATCTTGGACACCACAAAGGCGGGTACAAAGCCCAAGACAAAGAACATGATCACCGCGCCAAGAGTATTTCCCAGCGGATTGATCGTGGCATAGCCCTCGAACGGCGAGGACGGAGCGCCCCAGAGAATGAAGCCCGCGAGAATCAGACCGACAACGCCGGCATATCCGTGGACCGCGACTGCGCCGACCGCATCGTCGAGCTTGAAGCGGCGTTCGACCCAGTGGTGGAGTTTGTAGACGATCACGACACCGGTTGCGCCTACCAGCATGGCCTGAATCGGGTGGTAAAGGTCATTGCCCGCAGACGCGGTGATGATCCCGGCGAGACCGCCCGAGAAGGTCCAGAAGGCATCGCCCTTGGACACCACATAGGCCGCCATCAGACCGCCCGAAAGCGACATCAGGAAGTTGAAGGTGATGGCCGACAACGAGGTTGGTGCGAGGTAGATATTGGTGGCCGTCCAAGTGGTGCCGGTGATCTGGCCGCCGATGACTTCGGGCGAGATGAGCGGTACGTTGCACGCGGCATAGAAGCCCCAGAAGCCGGTATAGATCAGGAAGATCCCGATGGTGAGCATCCAGGGGTTATGCGGCGGGATGTCGCGCGGGGTGCCGTCGGCGGCGAATTTGCCAATCCGCGGTCCCAGAACCATGATCACGCCCAGAGCATAGCCGCCCGCGATGGCATGGATCACGCCAGAGGCATAGGCATCGTGATAGCCCAGATATTTGACCATCCAGCCGCCATAGTGCCAGCCCCAGGCCGCGTCGATGATCCACCAGACAGAGCCGATCAGCACCGCATGCACCCAGAGCGCCGAGGAGCGAATCCGCTCGATCACAGAGCCGGAAACGATTGAGGCTGCCGTCCAAGAGAAGAGCAGGAACGCCGCCCAGAACACGCCGGTAATATGGTCATCAAGATTGGTGGCCATGGTCGGCGACCACGGCAGATTGGCGCTGGCCATCTCATGGTCAAGTCCGCCGAAGAAGGGGAACATCGGGAAGGCCCAATAGATCCACCATCCGAAGAAGAAGAAGGTCACGGTGACCAATGGAATCACCATCACGTTTTTCATCAGCGTGTGCATGTGGTTGCGGCGGCGGCTGGCGCCCACCTCGTACATGCAAAAGCCGACATGGATTAAGAACATGAAGACGACCGTCACCCAATAGTAGAATTCGGTGAAGATGGTCGTCAACGCATCAAGGTTGCCGTTCATCGCACTCTCCCTGTTGTGCTGTTTGTTGTTTTATTGGTGGTGAAAACTTTTTCTTCGAAGGGAGGCAAAGATTTCGGTCCCTGTCAACAAGTTTGACGTGGATCGGTGATCAATTCTCTGGTCGCTCGAAATTCAGGCATGGATGGCAGGGATATTCCCGTCAGGAAAATAATCTGCATGAAAGTATTGATTTTTGCTGCGATCTAGGTCTGAATATCGTCAAACATAACACCGATAGGGAGCCGGCCATGGCAATCATCTATAGAACTTCCGCGCTTGCACCGCGTCATACCGAAATCGGGGGCGAGCTGACTGACTGGAACGGGATGGGAACCGCATGGTTCTATGACCACACGGACGAACGCGCCGAGGCGGATTATCTCGCGGTGCGCACCAAGGCAGGTCTGATGGATGTGTCGGGACTCAAGAAAATACATCTGGTGGGGCCACATGCCGCCGCCGTGATTGACCGTGCCACAACGCGCAATGTCGACAAGATCATGCCGGGACGCGCGGTCTATGCCTGCATGCTCAACGATGCCGGAAAATTCCTCGACGATTGCGTGATCTACCGGCTGTCGGTCAATCACTGGATGGTGGTGCATGGCACCGGCACCGGCCACGAATCGCTGGCGATGGCCGCCTATGGCAAGAACGTCGCGATGATCTTTGACGACGATCTGCACGACATGTCGCTGCAAGGGCCGGTTGCGGTGGATTTCCTCGAAAAGCATGTGCCGGGGATTCGCGATCTGGCCTATTTCGGCATTCTGCAGACCAAGATTTTCGGTCTGCCGGTGATGATCTCGCGCACGGGTTATACGGGTGAGCGTGGGTACGAGATATTCTGTCAGGCGCGGCATGCCCCGCAAATCTGGGATCAGATTCTGGAGCATGGCAAGGAGATGGGCATCGTGCCGGTGCAATTCTCGACGCTCGATCTGTTGCGCACCGAGAGCTATCTGTTGTTCTATCCGGGTGACAATTCCGAGACCTATCCGTTCAAAGATGACATGTGTGGCGATAGCCTGTGGGAATTGGGTTTGGATTTCACCGTATCGCCCGGCAAGACCGGATTCCGGGGATCAGAGAACCACTATGCGCTCGAGGGTCGCGAGCGGTTCAAGATCTATGGCGTGCGTTTGGACGGCAAGAAGCCGGCCGATATGGGCGCGCCTTTGCTCAAGGATGGAGAGGCTGTGGGCGTGGTCACATTTGGGATGAATTCCAATCTCAATGGGCATAATGTCGGCATCGCCCGCATGCCGGTCGATTGCGCCGTACCCGGCACCAAGATGAGCGTGCGGTATGCGGATGGCACCGAGGTTGCCTGTGTGGCCGAGGAAATGCCGTTCTACGACAAGGACAAGGTGATCCGCGCGGCCAAGGGTTAACCCCTTGGCCCTCGGGCCTTTGGGCCAAAAGACGCGAAAGGGAGCAGACGCTAAGATGTCGAAATTCCAGTTTCCGGAGAGTATCACCAGCCGCCCGGTCTATGGCACGCTGGCCCCGCGACCGGGCAAGGCGCATTTGATGATTGCCGATGCCGAGGGCGCCGAGGCGATTCTGGACTTGGCCGCGCAGGAAGGCGGCCTGATGGCCAAGACGCATATCATCTATATCCCCAAGGGGACTGGCGAGACTTATGTGGAGAAACTGCGCGCCCTCAAGCCTGCACAGTTCTACGTCGGTCCTAGCTATCCGGCCTCGGTGCAGCGTCTGCGACGGGTGCTGTCGGATGCGCATATGGGGCTGCAGGTCTATCTTGCGGGCACCGAGGGGCTGATGGGGCAGGCGATGAACGAGGCGGTAACGGCGGGCATTCCGCATAGCGCCATTCAGACCGAGCATCGCGGTTCGACCGCGCGGCGGATGCAATGCGTGCATTGCAAGGGCATCACCGAGGATGTGACCACCGATCCCTTTGTCTGTTCGCATTGCGGTCTGAACCTCTTTGTGCGCGATCACTATTCGCGCAGGCTGGCCGCGTTTCAGGGGGTGTGCATCGACGCGGAAGACCCCGGCAATGTCCCCCCTGCGAAGGAGATATATTCATGAGCGCCGCCCCCCAGAAGGCCCGCGCCGGGGCTGAAAAGATCGAGGTGGTTGTGGCTGCCGTGGTGCCGGTGAATGACTTGGTGACGCGCTTTGAATTACGCCGTCCGGATGGGGCGGAGTTTCCACCCTTTTCAGCGGGCGCGCATACGGTCGTGGAAATGCACGACGAGGGGCGCACACGGCTGAACCCCTATTCGTTGATGTCGGACCCCGGTGATCGGTCGCTCTATGCCATTTCCGTGCGGCGCGATGATGAGGGGCGCGGTGGGTCGCTCTATATGCACCGCCATGTGAAGCCGGGTGACGCAATGACGATCACCTATCCAGTCAATCTCTTTCCGCTCGATCTGCGGGCGCGCAAGCATGTGTTCTTTGCCGGGGGCATCGGAATCACGCCGTTTATGGCGATGATCGCGCAGTTGGAGCAATCCAACGGCAATTGGGAATTGCACTATGCCTGCCGGAATGCAGCCCTTGGTTCCTATGCGGATGAGTTGCGGGGTAAATACTCCAACAAGGCGCATATCTATTACGACGATCAGGAGCAGGCGATTCCGCTGGATGATCTCTTGAGCGGGCAGCCTCTGGGCACGCATATCTATGTCTGCGGTCCCAAGGGGATGATTTCTTGGGTCATGACCCGCGCGGCCACGCTTGGCTGGCCGGACGAGGCGGTGCATTCCGAAGAGTTTCTGGCACCGCAACCCGGCGTGCCGTTTGAGGTACGGCTCTGCAAATCCGATCTGGTCATTCAGGTGGGCGAGCACGAGAGCCTGCTGGAGGCGATCGAGCGGGCCGGGGTCGATGCGCCCTTCCTCTGTCGCGGCGGGGCCTGTGGTCAGTGCGAGACCGATGTGGTCGAGTTGGACGGCGAGATCGTCCACCGCGATCACTGGCTGGACGATGCAGAGCACGCCAGCGGCAAGAAAATCATGCCCTGCGTCAGCCGTTTCATCGGCAAGACGCTGGTTCTGGACCGGTAAGGAGCCACGCGAGATGACCATTCAGTTCAACAACGAGACCTTCCGCGACGATTATTCATTCCGCAATTCGGCGTGGGCGATCAAGCGGTTCCCGTTCCCGTTCCACGAAGACAGCTATATGTATTCGGTGAATATGGAGCAGCATCGCGGCGGGCCTGCCGGATCGGTCTATGAAAAGCGGTTCGATGTGGACGAGCATTACCTGTCGGAAATGGCCGACCGGGCGCTGGTGCTGGCCGATGATCCGCTGCGCTGTCAGTCCCTGCCGCATATGACGCTGGCGGGATGGGACGTGCTCGAGCTCATCATGACCTGCAAGTCCGAGGATTATCCCGACCTTTTTGAGTTGCATCGCGACGGTAACAGGTGGCGGTGGATCAACAAGCCGATGGGAATCGACCACAGCTTTACCTTTCTGGACGAGACCACGCTGCCGCAGGGACCGTTGGAGTATATTACGCGCCAGACCCAAGGCGATTTCGCGGTGTTGGATCAGCGCGACGAGATGCTTTGGATGGATGCGGGGATGATTACCACGCAGGCCGACTGGTCGCTCGATTTCGACATCGGCATGAATTTCTTTGAATGGCATGCGCCGGTGCCCTTGGCGCATGAGATGGGGATTTTCCAGCGCGCGTTGAAATTCCTGCTCAATGTGCAGCAAGGCGCGCCCGCGCGGCGGCTCAACTGGACGATGACGGTCAATCCGCTGCTCGATACCAGCCCCGAGAATTATCACAAATGGGGTGTGCAAAAGACCACTCTGACGCCCGAGAATATCGGCGCGAAACAGCATTTGCGGGTGGAATTGCAGACGTTTTTCCGGCTGCCGCGCTCCAATGCGCTGCTGTTTCCGATCCGGTGCTATCTGATCGCGTTTCAGGATGTGGTGAGCGTGCCGAAATGGGGCCGACGTTTGCACCGGGTGGTGCGCGATCTGCCCGAGGAGCTGGCGACCTACAAAGGGTTCATCGCCAATCGTCCGTTGATGATCGAGTATCTGAGCCGGTTTGACGATGGCCTGCCCACCAGCCCCGGTATCTGGCCGGATCTGGAGACGGAGCCACCGTTGCAGAAATAAGGCGCATTTGGCGACCGGAACTCTGAGAAAATTCCGGACAAGGAGCTTTAAATCTTCTTGGGAGGGCAGGGGGCGAGCGTCCGGCGTGCCGGCGTCAACTTTTCTGCGGGTAGCTGATGATGGACAGATACCGTATCGGAAAACGGATCAACTGATCCGGCCCATGCGGGGAGTCGGCGTCGAAAAAGAGCGTGTCGCCGGGCGTGAGATGGTAGGTTTCGTTGCCATGGCGATAACCGACCTCGCCTTCGAGCATGTAGATCATCTCGATCCCCTCATGCTGAAAGGTCTTGAACGTGTCGGATTCGGAATTGAGCACGATGAGATAGGGCTCGACCATGACACCGCTGCTGTTCGATCCGATGTGGCCAAGGAGACTGTATTGATGGCCTGCACGGGTGCCTGCGCGCTCGATCTCGACGCCTTGGCCGGCCTTGGTATGGACTGCCTCACGGCGCTCTTCGTATTCCTTGAAAAACGCGGTCAAGGGCACTGAGAGGGCGCGCGCCAGCGTTTGCAGCGTGGTCAGCGAGGGCGAGGTATTGCCGTTCTCGATCTTGGAGAGCATGCCGATGGAGAGTTCGGTCATGTTCGAAAGTTCGGCCACGGTGATGTTCTGTTTCTTGCGATAGGCGCGCACCTCGCGGCCGATGGCAACTTCGAGCACTTTCTCGCGTTCGTCGCGCAGTTTGTGAGGATCCTGAGTCAGTTTGACCAATTTTGCGGGTTCCATGATGCTCATTGCTTTCCTCTCGGGTTGTAATTCGGGGCGTTTCGAATTGCCAGATTGTTCGTAAGTTTCTCGATGTACTTCACCATATTGCATAATTTTTTCCCAAGTGGAAAATGTTACGTAGAGACAAAGCAAGGTCTGACAAGAGGCAACTGACGATGACAGAGCGTGTGATCCGGGTGGGGTTCCTGATATTTCCGGGATTTCCGATGTCTTGTCTGACCTCGGTGATCGAGCCGCTGCGTGCGGCCAATGAAATTTCGGGGCGGCATACCTTTGCCTGGGACCTGATAGCCGAAGGAACCGAGCGGGTGATCTCAAGTGCCGGGATTGCGTTTGAGCCCAGTCACAGCCTCGCAGATACGGCGAATTGCGATTATCTGCTGCTCTTGTCCGCGCCCACCAGCGTGTTTGCGGAGCGCCGTTCACCTGCTCATTTGCGGCGCGCGGCGCGGCACGGGACCATTCTCGGCGCAATCAGCGGCGGGGTGTTTCCACTTTTGCGGAGTGGTGCCGTGGGAGATGCGGCTTTGTCGGTGCATTGGTGCTACGAGGCGGCGTTCCTGGCAGAGTTTCCGGGCGTGCCTGCGTCGGATCAGGTGATCGAGATTACGCCGCGCTGTGTCACGGCCTCGGGCGCGGCGGCTGCGTTTGATCTGGCGTTGCATATGGTTGAGACCGAGCTTGGCGCGGGGATCGCCACCGAGGTGGCGTGTTGGTTTCAACATCCAATGATGCGCAAGGCCGGGGTTCAGCAGATGGTGCCGGTCCTTGGAGAAGGTAGCAAACAGGAGGATCTTCACCCCATCGTTGCGCGGGCGATCGACCTCATGGCGCGGCATATGGCGGTGCCCATTTCCATGGCAGAGGTGGCGGAGAATCTGGCGATCACGCCGCGCCATCTGGAGCGTAGTTTCAAGCGGGCGACGGGGCAGAATCCGACCAATTATTACCGCGCCATGCGGATGAAGGCAGCGCGGCAAATCGTGATGTATTCCAACGACACCATGGCGCAGATTGCCGAAGCGGTGGGTTATGCCAGTTCCAAGGTGCTGGTGCGGCATTACCGCGAGGCGTTTGGCATCTCGCCGCGTGAGGATCGTCAAAGGATCAATCTCACGCGGGTGAAGGGCAATCTGCCGGTGCCCTCGGTGTGAGCGCGGCCCTTTTCAGGTCCTCAACTGAGCCGCCAATGGGGTGCCCTATTGGTGGTCACCGGAGTCACGGGCACCATTTTTTAATGCGCTGAGCGTATCGCTGTCAGAATCGCGTGATGGAGCGAATCCGCCGAAGAGCGGGGGCCGATCACCGAGATGTGGCGCGGGTTGTGGCACAAGAGGAAGCAGCCCATATGCTCGACCGCCGTGCGCTGCGCTTCGCCGCCGGTGAAGGCGCGGGTGTTGGCGTTGGTGAGGCGTTCCAGAACATCGGCCAAGCCGTCACCGCTGAGGTCAAAGCGGCACCATGCGCCAGTCTGGTCGGTCACGCTGGCGGCACCCTTGGTCTGCGCCACGATCTGATGTGCCAGATCCTCGTGGGTCTCGATGGGGGCGTCGAGCATCCATTGATCCGGTCCCATCCAGAAGGCGCGGAGGTCAGTGCCGCCCATGCGGGCGGGGCCGGGGGCCGGGGCACCGATGAGGACGGTCACGAGTGCTGTGGCCTGTGCTTCGTGTCCCAAGCGGGCCGCGACGGAGGCGAGCGCGCGGTCGGTGACTTCGGTCAGGGTCACGGGGCCGTGGCTGTCGATACGGGGACGGGTCGCCCCGAGCGGGGTGATGGCGATGAGATCAGGCACGGAGGCGCTCTCCTTCTGGATCGACAAAATGGGCGCTGACGACTTCGACCTCGTGATCGACGCCGGTCAGGGGCGAGACGAGGCGCAGGGTTTCGCCCATGCGGGTATCGCCGGATTTGAGGAAGGCCAGCGCGATGGCATGCCCGAGATTGGGCGAGTAGCAGGCGGAGGTCACATAGCCCTGATCATGGGCGGCATCGACCGGGCTGCCCTTTGTCATCAGATGCGCGCCGGCGGGCACCGGTTTGGAGCGGTCCACCGGGCTCAGGCCGACAAGGCGCAGCGCGTCCGGCGCATTGAGACCCTCGCGGCGCGAGAGCACAGCGCCGATCGAGTCCTTGTTGGTCGAGACCATTTTGCCCATCCCGAGATTGAGGGCGGTGGTGGTTCCGTTCAGCTCGTTGCCTGCGGCGTGGCCCTTTTCGATCCGCATGACGCCGAGCGCCTCGGTGCCGTAGGCCACCACGTCAAACTCGCGCCCCGCCTCCATCAAACGGCGGATCATGGCATCGCCGTAGCGTGTGGGCACGGCGATTTCATAGGCCAATTCGCCCGAGAAGGAGATCCGGAAGAGACGCGCGGGCAGGCCACCGCAAACGGTGATCTCGCCGCAGGCCATGAAGGGAAATCCCTCGTTCGAGAGGTCGAATTCAGGGTCCACCACCTTTTGCAGGAGGTTGCGGGCGTTGGGGCCTGCGACGGAAAACTGCGCCCAAGCCTCGGTCGTGGAGATGAGTTGCACATCCATGTCAGGGCAGAGGCATTGGCGCACGAATTCCATGTGGCGATAGACCGTGACCGCATTGGCGGTGGTGGTTGTGACCACGAAATGATCCTCAGCCAGACGCGCGGCGGTGCCGTCGTCCATGGCGATGCCATCCTCGCGCAGCATGAGGCCGTAGCGGGTGCGCCCGACGGGCAGCTTGGCGAAGGCGTTGCAATAGATCTTGTTGAGGAAGGCGGCGGCATCGGTGCCCTGCACGTCGATCTTGCCCAAGGTCGTCACATCGCAAATGCCCACCGAGCGGCGGGTTTGCAGCACCTCGCGGTCCACGCTTTGACGCCAGTGGGTTTCGCCCGGACGCGGGAACCATTGCGCGCGCAGCCACATGCCGACCTCGACAAACACCGCGCCCTGTTCTTCGGCCCAGAAATGGCTGGGGGTCTTGCGGGTGGGGCGGAAATCCGCACCGCGTGAGCGACCCGCAAAGGCCCCGATGGCGGTGGGGGTGTAGGGCGGGCGGAACATGGTTGTGCCGACCTCGGGGATGGATTTGCCCGCCACCTCGGCCATGATCGCCATGCCAGCAGTGTTCGAGGTTTTGCCCTGATCAGTGGCCATGCCAAGCGTCGTGTAGCGCTTGAGATGTTCGACGGAGGTGAAGTTTTCCTGATGCGCCAGTTTGATATCCTTGGCGGTGACGTCATTCTGTTGATCCACCCACGCGCGCTTGGCGCCTTGGACATGCCAGAAGGGGGTGAGGGCGAGGGGCGTATCCTCGGCCTGAGGCAGGTCGGGGCGGGTGGCGGTGCGGCCAAGGTCGGCGACGATGCTTGCAGCGAGGTCGGCACCCGAGGTCAGGGCGGCATGGGTCGAGAAGAGACCGTTGGCCGCGCCGACCACGGTCATGCCCTGAGGCAGGGTGCCACCGGGAACAAAAGCATGGATATCGGCGTTCCATGTTGGACGGCCGCGCTGATGGCAGGTGAGGCTTACGTTCGGGTTCCAGCCGCCCGTGACGCCAAGCGCGCCGCAGTTTAGGCTTCGGCAAGTGCCGAGCGCGTCCGTCACCTCGATTTTGCTCAGCCCAAGGCGGCCTGACGTGTTGGTAATAGTGCCGCCAGCGATGACCTCGTAGCCGTTGCCTTTGGGGGCATCGGGGCGGGTGTCGATCACGGCGGTGACCGTCACGCCCTTGGCCAGCAAATCCTTCGCGGTGCGGTGGCCGTCGTCATTATTGGTGAAAACGGCGATGTCTTGAGCCAGGGTCGCGGCCCAGCGGTTGGCATAGGCGCGCAAGGAGCCTGCCAGCATGATGCCGGGGCGGTCGTTGTTCTCGAACACGATGGGGCGTTCGGTGGCCCCGGCGGCGAGAATGGCGCGGCGGGAATAAATGCGCCAGAGGATCTGGCGCGGCTTGCCCTCGGGGGGGACGGGCAGGTGATCGCTCACACGTTCAAGTGCGCCATAGATGCCGTGATCGAAGGCCCCGAGGATGGTGGTGCGGGTCATCAGGCGGACGTTGGGCAAGGCAGCAAGCCGCTCTGCGGCCTCTGCTGCCCAGTCTGCACCGGTCTGTTGGCCAAGGCCAAAGGTTTCGGTGTTGAGGCGGCCACCGGGCAGGGAATCTTCATCCGCGAGGATCACATTGAGGCCGGAGTCGGCGGCGGTCAGGGCCGCCGCGAGGCCTGCGGGGCCAGCGCCAATGATGAGCAGATCACAATGCAGATAGCCCTTGTCATAGCTGTCAGGGTCGGCTTGCAGGCTGAGAGAGCCCAGACCGGCGGCGCGACGGATCATGGGCTCGTAGAGTTTTTCCCAGAAGGCGGCGGGCCACATGAAGGTCTTGTAGTAGAACCCGGCGGCAAAGAAGCTGGAGAGGCGGTCATTGATCGAGAGCGCATCAAAGGCGAGCGAGGGCCAGCGGTTTTGCGATTGCGCGGTGAGGCCGTCGAACAATTCGGCGGTAGTGGCGCGCGTGTTGGGCTCGCGCTGGGCGCCGTCGCGCAATTCGACAATGGCGTTGGGCTCTTCGGAGCCTGCCGAAAGCGGACCACGCGGGCGGTGGTATTTGAACGAGCGGCCCATCAGGCGCACGCCATTGGCCAGCAGCGCCGAGGCGAGCGTATCGCCGGGATGCCCCTTCATCCATTTGTCGTCAAAGCGGAAGGAAATGGTGCGGCTGCGGTCGATCAGGCCGCCTTGCAGACGATTCACTTGGGTCATTTCGAGCGTCCCTCGCGGCGGGCCACGTCGCGGGCCAGCTCCACAGCGGTAATTTCATGGGTGAGCGTATTGCGGGTGACGACAAGCCAGCTTCGGTCGCCCTGTTCGTGGAACCAGAGTTCACGATGCGCGCCTGCGGGGTTGTCGCGCAGATAGCCGTAGTCGATGAAGCGCTCCAGCGCGTCGGGCGCGTCCGGGTCGGGGCGGTTGATCAGGGCGGCGTCGCCCTTGTAGACGAATTCGCTGGCGTCGCGGGGGCCGAGGGTTGGGTGGTTTATCAGCATGGCGCGGGGTCCCTCAATGCAGGTTGGGCTGGTTGCCCATGCCTTTTTCGTCGATCATCAACCCCTTGGCGAAGCGATCGAAGCGATAGGCGGTGGCAGTCGGATGGGGGGTGTCGGTGGCGAGGAGATGGGCATAAGCAAAGCCCGAAGCAGGCGTTGCCTTGAACCCGCCATAGCACCAGCCGCCGTTGAAATAGAGCCCGGCGATATGGGTGCGGTCGATGATCGGCGAGCCGTCCATGCTCATGTCCATGATGCCGCCCCACATCCGCAAGAGACGCGCGCGGCCCAGCATCGGAAAGATTGCCATGCCGCCTTCGCAAACATCCTCGACCACGGGCAGGTTGCCGCGTTGGGCGTAGGAATTATAGCCGTCGATATCGCCGCCGAATACAAGCCCGCCCTTGTCGGATTGGCTGCAATAGAAATGGCCCGCGCCAAAGGTGATGACGCCGGGCAGGACGGGTTTGAGGCCCTCGGAGACAAAGGCCTGCAAGACATGGCTTTCGATCGGCAGGCGCATGTCGGCGTGGGACATGAGGCGCGAGGAGGAGCCAGCAACGCAAGCGCCGACCTTGTTCGCGCCGATGAAGCCGCGCGATGTCTCGACCCCCAGACATTTGCCGTTCTCAATGCGAAAGCCGGTGACTTCACAATTCTGGATGATATCCACGCCGCGCTGATCGGCGGCGCGGGCATAGCCCCACGCGACCGCGTCATGGCGCACGGTGCCACCGCGATGCTGGGCGAGACCGCCCTTGATCGGGAAACGGGCGTCATTGACGTTGAGGAACGGGTAGCGCGCCACAATCTGCGCGGTGGTCAGCAGGTCGGCATCGGCTCCGTTCAGCATCATCGCATTGCCACGTCGGATGAAGGCGTCGCGCTGTGCGTCGGTGTGGATCAGGTTGAGAATGCCGCGCTGGCTGACCATAGCGTTGTAGTTCAGGTCCTGTTCCAGCCCTTCCCAGAGTTTGAGCGAGAATTCGTAGAACGGCTCATTGCCATCAAGCAGGTAGTTGGAGCGGATGATGGTGGTATTGCGCCCAACGTTGCCGCCGCCGATCCAGCCCTTTTCCAGAACGGCGATGCGCGCCTGTTTGAATTCCTTGGCCAGATAATAGGCCGTGGCAAGGCCATGCCCGCCGCCGCCGATGATCACATAGTCATAAGACGCCTTTGGCGCCGCATCGCGCCATGCAGGGCCCCAACCCCGGTGTCCGGTGAGGGCCTCTTTGATGACCTTGAAACCTGAATAGCGCATGGAATCCGACTCCTTTTCCCCAATTTCAGGGAAAAAGAGCCGCTATGTAATATCGAATTCGGACAAAGCAGGTCGCAAATCGGACTCTGCTTCAAATTCACGGCGCGCGCAGCCCTAATCGGCGCGGATCGCCTCGAATTCGAGAATGATGTTGACCGAGTCGCCAACAAAGTCGGGCAGGGCGTAGGTGCTTCCGAAGTCGCTGCGCAGGATTTCGGCAGTAGCGGAGATGCCCAGCGTTTCCTTGCCATGGCAGCAGGGGTAGTCGGCGCGCTTGTTGAGCGTCACGTTGAGAGTGACTGGCTGCGTGACGCCCCGGATGGTCAGATCGCCCGACACGGTGCCTGCGGTGTCCGAAATCGGGGTTCCGCCCTCGGCGGTGAACGTGATCATCGGATGCGCCTCTGCATCTAGAAAGTCAGGCGAGCGCACGTGGGTGTCACGCTTCTCGTGGTCGGTATCGACACTCTGCGTGCCAATAGTTGCGGTCACTTTGCCCAAGTCCTGCGTTTCGGGATCATAGGTAAAACTGCCCTCGATCTGGGAAAATCGCCCGAGAACCTTGGCATATCCCGCGTGCATGATCGTAAAGGCCACAACGGCATGTTCCGGGTCAATCTGCCATGTAGCGGGTTCTGCCTGCACGGGGTGAGCGAGCCCGAAGGCAAGCGTGGTGCCGAGTGCGGTCAGTCTTAGTCCGGTCATGCTGTTTCTCCTATGTCACGCGGTGTTGGCGTGGATTGCAGGGGTGTCAGTCGTTCTGGGGGCACGATCTTCTGGAATATCAAAGAGGCCCGTGTCCATGGACCACCGGCTGAGCCGAGGCAGGGTCGAGACCACGGCGATCGGGATCGAAAAGACCAAGGCGAGTAAGACGGGCGCGCCGAAAATCAAGGCCCATGGCGCGTTGGTCCCCAGCCAGAAACAGAGAGCCAAGCCCAAGAGGGTTTGCGGCCAGAGCACACGCGCCGCTTCATCCCAGCCCAACCGGTTACGGCTGCGCTGTTGCGCGTTCCAGCCGATCCGCTGACCAAAGACGAGGCCTAGGGCGAATTGGGTGAGTGCGACCGCGACGATCGGAGATGTGAGCATGGAGAAAAGGATCTCGGCCAAACCGCCCGACACGACCCGCACCCGTCCGCCATAGTCCTGGCTGCGGCTCTGTGAGAAAAGCACCTGCGCCAGCCCCATGAGTTTGGGGCTGAGGCTGAGTGTCATGAGAACGGCAAAGAGCGTAAGCCCCGGCCCCAAAGGCACGGCGCTCATTTGATCCACGGTTCCCGCAAGAGAGGCACCGATCAGGATGAAGACGATCCATGCCGGCGCGCTGATATACATCAGGATGGCAAGCACAAGCTGGATGCGGCTAACGGGTTTTAGGTCCGATAGGCCAAGCAGGTGGACGTATTGCAAGTTACCGTTCATCCAACGCAATTCGCGGCGAATGAAATCCACAAGGCTGGGCGGGTTTTCCTCGTGGCTGTCTGATTCCTCGGCCAGCACGCGCACTTCGTAGCCCGCGCGGCGCATGAGCACCGCCTCGACTTGGTCATGGCTGAGGATCGCACCGGACAGGGGGCCGCGCCCCGGCAGCAGCGGTAGCATACAGTGCTCGCGAAACGGGGTGGTGCGGATCACAAGGTTATGACCCCAGTTCGGGCCGCAATCCCCCTGCCACCAAGCCGAGCCAAGTGTGTAGGACCGCATGCCGTGACGCATGCCGAACTGGAAGGCGCGCGTGAAAAAGTTACGTGAGGGCAGTCCCGTGACGAGACTTTGCAGCATTCCGATCTCGGGGCTGGCTTGCATCACGCGGATCAGGTGCAGAACCGTTTCGGCACCCATCTCGCTATCGGCGTCCAACGGCAGGAAAAAGTCGCTTTGGCCTTCGGGGCTGTGCAGGAACTCGGCAATATTGCCAGCCTTGTAGCCGGCATTGTCGGTGCGGCGGCGATAGTGAATCGTGGCGAGAGGCCGGGACGAGCGCCATTGCGCGACCCGAGCTTCTTCCTTGAGGGCGATGCCGGCGTCATCGGTATCGCTGAGAACGTGGAAAGAAAAGCGCCCGGCCCAAGGGCTGAGCGCTAGCTCTTCCTCCAATCTGCGCAACCGGGCAATCGAGGCGTCGGGATCTTCGTTGCGAAGCGGCATTACGACAGCAATCCGGGCCGTGATTGGTTCGTCGCCTCTGACCCGTGTGATGGCGGGTGTTACCCGCGCCGCGGCACCGGCCCCGTGGCGCAGATCGAGTAAAAGACCCAGAATACTATTCCACAGGCCAATGGACAGCCAAGGCAGGGTAAGTAGAAATGCGCCCAGCATTGCACCTTCTCCAAAGGTGATGCCCGTTGGCGCAAAAAGCGTATACATTGCCCAGAACAGTCCGATGACCGTGGCGGTGTTGAGCGCGAGCACACAGCGGCGACGGACGGGCAGGGGCATTCCACGTCGCGCGCGTGGCAGGCGGATCGCCCCATCTGTTGGCTTTGCGCGATCAGATCGTGACGTGTTCTCGGACGTATTCACGGTATCTCCTTGCGATAATCTCTGCCGCAGTCGCGCTCAGCGCCATAATGCAGGCATACAGATATTGTCCAATGAATACCCGTCCACTGAAATTTTTTGACTATGCGGGAAGTTGCCGAAAGTTTGCTGCGCCTTGACGCCCTGAGGTCGCGTGTTAACTCTCTCGCGAGATTGAAAAAGGAATCCAATATGTTCGCCGTCGAAGTCCGTGATCACATCATGATCGCACATTCTCTTCCTGACCCGGTGTTTGGACCGGCTCAGGGTGTTCACGGCGCGACCTTTGTCGTGAACGCTGCCTTTTTCACGCAGGACATAGATGCGCATGGGCTTGTGGTGGATATTGGTCTGGCGTCAGAGGCTCTGGCACGGGTTCTGGCCCCGTTGCGGTACGGAAATCTGGACGACAAGCCCGAGTTTGCGGGCAAATTCACCACGACCGAGTTTCTATCTCATCATATCTGGAGCGGGCTGCGCGACATTGCCAAGGCGGAAGGCCTGGGAGATCATGGGCGGCTGCGCAAGATCCGCGTGACGCTGCATGAGAGCCATGTCGCTCGCGGGTGGTACGAGGCTGACATCTGATATGGGATTTGACGCGGAGTGGTTGGCGCTGCGCGAGGCGTCGGATGTGGTGGCGCGAGACGCCGATCTATTGGCGCGGGCTATGACCTATGCAGGATCGGGGGCTACACTCCTCGATCTGGGATGCGGAACCGGCGCGACCGCGCGGGTATTTGAGAGCGCGGGTGCGCAAGATATCCGGTGGCGTTTCTTCGACAACGATCCTGAGCTTTTGCAACGCGCCGCTGCGCGCCATCCTCAGGCCGAAATCATCCAAGGTGATTTGGCTGATATCGACGAATTGCCCCTTGCCGGGATTCGTCTTGTGACCGCCTCGGCGCTGCTTGATCTGGTGTCCCGCGATTGGATGGAGCGTTTTGCCACGCGTCTCGCCAGCGACAGCGTCGCCCTCTATGCCACGCTAAGTTATGATGGGGCCATGAACTGGAGTCCGCTTGATCCGGAAGATGCGATCATAACAGACCGGTTCAACGCGCATCAACGCGGAGACAAGGGGTTTGGACCCGCGCTCGGCCCGGATTCGGCTGAAATCGTCGCGCAAATACTCGGTGCGAGGGGATACAGCGTTAGTCTCGCTCCGAGTCCATGGCGGTTGGGAGAGAATATGGCAGAGATGCAGCGAACTCTTTTGGAGGGTATTGCAAAGGCCGCACAAGAGATGGGCCACGCCGCTGCCGAGCAATGGATTGGGCGGCGAAAGGCGCATCTGTCTGAGGGTTGGGCGGAGATTGGTCATATGGACCTCTTGGCTCTGCCTCCGTCTTGATGTCCCATAGGTGACATTTTTGAGAATGCCCCTATCTTTGCCATGGCCTTGACGGAACAGTCGAATGGATCGCCTCCATGGCCACAGCCTGTCCTTGAACGGAGACCCGGATGCAGACCGCCCAAGTAACGCCCAAAGTTTGGGATCGGATTCTCGCTGCCCGCGCGGGCAGGTCGTGCTTGTGTTGCGGCGATTGGGAAATAGGGGAGCGCGCGGCGATGACGCTCTATGGTTCGATGATTGCGGCCCCCGGATCACCTCATGTGGTGGCACAGATCGGGCAATCGCTGGATGGCCGGGTGGCGACCGTCAGCGGGGATGCCGCGGATGTTTCAGGGCCGGACGGGTTGGCGCATCTGCACCGCATGCGAGCCTTGGTGGATGCCGTGATTGTGGGGGTCAAGACTGCGTTGCAGGATGATCCGCGCCTCACCGTGCGCCTCGTGGCAGGCCAGAATCCGGCGCGAGTTGTGATCGACCCTTCGGGACGTTTGCCCAATGATGCGCGACTCTTCGCCGATGATGGGGCGCGACGTGTGGTCATTCAAACCGTGGAGAAGTCTCGTCCGGCAGGAGTTGAAGTGATCACACTGCCGCGCAGCCAATGGATTTCCCCTGCCGCTATCGTCGCCGCCCTGCGCAAACTCGGCCTTAATCACCTCTTGGTCGAAGGGGGCGCCATCACCATCGCCCGATTTATCGAAGCGGATCTCCTGGCGCGGCTCCATGTGGCCGTTGCGCCTTTGCTGATTGGCGCCGGACCGCAGGGATTGACGACCCAACCCATTGCCAAGCTGGCGCAGGCGCGGCGACCCGAAACGCAGGTCTATGGTCTGGGCTCGGATGTGGTGTTTGACTGTCTGATGGGGACACGCGCGCAGGCGCAGGTCTGGCCCCACGCCAAACAGGCTACCGCCTTACGGCACGGGTGAAAGACATGGTGCAGCACAGCCGCGCGCTCTGGATCACCAAGGCGGGTCGGGCTGAGATCCTATCCGCGTCCTTCGAGGATCTTCCGGATCATTGCGTGGTCGAGACACTGTTCTCTGGCATAAGCCGTGGGACAGAGCGTCTGGTCTTTCAGGGTCGCGTGCCCCGACGTGAGCATGAAACCATGCGCGCGCCGTTTCAGGACGGCGCGTTCACCTTTCCTGTGAAATATGGCTACAGCTCTGTCGGTCGGGTGATTTCGGGGGCGCAGGCCGGTCAGGTGGTCTTTTGCCTTTATCCCCATCAGGAGCGGTTTGTCTGTCCTCTCGCCGCTGCGGTACCCGTGCCGCATGCCGTGCCACCCGGTCGGGCCGTTCTGGCGGCGAATATGGAAACGGCGCTCAATATCATATGGGATGCCGGCGTGATGCCCGGTGATCGGGTTGCGGTCGTCGGGTCAGGGACGGTCGGAGCTTTGACCGGGTATCTGGCGGCGCGTATCCCCGGCACACAAGTCTGTCTGGTGGACATTGATCCGGCCCGCGCTGGCTTGGCGGAAAGTCTGGGCTGCCGGTTTGCGCTGTCGCACCAGGCCCAAGAGACATTAGGCGGTGAGGCGGATGTGGTCATCCACAGCTCTGCAACCGATTCCGGTCTGGCAAGTGCCTTGGCCTTGGCTGGCTGTGAATCTGTGGTTGTCGAAGCAAGTTGGTATGGCACAGGTCAAACCACAATCGGCCTTGGCGGTGCGTTTCATCAGCGGCGGTTGCGGTTGGTGGCCTCTCAGGTTGGACGTATTCCGGCCACTCACGCTGCCAGATGGACCTATCGCAGGCGATTGGAGACCGCGCTTGGGTTGTTGACCGATCCCGCACTCGATGCTCTCATTTCGGGTGAGAGCCGGTTCGAGGATCTGCCGCGCGACTATGCCGCCATCCTTGATGCGCCGGGTACGCTGTGTCACCGGGTCCGGTATGGCGACTAAGCCTGAACGCCCTTTGCGGCGCATGGCGTTCGCCGTGCCGGGGGATCTCAACACGACTACGGGCGGCTATCTCTATGACCGCCGACTGGCTCAAGCTCTTGAGGCGCGCGGCATCGAGGTGCGGCATCTGAGGTTCGGCGAAAGCTTTCCGCAGCCGACGCCGATTGACATGCAGGACGCCGTCAAGCAGTTGCAGGCATTGCCGTCAGATTGCCCGGCGCTCGTTGACGGTTTGGCTTATGGAGCGCTTGAAACCTCGGCCTTGTGCGACCTGCGCGCGCCGCTGGTGGCTCTGGTTCATCATCCATTGGCGCTAGAGCCGGGGTTGGGCGCAGTGCAGGCGCGTGACATGGCCGCACGTGAGACTGCCAACCTTGACGTGGCGCGACAAATTGTGGTCACGAGCGGGCATATCGCGGGCTTGTTGCGCGATGCCTATGGGATGCCTCCTCACCGTGTCCACGTCGCGCGACCGGGTTTCATGCGCCCGCTTGCCGCCGTGCATGAGCGCGATAGCCCGCCCCTCATTCTCTCGGTGGGGATACTGGCTCAGCGCAAGGGGCATGACGTTCTGCTGCAAGCCTTGGCGCAGATTGTCGATCTGGAGTGGAGGGCGGTGATTGTCGGTCGTGCGCACGAGCCTGATACTGTTCGCGCTCTGCACATGCTGCGTACCGATTTGGGTCTGAGCACGCGGGTCGAGATTGCGGGCGAGATTTCACAATCGGCGCTTGATGGGCTTTACGCGCGTGCGACACTTTTTGCGCTCGCGACGCGCTACGAGGGATATGGAATCGTCTTTGACGAGGCAATGGGACACGGCTTGCCCATTGTCAGCACCGATGTCGGGGCGGTGCCGGATACGGTCGCGCCGGGGGCAGGGGTTCTGGTGCCGCCTGAAGACCCTACGGCAGTTGCATCAGCGTTGCGCAGATTGCTGGAGGATGCGGGCTTTCAAGCGGGCTGCGCCTCGGAGGCGCGGCGCGCTGCCTCTCATCTCGGGGATTGGAATGCAGCAGCCCGCGTGGTTGAGGGTGTCCTCTTTGGACCCTCAAACCTCGGCTGAATAGTCAAGCACACGCTCTCTGTGCTTGCCGCGGAAATCCGAGGGTGTCAGGCCGTAGAACTTTTTGAACGCGGTTGACAACGTGCCGGTCGAGCCAAAGCCGGTGGCGGTGGCAATATCAATCAAGGGCAGCTTGGTGTCCTGAATCAGATGGTGTGCACGCCGGACGCGCAGCTGTTTGTAATAATGGCCCGGTGAGGTTTCAAACACCGCGCGAAACCGCCGCTCAAGACAGCGCTGTGAGGTGTCGACCTGGTCCGCGATCTCGGTGATCGACAGAGGCTCCGACAAGTTGTCCTCCATGATCGCCAGCGCATCAGACACCGCCTTGTCATAGAATTTGTGAAAGGCGGCTGGCGCGAAGGGCTGTGTGCTGGAGCTCGTCCGTATGCTCGGTAGCAGGAGATGTCGGCCAATTTCGGTGATCTCGGAAACCGGGAGATCCTTGGCCAAGAGACCAATGACCAGTTCGGCCGTGGCGGCACGGCCCGCAGCAGTAATGATCCCATTGGACAGCTCTGACAGGCTCTCAGTCAGTCGCGGGAGGTCTTGGGTCTCGCGCAGGACGACGGCATCGGCCCAATGGGTCGTGACGGCCCCGGTGCTGATTTGGGTTCGGGCGATGAAGCGCGTTGCGGCATCCGCGAGCAGGATGACAGCATTGCCAAGGCGCCGCATGCTGCGGATTCGCGCCATCCAGGTTGATGTGTCTGCCGTCTTCGAGGCGATCACGATCAGATAATCAGCAAGGCAGTGATCCGGAATGACCGGCTCTGCCCGCACGATGCAGGCCCCGTTGCCCTGAACAAAGCCAGGATTGTCCGAAACGATCCGCCAGACAAAGCGTGGGCTGCCGTGAACCATATTCGCTGTCTGCAAGGTGTGAACCACAGAAGCGAGTTCAAGATCGCAGAACTTGCGCTGAACGAAAATCTCGAACACGGTTGTTGCGCCGTCAGGCGTGATGGTCGGTTGGGATAGTGAAGTCTGTTCGGTCATGGCGATTCTATAGACTGTAACTTTAGGATTAAAAACCATGATTGATTACATGGTGGGATCAAGCCCTGACTTCTGTTTTGTGCGCCGCGTTGGTTTTGATCACAATCGGTAAAGAAGAAGGTCAGGGGAATGGGGCTGTTGCGTCTGAGCGCCGTCGTGTATCTTGAGCCATAGAACAGACCGGGAAACGGTGAATGAGCAGGACCCTTGGAATAGTGCTGGCGATGGCTCTGGCCTTTGCCGGAATGACAGGCGCGCGGGCGCAAGACGCGACGTTCAGTGGTGTTGCGCGGCTGGATGTTGCCGCCAGTGCGATCACCGATACGGGGCAGGGCATCGATGTCCACCTGCGCCTGAGCCAAGGTGTGCCCTACCGGGTCTATACGTTGTCCGATCCCGCCCGCCTTGTGCTCGACTTCAAGGAGGTCGATTGGCAAGGGGTCGGGGCTGCCGATCTGATCCGCAGCGAGCGTGTCAAAGGGCTACGTCTTGGACAGATTAGGCCGGGATGGTCACGCATGGTGGCAGATCTCGATGCTCCCTATCCGCTCGCACGCGCCGGGCTAGACATCGACAGCGCAAGCGGTGCCGCCGACTTGCGCGTTAGCCTGGGGGCTGCGGATGCGCCGCGATTTGCTGCAACGGCTGGCACGCCCGACCTGCCCGGTTGGGATATGCCCGATCCGCAGAGCGGGCTTGCTGCGGCACCGGGTCGGGTGCCGGGCGAGGGTCCGTTGATGGTGGTGCTTGATCCGGGGCACGGGGGTATTGATCCCGGTGCGCAGGAGGGAGAATTGGCCGAAAAGACGTTGATGCTGCAATTCGCCCAAGAGCTGCGCGAGGAGTTGCTGCGCGCGGGCGGTTTCGATGTGATCCTCACGCGGGACAGTGATGAATTTGTCAGCCTCGAGCGGCGTGTCGCATTGGCCCATTGGGCAGGGGCAGATGTGTTTTTGTCCCTGCATGCCGATGCCCTCACAGGAGCGCAGGCGCGGGGTCTTTCAGTCTATACCCTGTCCGAGAGTGCCTCGGACGAGGCCAGCGCAGCCTTGGCAGAGCGGCACAACCGCGCCGATATGTTGGCGGGCGTCGATCTGAGCGGCAAGGATGATATCGTAGCTGATGTTCTTATGGATCTTGCCCGAATCGAGACGCGCCCGCGGACGGAACAGTTGGCCACGGCCTTGATCGAGAGCTTTGCCGCACATGAGCTGCCGCTGCTCTCGCGTCCTCTGCGTCACGCCGGGTTTTCGGTACTCAAGGCACCTGATATTCCCTCTGCGCTGATCGAGCTTGGCTTTCTCTCCAGTCCCCGAGATTTGGCTCGGCTGCGGAATGCGGAGGGACGAGCGCGGATTGCGACGGCCCTGCGCGCGGCACTTACGGCATGGCGCGATGCCGATGCAGCGCGTGCCGGGTTGGTACGGCAATGATCCACCGTGAACGCTTTGCCTGGTGGGACGTGGCGTTGACCTGCGCCCTTTCCCTTTTGACCCGGACGCCTTCGATGCCTATATCGGGCACACCAAGCATGCGGGGGCCGTGGTGTTACGTCCGATTCTAAGCCTTTTGGGCACTGTCTTTAGCCTGATCACCCTGATTGTGGTGGTTGTTGGCCTCAGCATTGGTGCCGTGTTGCATATTTATGGCAAGGATTTGCCGAGCCACGAGTCGCTGGCCAATTACACGCCTCCGACCATCAGCCGTATCTATTCGGGCGAAGGGCGTATCATTGATGAATTCGCGCGTGAGCGCCGCCTTTTTACGCCCGCGGGGGATATTCCCGATCTGGTGAAGCAGGCCTTTATCAGCGCCGAGGACAAGAATTTCTACACGCATGGTGGCTATGATGCCGTCGGCATTGCCTCGGCGGTGGTGGATGCCGTGAAATCGCGGGGGCGGAACGTGCGCGGCGCCTCGACCATCACGCAGCAGGTGATGAAGAATTTCCTGCTCTCGGGTGATCGTCAGATGGAACGCAAGATCAAGGAAATCATCCTTGCCACGCGGATCGAAGAGACGCTGAGCAAAGATAAAATTCTAGAACTTTATCTCAACGAGATTTTTCTGGGTCAGAACAGCTACGGGGTGGCCGCCGCCGCCCAGACCTATTTCAACAAGACCCTGAGGGAACTGGCCCCACATGAGGCCGCGACGATCGCCTCGATGCCGAAAGCGCCGAGTGATTACCATCCGGTGCGCGAAAAGGAACGGTTGTTGGAGCGCCGTAACTTCGTGCTCAAGGAAATGTGGGAAAACGGGTATCTGACCGAGGCCGCGTATAACGAAGAGCGCGCAACCCCGTTGCGCAGTGTGCAGAACGGTGACTTTGAACCGTTCAGTGCGGAACTTCCGCCGCGTGACTATTTCACGGATGAAATTCGCCGCCAGTTGAGTGAGAACTTTGGCGAAGGCGAATTTTTCACCGGTGGTCTGTCTGTCCGCGCCACAATCGACCCCGAAATGCAGGTGCAGGCCGCGCATGCGTTGCGGCGTCAGCTTGAACTCTACGACCGGGGACAAGGGCGTTGGCGGGGGACTGGCCAAACGCTTCCGCAGGAGGTGCTTGGTACAGAAGCAAATTGGCGTGAAGCGCTTGGGAAGGTGAGTGTCGCGCGGGACATTGATCTGGATGGTCCTTGGTATCCCGCTGTCGTGCTTGAAACCGGCGAGCAAGTCATGCGTGTTGGCGTCGAAGGGGTCGAGGGTATCCAAGAGGTTCCGCGCAGCGATATCAAATGGTTGGCCGGTGATTTCAATTCCACCTTCGAGGTTGGGGACGTGGTGCATGTGCGCCGCGTGACCGGGCAAGACGGGGCCTTTGTCAACTGGTCCCTGCGGCAGGTGCCCGAGGTGCAGGGCGGCTTTGTGGCGATGGACGTGAACACCGGCCGGGTAATTGCCATGCAGGGCGGTTTTTCCTATCAGGCCTCGGTCTTTAATCGCGCCACACAGGCGCTGCGCCAGCCGGGATCAAGCTTTAAGCCGTTCGTCTATGCTGCGGCGCTCGACAGCGGGTATTCCCCGGCAACGATCGTGATTGATGCTCCGATCGAGATCAACACGCCGCAAGGTCTGTGGCGGCCGCGCAATTCATCGAACAAGTTCTATGGCCCCACCCCTCTGCGCACCGGAATCGAGCAATCACGGAACCTGATGACCATCCGTCTCGCGCAGGAGGTGGGCATGGATGTGATCGCCGATTATGCGGAACGGTTCGGCGTCTATGACAACATGGGCCAGTTTCTGGCCAATTCGCTCGGCTCGGAAGAGACCACGCTTTATAACATGGTCGCCGCCTATGCGATGTTCGCCAATGGCGGCGAGCGCGTGCGTCCGACATTGGTGGACCGGGTGCAGGACCGTTACGGCAAGACGATCTACCGACATGATGAACGCGAGTGCGTGAATTGCGACGATCCCGGTATTCCGGAAAACCGTGGCCCGCGCATCGTTTCAGACCGTGAGCGCGTGATGAATGCCGTCACAGCCTATCAGCTCACCTCGATGCTCAAAGGTGTTGTGGACCGTGGCACGGCCTCGGGGGCGATCAATCTGCCGGTGCCTGTCGCGGGCAAAACCGGGACAACCAACGATGCACGTGATGTGTGGTTTGTGGGCTTTACCAGCAACATTGCCGCAGGGTGTTACATCGGTCATGATCAGCCGCGCGGCTTGGGAAAATCAGCCTATGGGTCGTCGCTCTGCGGCCCTGTATTTCAGGAGTTCATGACCGAGGCTGTCAAGAAATACGGGGGCGGGCCGTTTGATGTCCCTCCGGGTGGCCACTTCATCAAGATCGACCGCTTCACCGGGGCGCGCCTGTCGGATGATGCCGAAGGTGAAAACGTGGTGGCCGAGTATTTCCGTGATGGGGAGGAGCCGGTATTTGGCTTGGCGTTTGATGGCGGCTTTGCCATGGGCAACGATCTGGAGCTGTTCAGTGCCGGCGAGCGTGAGCGCGTGCAAGAGGTGACCACCTCGACCGGAGAAAAGGCACAGGTCGGGGGCAAAGCCAGCTTTGGCTCGATGAGTTCGGGTGGCTTGTACTAGGGCTCTCTTGCCCGGCCCGGCGCGCTGCGCTATCACCCGCACCTGACCAGACAAGGACACCCCGATGCGCGCAGAAACCCAGAACCTCGTCGCCGAGATCGAAAAGTCGTTGGAGCTGTTGCGCCAGCGGCTGGGGTGGGAGACCGCCCGGCACCGCCTTGAGGAATTCAATGCCCGCGTCGAAGATCCTACGCTTTGGGATGATCCCGCCCGCGCGCAGTCGTTGATGCGCGAGCGTCAGGCACTGGTGGATGCGCTCGACACCCATGACAGTCTCAAGCAAGAGCTGGACGACAATCTTGGCCTGATCGAGTTGGGCGAAATGGAGAATGATACGGAAGTCGTGTCTGAGGCGGAGGCCGCGATCAAGGCTCTGGCCAAAGTGGCCTCCGCCAAGGAACTGGAAGCGCTGTTGGACGGCGAAGCAGATTCCAATGACACCTTCCTTGAGATTAATGCAGGTGCGGGCGGCACCGAAAGCTGTGATTGGGCGTCCATGTTGGCGCGCATGTATGTCCGCTGGGCCGAAAAGCGCGGCTACACCGTCGAATTGCAGTCGGAATCGGCGGGCGAGGAGGCGGGGATCAAATCTGCTGCCTACAAAATCAGCGGCCACAATGCCTATGGCTGGCTGAAATCCGAATCGGGCGTGCATCGCTTGGTCCGCATTTCGCCGTTTGACTCTGCCGCCAAGCGGCACACGTCGTTCAGCTCGGTCTGGGTCTATCCGGTTGTGGACGACAATATCGAAATCGAAGTGAACCCGTCGGACATCCGTATTGACACCTACCGCAGTTCCGGTGCGGGTGGGCAGCACGTGAATACCACCGACTCGGCGGTGAGGATCACGCATATTCCAACTGGGATCGTGGTCACCTCCTCGCAGAAATCACAGCATCAGAACCGTGACATCGCGATGAAAGCCTTGAAATCGCGGCTTTATCAGCAGGAACTGGACCGTCGAAACGCCGCCATCAACGAAGCGCATGACGCCAAGGGGGACGCAGGCTGGGGCAACCAGATCCGGTCTTACGTGTTGCAGCCCTATCAGATGGTCAAGGATCTGCGGACGGGGGTCGAGACTTCGGATACCAAAGGGGTGCTCGATGGGGATCTTGATGAATTCATGGCCGCCACTCTGGCGATGAATGTCAGCGGTAAGAGCCGCGCCGAGGCTCAGGGGGGTGATTGACCCGGCATGGTCGTCCTGCTTAGGGTATAGTCGGAAAAAATGCGGCGAAATCCGGGGAGCCGTGCTGCTTTGCTGCTTCCAACTGGCGATGTGAGCGACTAGATAATGCAAATGAAATTCCCGGGGGCGCACCAACCGACCCCCCGAGAAAGGGAGAGATTGAAATGCTGAACAATATTGGCCTTCCGGGGCTTCTTCTGATCGCGGTCGTCGTGCTCGTGCTGTTTGGGCGCGGCAAGATCTCGTCGCTGATGGGTGAGGTGGGCAAAGGTATCACCTCTTTCAAAAAGGGTGTCTCCGAGGGCACCAAAGAATTGGATGACTCCAACAAGGAGTCCGCCGAAGGCGCGCGTGACGTGACCCCGGCCGAAAACAAAGACAAGGTCTGACCCCTAAATGTTCGATCTAGGCTGGACGGAGCTATTGCTCATCGGCATCG
The DNA here is from genome assembly GCF_053628575.1 of Roseovarius sp. MBR-51. NCBI lineage: Bacteria > Pseudomonadati > Pseudomonadota > Alphaproteobacteria > Rhodobacterales > Roseobacteraceae > Roseovarius > Roseovarius sp. MBR-51. The sequence goes on from NZ_JBRJGQ010000006.1 coordinate 90,400, forward strand.
TGGCCTTGATCGTGGTGGGGCCCAAGGACTTGCCCGGAATGTTTCTGGCAGTCGGAAAGTTTGTCGGCAAGGCCAAGGGTATGGCGCGCGAATTCAGTCGCGCTATGAATGATGCCGCCGAACAATCCGGGATGAGCGACATTCAAAAGACCTTCAAGTCGGCGTCGAACCCAATGAAGACAGCGATGGACGAGGTGCGCAAGACGACCGACAGCGTCAGCCGCGATCTCAAAGACGCGGCCAAGCCGCCGCTCACTCAAGAGCAAAAGGCCGCGGCCGAAAAAGCGCGCGAGAAGACCGCCGAAATGGCCGAGACGCGTAATGCCGCCAAGGCCGAAGTTGCGCCTGCCGCAGCTCCTGCTGGCGTGAAACCCAAGCCGAAGCCGAAGCCGAAGAAAAAGACCAAGGCAGAGGATCAGGCATGAGCCCGCGCGACGAGATCGACGACAGCAGCGCGCCCCTGATCGAGCATTTGGCCGAGTTACGCACGCGGCTGATCCGGTCGGTCATCGCCTTTATCATCGGGATCGTGCTGGCCTTTATCGTGGCTGAGCCGATCTTGCAGATCCTGCTCGAACCGATCGAGGCCAGCCTGCGTGAGTTGGGCGATCCGTCCCCGACGATGCAATATACAAGCCCGCAGGAATACCTCTTTACTCTGTTCCGTATCTCGATGGTGTTCGGCTTTGCTCTGGCCTTTCCTGTGATCGGCTTTCAGATGTGGCGCTTTGTTGCGCCCGGTCTCTACCGGCAGGAAAAGAACGCGTTTTTACCGTTCATGATCGCGTCGCCACTGATGTTCCTGTTGGGGGCATCCTTTGCGCATTTCGTGGTGACGCCGCTGGCGATGGCGTTTTTTCTGGGATTTGCCGATGTGCCCTCGATCATCGCCGATCTGATGACTGGACTGGTCAGTTCAGAGAATCTGCCGGGTGCCGTCGCGACCGCGCCGGACACGAGTGAGGGCATTCGCATCACCTTCTTTGGCAAGGTCAATGAGAGCCTAGATATCACGCTGAAATTCATCATCGCCTTTGGCCTGTGCTTTCAATTGCCGGTGTTGCTCACGCTCATGGGCAAGGCGGGGCTGGTCAGTTCTGGCGGGCTGAAATCGGTGCGTAAGTATGCGGTGGTCGGTATCCTGATCCTTGCGGCGCTTGTGACGCCGCCTGATGTGATGACGCAATTGATCCTCTTCGTCGTGGTCTATGGCCTCTACGAAATCTCCATCCAGCTTGTTTCGTGGGTGGAGAAGAAGCGCGAGGCGGAGTTGCGGGCCGAAGGGCTGTGGTTTGACAACGAAGACGAGGCGGATGCCGATGTCGATGACCCGCTGACCGACGCGTCCGAGGACAAAGGCAAAAGCTGAATGACTATTGACCCGTTGGACCGCATCGCCGCCGCGCTCGAGCGGGTAGCCCCGGCGCCGCTTACGGCTCCTGATTTTGAGGTGGCGGATGCCTTTGTCTGGCATGTTGCACCGGACCGGCTAGAACCTGTCGCGCAGGTCAGTCGGGTTGATATGGGTCTATTGGTCGGGGTGGACCGGTCTCGCGATACGCTCTTGCAGAACACGTTGCAATTCGCCCGCGGTTTGCCTGCGAACAATGCGCTGCTCTGGGGCGCGCGGGGCATGGGAAAGTCGAGCCTCGTCAAAGCGGTGCATGCCGCCGTGCGGGCAGAGGGCCTACCGCTCAAGATCGTGGAATTGCAGCGCGAGGATCTGCCTTCGGTCAGCCGGTTGCTCAATCTGCTTCGGGGCAGCAAGGCGCGGTTCCTGCTGTTCTGTGACGACCTCAGCTTTAGCCATGATGATCAGCATTATAAGTCGCTGAAAGCGGTTCTCGATGGAGGTATTGAGGGACGTCCCGACAATGTTGTGTTCTATGCCACCTCGAACCGTCGCCACCTGATGCCGCGTGACATGATCGAGAATGAGCGGTCGTCTTCGATCAGCCCATCTGAGGCGGTCGAGGAGAAGGTATCGCTTTCGGATCGGTTTGGTCTCTGGCTGGGTTTCCATCCGTGTGATCAGGACCAATACCTTGCGATGATCCGGGGGTATTGCGATGCCTACGGCGTCGAGATTGACGATGAAACGTTGCGCGCTGAGGCGATTGAATGGCAAGCGACGCGCGGTGCGCGCTCGGGTCGCGTGGCGTGGCAGTATTTTACGGATCTCGCAGGACGACGTGGCGTGGCCGTCACGGAGCGGCGCGGCGCTATGACCGGAGCGTCTCAGGAATAGGCTATCATGCGACCGCAGAGCAAGACTGCGGTCCATAGCCCAAGCGAAACAACGGCCCCTCTACGTTGCCGTGGCCGGGGTCGATCGGTGATCTGCAAATGCAGAGCCGCGTTCAGCAGAGCGAGCGCCAAAAGCGCTATCTTTGCGCGAAACCAGCTGTTCGCTACGTATTCCGTCGCTTGCACAGAAAACAGCAGACCCCCGCAAACCGCCGCAATGGAGAGGCCGATAATCGCATAGCTTCGCAAAAGCTGCACTGCGCGCACATCGCCCCGCAAGAGCCTCAGATTCATTGGAATGATCGCGCCAATCAGCATCGCAAGGCCTAGGATGTGGCCTGTATTCACCAATGGGTAGGTCCAACGCGACGCGCGCAAGGCCTGGGCAAATGGCTGTGCCTCAAGCGCGGCGGCCCACTCCATCAGAGGCGTTCAGGATAAAGTTCATAGAGTTTTCCCGCAATCCCGACGGCCTCTGCCTTGACCAAAAGCTCGTTCGGATCGGCTGCGCGTTTGCCGATGATCTTGACCTCGGTGCCGGGCGCGACCATCGCGTCGCTTAGACCTGCGCGTTCATTGCGCCAAGGCTGACCAACCTCCGCCTTCCAGATTTCGCCTTCGGCGTCGATGGTCAATACCCCATGCGGATTGCCAAGCCGCGCCTCGGTGATTACGCCGGTCAATTCGAACCTACCATCATCGGTCCAGCGCCATCCATGATGGGCATCTGCGGGCCACGCCATCAAAAGGGCAGGCAGGGCGACTGTGATAAAGCGGCGTGTCATGGTCATGGGTGGCTCCTTTCTCACTCTTCACATAGCTGGGCACGCAACCCGCGCAGGTCAAATTAAATTTTCCGCACAAGATGTGCCGCACTTGTAAGCGGACCTATTGGTGGCCAAGGCCACGCGGCGGGCTGGTTCAGTGGATTATTACATGTTCGCGCTCTGTTCGCAAAATTGGCTTGGAAGCTGCGCGCGTCTCGCCTATGTGTGAGGGACACAAATCCCGGGGGTCAGAATGGCCGATCTGAAGTATATCGAGGTGCGCGGCGCACGCGAGCACAACCTCAAGAACATCGACGTGGACATTCCACGCGATCAGTTGGTTGTGATCACCGGGCTTTCGGGGTCGGGCAAGTCGTCGCTTGCGTTTGACACGATCTATGCCGAGGGTCAGCGGCGCTATGTCGAGAGCCTCAGCGCCTATGCGCGGCAATTTCTTGACATGATGGAAAAGCCGGATGTGGATCACATCAGCGGGCTATCCCCTGCAATTTCCATTGAGCAAAAGACGACCTCGAAGAATCCGCGCTCGACCGTTGGCACCGTGACCGAGATTTACGACTATATGCGGCTGCTCTTTGCGCGCGTCGGCACACCCTATTCGCCCGCCACCGGCCTGCCGATCGAGGCGCAGCAGGTGCAGGATATGGTGGACCGGGTGATGACGATGGAGGAGGGCACACGCGCCTATCTGCTCGCCCCGATCGTGCGTGACCGCAAGGGCGAGTACCGCAAGGAGTTTCTGGAGCTCCGGAAATCTGGCTTTCAGCGGGTAAAGGTGAATGGCGAATTCTACGAGTTGGACGAACCGCCCACGCTCGACAAGAAATTCCGCCATGACATCGATGTCGTGGTGGACCGCCTCGTCGTGAAAGAGGGGTTGGAGACGCGGCTGGCGGACAGTTTCCGCACCGCGCTCGATCTGGCCGACGGGATTGCCGTGCTGGAAACCGCACCCAAGGACGGTGAACCGGAACGGATCACCTTCAGTGAGAAATTTGCCTGTCCGGTCAGTGGGTTCACCATTCCAGAGATCGAGCCGCGCCTGTTTTCCTTCAATGCACCTTTTGGCGCGTGTCCCGACTGTGACGGGCTCGGGGCTGAGCTGTTCTTTGACGAACGGCTGGTTGTCCCTGATGAGGCGCTGAAATTGGCGGATGGCGCGATTGCGCCGTGGCGCAAGGGCAAAAGCCCGTATTTCACGCAGACCATCAACTCGATCGCCAAGCATTACGAGTTCGACAAGAATAGCTTGTGGAAAGACCTGCCTGCACATGTGAAGCAAGTTTTTTTGCATGGCTCTGGCGAGGATGAAATCCCGTTCCGGTATGATGAGGGTGGGCGCGTCTATCAGGTGAGCCGGGTGTTCGAGGGCGTCATTCCCAATATGGAGCGGCGCTATCGCGAGACGGATTCGAACTGGGTGCGTGAGGAATTCGAGCGCTATCAGAACAACCGCCCCTGCGGTGCCTGCGGTGGATATCGCCTACGGGCCGAGGCGTTGGCGGTGCGTATTGCGGGCCTTCATGTGGGGCAAGTGGTGCAAATGTCGATCCGTGAGGCGCTGGACTGGTGTGGGACTGTGCCGGATCATCTGGGCAAGCAGAAGAATGAAATCGCCCGTGCCATCCTCAAGGAAATCCGCGAGCGGCTTGGGTTTCTCAACAATGTTGGCCTTGATTACCTGACACTTAGCCGCAATGCGGGCACGCTGTCGGGCGGCGAGAGTCAACGCATCAGACTCGCCAGCCAGATCGGCAGCGGCCTGACGGGCGTACTCTATGTGCTCGATGAGCCGTCTATCGGGTTGCATCAGCGGGACAATGGGCGGCTTTTGCAAACGCTGCGCAATCTGCGCGATCAGGGCAATACGGTGATCGTGGTTGAGCATGACGAAGAGGCCATTCGCACGGCTGATTACGTCTTTGACATTGGTCCCGGTGCGGGCGTGCATGGCGGGCGGGTGGTCAGCCATGGCACACCTGAAGCCGTGGCCAATGATCCCGCTTCGATCACTGGGCAATATCTGTCGGGGACGCGTGAAATCGCGGTGCCCGAGGTGCGGCGCAAGGGCAACAAGAAGAAACTGACGGTGGTCAAGGCGACCGGAAACAACCTCAAAGAGATGACGGCAGAGTTTCCGCTTGGAAAATTCGTTTGTGTTTCAGGGGTTTCAGGTGGGGGGAAATCCACTCTGACCATTGAGACCCTGTTCAAAACCGCCTCGATGCGTCTGAACGGCGCGCGGCAGACGCCTGCGCCCTGCGAGACGATCAAGGGGTTGGAGCATCTCGACAAGGTGATCGACATCGACCAACGGCCCATCGGGCGGACTCCTCGTTCGAATCCAGCCACTTACACGGGGGCCTTTACGCCAATCCGGGATTGGTTTGCCGGGCTGCCCGAGGCCAAGGCACGCGGGTACAAGCCCGGGCGGTTCAGCTTTAACGTCAAAGGGGGCCGATGTGAGGCCTGCCAAGGGGACGGTCTCATCAAGATCGAGATGCATTTCCTGCCGGATGTCTATGTGGAATGTGAGACATGCAAAGGCGCGCGCTATAACCGTGAAACGTTGGAAATTCGCTTTAAAGGCAAGAGCATAGCCGACGTTCTTGATATGACGGTTGAAGAGGCTCAGGAGTTTTTCAAGGCGGTCCCATCGATCCGCGAGAAGATGGATGCGCTGATGCGGGTTGGCCTTGGCTATATCAAGGTCGGCCAGCAAGCGACGACTCTGTCGGGCGGTGAGGCGCAGCGGGTCAAACTGTCGAAGGAATTGGCCAAGCGCTCCACGGGGCGCACACTCTATATTCTGGATGAGCCGACCACGGGATTGCACTTTGAGGATGTGAAGAAGCTCTTGGAAGTATTGCATGAATTGGTCGATCAGGGCAATTCTGTCGTGGTGATCGAGCATAATCTCGACGTGATCAAGACCGCCGATCATGTCATCGACATTGGCCCCGAAGGAGGCGATGGCGGGGGTGAGATTGTGGCCGTTGGGACGCCGGAACAGGTGGCAGACGAACCGCGCAGTCACACCGGGCATTATCTCAAGGAGATTCTCGCCGCGCGCCGAGTTGCAGCGGAGTAGGGTGGTGGGGCGGATCGTACGGTTGTGCGGGCGGATCGTACGTCTCGTGTTCCTTTTGTTCCTCGTACTCTGGATTGGCCTGAGTCTGCATTTTCAGATCGCCGCCCCGCTTGTCTATTTGCTGTATTTCGCCTTGGCGCTCTGCTGTCTTGTGACGGCTCGGTTCATGGCGCGCGGGGAGTGGGGCCGGGTCTGGGGGCTGTGCATTTCTGTGCTGGCGGTTTGGGGGCTGTGGTGGGTGACGATCGAGCCGCGTCAGGATCGCGACTGGATGGCGGAGGTCGCGCGCGGTGTCACGTCTGAACAGGGCGTCAGTGATCTGGTCCGTGTCCGCAACATCCGAAGTTTTCGGTGGTCGAGTCCGACTGAGGCGGTTGAAGGCTGGTACGATCTAGACCTTGATCCTACGGCAATCCAGTCAGTGGATATGATCATGTCGATTTGGGATAGTCCGGAGATTGCCCATACGCTGGTCAGTTTCGGTTTTGCTGACGGGCGGCACATCGTGTTTTCTGGAGAGATTCGCAAAGAGGTGGGCGAGGAGTTTTCGGCGCTCGGTGGGTTCTTTAAGAAGTATGAACTGGTGCTGATTGCCGCTGACGAGCGTGACATCGTGCATTTGCGAACGGATGCGCGGGGCGAGACAGTTTCACTCTATCCTATCGAGATGCCGGCAGAGCAGCGGAGCGCGTTGTTTCTGGCGTTTCTGGATTATGGCAACGCTCTGGCGCAAGAGCCGCGTTGGTATCACACGCTTTGGACCAATTGCACAACGATGCCCTACCGGCTTGTGCGGCGGGTGTCAGATCAGGTGGTGTTTGATCCACGTATCATTCTATCGGGCCGTCTGCCGGGCTATTTGTATGACTTGGGTGTCTTGCCTGGTGCAGGCACCGAGCCGCTGGACGTTCTGAAAGAACGCGCTGCCGTTCCTCGCCGTCCAGTCACCGGGCTGAGTGGCGTTGAATATTCACGAATGCTGCGCGAGGGGTGGCAGGACTAAGCCTACGCAGTGCCTCACATGGTGACATGGCGTAGCTCTTTTTTCTGAAGTTTTAGTTCAGCACCGCAGCTGCCGCTCCGATGAGGTCCAGAACCTCGCGGGTTTCGCGGTTGACGCGGTAAATCTGATCGCCGACGCGGTAATAGGTCTGGTTCGGGTCAAGACCGTGGCGACCGGGATTGCGCAGGATGATATAATCCTCTCCGATCCGGTCCCCAATGCGGTAGTAGCCTTGCTTTTTCGCCTGACCCGGGGGCTGGCAGCCATTGTGTTTCTTGGCAAGGCCCGGCGGGCAATGGCCGTGATCCGCAAAGGCGGGAGCACCGCCCAAGGTGATACCCAAGATCAACAGGATCAGAGATTGTTTCATGGCCTGTCCTTTCGTCTGAGCGTAAAGCATGGCCCTTGTCACGCCCGATGCCAAGGGCGGACGTGACAGATGCGCGAAACGCCGCCGCTACTTCTTGAGCGGGCAGGTCGATAGGCCAAGGAGCGAATAGAGCGGGCAACTGGACATCAAGCCTGTCACCAGCGGGATGAAACCGATTAGGTAGAGCCAGCTATAGGCACTGTCGCGGTTGAGAAAGAAGGCAATCAACAGGCCGAGGCCGAGAACGATGCGCAGGGCGCGGTCGATGGAGCCGACGTTTTTCTTGAGCATGGGAACACCTTTGACATGAATGGGCGGAATAGCCCGTGATCATGCGGTGATTATGCCCTGCCTTCAGTCGCGTGGTCTGTGATCTGGTCACAGAGGCAGCCGTTATTTGAAGTTGCGGCTTTCCTTTATCTGCTCCCAGGCCCAAACGACCTGTTGCAGTTGCTCTTCCTGGCTGCGGTCGCCGCCGTTGATGTCGGGATGCAGCACCTTGATCAGCGATTTGTAGGCCTTGCGCAGTTCCGCCTTGGTCCAGGTATCTTCGGCCTCGAGGATTTCGATAGCGCGACGCTCGGTCGGGGGCAATTTCCGCGTGCCACCCTTTTTCTTGCCGGGGTTCTGAGTGGCATTGACGCCAAGCACCTGGTGCGGGTCTTCGATGCCCAAGCGGGCCCAGGCGCGGGCCTCGGGATCGGTGATGCGGCGGGTTTCACGCTCCCACACCTTGTCCTTGGACATTTGCGCATTGAGTTCGGCCTCGGTGGTGCCGTCAAAGAAATTCCACTTTAGGTTATACTCGCGCACATGTTGCTGGCAGAACCAGAAGTAGTCGTCGAGCACATCCGGGGCTTTGGGCGCGCGGTATTTGCCCGCTTCTTGGCAACCGTCATGGTCGCAGAGCCGGGTCGAGGTTTCGGATGCACCGGACATCCCGCGCCGACCACGCGGATTTTTCTTCTTGGCCGAGGACACGGACATATCGAAACCGAAGGGATCTGATTTGGACATGGGGCAAACCTTTGCGAGTCGGAGACGAGAGTGTATGCCAAAACGCGGCAAATTGAAGGGGCGGGCGGAAAAATATTCCGGGTCAGGCGGGCAGGATCGGTCCTTGAAACTGGCCGTTGTCCTTGGGGTGGTTGATCCTCTGACTGTGACGTCGGGTTAAGAGGTCTCGGCGAGATCAGCGTCCTGATCCTCGGTCGGCATGGTCGCGCGGAGTTGCGCGGGCGGGGGTGAACCCTCGGGCAGCAGCACCTCGCGGCGAAAGACCGAGACCGAGCGATAGACAGTATGGGTTGATGTGAGCCCCTGACGTTCTTCGCTGGGCAGGATGTCGGTGCGTAGATACTCCCACCCTGCGCGGGCCATGTCATTGAGCAGATCCTCGACACCCAAGGCAAAGCGCGCCTCGGGGGTCTTGACGCCGGGGGCCTTGCGACCTCGTGTGGGGGCGGGCAGGACCTTGTATTCGTAAAGGGGCATGAACGGCTCCGGTCTGGGGCAGGCGCCATATCCTACGCGACTGGGCCGGGGGTGCAAGCGAAAGACGAAACCCCGGACCATTGATCCGGGGTTTCCTGGTGTCCGTGGTGTTAGGCGCAGGTTATTTGGGGCCCGGTCCGATCACCATGATCATCTGACGCCCTTCCATCTTGGGCATATTCTCGATCCGACCGACTTCTTTGATGTCCTCGGCGATGCGTTCAAGAAGCTGGCGGCCCAGATCCTGATGCGCCATCTCTCGGCCACGGAAACGCAGGGTGATCTTGACCTTGTCGCCGCCTTGCAGGAATTTCACGACGCTGCGCATCTTGACCTCATAGTCATGCGTGTCGGTGCCGGGGCGGAATTTGATTTCCTTGACCTCGATAACCTTCTGCTTTTTGCGCGCTTCGGCTTCGCGTTTCTGCTGTTCGTATTTATACTTGCCGAAATCCATGATCTTGCAGACCGGCGGTGTGGCGCTCGGTGAGATTTCGACCAGATCAAGCCCCGCCTCTTCGGCCATTTCGAGCGCACGCTGCGGGGTCACAACCCCGACGTTTTCGCCATCTGCGCCGATCAGGCGAATTTCATCACAGCGAATGCGGTCATTGATACGGGGGCCGGTTTCGCGCGTGGGAGGCGCGTTGTGGGGTCTGCGGGCTATGGCTTTGTTCCTTCGATCGTTTGTGGGTAAGGGTGAATTCGACGCTGCAAGGTAAACGCGGGAACGCGGGCTTTCAAGCTGCAAATCGGTCAATCTGAGCCGAAAGCTGGTCAATTTCCCCTTGCGCCTTTTGCTATAGACCTACATTTGAAGGGAAGTTCACACGATGGGCCGTGCGGTGAGCGTGCGTGTCCGACAGTTTAGGAGAGACGGTTATGAAAAACCTGATTTGGATTTTGGTCGCGGCCGTTGTTCTGGGTGGCGGATATTTGCTGTTCAGCGGCAATTCGGTGACAGAGGTCGTGGACAGCGTGAGCGAGAGCACGCAAGAGGTCGAGGCGCCGGCGGCATTGGAAGATGCCGCAGCAGCGGTTGGTGAGGCCGCTGAGGCCGCTGCCGAGACGGCGAGCGATGCCGCAGCAGCAGTTACCGAGACCGCAACCGAGGCGGCTAAGGCCGTCAGCGACACCGTGACAGGGGCTGTTGACGCAGCCACGGATACGGCGACAGAGGCGACGGACACGGCCACTGAGACCGCGACGGAGGAGGCGGCGGACGCTGCACAGGATGCGGCAGCGGCGGCGACGGACACGGCTACAGAGACCGCGACAGAGGCAGCGGACGCTGCGCAGGATGCGGCAGCGGCGGCGACGGACACGGCTACAGAGACCGCGACGGATGCTGTGGCCGCAACGGCGGATCAACCGGCAACGACAACTGAAGCGGCGCCCGAGGCATTGACGGTTGAGGGGTTCGACATGAGCGAAGTCGAGACCATGATTGAAGAGTCCGATCTTGGGGCGTTGCAAAAGACGATGCTGGTCGAAGGCGTCCGAGTGGCGCAGGACAATCCCGAGTTGCTGCAGGCGGCGCTTGAAGCGGCCCGCGCGGCGCTTGGATACTGAGCCATATCTTGACATGAAGAAACCCGCGCAATGCTTTGGCTTTGCGCGGGTTTACTTAATTCAGATGTTCAGATGTCTCAGTCCAAAAACGCCTTTTCAACGACATATTCTTTGGGGTCGGAATTGGCCCCTTCGCGCAGGCCGTAACCTTCGAGCATGTCCTTGATTTCAAGGTTGAAGGCGAGATTGCCGCAGACCATGGCGCGGTCGGTTTCGGGGCTGAGGGGGGCCACGCCAAGATCGGCAAAGACCTCGCCCGATCGCATGAGATCGGTGATGCGGCCCATCTTGGGGCTCTGCTCGCGGGTGGTCGTCGGGTAATAGCGCAGCTTGTCGGCAAAGCCTTCGCCGATGAGTTCGGCCAGCATCTCGTCTTTGCGGATGCTCTCGATCAACTCGGCACCATATTGCAATTCGCCCACTTCGCGGCAGGTGTGGGTGATGATCACCTCGTCATAATCGCTATAGGTCTGCGGATCGCGCAGGAGCGAGGCGAACGGCGCAAAGCCGGTGCCGGTGGCAAAGAACCAGATCCGCTTGCCGGGCAAGAGCGCGTCATGCACCAGCGTGCCCACGGGTTTGGGACGCAGGATGATTTCGTCGCCGGGTTTGATATGTTGCAGGCGGCTGGTGAGCGGGCCGTCCTGAACCTTGATCGAGTAGAATTCCAACTCGTCATCCCAAGAGGGTGAGGCGATGGAATAGGCGCGCAGGAGCGGTTTTTCCTTGCCGGTTTTCTCGTCGGCCTGCATGAGGCCGATCATCACGAATTCACCGGAGCGAAAGCGCAGGCTTGCAGGCCGGGTCACGCGGAACGAAAACAGCCGGTCGGTCCAATGCGTGACCTGCGTCACGATCTGCGCATCTGGAATCGCAAGGGTTTTTGGTGCTTTCGCGGTCGCTTGGGTCACGGCGGTCATCTCGTTCATGGGGTCATCTGCCGGTTGGTTAAACCGACATCCTCTTCTAATCTTTGATTCAGGTCAGGTGAAGGTAATAATCAGCCGCGCAGTCGCGCCTGATAATCATGCGCCTGCCAATCGGCCCGAAAGAGCCAATCCGCCTCGGGCTGACGGGTGGCGAGGGCGTCAGAGATTTCCACCTCATCAAAGCCCGAACGCCGGGCCATCGCATATTGATCAGCGATGACATGGCCGCGCGCGCGCAGCCGTCCCGTAAAGCCCATCAGGCGCAATTGCCGTGCGATGGAAAAGCCGCGCCCATCAGCGGCAGTGGGGAAATCGACGCGGATCATCTCAAGTGCGTCGAGCCGCCCGGCCAGCGTGGCGGGGTTGGTGTCATTGGGCAGATCAAGGGCTGTCGCCTCGGGGCCCGCCTCGGCCAAGGGGGTGATGGGGGCGGTCCAATCGTCGGGGCCAAAGCCCCGGTCGGTGACGATTACGGTCATGCGGAAACTCCTCTTCGCACCATCTTGCCGTTGACAAAATGGATGCCACATTCGGTTTTGTCCTGATCGCGCCAGCGGCCCGATCGGGGGTCTTCGCCCGGTTTGACGGGCGTGGTGCAGGGCATGCAGCCGATGGACGGATAGCCACGCGCCACCAGCGGATGCCGGGGCAGGCGGTTTTCGTCCATATAGGTGCGGATATCCTCGGGCGTCCAATGCGCCAACGGATTGACCTTGATACGGCCAGTATCGTCCTCGACCTCGAAGAAATCGAGCGCGGCGCGTGTGCCCGCCTGATAGCGTTTGCGCCCCGTGATCCAGCCGTCAAAGCCCGTGAGCGCGCGTTGCAGCGGCGCGGATTTCCGCAGGGCGCAGCAGGCATCAGTATCGCGCTGATGCAGGGTGGCGTCCGGGTCTTGGGCCCTGAGATCGCCCGTATCCGCGCGGATGATCCGCAGGTCGCTCAGGTTGAGCCGTTCTGCCAGTTCCTGTTGGTAGACCAGCGTTTCGGCAAAGAGCATTTGGGTGTCGATGAAGATCACCGGCGTGTCGCGGCGGGTGACAGAGACCATGTGCAAGAGCACCACGGATTCCGCGCCAAAGCTCGAGACAAGCGCCAGCTTGCCCGCCAGTGGATCGCGCAACGCATGTTCAAGTACCGACACCGCCGAGTGATGGCGGTATCGGTCATTGAGCGCGTGAACCCGTGCGTTCAGGTCACTCTGCGGCATGGGCGCGGGCCTCTTGGTCGTAGAGTGCGGATTTGAACGGGGCCAGCCCGAGGCGATTATAGGACTCAAGGAAGGTCTCCTCTGGCCCTTCGCGCAGGTCGAGATAGGCGAAGATCAGACGCTCTACCGCCGGCACAATCTCGTCATAGGCAAAGCCCGGCCCGGTGCGGGTGCCGATGGCTGTGGTCTCGGACGGATCGCCACCAAGGGTGACCTGGTAGTTTTCCACCCCGGCGCGGTCGAGGCCAAGGATGCCGATATGACCGACATGGTGATGCCCACAGGCGTTGATGCAGCCCGAAATCTTGATCTGAAGATGGCCGACCTCATGCTCGATCTTGAGCTCTTCGAGACGGGTGGCGATACCTTGGGCCACGGGGATCGAGCGGGCGGTGGCCAGCGCACAGTAATCCATGCCGGGGCAGGCGATGATATCCGAGGCGAGGCCAATGTTGCCGGTAGCAAGGCCCATCGTTTTCAGAGCGGAATGCACCGCCGGGATATCAGCCAAGGCCACATGCGGCAGCACGAGGTTCTGCGCGTGGGTGGCGCGAATATCGTTACGGCCATAGCGCTCTGCCAGATCGGCCACGAGGCGCATCTGATCGGCGGAGGCGTCGCCCGGTGTGGCCCCATGCGCCTTGAGGCTGATGGTGACGATGCCGTGGTCGGCGTGTTTATGGGGCGTGACATTGGTATCGGCCCAGGCGCGGAACACCGGATCGGCATCGCGGGCGGCATAATAGGGCGCCGCGTTACGCTCGGAGAGCTTGGGCGTGATGAAGGCCGCATTGATGCGGGCGAGCCAGTCCTGATCGACGCCGGTAAAGGCCGCGCGGCGGCGGGGGAATTCATCCTCGACCAATGCGCGGATTTCATCGAGGCCGTTCTCATGAACGGTGATCTTGATGCGCGCCTTGTATTTGTTGTCGCGCCGTCCGATCCGATTATACGTTGCGAGCACGGATTCGAGATAGGGCAGCAGATCTGCGCGCGGCAGGAAATCGCGCAGCAGTTTGGCCACCATCGGCGTGCGGCCCATGCCGCCGCCAACCCAGACCTCAAAGCCGCGCACGCCGTCGCGCTCGACGATCTTGAGGCCGATGTCATGGCTCTTCATCACCGCGCGATCGCTGTCCGAGGCGATGACGGCGATCTTGAATTTACGCGGCAGGAACTGGAATTCGGGGTGATCCGTGGACCATTGCCGGACCAGTTCGGCCACCGGGCGCGGGTCTTCGATCTCATCCGCCGCAGCGCCTGCGAAATGGTCCGAGGTCACGTTGCGGATTGTGTTGCCGGAGGTCTGGATGGCGTGCATCCCCACCTCCGCCAGCGCATCGAGCATGTCGGGCACGTCGCGCAGCTGCGGCCAGTTGTATTGGATATTGGTGCGGGTGGTGAAATGGCCATAGCCCTTGTCCCACCGCTCGGCCAGATAGGCCAGTTGGCGCAGCTTTGCGGGATCAAGCGAGCCGTAGGGGATCGCCACGCGCAGCATATAGGCGTGCAGTTGCAGATAGAGCCCGTTCATCAGGCGAAGGGGCCTGAATTCGTCTTCGGTCAGGTTGCCCGCGATGCGGCGCTCGACCTGCGCGCGGAACTGGCGGTTGCGTTCCGCGATAAAGGCGGCGTCGAAGTCGTTGTATTGATACATTTTAGTCTCCTGCGCGTGTCGCGTGGGTCAGGCGTGGTTCAGGCCATCAGCTTGTTTGCCGTGGAAAAGGTTCGAAGGGCCCTTGCGGCGAAAATCCTCGCGGAAATGGGTGGGCTCAGGCCCGTTCTGGCCGGGATTGACCTCGGCCAGATAGGCCCCGACGATTTCGCCCACGCGGGCCTGTGCCTGCAGGAGGCGATAATCGGCATCGGCCTCGTCGGTCAGCACCTCGGCCTCAGCCAGATCGCGCGCCCACGTGTCGGCGGCAGTGAGATAGACAACATCGCCCTCGATCAGGGCATTGGCAGTGACGACCTTGGGGGTAAATTCGCGGGCCATATCAGGCAAGCTCCTGTTTCGATTGGTCAATCTGGGCCTCTGCCGCGCGGGGCGCGAGACCGAGGAAGGTGAGTGCCGGGCCGGTGATCGCGGCCTGGGCCAGATCGGCGGGCAGGCGGTCCAGCGTCGTGGCCAGGATGCGTTGATCGGGGCGGCTGGCGTTTTCGATCACGGTCACGGGTGTGGCGCGGTCAGCCCCGTGCATGATCAGGCGACCTTGGATGAAGCGGGCGGATTTCTTGCCCATGTAGATCGCCGCCACTTCGCCCGGACGGGCCAGCGCGTGCCAGTCGTGATCGGCAAAGCCCTTCATGTCATGGCCGGTGAGAAAGCGCACCGAGGCGTTGCGGCCACGTTGTGTGAGGCTCTGACCGATGCTGGCGACCGAGGCGGATGCAGCGGTGATGCCGGGGACCACATGCCACGATATACCGGCGGCGGTCACAGCCTCGATTTCTTCGTCCAAGCGGCCAAAGACCGTGGGATCGCCCCCCTTGAGGCGCACGACCTGCGCGCCGGTGGCGGCATGTTCTACGATAAGGGCGTTGATGGCCTCTTGCGACATGGACGCGCCGAAGCCTTCTTTCCCGGCGTCGATCAGGATCGCCTCGCGGCGGGCGAGTTCGAGAATTTCGGGCGTCACGAGCCGGTCGTGGATCACCACATCGGCGGTGTCGAGCGCCTTGCGGGCCTTGAGGGTCAAGAGTTCCGGATCACCGGGACCGGCACCGACAAAGGCTACATGTCCTTCGCGCTCTTGCTCATTTTTGTGTTTTTCAAGAATGGCTTGAAGTGCGATCTTGACGTGATCCTCACCACCCTGATCCATCGCGCGGGGGCCTGCGTTGAAATAGTAATCGGCCCAGAACTCGCGGCGGCGGCGGCCCATGGGCAGCACATCGGCGGCCTTGCGGAAGGCCTTGCCCAACCGCGCGAGGGGGCCGAGGGTGGCGGGCAGGCGCGCCTCGAGATCGGATTTTATCGCGCGGGCGAGCACCGGCGCCGCGCCTTCGGTCCCAATGGCGATCGTGACCGGATCGCGGTCGACAATGGCGGGGGTGATGAACTGGCTATCCATCAGATTATCAACGATATTCACCAAGGCACCATCTGCGCGGGCGAGGGCGGAGGTGCGGGCATCCTCGACGGCATCCTCATCTGCGGCGTAAAACAGAACGGTGCAGAGGGTATCGCCGGGCTGCATGGCGCGCCGGATCAGGTGCAGACGCCCCTCGGATGCCCATTGCTCGATCTCGGGAGCAGGATTTGGCGTGAGAACGGTCAGATGCGCCTCGGTCTTGAGCAGGAGGCGCAGTTTGGCCAACGCCGCCTCGCCGCCACCCGACAGCACGATGCGGCGGCCTTCTACGGCGAGAAAGATCGGAAAATGTTTCATCTGACGGGTCCCGAGATCGGTTTGACTTCACCTGTAATATAGGAAATATTCCCACCTGAGCGCCATATGCTGGCGTCAATAAGGACATGCGTTCCATTCTGTATCAAAGTTGGATGGAATGTTTCGACATAAGGAAGAAATGAGAATGGCTGTTCGCCTTGATGATCTGGATCGGAAGATCCTCATTCAGTTGCAGGAGGATGGAGGGCAGTCGCTGGACGACATCGCCAAGAATGTGGGAAGTTCCAAGACGCCCGTGTGGAACCGGATTCGAAAGATGCGTGAGGCGGGGGTGATCCGACAGCAGACCTATCTGCTCGATCCCGAAGCGCTTGGGTTTGAGGCCTGCTTCTTCGTGCTGATCCGCACATCAGAGCATGATGCAGGCTGGCAGGCGGCGTTTCTGAAGGCACTCAAGGAGCGACCCGAGGTGCAAGAGGCGCATCGGTTGGCAGGGGATATCGACTATATCCTCAAGGTGCGGGTGGCCAATGCGCGGGCCTATGACGTGTTCTATCAGGCCCTGATTTCAGAGGTGAAGGTGCATAACGTCACCGCGCTCCTGTCCATGGAAGAGATCAAGTCGACGACGATGCTGCCGCTCTGAGCGTGGCGTTGTGGGACGGCAACCGTCTATTTTTTGTGGAGCGCATGGCCGACATTTAGTGATATAAGTGAAAGGGTTACGCGGCGTTCTCAAGCGCTGTGATGATTGGCGAGAAGTCGTGGGCGGTCAGGCTTGCGCCGCCGACGAGCGCACCGTCGACATTGGGAATGGCAAAGATGTCGGCCGCATTGCCGGGTTTGACCGATCCGCCATAGAGCAGGCGAAATCCCATGGCGGCATCGCGGCCGAAACGGTCGCCAAGGTGCGCGCGCAGGAAGGCGTGCACTTCGGCGATCTGAGCGGTGCTGGGCGTGAGGCCGGTTCCGATGGCCCAAATCGGCTCATAGGCGATGACGGTGTTGGCGGTGGTGGCGCTGTCGGGCAGCGACTGGCGGAGTTGATCCGCGATCACATCAAGGGTTTGCGCTGCCTCGCGTTGAGCCAAGGATTCACCAAGACACAAGATGGCGATGAGGCGGGCGGCATGCGCGGCCGACACTTTAGCGGCAACCAAGCCATTGGATTCGTTGTGATCCTGACGACGCTCAGAATGCCCCAATAGGACGGCGGTGGCCCCTGCATCGGCGAGCATTGGGGCAGAGAGATCTCCGGTATGGGCACCCGAGGCGGCGCTATGGCAGTCCTGCGCGCCAATCTGGAGGGGGCTGTCGGCAGAGAGGCCGGCAGCCTGCACAATCAAGGTCGCGGGGGGGCAGATCAGGATGTCGATCTGTGGGGCGGGATGAGCGGTGATGAGAGTTTGAAGCTCTGTCAGGCTGGCGTTGGTCCCGTTCATCTTCCAATTGCCAGCGGCAAGCTTGCGTCTCATGCGTGTATTATCCAGTAATATGAGGTTCTAGTGAGGCAAAGCTCACGTGTCCGCAAACTTGATCGACTCACCACACCCGCAGGCCTCGGTCACGTTGGGGTTGTTGAAGACAAAGCCGGATTCGAGCAAGGAAGTCTTGTAATCAATCTCGGTGCCGAAGAGGAACATCTGGGCCATGGGCGCAATCATCACACGCGCGCCCTCCTGTTCGACCACTTCATCATGGGGGTCGATGTTCTTGACATACTCCATCGTGTATTCCATGCCCGCGCAACCACCTTTCTTGATACCAATCCGCAGCCCCTGATGGGCGTCGCGTTGCATCAGGCGCATGATCTGTTCCGCGGCAGCGGGTGTCATGGTGACGGCTTGTTTTCCGGGAATGCCAAACATGAAGTTTGCCTTTCAATCGGTTGATTTGGTTACATGAAACCAAGTTCGAGCTTGGCTTCGTCGCTCATCATGTCCATGCCCCATGGCGGCTCCCAGACGAGGGCGACATCGACCTGCTTGATCCCGGCCAGGGGTTCAATCGCCTCGGCCACCCAACCGGGCATCTCGCCGGCGACGGGACATCCGGGAGCGGTCAGGGTCATGGTGATAGATACCGTGTTTTCGGTATCAATATCAATGGTATAGATCAGTCCGAGGTCGTAGATGTTAACCGGAATCTCGGGGTCATAGACCGTTCGGCACGCCTCGACGATCTGATCGTAGAGCGGGTGATCGGTGCTTGAGGGGGCGATCAGGGGGGCCCCCTCAAACGGCTCTGAACTGTTCATCATCTCGTTTCCTGCCGGTTATCCTGACCAAACATATAGGATTTATAATGGCCCGCGTCCAGAGGGGAGCGGGGGGCCGGGCATCGGGATGTGCGGGTATACCGTAGGGTCATGCGGTGAATATCTGCTCAGTCGCTGGAGGTGTTGGATTTGCGCCGTCGGACTGGAACCGGGCGGACGCGGGTTTCGATCATCTCGTAGAGCGCGCCGGTGATGTTCTTGCCGGTCGACCCTTCGATGCCCTCAAAGCCGGGGGAGGAATTGACCTCGAGCACCTTGGGGCCATTGTCGGACCGCAGCAGGTCCACACCGGCCATGTTGAGATCAAAGACACGGGCCGCGCGAATGGCGGTGTCGCGTTCATCCTTGGTGATGCGGATGGTTTTGGCTGTGCCGCCCCGGTGCAGGTTTGAGCGAAAGTCGCCCTCGGCACCGGTACGTTTCATGGACGCCACGACCTTGCCGCCGATCACAAGGCAACGGATATCCTCACCTGCGGCTTCCTTGACGAAATCCTGCACGAGGAAATTGGCCTTGAGACCGCGAAAGGCGTCGATCACCGATTCGGCGGCCTTTTTGGTTTCGGCCAGAACCACGCCTTTGCCTTGGGTCGATTCGAGCAGTTTCACGATCAACGGTGCTGTGCCAACGAGGCCCATCAGGTTGGCGGTGTCCTTGGGCGAGGCGGCGAAGGCGGTGTTGGGCATGCCGACCTGCGCGCGTGCCATCAGTTGGTGGGCATAGAGCTTGTCACGGCTGGCGATGATGCCGGCAGAGGTGTTGACGCAGAATGTGCCTATGGTTTCGAACTGGCGGATCACGGCGGCACCGTAGGCGGTGACGGATGCGCCGATGCGCGGGATCACCGCGTCATAGCGGGGCAGGCGTTTGCCGTCGTAATGTACCTCGGGGGCGAGGGCGTTGATCGCCATGTAACAGCGGGTGGTGTCGATCACCTCGACGGTGTGGCCGCGCGCCTCGCCTTCTTCGACAATGCGACGCGTGGAATAATTATCCTCGCGGCTGAGCACGGCGATACGCAGCGCACGCTTGGGCTGTGCCGTGCGCATTTTCGAGGTGTGGTAGACGTCATAGCTGAGTTCGGGTTGCAGAAAGCGGTCGGTGGCGACGATCGAGATGTGATCCTTGAGCGCCTGACGGCCCAAGAGCATGCGGCTGGCCATGGTAGAGCGATTGGTCAGGGTGATCTCAATCGGCCAGCTGTCGCCATTCACCGAAAGTTTGGAGGCGATGACATAGCGCAATTCGCGCTCGCCATTGGACGAGGTGACATCGCGACGGTCGATGATCGGGGCAGAGCAGGGGATGATGAGATCGTCGCGACCGGGGATCGGGTGGACGGTAAAGCGGACCTTGGGGCGGGCCGAGGGACCGAAGGTTTCGATGTCAAAGGCATGCAGGGCAGAGGTGCGCGCACCGGTATCCACTTTGGCCTTGATCGCAGGCACGCCGAGATCGGGCAGAGCCACCCATTCCTCCCAGCCGAATTGCAGGGGCTGGGGCATTTTGGGGTGGTCGTCGGTCATCGAGGCGGGCTCCTTGTCTTGGGCGCGGTGGGTCGGTGGGTGTCGTGTCGGACGGTATGGGGGGACTATGACAGCATTATTCAACCTGAATCTCAAGCACACGGGCGGAATGCCACGTGCCGGAGTAGCTATCTGGCTTGGTGCCGGTCTACTTGTTGATGTCGTCGTGGATCACGCGGGTCTGATCGTCAGTGGGTTTGAAGAGCTTGCGCAGGATCACCCAAGCGACCAGCGACAGACCCGCAAAAACCGCGAGCAGAGCGGTTAGCCCCACCTGGAGTGGTAGGAGGACCAGAAGCGCGGTCACGGCGGCCCCGATGGCGAAGCCGAGAAAAATGAAGCCGGGCACGAGCACTTCAAGGATGGCAAGGCAGAGGGCGGCGGCCAGCCACACCCACCAGAGACCCCAAATCGCCACGCCCGCCATCAGCCGCGCCCTTTGAGCATGTTGAAGGCATTGCCAAAAGCCTCAAGCGCATGGGCCGGCACGAGGATGGTGTTGGAGGAGGGGCTGTTGCCAAGGGCGTTCAGCGCCTCGACCTGTTTCAGCGCAACCTGATACTGCGCGGCCTCCAAGCCGTTGGCAGCGATGGCGGCGGCAACGACGCCGGTGGCATAGGCCTCGGCGTCGGCCTCGATCCGGCGGGCCTTGGCAGCCTGTTCGGCGGCGTAAAGCTCGGCGTCGGCCTGAAGTTCGACGGCGCGCTTGTGGCCTTCGGCCTCTGTCACCTGTGCGCGGCGGGCACGTTCGGCGTTGAGCTGTTGCAGCATGGCGGCGCGGGTGGCCTGATCGAGATTGACGTCGAGAATTTCGGCACGGGTCACTTCGATGCCCCAGTCATCGACGGCGTTTTCAACAAGGGATTTGATCGTGGTGATCAGTTGCGTGCGGTTGGATTGCACCTCGTCGAGGTCCATCTTGCCGATTTCGGCGCGCACGATGCCGGCCACGGTGGTGGCGATGGCACCGTCCACCTCGCGGATGCGGTAGACGGTCTTTTCGGGATAAAGGATGCGGTAGAACACCGAGGTTTCGACCTGCAGGAGCACGTTGTCCCGGGTGATGGCATCCTGGCTCGCGTTGGGCAACTGGCGTTCAAGAATTGAAATCTTGTGCCGGACCACATCGAGAAAGGGCACGATCAGGTTGATGCCGGGGCCAAGTACCTTGTGCAGCTTGCCGAAGCGTTCGACGACATACTGCTCGGACTGGGGCACGATCTTGACGCCGCGAAAGATAACGATGATCACGAGGACTGTGATCAGGAGCCAGACGATATTTGCGGAAATCAGGGTCAGGATCATGTCTTCGGTCATGGGAAGTCTCACACTGGGGCGGTAATGGGGCGGCCAAGACGGCATTTTACAAGGCAGGGTAAACCGCTTTAAAGGGGGGCAAAAGGGCTAAAGCGATGGGAAGCAAGGGCATGCGGTTCGGGTTCGAGAAACTGGCACAGGATGGGGCGGCTCGGGCGGGTGTGATTTCAACGCCGCGTGGCGAGATCCGCACGCCCGCCTTCATGCCGGTGGGCACAGCGGCGACCGTCAAGGCGATGATGCCCGAAAGCGTGCGCGCCACGGGGGCGGATATCCTCTTGGGCAATACCTATCATCTGATGCTGCGACCGGGGGCCGAGCGGATTGACCGGCTGGGCGGTCTGCACCGGTTCATGAACTGGGAACGGCCGATTTTGACGGATTCGGGCGGGTTTCAGGTGATGAGCCTTGCCGGGTTGCGCAAGCTGACGGAGCAGGGTGTGACCTTCAAGAGCCATATCGACGGGTCCAAGCATGAGCTGACGCCGGAGCGGTCGATGGAAATCCAGCGGCTGCTTGGGTCGGACATCGTGATGTGTTTTGACGAGTGCCC
This sequence comes from Roseovarius sp. MBR-51, assembly GCF_053628575.1. Classification (NCBI taxonomy): domain Bacteria; kingdom Pseudomonadati; phylum Pseudomonadota; class Alphaproteobacteria; order Rhodobacterales; family Roseobacteraceae; genus Roseovarius; species Roseovarius sp. MBR-51. Next base: position 112,131 of record NZ_JBRJGQ010000006.1, read on the forward strand.
CGCCTTGCCCGCGAGTGACAAGGCCGTGGCCGAGAGCATGCGGCTGAGCATGCGGTGGGCGGCGCGGTCCAAGGACGCGTTTGGCGACCGGCCCGGTCATGCGCTCTTTGGGATCATGCAGGGTGGGGTGACGCCCGAATTGCGCGAAGAGAGCGCCGAGGCGCTGAGGGAGATCGGGTTTGACGGCTATGCCGTGGGCGGTCTGGCCGTGGGGGAAGGGCAGGAGGCGATGTTTGGCGTTTTGGATTACGCCACAGGGTTCTTGCCCGAGGATCGCCCGCGCTACCTGATGGGGGTGGGCAAGCCCGACGATATCGTGGGTGCGGTCAAGCGCGGCATCGACATGATGGATTGCGTGCTGCCCAGTCGCTCGGGGCGCACGGGGCAGGTGTTTACCCGGCATGGCGTGGTCAATATCAAGAACGCGCGGCATCAGGACGATCCGCGCCCGCTGGATGAGGCTTGCACCTGTCCGGCCTGTCGGAATTATTCCCGCGCCTATCTGCATCACGTCTTCCGGTCGCAGGAAATCATCAGCTCCATGCTGCTGACCTGGCATAACCTGCATTATTTCCAAGAGATCATGGGCGGGATGCGCGCGGCGATTTCGCAAGCGCGGTTTGCCGCCTGGGAGGTGGATTTTCATGCGGGGCGGGCCGAGGGCGATATTGAGCCGCTCTGAGCGTGGATCTGTCAATGGTCCGCGACTGTGCGGTGGTGCGGGGGCGGCTGTGGGATAGGGTGCAGGCGGCGGCCTTGTGCGTGGGTTGTGCGAGCATAGGTTAAGCTCAAGCGCAATCCATATGCACAAGGAGCATATCCCATGAGCCACAAACTCTTTTCCGCCACCAAGGCCGGTGATCTCGATCTGGCCAATCGCGTCGTCATGGCGCCACTCACGCGCAACCGCGCGAATAATGACACAGGCGAGGTTGGTGATCTGCACGTCAAATACTATGCGCAGCGCGCCGGGGCCGGGTTGATCATCACCGAGGCCGCGCAGATCAGCCCTGAGGGCAAAGGCTATGTCGGCACGCCGGGAATCCACAGCCCCGAACAGGTGGCGGCGTGGAAGAAGGTGACGGATGCGGTGCATGCCAAGGGCGGCAAGATCGTCATTCAGCTTTGGCATGTGGGGCGGATCAGCCACACGTCCTTGCAGCCGGATGGGCAGGCTCCGGTTGCCCCCGTGGCAGTCGCGGCCAAGACGCAGACCTTTACGACCGCCGGGTTCGAGGACACATCGACGCCGCGCGCGCTGCGTGCTGATGAGATGTCGCGCGTCACTGCGGATTATGTCCACGCGGCCAAAGCGGCCAAGGAGGCTGGGTTTGATGGGATCGAATTGCACGCTGCCAATGGCTATTTGCTGGATCAGTTCCTGAAGGATGGGCCGAATACGCGCGAGGATGCCTATGGCGGATCGGTCGGAAACCGCGCGCGGTTGCTGTTCCAGGTGTTGGACGGGCTGGAAACGGTCTGGGCACCGGGGCGGATCGGCATTCGCCTGTCGCCGTGGTCGGGGTTCAACGATGCGACGGACAGCGATCCCGATACCAGCTTTGGCTGGGTGGTGGAGCAACTCAATCGGCGCGGTCTGGCCTATCTGCACCTGATCGAGGGCAGCACCGGCGGGGCGCGCGAGGGGGCGTTTGACGCGCTGCGCGCCAAGTGGACCGGCGTCTACATGGCCAACAATGGCTATGATCGCGATCTGGCGCTGACCCGCGTCGGGGGGGGCAAGGTCGATCTCGTGGCCTTTGGCCGGCCCTATATCGCCAATCCCGATCTGGCCGAGCGGTTGGAGCAGGATGCGCCGCTCAATGACGGTGATCAGGCGACCTATTATGGTGGCGGGGCTACGGGGTATATTGACTACCCGGCGCTTGAGACCGTCTGATATCTGATAGCTGCGCGCGGTCCCACGGGCCGCGCGCAGAGTTGGCGCGATAAATGCAGTGTCGAAGCATGTCACTTGGGACGACTGGGCCGTGGCGATGCGCGTGGAGTTCCGCGCGCGCCGAGGTGACCCTAACGTTGTAAGGAGCATGGCCGTTGATACGAGAGCGCAGGCTGTTTTCGCTGAGCTTTTGGTCCATGAAACGATGCTGCACGAGGTGGAAATGCACGCAAGCGTCCCCAATTCCGGCCCACGGGCCGATGCAATTGTGATTGATCAAGACGTTCCCTTTGGGATTGATGAATTATTTTTTTCGCGCACCGATACGCGCGGGGTGATTCAGGCGTTCAATCCTGTCTTCCTTCGGGTCGCAGGATATAGCGCGGCGCAGTTGACCCATGCCCCGCACAAGGTGATTCGGCATCCGGACATGCCCAAGGGTGTGTTCTGGTTGATGTGGGACGGGTTGAAGCGTGGGCATTCTGTCGGGGCCTATGTCAAGAACCGGGCCAAGGATGGCCGGTTCTATTGGGTCTTCGCCGTGGTGTCCCCTGTTGCGGGGGGCTATTTGTCGGTGCGCTTGAAGCCGACAAGCCCGCTCTTTGCCACTGTAAAAGAGGTCTATGCGCGCGCGTTGGAGCGGGAGCGGCTGGAGCGGTTGACGCCCGAGCAGAGCGCGCTGTCTATCGAGGCCGAGATCGTTGCGGCGGGGTTTGCCAATTACGGGGCGTTCCAGATTGACGCGTTACGGGCCGAGCATGGTGCGCGGGAGGCGCAAAAGCACGCGGTCTGTGCCGCTGATTTGCTGGCCTCCGGGCATCTTCTGGACGTCAAACGGCAGATCGACACGGAACTGCGGGCGCTTTGCCTCAATCTCAAAGAGGCTGAGTTGATCACCACGAATATGAAGATCCAAGCCTGCAAGCTGCGGTCGGACAGTGGGCCGATCAATGAGATTGCCAAGAACTACGAGTTGATGATGCGCGAAATCCGCAGTCATCCGCGCGTGGTCTACACGCTGCGCGAGGATCGCGGCACTTGGGATGTGACTGACGAGGCGCGGTCTGTGTTTCTGATTGTCGTGGCCGATCTTATGGCGGAAATGTTCCAGTTCTTCAGTGTGGAAGAGAAGGGGTGTGCGCGCGACGGCGAGACCAGTGAGGTGGCGGTGATTGCCGAGTTGCGGGATCGGTACCGGCGTGAGGCGGACCGAGCCACGCAAGAGAGCTACCGCGCGGTGCGGCAACTGGCGGCGGATGCCGAAATGATCCGGCGTATGGTGACAGGACTGGCCATGGTGCGTGTGGTTTTGCGGGTTGAGGCGGGGATTCTGCGTGAACGTCTGGCCGGTCTGCAATCCATTCTGGGTCAGTTGGACCGATTTCACGATCAGGTGGGCGAGGCGCTAGAGCGGATACAGGACGCCGTAACGGCCCTGTTGCGGGATCGGGGCGTCGTTGCGTGAGGCAGATTGGCTGTGAAAGGTCGACCGGGCTGTGATGCGCTCTTGTGCCCGCGCGGATCAACAGGCAAACTTTGCCGAATCTGTTGAAACCTGACGGGCCGCGCCCCAAATTAGGATTAACGAAACGGAGAGGGCTGTGGTTGCCGCCGCGCGGGACCGATGCACTCTTGCCAAGAACAGGAAAACGAGCATGCAAGATACCCTCAACGCCTCTTACCCGGTTCTGCCGCTCCGCGATATTGTGGTATTCCCGCATATGATCGTGCCGCTCTTTGTGGGCCGCGAGAAATCGGTGCGCGCACTGGAAGAGGTCATGTCTGACGACAAGCAAATTCTGCTGTCGAGCCAGATCGACCCGTCGGATGACGATCCGAATGAAGCAGGCATTTACCGCGTCGGTGTGTTGGCCAATGTGCTGCAACTGCTGAAATTGCCCGATGGCACCGTCAAGGTGCTGGTCGAGGGCGTGGCGCGGGTGCGGATAACGGACTATCTGGTCAACTCCGATTTCTTTGAGGCGAAAGCCGAGTATCTGAGCGAGATACCGGGTGATGCCACCACCATCGCGGCGCTGTTGCGCACGGTGGGGGATGAGTTCGCGCGTTATGCCAAGGTAAAAAAGAACATTCCCGATGAGGCGATGGCGGCTGTCACCGATTCCGAGGAACCGGCCAAGTTGGCCGATCTGGTGGCGGGTCATCTGGGAATCGAGGTGGGCCGCAAGCAGGAACTTCTTGAGACGCTGAGCGTGAGCGAGCGGCTGGAGAAGGTGTATGGCCTCATGCAGGGCGAAATGAGCGTCTTGCAGGTCGAGAAAAAGATCAAAACGCGCGTCAAGAGCCAGATGGAACGGACGCAACGCGAGTATTATCTGAATGAGCAGATGAAGGCCATTCAGAAGGAATTGGGCGATGGTGAGGATGGCGCGGGCGAGATTGCCGAGTTGGAAGAGCGCATCGCCGCCACCAAGCTGAGCAAGGAGGCCGCCGAAAAGGCGCAGGCCGAGCTGAAAAAGCTCAAGAGCATGAGCCCGATGAGCGCCGAGGCCACGGTGGTGCGCAATTATCTCGACTGGATGCTGAGCATTCCGTGGGGCGTTAAGAGCCGCACCAAGAAGGATCTGCACAAGGCGCAGGAAATTCTTGATGACGATCACTATGGTCTGGAGAAGGTCAAGGAACGGATTGTTGAGTATCTGGCCGTGCAGCAGCGCAGTCAGAAACTGAAAGGCCCGATCATGTGCCTTGTCGGCCCGCCGGGTGTGGGCAAGACAAGCCTCGGCAAGTCTGTGGCACGGGCCACGGGGCGCGAATTCATCCGGATTTCGCTGGGTGGGGTGCGCGACGAATCCGAGATCCGGGGTCATCGTCGGACCTATATCGGATCCATGCCCGGCAAGATCATTCAGGCGTTGAAGAAGGCCAAGACCACGAATCCGCTGATCCTGCTTGATGAGATCGACAAGATGGGGCAGGATTTCCGAGGGGATCCAGCGTCGGCCATGCTCGAGGTTCTTGATCCCGAACAGAACTCGACCTTTGTCGATCACTATCTTGAGGTGGAATATGACCTCTCGAACGTGATGTTCCTGACCACCGCCAACAGCTACAACATGCCCGGGCCGCTGCTCGACCGGATGGAGATCATTCCGCTGGCGGGTTACACCGAGGATGAAAAGCGCGAGATCGCCAAGCAGCACCTGCTCGACAAGCAGGTCAAGAACAACGGTCTGAAGAAGGGTGAATTCTCACTGACCGATGGAGCCTTGACGGACATCGTCCGCTATTACACCCGCGAAGCCGGGGTGCGGAACCTTGAGCGCGAGATTGCCAAGCTGGCGCGCAAGGCGGTGACGCGCATCATCAAGGGCGAGGAGAAGTCGATCACGATCACGTCGGAAAACCTCGACGATTTTCTTGGGGTGCGCAAATACAAGTTCGGTCTGGCGGAAGAGAGCGATCAGGTCGGTGTTGTCACTGGGCTTGCCTATACATCCGTCGGCGGTGAGTTGCTGAATATCGAAGCGCTGCGTCTTCCGGGCAAGGGCCGGATGAAGACTACCGGCACACTGGGTGATGTGATGAAGGAATCGATTGATGCGGCGTCGAGTTACGTCCGCTCCGTCGCGCCGGAATTGGGCATCAAGCCACCCAAGTTCGAGAAATGGGACATTCACGTCCACGTTCCCGAAGGGGCGACGCCCAAGGATGGCCCGTCTGCTGGCCTTGCGATGGTGACGTCCATCGTGTCGGTTCTGACGGGGATTCCGATCCGCAAGGATATCGCCATGACCGGCGAGGTCACGCTGCGCGGCAATGCGCTGCCCATTGGCGGCCTCAAGGAAAAGCTGCTGGCGGCGCTGCGCGGCGGGATCAAGACGGTGATCATTCCGCGTGAGAATGAAAAGGATCTGGCCGAGATCCCGGACAACGTGAAAGAGGGGCTCAAGATCATCCCCGTCGATCACGTGCGCGACGTCCTGAAACTGGCGCTGGTACGGGCCCCCGAGCCGGTCGAGTGGGACGAGGAGGCCGAAGAGGCCGCCGCCGCCGAGACCGCGCTGAAATCCGGCGAAGAGGGCCGGGGGGCTGTGGCGCACTGAGAAAGCTGTAAAAAATGCCCCGGAGATGATCCGGGGCATTTTCTTGATGGGGTATCGGTATGAGTGAAGAGCGAGTTTTTCCGGTACGGCGTCGGTTGTTGCTGTGGTTTGGTTGGTTCTGGCTGATACTGATTCCGGTCTACGTTGCGGTCTCGCTTGCCGAAGGGCCGCCCTATGAGCGCAAAATCCTGATCGTTGCCATTTTGGGGCTGGCCATTGGACTATACAGTCTCAAGTCCGCTTGGAACGTGCGCGAAATCCGCATCGACGCACAGCGCCTGCTGTTTCTGCCGGTCGGGGCGGAGCTGCGCTTTGCCGATATCGACGGGATGGAGGTGCCAAGCTGGATGGACCGGCGTGACACGCCGCCCCGGTCTCTTGGCGGACTGCGGCTAAAGATGGCGACGAAAGAGCGACGTATCGTTACGGGGGCGTTTTGGTGTTGGGACAAGGTCGGTAGTCTTTATTTATATGGGTGTGACAGCGATGCCATTCTTGAAATATTGAAAGACCGAATTCCGCGTGTCTGAGGCGAGCGCGCGTATCTGGAAAAGGCGGCCGAAAGGAAACCGGCCCCGCTGTTGAACGGGGCCGGTGAAATTTTTGCCTAGACCAGTATTTATCCGAAGAGGAAGTTATCTGCGGTGAGGTCTGCCGCGAGAACCGCCTCGAAGGTGATGGTCTGGCCGTCGACCGTCACAACCGCACCAGCCACCGTATCGGTGATGTCGAGCGCGTCGAAGTTGGCGACGCTGCGTAGGATCACGGTTTCGGCGCTGACGTCGAAATCGGTGATGATGTCGGCCTCGCCGCTGGTGAGCGTGTTGAAGACAAAGGTATCCACGCCCTCGCCGCCGGTCATCAGGTCATTGCCCTCGCCGCCGTTGAGCGTGTCATTGCCGGTGCCGCCATCGAGCACGTCATCGCGCCCGCCGCCTGCGACAAAGTCGTCGCCAGCACCGCCAAAGACATCGTCATCGCCCAAGCCGCCACCGAGGCTGTCGTTGCCCTCGCCGCCGTCGAGCAGGTCGGTGCCTGCGCCGCCGCCGAGGTTGTCGTCGCCAGCACCACCCTCGATCGTGTCCGCGCCCTGACCGCCTCCGAGGCGGTCGTTGCCGTCCTCGCCCAACACCCGGTCGTTGCCGAAGCCGCCATTGGCCACGTCATTGTCCGCGCCGCCGTTGACCAGATCGTCGCCAAGGCCGCCGCCGATGGTGTCATTGCCTGCGCCGCCGTTGACCGTATCGTCGCCAAAGCCACCGCCGAGGTTGTCATTGCCTGCGCCGCCATTCACGAGGTCGTTGCCCGCACCCGCGCCAAGGTTGTCATCCCCGTCAGAGCCGATCAACGTATCCTCGCCATCACTGCGCCCGGCGGCGGAATTGTCCACGCCGAGGTTGTCGAGGTTGTAGATCACGGTATTGCCATCGCCCTCATGGGCAATGGCGATCTGAGCAAAGCCCGTCGCGCTCTGCTCTGCGGGGATGAAGGCGATGGTTTCGGGGCTGATATTGCCGTTGACCTCGCTGTCGATATAGCTGTCGAACACCGGGTTTGCAGGGTCAGAGATGTCGAACACCATGATGCCGCTGTCACGCTCGAGGCCGATGAAGACATAGGGTTTGCCTTCGACCACGCCCACGGCGATGGCCTCGGGCTCGACGCCTTTGTCGTCAGAGCGGTTGTCGAATTCGCCCTCGTCCTGATTGAAAAGCTCGGGCCGGATTTCCGCGATGAGCTGCGAAAAGAGCGATCCGCTGTCATAAACGATGTCGCCCGCGGCGTTGTAGATGGTGAAGGAGCGCGAGCCGTAGTGGAAGAGTTGGTCGTAATCGCCGTCGCCATCGGTATCGCCCAGATCGCTGCGCACGTTGAGGCGGCCAAGGTTTTCATTGAGTTGCAGGATATCGGCATTGGGAAAGGCGGTGGGATCAAGCGTGAGGCTGCTGATGCGGGCCTCTGTCGCATCCCGCGCGTCACCCTCGTTGGCGGTGAAGATATAAGTCTCACCGTCGATTTCGATCGAGGTGATCGAGTCGGGCTGGCGCATGCCGAAGAGGTTGTCGTAGTTCTGGAGGCTGATCGCATTGTCGCGGTTGGAGGCGTCAATCTCGTTGCCCGCAAGCGAACGATCCACGAGACCAAAGCTGCGGATGTCAGTCACGGTGTTGGTCGTGAGGTCGATGACCGCGTAGGCATTGGCCTCTTGCAGGGAAACCCATGCGGTGACGCCATCCGGCAGGACGGTGATGTATTCCGGCTCCAGATCCTGAGAGGCGGAATTGCCCGGCTGGATCAGAACGCCCGCCTCGCGCAAGGCGTCTTCCTGACCCTCGAAGGCCGTGAAGTCGAGTGTTACGGCGGTGGCATTGGCCGCGCCATTGGCGAGGTCGATGATGGACACGCTGCCCAAAGGATCGGTCCCGTCCAGCGGCTCGCCCTCGTTGGCCACGAGAATGCGCGTGCCATCGGGGGTGAAGGTCAGCATGTCCGGCAGGTTGCCCACTTCGACGGTATTGAGCAGGGTGCCGTTCAGATCGAAGATTGCAACGACGCCATTGGCCTCGGCGGGGGTGACCGAGAGCGCGGCGGCCACAAGGCCGTTCTTGGCCGCGACCGATTGCACACTGGCAAAGCCTGTGACCTGACCGAGATCGAATTCGCCCAGTTTCGCGCCGGTGGCCGCGTCGAACACGTCGATCCGGTTCTGCGCGCCGTTGGTGACATAGGCGCGACCTGCGTCCACCGAGACCACTTCGGACCCGCCGGTGAAAAGCTCGGTCTCGCCGCTCAGGAGTTCTGCCGCGATGGAGGTGCCGAGGGTGGCGTCTGCCTCGTCCAGCAAGATGCGGTCATTCCCGCCGTTACGCGCCAGTTGCACGATGCGCAGGTCGTTGGTCACATCGGTTTCGGCACTTGCAAAAGCGTTGTCCGCGTCGGGGAAATTCTCGGACATGAAATCGCCCAAGGCCTGCTGTTCGCCCAGGCGGTCCGCCTCGGTGTCCGAGGTGATGGCCCCATCGGGTGTCAGGAACTGCACATCCGAGATCAGTTCCTGGAAGGGATAGCCATCGCCATTGCTCTGCATGAGGAAATCGAGCGTGACCATCCGGATCGTCTCGGGGGCCTCAGCGGTAAAGGCGCCATCGCGGAAGATCACGATGTCATCGCCGGTTTCGGGGTCGATGAGGGCCACGGTCTTGATCCGGTCGCCCGCCACGGCCACCTGCGGCCGGTCGGTGGCAGGATCGAGCACGTAATCGCCGTTCTCGTCGGTCACGAGTTCCTGTGCCGTGCCCGCCTCGTCAAAGCTGACGCGGAAGCCGCCGATCTGGAAGAACCGGCCGGGGGTGTTGCCGGCGGCGGTATCTGTATCGGCCACGCCATGCTCAAGCAGCATGAGGAAGCCTTCTTTGGTCACGGTGGCAACAGCAAGACCGTTGTTGAACCGCAAGGAGTTTTGCAGGTCGAGTTGCGACAGCACGCCGTCGCCCGCATCGGTGCCGGTGTTGCTGGCCGAGCCGATTTCGGCGCGGATGCCGCCGCCGTTCTTGAAGGAGACGTTGACCGTAGTATCGGCATCGCGGGCCGCTGCGAGATTGGCATCGGCGGTCAGGTTGCCAAGGTTGCTTTCCTCGGTGCGCACGGTTTCGCGGCGACCGTCGAGGAAGACATCATGGTTGCCAAAGGCGATGGCGTCGGCCTCGTCCACGATGACCTGTACCGCGTCGGTCAGGTCCTGCACGATGCTGGCCTTGGCCGAGGTGGTGAGCGCCTCATCGAGGCTGGCCGCCCCGGTCACGTCGAGCACGCCTTGGGTATCCGTGGCGAAGGTGCCGGAGACGGCGTCGTCGATGGAGGAGGCAATCAGGTTGCCGGCATCATCGAATTCCACCACGAGACGGCCCAGATAGCTGTATTCGCCATCGGTCGAGACGATGGCCACGGGATTGCCATTCGCATCCACGGTCAGGAACGGATACCCTTCTGCGGCTTCGTCGCCATCACGCAGGCGGTCATTGGCATCGGCCTGAAGCGTGTTCGAGCCGCCCGCGATGATGATGTCGACCCCGTCGAGCAGGCCCGCCAGTTCCTTTTCCAGCGAAATTTGCTGGAGATGCGAGGTGAGGATGATCTTGTTGGCACCCGCTGCGACCAGCGCGTCGATCTGCGGCTGAATGACCGCGGCGAGGGCGGCCATGTTGTTGGTCCCTCCGGTGATCTCATTGGTGCCGCCGGTCGAGGAAATTGTCTCGATGATCTGGGTGGTGGCACCCACAATGCCGATCAACTCGCCGCCTTCTTCGATCAGGGTGGCCGGGGCGATGGACGGGCCGATGTTGCGCGCGGCCAGATCGGTCAGCGATTCCTTAAAGATATCCGCGGTCAGGATTTCATCGGTGAAGAGGCGGCCAAGGCTGTTGTCGCCGGAAAAGTCGATGTTGGACGAGAGGTAGGGGAAGAGCGCACCGACCCAGTCGATCGTGCCATCGCCGCCGGCGGCATTGATGATGCCCGCGAAAGCATTGGTGCCGGGATCGAATTCGTGATTGCCGACCGCCGAGGCGTCAAAGCCCAGAATATTCATGATGGTGATGTCGACGCGGCCCGCACCTTCGGCGATGTCGAGCGTCACGCCGGTCAGGTCCTGCCCGAGGACTTCGGTGTAGAACCGTTCATAAGCGGCGGTCAGCGTGGCCCCCATCGAGAAATCGGCTGCTGTCGAAAAGAACGGGCCGGGAATGTAATTGTCACCGGCAGAAAGCAGGATCGTATTCTCGAACGTATCTTCGAACGTGTCGACGATCGCGGCAAAGTTCGGCGCGTTGTCCAGAGCGGCAACGCCGCCCTCGAGATCGTTGGCATGCAGAAGTTGAAGCGTATAGGCCATAGGAGGGTCCACCCGGGTTTAGGAATATTGCCCGGAACCGATAGAGGCCGTTTGTGACGTGCGTTTGTGGGATTTGTAACGGGGGTGTAACGTGGGGGTGGTGGCGGTGTGAAGACGGGCCGCATGCCACAGTCCGCTTCGTCGCGGCATCTTGAGCCACTGCGACGAGGCTCCATGCGTGGTCAAGGATCGGGCGATGATCGCTCAGACTGTCGGTCGGCGAGGTGATGCTTTGGCAAGGCCTGACGGATCAGGAAAGGCCAACTGGCGGAGAGACAGGGATTCGAACCCTGGGAGGACTTGCATCCTCAACGGTTTTCGAGACCGCCCCGTTCGACCACTCCGGCACCTCTCCGCGGGGGTCTGGTGGAGCAAGCGTTTATTTGCCTTTGGCGGGGGGGGCAAGGGGGATTTGCATTGTTTCGCGGGATAATTTGCCTAGGTTGGAGACACGGCATATCTGATGGTTTCTGAAAGGACGGCTTGTGATGATGGGGATGCCCTTGCGGTCATATACGCGTGGTATCGCGGTGGCTTGTCTTGTCATGATGGCTGTGACGCTGGCCGCGGGGTCGCTGCGCGCGGCGGAGCGGGAGCGGCTCGAGGCGTTTCTGGAGGTGACGGGGTTTGGCGTGGCGCTGGACAGTATCGCGCTCTCGGCCTCTGGGGCACCGGCGATGCTGGGGCTATCGGCCAGTGACTTCGGGCAGAGCTGGACGGATATTGCGGACGAGGTGTTTGACACGGCCCGGATGCGCGAGATGGGGCTTGGCATTCTGGAGCAGGCTATGGACGACGAGATGTTGGGTCATGCCGCCGAATTCTATGCCTCGGATCTGGGACAGCGTCTGGTCGAGGTCGAGAATGCCTCGCACCTGCAAGAGGACGATGATTCCAAGCGGGCCGAGGGCGAGGCGCTCTTGGCGCAGATGGAGCCCGATCGCGTCGAGGTTCTGAGCGAAATGAATGCCGCTGTGGACAGTGCTGGCACCGGCGTGCGCGCCGTGCAGGAGATTCAGGTGCGATTCCTCCTCGCCGCCTCTTATGCCGGGGTGCTGGAGAGCGAGATTGACGAAAGCATGTTGCGGGCGGTTTTGGCCGAGGGCGAGGAGGAGTTGCGCGAGAGCTTGCGTGCCTCGGCTCTGGCCAATGCGGCCTATACCTATCAGGATCTGGCAACGACGGATCTACGCGCCTATGTGGAGGCGTTGCAGCAGCCGACAATGGCGCGGGTCTATGAGCTGATGAATGCTGTGCAATACGAGATCATGGCGAACCGGTTCGAGGTACTGGCGGCGCGGATGCGGGGCCTGACACCAGCGCAGGAGTTGTAGCGGTGCGGGCGTTTCTGGTCGCCTGTGCTGCGTTGATCCTGCTCGCGGTGCCTCTGCGGGCGGGCGAGGTGGATCGCCTGATGGGCGCGTTGCATTTTGAAGAGACCGTTGAGATCATGCGCGCCGAGGGGCTGCGCTATGGCGGTGATGTTGGGGAGGAGATGCTAAGCCCGGTCGAGCGTGCACGGTGGGACCGGGTGGTGGCCGGGGTTTATGACGCCGAGCAGATGCTGAAACAGGTTCAGACCAATTTCGTCAAGGCGATGGAGGGGGCTAATACCGGGCCATTGCTCGCGTTCTTCGAGGGGCAGGGGGCCGAGATCGTCAGCTTGGAAATCGCCGGGCGTCGGGCCCTGCTGGACGATGGCACCGAGGCCGCCGCCGAGCTGCGCTATGCCGAACTGGCTGCGGCGGGCGCCCCAATCGTCGAAAAGGTCACGACGCTGATCACGGACAGTGACCTGATCGAGCGCAATGTCGCGGGGGCGCTCAATGCCAATCTGGTGTTCTATCGCGGCTTGGCCGACGGGGGCGGTCTAGACCTGAGCGAGGACGAGATGCTAGCCGAGATCTGGGCGCAGGAATCCGAGATGCGGGAGGAAACGCGCGACTGGATGCACGCCTATCTGACGATGGCCTATCAACCGCTGTCGCAAGAGGTGATGGACGCCTATATCGCCCTCTATCAGAGCCCCGAGGGCAAGCATCTCAATCGTGCGCTTTTCGCCGCTTTTGATGCGATGTATGAAGAGCTGTCGTATCAGTTGGGTCTGGCCACCGCCTTGCAAATGGATGGCGAGGATTTATAGGCTGGTTTGATCGGTTTTGCCGGTGCGGGCCTTGACTCTGGGGCTGGAGTTTGGCAATAGCGCGCAACCCGGCGGGATGATCTTGCCGGGTTTGTCTTTGATATACACCCCTGAGGGGTGCGCCGTTCGAGGTGGCCTGAGAGCCAACAACGCCCGGATTGTCCGGGGACCACAGAGCGCGGAGAGAAAAGGAAGAGCCCATGTTTGCGGTCCTCAAGACCGGTGGCAAGCAATACAAGGTGTCGTCAGGCGACATGCTTCGTGTTGAGAAACTTGCAGCGGATGCCGGTGAGAAAGTTCAATTCAACGAGATTCTGATGCTGGGCGGCGACGCGCCGGTCATCGGCGCGCCCTTTGTGGCCGGTGCTGCGGTACAGGCCGAGGTCGTCGATCAGGTCAAGGGTGACAAGGTCATCAACTTTGTCAAACGTCGCCGTAAGCATGGCTCGCAGCGCACCAAGGGCCACCGCCAGCAGTTGACGCTGTTGCGGGTGACAGAGATCCTCGAGAGCGGTGCGGATGCCACAGGCATCAAAGCGGCGATTGGAACCGGATCGGCACCTGCTGTGGCCGTGGCCAAGCCCGCCAAGAAATCCAGCGCGAAACCCGCTGCTGGTGGCGATGATCTCAAGCGTTTGTCGGGCGTTGGTCCCGCGCTTGAGAAGAAGCTGCTTGAAGCCGGTGTGACCACCTTTGCCCAAGTCGCGGCATGGACGGATGCCGATGTAGCTGCTATGGACGAGAAACTGTCGTTCAAAGGCCGCATCGAGCGTGAAGGCTGGATCGAACAGGCCAAAGAATTGGCCAAAGGCTAAGGAGAGACCAAATGGCACATAAAAAAGCAGGCGGTTCATCCCGTAACGGGCGCGACTCTGATGGTCGCCGTCTTGGCGTCAAGAAATACGGCGGCGAAGCCGTGATTTCCGGCAATATCCTCGTGCGTCAGCGCGGCAACAAGTTCTGGCCGGGTCTGAACGTGGGCGAAGGCAAGGATCACACCCTTTTCGCCGTCGCCGAAGGCGCTGTGAAGTTTCACAAAGGCCTCAAGGGCCGCACCTTTATTTCGGTTCTGCCAGTGGCGGAGGCCGCTGAATAAGCCGTCCTTAGGGTTTTGATACAATAAGGGGATCGGCGACACCGCCGGTCCCTTTTCGATTTTGGGGTTGCGTGGCCGTGATAGGCCACGGGAGAACTGCACAATAGCGCGAGCAGGCTGGTGTGCCTTGGCAGGGGTCCCCATCTCTTGGCCATGACGTGGGCGCTGATCGGAGGAGTAGGCGCATGAAAGACGAGACGATCCTGAACCAACCGGTGATTACGGCGGAGCGGTTCGATCTGCGCCCGCTGCGTGAATCGGACGCCGGGTTGATCGGCCTGAATGCCGGGGATGAGCGCGTGGCGCGCTTTACCCGCAGCATTCCCCATCCTCTGCCGCCGGGTGCGACAGAGGCGATGATTGAGCGTGCGCGTGCCGAGGGCCGATCCGAGGATATCTGGGCGATTGACGGCACCAAAGCCGGTGGCTCTGAGGTCATGGGGCTGATCAGCCTCGAACGGGTGGACGACGGTCAATCCGAGATCGCCTATTGGGTGGCCCCGGCCTATTGGAACACCGGCGTCGCCTCGGCGGCGGTCGAGGTGCTGCTGACGGCCAATCCGCATCATGCGCGCACGATCTTTGCCTCGGTGTTTCAGGACAATGCGGCCTCGGCCCGGGTCTTGACGAATTGTGGGTTTCAGTATCTTGGGGATGCCGAGGCGTTCAGCGTCGCGCGTGGCTCCAAGGTCCTGACCTGGACCTATAGCAAAAAGATGATCTGAGGTCCGACAGGGCCTTTGCGGTAAGGACGGCATATGAAATTTCTCGATCTCGCAAAGGTCTATATCCGTTCCGGCGGCGGCGGTAGCGGCTGTGTCAGCTTTCGCCGGGAGAAGTTCATCGAATACGGTGGGCCCGATGGCGGCGACGGTGGCAATGGTGGTTCGGTCTGGGCGGAAACCGTCGATGGGCTGAACACGTTGATTGATTTCCGCTATCAGCAGCATTTCTTTGCCCATAGCGGCACGCCCGGCATGGGCCGTCAGCGCACGGGAGCCAGTGGCGATGACATCGTATTGCGCGTGCCGGTGGGCACCGAGATCCTCGACGAGGATATGGAAACGGTGATCGCCGACATGACCGAACTGGGGCAACGCGTGCTCTTGGCGCAGGGCGGCAATGGCGGCTGGGGCAACCTGCATTTCAAGACCTCGACCAATCAGGCGCCGCGTCGCGCCAATCCGGGGCAAGAGGGCGTCGAGCGCACGATCTGGCTGCGGTTGAAGCTGATTGCCGATGTGGGCCTCCTGGGTCTGCCCAATGCCGGGAAATCGACATTCCTTGCGGCCACGTCCAATGCGCGCCCCAAGATTGCCGATTATCCCTTTACCACTCTGCATCCCAATCTGGGCGTCGTGGGCGTGGACAATGTTGAGTTTGTGGTGGCCGATATTCCGGGGCTGATCGAGGGAGCATCCGAAGGCCGCGGCCTTGGCGACCTCTTTCTAGGCCATGTCGAGCGCTGTGCGGTGCTGCTGCATCTGGTGGATGGCAGTTCCGGTGATATTGTTGGCGATTATCAGACCATCATCACCGAGTTGGAAGCCTATGGTGGAGGGCTTGCCGACAAACCGCGTGTGACGGTGCTCAACAAGATCGACACGCTGGATGAGGAAGAGCGTGAATTTCTGCGCGAAGAACTGGAAACAGCCTGCGGCACGCCCGTCATGCTCATGTCGGGCGTATCGGGTGAAGGGGTGACAGACGTGTTGCGCGCGCTGAGGTCGCGAATCGACGCCGACCGTCTGCGCCACAAGGTGGTGGACGAGGACGAAGAAGATGCACCGTGGCAACCGTAACTGACGCGAAACGGTTGGTGATCAAGATCGGCTCGGCGCTTTTGGTGGACCGGGTGACAGGGGCCTTGCGGGCCGAATGGCTGGCGGCTCTGATCGAGGACGTGGTAAGGCTGCGCCAACGCGGTACGGATGTGATCCTTGTGTCGTCGGGGTCCATCGCGCTTGGACGGCGGGTGTTGAACCTGCCGCAGAGCGTTCTGACGCTGGAGCAATCGCAGGCCGCCGCCGCCGTGGGGCAAATCAGGCTGGCGGGGGCCTATGATGCGGCACTGGCGGCGCATGGGCTGACGGCGGCGCAGGTTCTGGTGACGCTGGAGGACAGCACCGACCGGCGGCGTTACCTCAATTCCCGGGCCACGCTGGAACAGCTTTTGCGGCTGGGGGCGGTGCCGATCGTCAATGAAAATGACACTGTGGCCACCGATGAAATCCGCTATGGCGACAATGATCGGCTGGCGGCGCAGGTGGCGGTCACGGCGGGGGCGGATCAGTTGATCCTGCTCAGTGACGTGGATGGGTTCTATTCCGCCAATCCGGCGCAGCATCCCTCTGCGCATCGGTTCGACGTGGTGGCGGCAATCACGCCCGAGATCGAGGCGATGGCCGGCGATGCTGTGTCGGGCCTGAGCAAGGGCGGCATGAAGACCAAGTTGATGGCGGCGAAAACGGCCACGGCGGGCGGCTGTGTGATGGCAATCACGCAAGGGGATGTGCTGCATCCGATCCAGGCGCTGGAAGATGGCGCGGCGGCAACGTGGTTCTTGGCCCAAGGCGATCCGCAGCAAAAGCGCAAGGCCTGGATTGCGGCGATGAAGCCCAAGGGGCGGGTCATCGTTGATGCCGGTGCGGCGCATGCCTTGTCGGCCGGCAGCAGCCTGCTTGCTGCCGGGGTGACAGAGGTCACGGGCCGGTTTGGCCGGGGTGATCCGGTCGAAGTGGCTGATGAGGCCGGGCGCGTTCTGGGGCAGGGCCTCACGCGGTACGACGCTGCGGATGCGGAGCGGATCAAACGGTTGCGTTCGGATCAGATCGAGGCGGTGCTGGGCTATCCAGCGCGCGGACCCTTGATGCATCGTGACGATATGGCATTCTGAGGCGGATTTCGGAGGGCGGGATATGAAAGACCAGACAGAGATTGTCGCGTTGATGGCCGAGATTGGCGCGCGCGCCCGAGCGGCCTCGGCTGAGCTGGCGATTGCCGATGCGGCGACAAAGCGCGCGGCACTGGAGGCGGCAGCCGATGCGGTCTGGGCCGCGCGGGCCGAGATCATGGAGGCCAATGCCCGTGATCTGGCCTATGGTCGCGACAAGGGTCTGTCAGAGGCAATGATGGACCGTCTGGCGCTCGATGACGCGCGAATTCAGGGAATCGTGGACGGGTTGCGCGCTGTTGCGGCGCAGGATGATCCGGTGGGAGAGGTTCTGGCGGAATGGGACAGGCCAAGCGGCCTGCATATCCGCCGGGTGCGCACGCCTTTGGGCGTGGTGGGCGTGATCTATGAGAGCCGCCCGAATGTGACGGCGGATGCCGGCGCGCTCTGCGTGAAATCCGGTAATGCGGTGATCCTGCGTGGCGGATCAGAAAGTTTTCATTCCTCGGGCGCAATCCATGCCTGTCTGGTGGCGGGGCTGCGGACGGCGGGCCTGCCGGAGGATGCGATTCAACTGGTGCCGACGCGGGACCGGGCGGCGGTCGGGGCGATGCTGACCATGACCGACACGATTGACGTGATCATACCGCGTGGTGGCAAGGGGCTTGTGGGTCTCGTGCAGCGCGAGGCGCGGGTACCGGTCTTTGCCCATCTTGAAGGAATTGTTCATATTTATCTTGATGTTGAGGCGGACCCAGCCAAGGCGCTCCGGGTCGTGGTCAACGCCAAGACCCGGCGCACGGGAATTTGCGGGGCGGCGGAATGTCTGCTGATCCATCGCGATATTGTCAATTCCATCGGTCAGGGCGTGATCCGCGCACTCTTGGAGTCTGGGGTTGAGGTGCGCGTCGATGCGGCTTTGCTGGGGATTGCAGGCACCGTTCCAGCCACAGATGAAGATTGGGGGCGCGAGTATCTCGACAGCATCATCGCCGTGAAAGCCGTTGAAAACATTGACGAAGCCATTGCGCATATCCGGCATTTCGGGTCCAATCACACCGATTGCATCGTGACCGAGGATGATGCGGCTGCGGCGCGGTTCTTTGCTCGGCTCGACAGCGCGATTCTGATGCGCAATGCGTCAACCCAGTTCGCGGATGGTGGCGAATTCGGCATGGGGGCAGAAATCGGCATCGCCACGGGCAAGATGCATGCGCGCGGTCCGGTTGGGGCAGCCCAACTGACGAGTTTCAAGTATCTGGTTGAAGGCGATGGCGCAATCAGAGGCTGACGCGGAATTCAGTGTCGGACAGCGTCGTGTCAACGCGTGAACTGCGGGTTGCAAGGCATTGAAACAATATTAAAAAATGTACCTGTGATGCGCTGACTTCCGGCCATTTTTCGGAACCCGACAGCGCTGCCCAGAGCGTGAGATCGGGATTGAGGCGTCCAGAGATCGCTGTGATGTGCCAGCGGTCATTCAGTCGAGACACATGCAACAGCCCGCCATAGGGCATCGCCTGTTCAACGCATAGAATGGTTAATAAAAGCGCCTGCGCCATCGGATGTGGGATGTCATCCGAGAGGCGCAGATCAAGCGTGATGCGTCCCTCGACATGCACCGCCGTGAGAATATCACACAGATCCTTTGCATGGATGCTCTGACCTTCGTCCGCCTGTCCAAAGGCCAGTCGAAAGAAGCGGATGCGTGCCGTGGCATTCGTGGCGCTTGAGGTGATCAGCGTTAATTCGGGGCTCTGGGGCACCCCAGAAAGATGCAGCAATTCCAATCCGTTGGAGATCGCTCCCAAGGGGCTGACAAGATCGTGGCAGATACGCGAGGCTATCAATGCGGCCAAGGGTTGGCTATGCTGCGGCATGGGACTCTCCGGGGCGGGATGTGGCATGACGGATATGAATTCGATACTTGAGCCGGGAATGCTGGTGCTGCATCCGCAGAGGCCGGATTGGGGAACGGGGCAGGTGCAATCGAATATCGGGGGCCGGATCACCGTTAACTTTCGTGAAGAAGGCAAGGTGGTGATTGATGGCAACCGCGTGGAACTGATACCCCTCCTTGATCCCTGATCCGGGTTAGCAAAAGGTTAACAGCCGCAAGACGCGGCGACCAGTCGGATCGTTGCACTCGGGGGCGGTCTTGCATAAAACGCGCTCAGACCACAGAGACGAGGCCGATGACCGCAAGCCCCCCCATATTTCGAGTAAAACTGGCCGAGTCACCTGAAGACCTGCGGGCTGCGCAGCGGTTGCGCTATGAGGTTTTTGTCACGGAACTGGGGGGTGACGGGCCTTTGGTCGATCATGTGGCCCGGCTGGAATGTGACCGGTTTGATCCGTTCTTTGATCACCTGTTGTTGCTCGATGAGTCTAAAAATGGTTATGTGGCAGGGGTTTACCGGCTGCTCCGCGATGATCAGGCGGCGCGGGCCGGGCAGTTTTATTCAGAGGATGAATATGACCTGACCGCCCTCAAGACCAGCGGGCGGCGGTTGATGGAGTTGGGGCGCTCTTGCCTTGCGAAATCCTATCGTGGTGGGCCGGGAATGTATCACCTCTGGAATGGTTTGGGCCGCTATGTCACGGATCATAAAATAGAAATTCTCTTTGGCGTGGCGAGTTTCCATGGCACCGATATCGCGGAACTGGCGCAACCGCTGAGCCTCTTGCACGCGCGACATCTGGTGCCGGAGGCGTTACGTGTGCGCGCACGAGCAGAGCATTTTCAGAGAATGGATTTGATTTCAGAGGATAATCTTGATCGTCGCATGGCGATGCGGCAGGTGCCTGCGCTGATCAAGGCCTATCTGCGGTTGGGCGGGTTTGTGGGCGAAGGGGCCTTTGTCGACCATCAATTCAACACAACCGACGTGTGTTTAATTCTTGATACAGACCGGATGACTGAAACACATAAATCCATTTATCAACAGGATCTTATAAGTTGAAGTTAAGGTGGCAATCAGAGGTGCCGCCGCCGGCGTTCAGGCTGTCGATGGCAGGGGTGTTGCGCGCCGGGTGGCGTGGCACATTTATCTTTCTCGTTATATTTCTGGGGGTTATGGCATCGGTTGGGCTGCGATTGATCGAGCGTCCGTTCTATGGGCTGCACAGACCGTGGAGTCCCTATGTGACGCAGTGGGTCTCTGCGGCGGTGTTTCGGGTGCTGGGGATGCGGCATGAGGTCGTGGGAACGTCCATGCGCGCCGCTGGAGCTGTGGTTGCTAACCACTCGTCATGGATGGACATTTTCGCACTCAATGCCCGCAAGCGTGTGTATTTTGTGTCAAAATCCGAAGTGGCGAAATGGCCGGGGATTGGTGGATTGGCCAAGTTGGTTGGAACGGTTTTCATCACGCGCGACCCGAAAGAGGCGAAGGCGCAGACCGAAATCTTTGAAGCGCGGTTGCTGGCGGGGCATAAGCTCTTGTTCTTTCCGGAAGGAAGTTCGACCGATGGAATGCGCGTTTTACCTTTTAAATCAACGCTTTTTCAGGCGTTCTTTAGTAAGAAGCTACAGCATGAAATCCACATTCAACCCGTCAGTGTCATCTATGAGGCCCCAAATGGGCAGGATCCGCGTTTCTATGGGTGGTGGGGGGATATGGAGTTTGGCGAGCATTTGCTGCGGGTTCTGGCGGTCCGGCGTAATGGCAAGGTGAGAGTCGTCTATCATCCCTATGTAAAGGTAGATGAATTTGAGAGTCGCAAGGTGTTGGCCGCTTGGGCGGAGGATCGGGTCAGGGCAGGAATGCCCGAGGATCGCCGGGGCCGGTGAGTGTGTACAGGGCGTACAATTTGACGCCTGTTCTGTACACAGCCCGGCCCCGCGACATCAGCCCATCGCGGCGATGAACCGGCCCAAGGCGGCGGCGGCGTCCTCGTCACGCCAGATCTCGTCACCGAAGGCAAAAAAATCGGTCATCGGAGCGAGTTGGGCGACGAGCGCCTCGTTCAGGGCGCCTTCGGCCACGACGGGCAGTTCAATTACCTTGGACCACCAGTCGAACACGTCGAGATCAACGCAAGCGCCGGTATCCAGAGCGGTCGCGCCGATCGGGCCAAAGCTGATGTAATCCGCGCCCGCCTCGCCTGCGGACATGCCGTCATGACGGGAGGTGCCGCAGAAACAGCCGACGATGGCATCCTCTCCGAGAGCTTTGCGCGCGGCGCGCACAGAGCGGGCAGCATCGGGAAGGTGGACACCGTCGAGCCCGTGCGGTTCGACGAGCATCAGGTGGCTGTCGATCACGAGCGCGACGTCGCGGGCATGTGTCACCTCGCGGCAGGCATCGGCGGCACGCGCGATGCGGTCCTCGTCACGGGTGGCGAGGCCAAGGCGCACGCAGGCGACCGCGTGACTGTCCAGCACACGGGCCAGCGTATCGGGAAAGACGCTGAGTTCAAAGTCTGGCGGGGTTATGAGGTAAATCTGAGGCTGCTCGGTCTCGGCCATTGGGGCTCTCCTGATGGATTTTTGACCCTATAGCGCGGAAAATCGGCTTTGACCATCGGGGAGGCCAGGGTTCCGATCAGGGAAAACGCCAGAATCCGCCGCGACGTCAGAGGCCTAAGGGGAAAAGGGGCGGACAAATGGCCCCTAGCAACCGGGGTGGCGGGTCTCTATCTTGTGGGCAAGAGGAAAAGGGGCAGTTCTTGGCGATAGCAGGCATGGCAGAGGGCGTGGTGCGCGGCATCGAGGGCTTGGGCGACCGTGTGAGCCAAGCGTTCTTCGAGCCGGTGATCCGGGTCGGAGTGACGGGCCTCGCGCGGGCGGGCAAGACGGTGTTCATCACCTCGCTCATCGCCAATTTGATGGACCGGGGCCGGATGCCCGGCCTCTTGGCGCAGGGCGAGGGGCGAATTCTTGCGGCCTATCTGCAACCACAGCCCGATGTGACCCTGCCACGCTTTGATTACGAGGCGCATCTGGCGGCCTTGACCGGCCCCGAGCCGCATTGGCCCGAGAGCACGCGCACGGTGTCGGAATTGCGCCTGTCGCTCCGCGTGCGGCCTGCGGGGCTCTTGGCGGGCATGACGGGGCCACGGGTGATCCATCTCGATATCGTGGATTATCCCGGCGAGTGGCTGCTGGATCTGGCGCTGTTGGACAAGAGTTATGATCAATGGGCGGCCGACGTTCTAAAGCGGATCAGCGCGCGCACGGAGGCCGCGCCCTATCTGGCGCAGGTGGGGCAGGTGGATGCGACGGCGCGTCTGGACGAGCCGGTGGCGCAGGCGTTGGCCGCAGGATTCACTGGCTATTTGCAGGCCGCGCGTGCCGCCGGGTTCTATGATTGCACGCCGGGGCGGTTCATCCTGCCGGGGGATCTGGCGGGATCGCCGGTGGTGACCTTTGCGCCCCTGCCGGAGGGCAAGGCGGGGCGGGGCAGCTTGCGGGCTGAAATGGCGCGGCGCTATGACGCCTACAAGCGCGAGGTGGTCAAACCGTTCTTTCGGGACCATTTCGCCAAGATTGACCGGCAGGTGGTCTTGGTTGACGCGCTGGATGCGATCCACAAGGGGCCGCAGGCGGTCGAGGATATGCGACGGGCGATGGCGGATATTCTGGGGGCGTTCCGACCGGGCCGCAATGCGTTCCTGACGCAATTGCTGTTGGGGCGGCGGGTGGAGCGTATCCTATTCGCCGCGACCAAGGCGGATCATCTGCATCATGCCCAGCACGGGCGGCTGACGGGGATCATGGCAGCCCTATTGCGTGAGGCGCGGGACCGGGCGGAATTCGCCGGGGCCACGACACAGTCAATGGCACTGGCCGCCCTGCGCGCCACGGTCGAGGAACGGGTGAGCCACAACGGCGAGATGCTCGACTGTGTGCGCGGGCGCTTGCTCGAGACCGGGCGGCAGGCGGCGTTCTATGCGGGTGATCTGCCGGACGATCCGGGGCAATTGCTGGCCCCGGCGCGGGCGGGGGCGACCGACTGGCTGGGTCAGGATTACCGGGTGATGCGCTTTGCGCCCGCCCCGCTCAATCTGCGGGCTGGCGAGGGGCCGCCGCATATCCGGCTGGACCGCGCCGCGCAATTCCTGATCGGGGACAAGCTATGAAAACGGCGCGCGCCCAGCTCTGGCATCTGCCGCGTCTGGCGGTGATCCTCTGGGGGTTCACCCGCGCAACGCCATGGTTGCCGCAGGTGCGCAGCCATTGGGAAGACCTGCGCGCGCTGAGATCGGTGATCCGGTGGGGGTGGGTCCGGGTGATCCGCGAGCAGGGCCGTGTCGCGGGATTTTTAGTCCGTGACGGTGACATTCTGCACGCGCTCTATGTGCATCCGATGCGGCGTGGGCGAGGGCTTGGTCGGGCGCTTCTGGCCGAGGCCAAGGCGGAAGCGGGCGTGCTGCGCCTCTGGGTGGTTGAGGCCAATGCGGCGGCGCGGGCCTTTTACGCGCGTCAAGGGTTTGTCGAGGCGGCGCGCAGCGCAGGTCTTGGCAATGATGAAGGTCTGCCGGATATCCTGATGGTTTGGCGTGGTGAAGGAGAAGGCGCGTGAGCAGCAACAAGGCGAAGGGTCCGGTTCTGATCGACATGGACGTTCCCGCCGCCGAGGGGCCGGACCGCGCGCCGCCGGTGCCCGATCCCGCCGAAGCCCCCGAGGGGCGGGCGATGCGGGCGGTGATTGCGCGGGGGGCATCCCGGCCCTCATGGCTGGGCCGACTTTTCTGGGGGCTGGCGCTTGGGCTGATGGGCGCTGCGGTCTCGGTGGCGGCGTGGGATTTTGCGGTTGGCTTGATCGCACGGGTGCCGGTGCTGGGCTACGGCGTGGCGGCGATGGGCGTGGGCCTCTTGCTGGTGGCGCTGCTGATCGGCCTGCGCGAAGTGGCGGGGTTTGCCCGGTTGGGGCGGCTCGATGCCCTGCGCGGACAGGCCGGGGTGGCGCTGGCGGAGGGAGATCTGGAGGCGGCACGGGCGGTTGTCGCGCGGCTGCGCGCGCTCTATGCGGCGCGGCCCGAGGCGGCCTGGGGGCTGGAGCGGCTGGCAGAGCGACAGGCGGAGCAGTTTGACGCCGAAGCGCTGTTGGGTCTGGCCGAGGTCGAGGTGCTGGCCCCGCTCGATGCGCTTGCGGTGCGCGAGGTCGAAGGGGCGGCGCGACAGGTGGCGATGGTCACGGCGCTGGTGCCGCTGGCGCTGGCCGATGTGGTGGGGGCCATGGTCGCCAATCTGCGGATGATCCGGGCGGTGGCCGAGATTTATGGTGGGCGCGCGGGTGTCTTGGGCAGTTGGCGGCTGGCGCGGGCGGTGATGGCGCATCTCTTGGCCACGGGGGCTGTGGCGGTGGGGGATGACATGATCAGCAGCGTGGCGGGGGGCAGCGTGCTCTCAAAGGTGTCGCGGCGGTTTGGGGAAGGCGTGGTCAATGGCGCGCTGACGGCGCGTGTGGGTGTGGCCGCGATCGAGGTTTGTCGACCGCTGCCGTTTCAACGCGGGCGCAGGCCTTCGGTCACAGGGTTGGTGCGGCGGGCGCTGACCGGGCTCTTCGGGCAGGGGTAATCCATGGACGCGTTGGCGGTTGTCATTGGGCTGTGCGTGCTGGCGCTCTTGCTCATCGGGGTGCCCTATCTCTTGGTGTCGCATGCGCGGCTGAAAGCGCGGGTGGCGCGGCTGGAGGCGGGGTTGAAACCTGCTGCGCCAGAGTTTTTGGCAGAGGCTGTGGCCGCGCCCGTTGTTGAAGAGCGTGCTGGCCCATGGGCCGTCGCGCCTGGTGTTACCCCTCAGACAGAACCCGAGACCGCACCGCCACGCGCCTTTGTGCTGCGGGCGGACCGGCTATCGGCGCTGATGGTGTGGGTCCGGGCGAACTGGGCCTTGGCGGTGGCAGGGGTGTCGCTGGCCCTGGCAGGCGTCTTCATGGTGCAATACGGGGTCGAGCAAGGGCTGCTCACGCCCTTCTGGCGGGTGATGGGTGCGCTGGCGCTCGGAGCCGCGCTGATTGCTTCAGGCGAGCGGCTGCGGCGGCGTTATGGGGATGAGGCGGCGGGCGCGGTCACCGGCCTGCCCTCGGTTCTGTCAGGGGCGGGGGTGATTGCGCTCTTTGCGGGCGTTCTGGCGGCGCGGGGGCTTTATGATTTGATCGGGCCGGGAGTGGCCTTGGCAGGCTTGGTGGGCGTTGGCGCGGGGGCTGTAGTCCTTGGCTGGTTCCATGGGCCGGTTTTGACGGCGCTTGGCCTGATCGGCGCGGGGGTTGCGCCGTTCATGGTGGGCGGACAGTCGGACACGCCGGGGGTGTTTTACGGGTATTATGCCGTCTTGGCGGCGGTCGGGCTGGCGGTGGATGCCGCGCGGCGGTGGGCGTGGATTTCGGTGCTGGCCTTGGCGGTCAGTATCGGCGGCGCGACGCTGCTCTATCTGGGTGAGGCGGGCGCGCTCCTCTATCTCACGTTCTGGGCGGTGCTGGTGGTGTTGACCGTGGTGGTGCCTGAGGCACGGCTGGTGCCGCAGCACAGGGGCAATTCGCTGCTGCGGCGCGTGTTGGCGGGCGGAGACTATCCCGATTTCCCGGTGCGGCTCGTGTGGGGTGTGGTGGGTCTGGCAAGCCTTGCAGCCCTCTGGATGGCACAGGACGGGCGCGAGGCGCGGGTGATCTGGGGGGCGCTTAGCCTGCTTGCGGGGATGCTGGCGGCGCTGATCCTTGGCACACGGCGGGCCGAAGCGCTGGAGGACGTACCGCTGGTCCCGGCCTTGACCGCGCTGATTTTGGTGACGCTCGAAGGGTTCGGGCAGGGGCCGGTCTGGTCCGGGTTCATGGCCGGGATCGAGCGGTTGCCCGAGGCGAAGATGCCGCTTGCGGCGAGTGTGCTGTTGGCGGGCGGGGCGGTGGCCTCGGCCCTTTTTGCGTTTCGGGCACGATATGCGGCGGGGGCGGTGCCGGTGATCCTGTGGAGCCTTGGCGCGGCGGTGATGGCACCGGGGCTGGCGCTAATCCTCGAACTCCTTTGGACCCCGGCGGCGGTGATCGGCGCCTATCCTTGGGCCTTGCAGGTGATGGCGTTGGCGGGGTTGATGGTGCTGTTCGCGCTGCGGGCGCGCGGGCCGGAGAGGCAACTGGCTGCTGCGCTCTTTGCCGGGGCGGCCATTGTGTTGATCACGCTGGCGCTCTTTGTCATGCTGAGCAAGGCGGCGCTGACGCTGGCCTTGGCGGTGATGGTTCTGGCCACGGCGCTGATTGACCGGCGGTACACTCTGCCGCTCTTGGGTGGGGTGGCGCAGGTGGGCGTCGCGGTGATCGGCTACCGTCTTGTGATTGATCCGGGTCTGACTTGGGCCGTGCGCGAGGCGGGGCTGGGCGATGTGCTCCTGTCGCATTTGGGGCCGCTGGCCCTGCTGGCGGCGGCATGGGGGGTGATGGCGGCGCGGGCCGGAGGGGCGACACGGGCGGTGATCGAAAGCGCTGTCTGGAGCATCACGGCGATATTTCTCAGCGTTATTATTCAGCGGTGGCTGGGTGGGCCGGGAGCGATGGGGCATGCGGGGCTGGGCCTGACAGCCGTGGTATGGCTCGCGTCCAGCATGGTGCAGCTCTGGCGGATGCGCGTGGGTGGGCGTGTGGTGCGCGGGCTGCGGCTGGCTCTTGGCTGTGGCATGGGGGCGGTGGCGCTGATCACGCTCATAGCGCAGGCGGTGCTGACCAATCCGCTGATCTCGGTGTTCTGGCGCAAGGAGATCGTGAGCGGGCCGTTGATCGTGGATTCGCTGGCTGCCGCCTATTTGCCGGTGGCGCTGGTCTTTGCCCTTGCGGCATGGAAGCTGGATCATCTGCCGCGTTTGCTGCGGCATGGCTTGGTCGTGGCGGGGGCCGGCTATGGCGCGTGGTATCTCGGGCTCGAGATCCGGCGGTTGTGGCAGGGGGATGACCTGAGCGTGCCGGGGGTGAGCGATGGCGAGCTATACAGCTACACGGTCGCGCTCATTCTGGTCTCGGTCGTGCTGTTGGGGTTGGCCCTGATGCGGCGGTCCGAGACCTTGCGGCGGGTGGCAATGGCCGGCGTCGCGCTGACCGTGGCCAAGGTGTTTCTGGTGGATATGGCGGGGCTGGCGGGGTTGGTGCGGGTGGCGTCCTTCCTCGGGCTTGGCTTGTCGTTGGCGGGGCTTGCGTGGCTCAATCGGCGCATTGCCGAGCATATGGGGCGTGACCCGGCTTAGGGTTGCGCGGCACGCCATGCTGCCCAAGCCTCGGGCGTGTCGAGGTCGGTTGTGGCGTGCTGGCCGGGCAGGGGCACAGGCGTCACGGGATGGGCGCGCAAGAGGTCGCGCGCGCCGGTGTCGCCGGTGATGTGGGTTAGCTCTGGTAGCAGGTGGGCCGGCAGAATCACCGGGTGGCCGGGTGTGCCATCCATGTCGCAGGCGCGCAAGATGGTTTCAGAATCATTGGCTTGCAGCATGAGGCTCATGTCGCTTGCGGTGAGGTCTGGCAGGTCGGGAAGCAAGATCATCAAGGCTGCGGCACCCTGGGCCATAGCCCATTCAGCGCCCGTGCGCAGCGAGGCGGACATGCCGGTTGCGGCATCGGGCACGGATAGGAGGGTGACGTTGAGCCCGTCAAGGGCCGCGCGGCGGGCAGCGGTCTCGGGCGGCAGGGTCACGGCCACGGCGCAGCCTGTCCCAAGGGCGAGCGTCACGCGGTCGCGCAAGAGCGGCTGACCGCGCACCGTTTCCAAGAGCTTATCCGTGCCTCGCATCCGTGACGAGGCCCCGGCGGCGGGAATGAGGATCGCCACTCCGCCCATCAGCGGATCAGGTTCATCCGCAGGCTGAGCTTGCGGCGGTATTCCTGCGGCAGATGGCGGTTGAGGTGGCGATTGATCAGGCCAAAGACACCGATCACGACCAGAGTGAGAAGGATGAAATAGCCCGCAAGGATCGGATAGGGCACGAAGGGGTTAAAGGTCTTGTCCGCGAAATACTTGGCATAGTAGAGCGCATCGCCGCGCTGTTGCCACACCGGAAAGCCCGAGAAAAAGACCAGTGTGGTGGCGTGAAAGAGAAAGATCGCCTCATTGGTATAGGCGGGCCAGGCGAGCCGCAGCATCGTGGGCCAGATGATCCGGCGAAAGCGCGGCCAGCCGGAAAAGCCGTAAGCATCCGCCGCCTCGACATCGCCCTTGGGGATGGAGCGCAGTGCGCCATAGAAAATCTCGCCGGAATAGGCGGCGGTGTTGAGGAACAGCACGATCATCGCGCCGAGCCAAGCCGAGGTCAGGATATCGAAGAAAGGCGAGACCGATTTGAGCGAGAGAAAGAAGAAATAGGCAAAGAAGAACTGGATAAAGAGTGGTGAGCCGCGAAAGACAAAGATGAACCATTCGGAGAGTTTGCGGATCACACGGTTGCGGGAGCCTTTGCCAAGCGCCACGGCGGTGGCAAGGATGAACCCGCTGACAAGGGCGAAGAACCCGAAATAGACGTTCCAGATCAGGCCAGAGCCGATCAGGGTCACTTGTTCGCAGAGGGTGAAATTGTCTTGTGGCAAGAGCCGTTCACCAATCCCAATGGCGCGCAGCCCATAGGCCTGAATGGTCTCGAGGCAGCTCATGCTGCTTTCCTTTGCGCTTCGCCGCCGGTGGTGGCCTGGCCCAGGGTGAGGCGTTGCATGAGGCGTTCCAGCACCACCTCTGACACGCGCGTGAAGCCGAGGTAGAACACCATCAGCCCCAGAAAATACCACATCCGCCAGTCGCCATGCGGATACTCGGTAAAGCGCGGGTTGGCGGTGGCACCGAGTTCGCGCGCCCAATAGACGATATCCTCGACCCCCAAGAGAAAGAGGAGCGGCGTGGCCTTGATCAGCACCATCCAGAGATTGCCAAGGCCGGGCAGGGCGTAGACCCACATCTGCGGCACCATGATCCGCCAGAAGGCCTGACGGCGCGACATGCCATAGGCTTCGGCGGTTTCCATCTGGGCGCGCGGCACGGCGCGCATGGCACCGAACAGCACATTGGCGGCAAAGGCCCCGAAAACGATGGCAAAGGTCAGAACGGCGAGCAGAAAGCCGTAGGATTCATGCACCCATTGCGGCGCGGAGCCAAGCGGCAGTTTGGCAGCCTGACAGACGACGAAATCATTGCCCTGACGGATCGGTTGGCCCCAATCGGGGCAAAGAACCTTGTGTCGCGCCCATTCAAAGGCCTGATCGAGCGCGATGACGAAAAAGAGGAAAAACGCGATGTCGGGCACGCCGCGCACGACCGCGATATAGGCCTTGCCGAACCAGCGGACCGGGGCGATATGCGCCCGCGCGGCCATCGCCCCCCCAAAGCCAAAGGCGAGGGCCGCAGGTGCCGTGATCGCCAAGAGCAACAGCACCGTGCCCACCGCATAGTAGAGTTGGAGGTGTTTGGACGTGGTAAGGTAGCAGGTGAGCCACGCAAACCCGTCGATACTGGCCGGATCGGAGCAAAAGGCAAACATTCTATCGCGCCTCGTCAGAGGGGGGCGGGGCCGCGTTTGGCCCCGCCGGCCGGTCAACTTTAATCGTCAACCTCAGGTCAGATTTAGAAGGTCAGGCCGATTTCCCATTTCTCGATCAGCGCGTTCAGGCTGCCATCGTCCTTCATCGACTGGATGGCGGCGTCGAGTTTGCCTTTGAGCTCGGCGTCGCTCTCGCGGACGCCAAGACCGATGCCGCCGCCGATCATCACCATCTCTTCGAGCAGTTCCAGACCTTCGTCCTCTTCTGCGACAGGCAGAAGAAAGGCGCGGTCGGCCAGAACGGCATCAGCCTCGCCGTTGCGCACGGCGGCGATGGATTCCTCGGGCGTGGCGTATTCGACCAGCGTGGCCCCACTGCTGGCGACATAAGAGGCCTGAATGGTGCCCGACTGGGCCGCGATGACGCCGGATTTCACATCGACATCCGCCGAGGGGGCGAGATAGGCCGAGGGATCGGGAAGGGTGTAATTCTGGGTGAAGTCGATCACCTGATCGCGCTCGTCGGTGATCGACATGCCCGCGATGATCACGTCATAGTTGCCGGACACGAGGTTGGGGATGATGCTGTCCCAGTCGTTCGTGACCCATTCGCAGGTCAGTTCGGCGCGTTTGCACAGCTCGTCGCCCAGCGCGCGCTCGAATCCGTCAACCTCGCCCTTGTCGTTGATGAAGTTATACGGAGGGTAGGCGCCCTCGGTGCCGAGACGGACGGTGTCGGCCATGGCAAAGCCGGTCGAGAGGGCCAGAGCGGCGGTTGTGAGTAGCAGTTTCTTCATGGTTTTCTCCCTTGGTTGGTTTTCGCCTCAGGCCGGATTGGTCGAGCTGAGGAACTGTTGCAGGCGTTCCGATTTCGGAGCGCCGAAGAGGCTGTCAGGCGGGCCCTGTTCTTCGATCAGGCCTTGGTGCAGGAACACGACATGATCGCTGACATCGGCGGCCATTCGCATGTCATGGGTGACGATCATCATGGTGCGGCCTTCGTTGGCCAGATCCTTGATGACGCGGATCACCTCTTGTTCGAGTTCGGGGTCGAGCGCCGATGTGGGTTCGTCGAAGAGAAGCGCCTCGGGTTCCATGCAGAGGGCGCGGGCAATTGCCGCGCGCTGTTGCTGACCACCCGAGAGCTGAGCCGGGTAAACATCGCATTTGTCGCCGATGCCCACCTTGTCTAGATACTTGCGCGCGGCCCCTTCGGCCTCGTGCCGATCTCGACCCAAGACAGTGACGGGTGCCTCCATCACGTTTTGCAGGATCGTGAGATGCGCCCAGAGATTGAATTGCTGAAACACCATGCTGAGATTGGTGCGGATGCGCAGCACCTGTTTGGGATCAGCGGGATGGCGGGCCAATCCTGTCCCCTTCCAGTGCACCGGCTCACCCTTGAAGAGGATGTCGCCCTGTTGGCTGTCCTCGAGCAGGTTGGCGCAGCGCAGGATGGTGGATTTGCCGGACCCGGACGAACCGATGAGCGAAACCACATCACCACGACGGGCCGCAATATCGACCCCCTTGATGACCTCAAGCGCGCCATAAGCCTTGTGCAGGTTGCGGATCTCGATAACCGGGGGCGTTTCGGACAAGGGGTGCTTCCGTTTCGGTGGTTTTTGACGCTTGCATGACAATAGGGCCGAAAAAATGGGCTGATGCAACTTGCAAAACGGGCGATTAGGGGACGGTTTGTGCGATTTGACGTACCGTCAGCTCAATTCGGAGGCTGTGGCGCAGGTGGTGACGCGGGATTGGGCAAGGCAAGATAATCCTCAGCCGGGATATGGGTCACGCCTGTTAAGCCAAGGGTTGTGCGCAAGGATGCAGGGAGCGCATTGATTGCATCCTTCAGAGCCGCGTGCAGCTGTTCGGCATCGCGCCCGAGAGCGGTGATATAGGGCAAGGCCGGTGTCGGATCTGTCCGGCCCAACACGCGCAGGTGTTTGGGGAACTGGTCATATGCCTGCATGAATTGCCAACTGAGCGCGTCGAGCGCGGCGATATCGGCGCGCCCCTCGGCCACGGCCATCGCAGAGGCGCGGTGCGCGCCGGTGTGGACGGGATTGCCAAAGGCAAATCCGCGCGCAGCGGCCCAGTTTTGCGGCGCGGCCCAGCCGGATTGCGAGAGCGCGTCGTTATAGGCGAGGCGCGCGGTGGCGAAATCCTCGGGGCGCTCGCGCGGGTCATCGGCGCGGGCGACCAAGACGCTATAGTACAGCCCCGGCGGACAGTCGGGCAGGTCGAGCACGGGGCTGCCCACCAGCGTTACCCGGCCATGCAGCCGTGCGCGGTAAGGATAGCCACAGGTCTGCGACAGCAAGAGGTCCGGGCTAAGCCAATGGGTCCAGACTTCTCCGTCGCGGTCGAGGGTGTCCGGCCCGTGCCCAAGCGCGGCGTGCACGCCCTGCCAGAGCGCGTCATTGGCTGCCGCTGTCTCTGGTCGGTCATACATCGGCAGGCTGGCGATCATGATTGCCCCATGACGCGTTGACGGGCGCGGGCGCTTTCCTGATCCGTGATGCCCAAGAGGCTGGCGACCAGCCGCAAGAGCGCATCCTCATCCGCCTCGCGCTGCCCATCGGCCAAGGCCACCTTCCAGAGCGCCTCGATTACGCCCATGCGGTCCTCATGTGGCACCGCATCCTTGATCGCGCGGGTAAAGCGGACCGTATCGGGGGCCTCGCTCTCGAGCGTTTCGGCCTCTTGGCGCAAGGCCTCGGCCTGAGGCTGCGGCAGGCCATAGCGGGCAGAGATGATGCGCGTGATGCGGATGATCTCGGAGGCGGAATAGTCTCCATCGGTGCGTGCGACACGCACAAGGAGGGCACAGAGCGCCAGACGGGCATCGCCGCCGGTCATCGGCTCGGGGGCTGGTTGAATCAGCCGCTTCAGAAAATCTGCAAACATGGCACAGGTATAGGGTGCGACGTGGCGCAGGCCAATGGGGAATTCGTAGGGAACTTCGCGTGGCTTTACTGGGATTCGGCCAATGCGCGGGCGGCGTCGCTGTCGGCGTGGCTGAGACCCATCGTCTCGCGGGCGGCGTCGATCACCTGCAATTCCTCGGGTTGGCTGGCGCCGTCGGAGAGGACCACCTCCCACAATGCCTCGAGCGCGCTCAGGCGGGCCTCGAGGCTGACGGTCTCGCGGATGATATGGCCAAAGCGGTCGGTTTCGGGGGCGGCCCGCTCCAGCCGTTCCGAGAGCGCGCGCATCTTGGCGGCCTCGACCGGGCCAAGCCCATAGATGCGCGTCAGGAGACGGTCGATTCGCTTGATCTCTGCCAGCTCGTAATGGTGGTCGGATTTTGCCACCCGAACCATAAGGGCGCCCAGCGCAAGTTTCTCGTCCGGCTCTGGCAAGGGGGCCGGTTTGGTGGCGGAAAAGGCGTGCAGAATGCGGGTCAACATGGGTGCGAATCTATCCGCTAAACTGGCCTATCCCAAGTGGAATTTATCGGCTGCCCAAATGGTGTCACAGTTGTTCCGCAGAAAGCGCACTTTCTGAACTCACAAGGGTGTGATCTGCCTTTTCCTCAGTTTACGGAGCCTCCCATGCCGCAGCCCGGTCCGTTTGATTGGTCCGTAAGCACAGCCGCAGAGCAAATCGCGTATCTGCGATCCCTGTCCCGCGAGGCCTTTCGTGAGGCGCTCTGTGCCTATGACTGGTCCTTGCTGCCGGAGCCGGTGCTGGGGTGGGGCATGGCGCAACGCGAGATTGACCTTTGCAGCGCTCTGGCGGTGTTTTTCAACGGCGAACCTGCGCGGTTCAACTATATGCCCAAGAGTCATGTTCCGGGTGATCTTGGCGGAGTGGCGCGGGTGCTGGACAATATCTGTTTGCGGATCAACAGCGGCTTTTACCTTGTCTATCCGGGGCAGTCTCCGCGCTGTCAGGCCAAGCTGTCGACATGGTTGACCTACCAGCAGGCAGACCGCACGGAGGGGCGGCGGGGGCGCTGGATGCTGGACGAGCGTATCCTTGCGCCGATGTTGCAGAACGACCTGCGGCTGCCGCCTGACCTCGCCCCCGCAAAGGCCGCGCGCCCTAGTCTCTGGCGTGATCTGCTGAGCCCGATCATCGGATTGGGCGTGGACCGCGATATTCTGAAATACAAAGAGCCGCGCTAGATCCGACAATCAGAGCTTGCGCACCTTGAGTTTGGTGATGCGGTTGTCTTTGCGCGCGACGACCTGAAACCGGAAACCGTGAAAGATGAAGACCTGATCCACCTTGGGGATCATCTGGGCCTCGTGGATCACCAGACCGGCAACGGTATTCGCGGCCTCGTCGGGTAGTGTCCAGTCCGTGGCGCGGTTCAGGTCGCGGATGGTCATGGCCCCATCCACGAGGAACTGATTGTCCTCGGTCTTGCGAATCGTATGCTCGGCGTCGGGGTCGAATTCATCGGTGATCTCGCCGACGATCTCCTCGAGAATATCCTCGAGCGTGATCAACCCCTGAAGCGTGCCATATTCATCGACCACCATGGCGAAATGGCTGCGCATACGCAGGAATTGCCGCATCTGATCGTCGAGCGTGGTGGTTTCCGGCACGAAATACGGCTTGCGCGCGATGCTGCAGACATCGAAATCCTTGAGGGCTGCGGCCCCCAGTTCGGATGCGGTGATCAGTTTGTGAATGGCGCGCAAGAGATCCTTGGCATGGACCACACCGATGATGTTGTCGGGGTCGTCGCGGTAGAGCGGCAGGCGGGTGTGATTGCTTTCAAGACATTGGTTGAGAATCGCATCCGGTTCCGACTCGGCGTTGATCATTTCGATCCGCGAGCGATGAAGCATGATTTCCTCGACCGCGCGTTCCCCCAGATCAAGCGCGCCAAGGATGCGGTCACGGTCCTCTTTCTCGACCACGCCTTCGGACTGGCCCAGATAGAGCGCGCCCGCAATTTCCTCGCGCACCGCGAGAATATGGCTGTCAGGGTCGGTCTGCACGCCAAAGAGCGCCAGAATACGGCGCACGAACCAGCGCACGGCGGTCACGATGGGCGAAAAGATCTTGATCACCCACACAATGAGGGGGGCGGTGCGGGCGGCAGCGGCCTCGGCATTGGTGATGGCGTAGGTCTTGGGCAGAACCTCGGCAAAGACCAGCACCAGAATCGTCATCACGAGAGTGGCAAGGGCGACACCGCTCTCACCGAAGAGGCGGGTAAAGAGCGCGGTGGCCAGCGAGGCGGCGAGGATGTTCACCATATTGTTGCCAAGCAGCACCGAGCCGATCAGCCGCTCGTTATCCTCTGTGATGCGGAGCGCGGTTTCAGCCCCGCGCGAGCCCTTTTCGGCCTGCGCGCGCAGCTTGCCGCGCGAGGCGGCGGTGAGTGCGGTTTCGCTGCCTGAGAAGAAGGCGGACATAACCAGAAGCGCGACGATCGCGCCGGTGGTGATCCAGAATGTCAGGTCGGGTGCGCTTGGCGCGGCTTCCATCTTTGTTCGGTCCCTCGTAGTTTACAGGGTTATGGGGCGTCCGCCCCCTGCATTCAAGGGAGCATTGGCGATGCGGATCGCGGAATTGGGGGAGATGGTCGGTCCTGTCCTGGTTTTTGGCGGGCCCTATTCAAATTTGCAGGCGATGCAGGCGATTCTGGCACGGGCCGGGGGCCTTGGCATCCCGCCCGAGCGGATGATTTGCACCGGGGACGTCGTGGCCTATTGTGCGCAGCCGGTCGAGACCGTGGCGCTGATCCGTGCGGCGGGGTGTGCCGTGCTCGCGGGCAATTGCGAGCGGCAGTTGGCGGAGAATGCGATGGATTGCGGCTGTGGATTCGAGGCGGGCACGCAGTGTGATCTCTTGTCGGCGGGATGGTATCGCCATGCGGATCGGTCTGTCGGGACCGAGCCGCGGGGTTGGATGGCGGGTTTGCCGGATCTCATCCTCTTCACCCATGCCGGTCGACGGGTGGCGGTGATTCACGGCGGGCTGACGGAGGTGAGCCGCTTTATCTGGCCCGTGTCGGATGAGGCGGTGTTTCAAGAGGAAATCGCAGCTATTCGAGAGGTTACAGGCCCTATTGATATGGTTCTGGCGGGGCACTCCGGTCTGATGTTCCAACGTGCGATCGGGGCGGTGACCTGGGTCAACGCCGGGGCCATCGGCATGCCGCCGCATGATGGCCGGCTCGAGACTGGATTTGCCGTGCTCGAAGCGGCTGGCGTGGTGTTTCACCGGCTGGCCTATGATCATGGTGCGGCACATGCGGCGATGCGGGCGGCGGGGCTGGTGCAGGGCTATGATCGCGCGCTTGTGAGCGGCTATTGGCCGTCGGAGGATGTGTTGCCGCCGGTTTTGCGCCGGGCGGCCTGTGCCAGCGGATGATGTTCCTGCACCAGCGCCTGCAAGCGCGCCTCGAGCACATGCGTGTAAATCTCGGTTGTGGCGATATCGGCATGGCCCAAGAGGGTCTGAATGACCCGTAGATCCGCCCCATTGGCCAGAAGATGCGTCGCGAAGGCGTGGCGCAGGGTATGAGGTGTCACCTTATCCGGATCAACATGAGCTTTGACTGCGAATTCTTTAATAAGGTTGTAAAACCTGTGGCGAGTTAGATATCCCGCCGTTCCGCCTGAGGCAAAGAGAAAGGGCGAGGGTGTCAGGCCTTTGCTGCGGCGCGCGGTCTCTTCGGCGTCGCGCAGCGCCAGCCAGTCAACCAGCGCCGCGCGGGCGGGTGGCGAGAGGGGCACCATGCGTTCCTTGCCGCCCTTGCCGCGCACCAAAAGCATCTGCGGGTCGCCCCGCGCGGCGGCAAGGGGCAGCGAGACCAGCTCGCTCACGCGCATGCCGGTGGCATAGAGCAGCGCCATGAGGCAAGCGTTACGGCAGCGTTCTGTGGCGGTGCGGCCATGCTGGGGGGCAACCTCGAGCAGGCGGCTGACCTCATCCTCGGTCAGGGTCTTGGGCAGGCGCTGCGCCTTGCCCGCTCCCTTGATGCGTATGGCGGGGTTGTCGGCGCGCAACCGTTCCTCAAAGGCAAAACGGTAAAGTTGCCGGATGGCCGAGAGCCTGCGCGCCCGCGTGGCCTGAGCCAAGCCCTGAGCGTCGCACTGAACCAGATAGGATTCGATATCGGGTTGCATGAGGTTTTCTAGGCTAAGGTTTTGATATTTAACCCAATCCGTAAAATCTCGCAGATCGCGCGCATAGGCCATCAGGGTGTTCTTTGCAGCCCCAAGCTCCGCCGCCTGAGCCTCGAGAAAGAGATCGACCCAAGCGGTGTCGCCGGTCACCCGCGGCGCTCCAACAACAGGAGTTGCAGGGCGGCACGGCGGGCGGTGTCCTCCAGCCCGACCGCGCGCAGGGTGGCGAGCGCGCCGGTCAACGCGTCGCGGGCGGCGTCGCCGCGACTGATTTGTCGCGCTGCGGCCAGGATCGCTTCGCCCAAGCGACCTGCGTCGATCAGCGCCTGATGGTCCGGCGCAGGCTCTTCGCTGGCAAATCCGGTGGCGATGGCACCTTGGAGGGCGCTGCGCGCGGTAGCTGCTGGAGGCCTACCACGGGCGGTCTCGATCAGAAACGTCTGGTCCGGCGTGGGTGTTTGAAGCAACGCCTCCGCCTGTTCATACTGCGCAGAAAGAAGCATTATTTCAAAGACCTGGGAGCGAATGCTCGCGGGGGGATCGAGCGCGGCGAGGCGCTCTGCAAAAAGCTCGGCAAAGACCACCTCGAGATGCTCTTCGCGGGCCGCACGCCAAGCGATTGGCAGGGCTTCGGTCAGGGCTTCGGTTGCCCCCTCGCTCAACGTCCGATCAAGCGCCTGCACGGCGGCGACCCGGTCCCAGACACCGCCAGAGGCCGCCGGGCGGCGTTCGGTATAGAGGCCAAGCAGGCGCGCGGCGGGAACGGCACCGGTGCGGGCAAGGCGCTCTGCGGCCTCGATCTCGGCCTTCCATCCCGACGTGCCGCGCAGATCTGCCATGGCAAAGGCGCGGGGCAGGTTATGGGTGGGCAGGGCGGTACCGATCGCCTCAAAGAGACGGAATTGCAGCGCCGTGAGGGTCTGCGGCGGCTCGGGTGCGTCTGTCTCGTCGATCAGCTCGGGATCGAGATAGAGCGCGAGGAGCGTCGCGTCCGTCTCTGAGAGGGCATTAAGTGCTGTGGCGCTGTGATAGGTAAGTGCGGCCGTATTCCAGTCACCGCCACGCGCCGCACAGAATATCCGCGCGCTCAGATCAGAGGACAGGTGAGGTTTGCGAGTCAGCGCGGTGCAGGCCGAGTCCTCTTGCCCCAGCAAGAGTGACAGAGCAAACCATTGATCAAAAAGAACTTCTGTCATTGGTCCGGCGCGCTCTGACAGGGCTTGCGCGGGCTCGATCGCGCCAAACTCTGTCAGGGCCTCGAGGCGGGCGCGCAGAAACTTTGCGTCGGATCCGGCATCCAGCGGTGCATTCGCCTCTGCCAGAAGGAGCGTGTAGTAGAGCGCCTGAATGGCGGGAATGGGCTCTGCCTCGAGGCGGGAAAAGGCGCGGGTGAGATCGTTGGTGGCGCTCTTGTCCCAGAGCGTCGCAGGCAGGCCGGTGGTCGTGCTGGGCAAGAGGCCAACCGCATCGGCGCGCGGCGCGTCAAGGGCTGTCACGGTCACGGGCGGCACATCCACGCCGTCGCTGGCGGGCGGTTCACCCAGAGGCGTGCGGGGAATGGTGGTCACGGCGGCGGTGCTGGCCTGATCCAACCAGTCAATCGCCGACAGCGGTTGCTGCGCTGCGGCCATGGTCGCCGTGCAACATCCTAACAAAAATAACGCACTAATCGGTCTCAAGTATGATGTCCTGACGAATCTCGGTTTGTGGTGGCGAGAAATCCGCACCAAAAAACGGGCCAAGATACGCATAGGCCATAAGGGCGATAAACCCTAGAATGGCCAAATAAAACAGCCATTTGATCAATCGCAACATATCATCCCCTGCCTGTTTTGCCCGTTCTTTTTCCCAAGTTATAACTGGCCTTTTGTGCAAGATCACGTCATTGAGTGAAAAACTTTGTGAATGGGCAAGGGAGCGCCGATCGTGTCGGCCAAGGGGCATTGGAAACTGGGCAAAACCGTTGTGTTGGTGGGCATGATGGGGGCAGGCAAGACAGCCGTGGGCAAGGCGCTGGCGGCGAAGATCGGCGTGCCGTTCCTCGACTCGGATGCCGAGATCGAGAAAGCCGCGAATATGACGATTGCCGAGATATTTCAAAGGGATGGCGAGGCTTTCTTTCGTGCGCGGGAGACTGAGGTGATTGACCGTCTGCTGGATGGTCAACGAGCCATATTGTCGACTGGCGGCGGGGCTTTTCTGGCCGAGCGCAACCGCGATCTGGT
Organism: Roseovarius sp. MBR-51; assembly: GCF_053628575.1. Classification (NCBI taxonomy): domain Bacteria; kingdom Pseudomonadati; phylum Pseudomonadota; class Alphaproteobacteria; order Rhodobacterales; family Roseobacteraceae; genus Roseovarius; species Roseovarius sp. MBR-51. The sequence goes on from NZ_JBRJGQ010000006.1 coordinate 150,891, forward strand.
CGCGCGCAAGGGGGTTTCGGTCTGGCTCGATGCCGATTTGTCGCTCTTATGGTCGCGGGTAAAAGGCAAGAATACCAGACCTTTACTGCGCACAGCTCAACCTCTTGAGACGCTGACAGAAATCTACAACGCGCGGGTGCCGATCTATGCGCTTGCGGAAATTCGCGTCCGTGCGCGCAGCGAATACAGTGTCGAGGCGATGGCAGAGCAGGTGTTCAAGGCGTTGAGCGAACGCAAGGACGTATTGGAGTTGGTGGAATGACCGAGATCGTGCATGTGGGTCTGCCGGGGCGGGAGTATGACATTCATATCGGGCCGGGCCTGTTGGCAGAGGCCGGGGCACTGATTGCTCCGCTGTTGCGGCGTCCACGCGTGGCGATTGTGACCGACGCGACGGTGGGGCCTCTGCATTTAGCTTCGCTCTGCAATGGATTGGAAACGAAAGGAATTGTGTCTGTTTCGATGACGTTGCCTGCCGGTGAGGCCACCAAATCCTGGCCGCATTTTGAGCGGGTGGCGGAATGGTTGCTGGAGCAGAAAGTCGAGCGAAATGACGTTGTGGTCGCCTTTGGCGGTGGCGTGATCGGCGATCTGGTGGGGTTTGCGGCGGCGGTGTTGCGGCGGGGTGTGCGGTTTGTTCAGGTTCCGACGAGTCTGCTGGCGCAGGTGGACAGTTCGGTGGGCGGCAAGACAGGAATTAATGCGCCACAGGGCAAGAACCTGATCGGGGCGTTTCACCAGCCGAGCCTTGTTCTGGCCGATACAGAGGTGCTGGGCACACTGACGGAACGCGATTATCTGGCCGGATATGGCGAGGTCGCCAAATACGGGTTGCTGGGGGATAGTGATTTTTTTCAATGGCTTGAAATTAATGCTTCACGTGCCGCGAGCGGTGATATGGCGGCTAGAATTCATCTGGTCAAACGCTCGGTCGAGATGAAAGCCGAGATCGTGACGCGTGATGAAACCGAGCAGGGCGACAGGGCGTTGCTCAATTTGGGGCATACATTTTGTCATGCTTTGGAGTCGGCCACACAGTATGATGGGGCGCGGCTTTTGCATGGGGAAGGGGTGGCCATTGGTTGCGCCCTGGCGTTTGAGGTGTCGGCGCGTCTAGGGCTCTGCTCTCAGGAAGATCCAAGCCGGGTGCGGGCGCATTTCCGCGACATGAAGATGAAGGTGGATCTATCGGATATCGCAGGGGAATTGCCGGATGCCGATGGGCTGATTGCGCTCATGGGGCAGGACAAGAAGGTGGTCGATGGCAAGCTGCGCTTTATCCTCGCGCGCGGCATTGGCGAGGCGTTCATCACCTCGGATGTGCCGCCCGAGGCGGTGCGTGACGTGCTGAAAGAGGCGCTGCGCGGGCGGGGGTGAACCTTACTGACCTTACAAGACGTAAGCTGATTTTGTAAGGTCCGCGGTTCGGATTTGCCCCTCAGTCGATCAGCTTGACGAGGGCGTGGCGTTTCTTGCCCGCCGAAAGCTTGATCGGCGATTTGAGGGCGGCGGCGTCGATTATCAGGCCTGCGTCGGTTAACGGTTCGTCATCCAAACGCGCGCCGTTTTCAGTGATGAGGCGCTTGGCCTCTTTGCCGGATTTGGCGAGACCGGCACGCACGATGAGTTGCACGATGGAAATCCCCCCGGCCAGTTCATCCGCTGTCACCTCGACGGTGGGGAGGTCATCGCCCACGCCGCCATGTTCGAACACCTCGCGGGCCGTGGCCTCGGCCGCCGCTGCCGCCTCGGGTCCGTGCAGGAGGGTTGTGACCTCGTTGGCGAGAATGATCTTGGCGGCGTTGATCTCGGAACCTTCCAAAGCGCCAAGCCGCTCGCATTCCTCAATCGGCAATTCGGTGTAGAGTTTCAGGAAGCGCCCGGTGTCGGCATCGGTGGTGTTGCGCCAGAACTGCCAGAATTCGTAAGGCGACAGCATATCCGCCGAAAGCCAGACGGCACCGCCCGCCGATTTGCCCATCTTGCGCCCATCCGAGGTGGTCAGGAGCGGTGATGTCAGGCCAAACACCTCATGGTCGATCACGCGGCGGGTGAGGTCGATGCCGTTGATGATATTGCCCCATTGATCCGAGCCGCCCATTTGCAGGACGCAACCATGACGGCGATTTAGCTCCAGAAAATCATAGGCTTGCAGGATCATGTAGTTGAATTCGAGGAATGAGAGCGATTGCTCGCGGTCGAGCCGCGATTTCACCGATTCAAACGCCAGCATCCGGTTCACGGAGAAATGTCGCCCGATGTCGCGCAGGAACTCAAGGTAATTGAGCCCGTCGAGCCATTCGGCGTTGTTGAGCATCATCGCCTCTTGCGGGCCGTCGCCATAGGCGAGGTAGCGGGCAAAGACGCGGTTCATGCCGGCGATATTTTCGTCGATCTGCGCGGGCGAGAGCAGGGGCCGTTCATCCGAGCGGAACGAGGGATCGCCCACCTTGGTGGTGCCGCCGCCCATGAGGGTGATGGGACGATGCCCCGTTTTTTGCAGCCAACGCAGCATCATGATGTTGAGCAAGTGCCCGACATGCAAAGATTTCGCCGTGGCGTCGTAGCCGATATAGGCGGTGACGGTTCCGGCACTCAGGGCCTCGTCCAAACCCTGATAATCCGTGCAGTCGGCGAGATAGCCGCGCGACATCATCACGTTGAGAAAATCGGATTTGGGGCGATAGGTCATAATGCTTGTCCCGGCTTGGTTTGCGCGGCATGTATATGCAGTCGGTGGGCAAAGGAAAAGGCCATGTTGAAGGCGGAACGCCTCTGGGCGTTGGGGGCGATGTCGGGCACCTCATTGGATGGGGTGGATGCGGCCATGGTTGAGACCGATGGCGAGACAATATTCACTTTTGGACCAACGGCTTATCGTGGATATGGCGCCGAGGAGCAGGCGATCTTGTCTGCCGCCTTGGGGAAATGGCCGGGCGAGAATCTGGCTGAGGCACAAGCGCTGGTTGAGGGCGCGCATCTGGAGGTTTTGAGCCAATTCAAGGGCGCCGCGCTGGTGGGGTTTCACGGACAGACCTTGGCGCATGAGCCGCAGGGGCGCGGCACGCATCAACTGGGCGATGGCGCGCGGCTGGCTGAGGATTTGGGCCTGCCGGTGGTGTGGGATTTTCGCAGCGCGGATATCCGGCTGGGGGGCGAAGGTGCGCCGCTGGCACCGTTCTTTCATTTCGCCTGTGCCAAGTGGATCGGCGCGCAAGAGCCGCTGGCGTTTCTGAACCTTGGCGGGGTGGGGAATATCACTTGGATTGATCCGAGTTTTGCGCGGCCAGAGGAGGCGGGGGCCATTCTGGCGTTTGATACCGGGCCTGCCAATGCGCCCATCAACGATCTGATGCTGGCGCGGCGGGGCGAACCCTTTGACCGCGATGGGGCCTTGGCGCGTCAGGGGGAGGTGGCGCAAGGCGCGTTGGAGCTGTTCCTTGATGAGCCCTATTTCCTGCGGATGCCGCCGAAATCGCTCGACCGGGACACGTTCGCTGACATGATCGGGCTGGTGGGGGAACTGGGCGATGCCGATGCCGTGGCGACGTTGACCGGCATGGCGGCAGCGGCGGTGCTGCGGGGCATGGAGCATTGTCCGCGCCCGCCTGCGCGTTTGCTGGTGACGGGAGGTGGGCGGCATAATGGGGTGATGATGCAGATGCTGCGTGCCGCGCTGGATTGTCCGGTGGAGCCGGTCGAGGCGGTGGGGCTGGATGGCGATATGCTGGAGGCGCAGGCCTTTGCCTATCTGGCGGTGCGGGTGGCACGGGGTTTGCCCACATCCTGTGCCAGCACCACGGGGGTGCGCGCCGCTGTCTCGGGCGGGACGATCAGTCGGTTGGGCCGCCGACCGGAGGCGATGTGATGGACTATGATCTGGATCAGGGCGCGGGATCGGGGCTGCGGCTGGGGATGATCATGCTCAGCACAGATGAGACCGTGGAATATGAGGCGCGGATGGTGCTGGCGGGGCGCGATGTGAACCTGCTGCATGCGCGCATTCCGGCGAAGGCCGATGTGACGCCTGAGGATCTGGCCCTCATGGCACCCGAGATGACGCGCACGGCGGCGCTCTTGCCAAAGGAATTGAGTGCCATGGCCTATGCCTGCACCTCGGGGGCGACCATCATCGGGTCGGAGGAGGTGGCGCGGCTGATCCATCTGGCGCATCCGGGCGTGCCCGTGAGCAATCCGCTGAGCGCGGTGATCACGGCGCTGCACACGCTTGGGGTGGGCAGGATCGCGATGGTGACACCCTATGTGCCGCAGGTGAGCGAACCGATGGCGGCAGCGCTCGGCGTGGCGGGAATCGAGGTGATCCATGCGGTCAGTTTCGGACAGAAAGAGGATTGGACGGTGGGGCGTATCACCGAGGCGAGCACGCGGCGTGCGATGCTGGAGGCGGGGCGCGTGCCGGGGGTCGAAGCGGTGTTTGCCAGTTGCACCAATTTGCGCACATTTGGCGTGATCGACGCCGTTGAGGCGGAGTTGGGCCTGCCGGTCGTGACCTCCAATCAGGCGCTCTTTTGGGACATGCTGCGCCGGGCTGGCGCTGAGGCGCGCGGCTGGGGGCCGGGGCGGCTCTTTACGATATGAAGAAGGGGACAGGACAGATGAAGAATACCGAGTTGAAACCCGCAACGATTGCCGCTCAGGCGGCGGGGGCCACGGATACGGCCACGGGCGGCGTGGTGCCGGGGATCTCGCTCTCTACGACCTATGGGCGGGATGCCGATTACGTGTTGCTACGGCCGGACAACATTTATGGGCGCGGTCAGAATGACACGGTGCGGCAGGCCGAAGAGGTGATCCGGCAATTGGAAGGGGCGGCGGCGACGCTGCTCTTTCCAAGCGGCATGGCGGCGGTGGCGGCGGTGTTTCGGGCGCTGCCCAGTGGCGCGCGGGTGGTGATGCAGACCGGTATTTACTGGGGCACGCTCAAATGGGTGCGGGCCTATTGTGTGCGCCGTGCCATTCTGCTCGATGAGATCGACGCGGCGGACCCGGCGGCTCTGGCTGCGGCGTGTCGCTCTTCGGCCGATATGGTCTGGATCGAGACGCCGTCGAATCCGTGGCTCAAGACCGTTGATATCGCCACGGCGGCGGGGATGTCGCACAAGGCGGGAGCGATTTTGGTGGTCGATGGCACGGCGGCGACGCCGGTCTTGACGCGGGCGCTGGATCTGGGGGCCGATATTGTGATGCATTCCGGCACCAAGGCGCTCAACGGGCATTCGGACGTTCTGGCAGGTGTGCTGTCCTGCCGCGAACCGGGCAATGCGATGTGGCAGGAGATTGTGACCGACCGGCATGATGCAGGCGCGGTGATGGGGCCGTTCGAGGCGTGGCTCTTGATGCGGGGCATGCGCACGCTGCCGCTGCGGATGGAACGCATGTGCGAGAATGCGCAGGCCGTGGCCGCGTATCTCGAGGGGCATGCGGGCATTGAGGCGGTGTATTATCCGGGGCTTGTCAGCCATGCGGGCCATGCGATTGCCGCGCGGCAGATGTGCGGCGGCTATGGCTATCTCTTGTCTGCGGTGCTGCGAGGCGGGCGGGCGCGGGCGCTGGAGGTGGCGGGGCGGTTGCAGCTTTTCCACCGTGCCACGTCGCTGGGCGGGGTCGAGAGCCTTGTCGAGCATCGCCACACGATCGAGCCGCATACGGGCATCCCCGAGGGGCTGTTGCGGTTTTCGGTTGGGATCGAGGATGCGGGTGATCTGATTGCCGATCTGGCGCAGGCGTTGGAGGGCTAGGCGCCGGGTTCTGACCCACGCCTTTGCGGATTGAGACCAAATCTAGCGCCGCAGCCCTGTCCCGATCTCATTCAGAATCGCCTCAAGCGTCGCGTTTGGCCCGGTCATCTCGCCTGCGACGCGCGCCTTGATCGCGTCGAATCGGACGCGCAGGGCAGCTTTTTCTGCGCCCTGACAGTCATTCCAAGGCCGCCCCTGCAATCCCATCACCAAGGCATAATAGCCGATGAAATGCGGCTGCGTGCCAGCGCGCAACAGCGCCTCATAGGCCACATCTGCCCCCATGGCCCGCAAGCTCTCGGCGTCATGGATGCCGGCACGCGCAAAGCCTGCATCAGAGGCAGGACCGAGGTTGCGGATAGAGGAAACGGGCAGGGGCATCGGTGGCATTCCGTTAATCTGGTAGGCCCGGAGGGACTCGAACCCCCAACCAAAGCGTTATGAGCGCTCTGCTCTAACCAATTGAGCTACAGGCCCCACCTGCGGCAGTTGGTAAGCCGGGGCCGGGGCAGGGTCAAGGCTTTCAGATTGCACGAGGCCTGCCAATCAGCTAACGGGTGGCGCATTCAAGCGATGGGGACGGGCCATGACCGAGCGACAGAACGGGATCACCTATGCCGATGCGGGCGTAGACATCGACGCGGGCAACGCTTTGGTGGAGCGGATCAAGCCCGCAGCCAAGCGCACGCAACGCTCTGGCGTCATGTCGGGGCTTGGCGGTTTTGGCGGGCTCTTTGATCTCAAGGCGGCTGGCTTTACCGACCCGGTGCTGGTGGCGGCGACCGATGGTGTGGGCACCAAGCTGCGGATCGCGATTGATACCGGCCATGTCGATGGCGTCGGCGTCGATCTGGTGGCGATGTGCGTCAATGACCTGATCTGTCAGGGGGCGGAACCGCTGTTTTTCCTGGATTATTTTGCCACGGGCAAGTTGGAGTTGGATCAGGCGACGCGGATCATCGAAGGTATCGCGCGGGGCTGCGAAGGCTCTGGCTGCGCGCTGATCGGCGGTGAGACGGCGGAAATGCCGGGCATGTATCCGGCGGGCGATTTCGATCTGGCGGGGTTCGCCGTGGGCGCCATGGAGCGCGGCACGGAACTGCCTGCCAATGTGGCGGAGGGCGATGTGTTGCTGGGTCTCGCCTCGGATGGGGTGCATTCCAACGGCTATTCGCTGGTGCGGCGGATTGTCGAGATGTCGGGGCTGACATGGGACGACGCCTGTCCCTGGGCCGAGGGCAGTCTGGGGGAGGTTTTGCTCACGCCCACGCGGCTCTATGTGCGCCCGGTTTTGGCGGCGCTGCAGTCAGGGGGCATTCACGGTCTTGCGCATATCACCGGTGGCGGGTTGACCGAGAACCTGCCGCGTGTGCTGCCTGAGGGGCTGGGGGCCGAGATTGACCTTGGCGCATGGGCGTTGCCGGGGGTGTTCCGCTGGCTGGCCGAGACCGGCAACATGGCCGAAGCGGAACTGCTCAAGACCTTCAACTCCGGCATCGGCATGATCGCTGTCGTCGCGGCGGACGAGGCCGACGCGGTCATGGCTGCGTTGCAGGAGGCAGGCGAGACGGTCTGTCGGCTGGGGCAGGTGGTGCCGGGCACGGGCGTGGCATACCGGGGCCATCTTTTGTGAGCAAGCGGGTCGCGATTTTTCTCTCGGGGGGTGGCTCGAACATGCGGTCGCTGGTGGCGAGCATGACCGGCGACCATCCGGCGCGGCCTGCGCTGGTGCTGTCGAACCGCAGTGACGCGGGCGGGATTGCCTGGGCCGCAGGGCAGGGGATTGCGACCGAGGTGGTGGATCACCGCCCGCATGGCGCGGACCGCGCCGCCTTTGAAGCGGAAATCGAGGCGCGTCTTGCCCCGTATGGCATCGACATCATTTGCCTCGCGGGGTTCATGCGCGTTCTCACAGCCGGGTTCGTGACCCCCTGGCAGGGGCGGATGATCAATATTCATCCCTCTCTCTTGCCGAACTATCGCGGGCTGCACACCCATGCCCGCGCGCTGGACGCGGGCGACAGGCAAGCAGGCTGCACCGTGCATGAGGTGACGGCGGAACTGGACGAGGGGCCCGTGCTGGGACAGGCGCGCGTGCCGGTGCTGGCCGGGGATACGCCCGACACGCTGGCGGCGCGCGTTCTGGCGCAGGAACATATCCTCTACCCGGCGGTGCTGCGCCGGTTTGCCGCCGGAAACCGCACGCCGCTTTATCTGCCCTGAGACCGGTTCGGGGGCCACTGCCAGCATTTGCAATTCGACCAATCTGGTCTATAGCTGGAGCGGGGGACAAGACTGGGCATCAACGACAAGAGCAAAGATCACCCCTTATGAAAACCATTACCACGACTGAAGACCTGGCGGAATTTTGCGCCATGGCGCGCACGCATCCCTATGTCACCGTCGACACCGAGTTTCTGCGCGAGCGCACCTATTATTCCAAGCTGTGCCTCTTGCAATTGGCGGTGCCGGGCAAGGGCGACGACAGCGCCGTTCTGGTCGATCCGATCGAGGGTGAAGACATGTCGATGGAGCCGCTCTATGAGCTCTTTCGCGACACGTCGGTGGTCAAGGTGTTTCACGCCGCGCGGCAGGATCTTGAGATCTTCTATGTCGATGCCGGGGTGATTCCCGATCCGATGTTCGATACCCAAGTGGCGGCGATGGTCTGTGGCTTTGGCGAACAGGCGGGCTATGAGACGCTGGTCAAGCGGATCGCCAAGCAGACCGTCGACAAAAGCTCGCGGTTTACCGATTGGTCGCGCCGCCCACTGACCGATGCGCAGAAAACCTATGCCTTGGCCGATGTGACGCATCTGCGCGTGGTTTATGAATTTCTGGCCAAAAAACTGGCAAGCTCCGGGCGTGACAAATGGGTGGCCGAGGAGCTCAGCGTTCTGACCGATCCCGCCACCTATCGCACCGATCCCGCCGAGGCCTGGCTGCGGATCAAGACGCGCAACACCTCGCCCAAGTTTCTCGCCATTCTGCGCGAACTGGCACGGTTCCGCGAGGACTATGCCCAGTCGCGCGATGTGCCGCGCAGCCGGGTCTACAAGGATGATGCGCTGGTGGAACTGGCCTCGACCAAGCCAGTGACACATCAGGATCTGGGACGGTCAAGGCTGTTGCTGCGTGAGGCCCGCAAGGGCGAGATTGCCGATGGTATTCTGGCGGCGGTCAAGGCAGGGCTTGAGTGTCCCGTCGATCAGATGCCGCGTCCCGAGGTGCTGGACGACCGCGCACAGGTCAACCCGGCGCTGGCCGATCTCTTGCGCGTGCTGCTCAAGGCCAAGAGCGAGAGCTATGGCGTGGCCGCCAAGCTGATTGCGAGTGCCGCCGACCTCGATGCCATTGCGGCGGGGGCGCGCGAGTTGCCTGCCTTGCGCGGCTGGCGGCTCGATGTGTTCGGGGCTGATGCGCTCCGGCTCTGCAAGGGCGAGGTGGCTCTGGCGGTCAAGGGGAATGGCGTAGAGACGGTGGATCTCTGAGCATTTCTCAGCCGGTCAGGCGGGCGGTGCTGAGATGCACAGCCTCTCTGCGTTCAGCGTCGGCTGACCTGTTCGTTGCGTGCGCCGATGACCCGGATCACATCCGAGCGCTCCAGCGTTTGGTTCGACAGAAAGACGGCTGCCGTCACGGTGCGGGCGCGCTCTGAGCCCTGCGGCTGATCCTCGAGTTGCAAGGCCATCAGTTTGAACTCCAACACGCCATTCACCGGCTCATTCTCGGTCTCGGAAACCAGACGCACGTCAAACGCACCTTGACGCAGGCTGACCCCCTCGACGCGAAGGATGCCGCCGTCGCTGGTGCGCTCGATCACCAAGCGGGTGACTTGATCCACGGGGGTGCCCTCGTAGACCCTTGTCCGGTTGCGGCGGAAAATCGTGTCCTCGCGCTCAGGGATCAGCGGATTGGTCGTGGCGGGCACGGCTTCGGTGGGACGGGGGCGCGACTGGCTGCGCCCGAACCAATTGCGCGGGTTGGCGCGCGACTGGCGATAGCCGCCACAGCCCGCCAGAGCCGACATTGCTACCAATGAAAGAAAGACCCGACGTTGCATGCCATCTGCCCCTGTACCCTTTTCCTTTCGACTATCCTATCCGGTCCAGCTTGAAAAGGTGCAAGCGGGGTCTGGACCTTTTTCCGGCCCGGCCCTAGGTCTGAGGCAGAGATCAGGGAGAGTGTCATGGCCACCGCCGCCTTTGAAGAGATTGTCGAAGATTTCGAGTTTCTCGAGGATTGGGAAGACCGCTATCGCTATGTGATCGACCGGGGCCGGGCGATGGAGGCGCTCGACGATGCGCTCAAGGTGCCGGTGACCAAGGTCGATGGCTGCGCCAGTCAGGTCTGGTTGCATCCCAAGATCGAGGCCGGTCAGTTCAGCTTTGACGGGGATAGCGATGCCATGATCGTGCGCGGCCTCATTGCGGTGTTGCGGGCGCTCTACAACGGGTTGCCGGTGGTCGAGGTGGGGCGCGTCGATGCCCCGGCCGAACTGGCGCGGCTTGGGCTGGATGAACACCTCTCGGCGCAGCGCTCGAACGGGGTGCGGGCGATGATCGAGCGGATCAGGCTGGTTGCGGCAGAGGCGGCATAAGAGTGTGGGGGCGATGCCCCCAATGCCCCGAAGTATTTAAAGCAAGATGATTTTCGAATCAGTTTATTGCAGCCTGTTTCTCAAGTGATGCTTTAAGATCGCCATAGCCAGTGAAACGGTATTCATAGGCGAGACCCAACCGCGCAGCGCAGTCTTTTGCCTTGGCGCGCAGGGCGGGATCGTCGGTCTGCGCCTGATAGACCAGCTTGGTGTAATTGCCAAAGATCATGTCACGCAATTGCGGGTGCCGGTCGAGGCCCATCGGTTTCCAGACGAAGGCATCGAACTGTCGCACGAGGAAATCGGTGAGGTAAAAGGCGCTGATCTCATCCTCATGGGCGGCGAAGCGGTCCAGACCTTCGTAGAACGCATAGCAATGCGGGCCTGCCACCATCTCGACTCCGAGGTCGGCGCATTTCGCCTGCAACAGCCCGCCGGTGCCGCAATCGGCATAGACCACGAAGATGCGGTCATAGTCATCACGATGCGCCACCACGGCCTGCTCCACCTCTTCGGTGATCTTTTCAGGGTAGAGATGCAGCTTGGCCGGCAGACATTGCAGGTCCATATGATCCCAGCCATTGGCGCGTTTGAGCGCGAGGATCTCATGCGCCAGCGCCCCGCACGCGATGAGCAGGATGCGGCCACGCCCCTCGGCCTCGAGCCCTTGGCTGGTCAGATGATCGTCGCTCACATCCATTTTGTCCCCTCAAATGCAAACGGCCCGCGCGGGGGCGGGCCGATTGTCATCATTTCAGACGCTCAGCCCGCAGCCAGCCGGTTGTGCTTGCGTGCCATGAAATCCTTGGCGGTTTCCACGGCAACGGCGGCATCGCGGCAATAGGCATCGGCACCAATGGCCTTGCCGAATTCCTCGTTGAGCGGCGCGCCGCCCACCAGCACGATATAGTCATCGCGCTTGCCTTGCTCGACCAGCGTGTCGATCACGACCTTCATATAGGGCATGGTCGTGGTCAGCAGGGCGGACATACCAAGGATGTCGGGCTGTTCGGTTTCGAGCGCGTCGAGGTATTTCTCGACCGCGTTGTTGATCCCGAGATCGACAACCTCAAAGCCAGCACCCTCCATCATCATGCCGACGAGGTTCTTGCCGATGTCGTGGATGTCACCCTTGACGGTGCCGATCACCATCTTGCCGACGCGCGGTGCGCCGGTCTCGGCCAGAAGCGGCTTGAGTATGAACATGCCACCCTTCATCGCGTTGGCGGCCAAGAGAACCTCGGGAACAAAGAGGATACCGTCCCGGAAATCCTTGCCGACGATGGTCATGCCACCGACCAGCGCCTCTGTCAGGATGCGGTAGGGGGCCCAGCCGCGCTCGAGCAAGATGTTGACGCTCTCTTCGATCTCTTCTTTCAGACCGTCGTAGAGGTCGTCGAACATCTGTTGGACAAGCTCTTCGTCGTCCAGCTCGGAGAGGATGATCTCGTCTTCTTGGTCAGACATTGCGGGAATCCTTGGTTTCTCTGCGCGCGCGCATCGTGGGTTGACTGGGCGCAGCTTTCGTCAATTTGCGCCTCGGCCACTTTCCGAATTGCGACGCTGCCCGCGCCGCAACCGACCTATAGCCGGAAAACGCGCGGGATGTGACTGAATTGTCGGCATGAAGATATTCGAATTTCCGCAACATGGGGACTGTGCGGACAGAATATGCGCCCCGACAGGGTGTCCTTCGGGGCGCGATAGTCAGGCGCGGCGGCGTATGAGGGCTATGCCCCCGAGCGCCGTCAGCAACAGCAACCCGCCTGCCGGAAGCGGCACAACAGCGGCGCGAACTTCGCTAGCGATCAGCGCATGGGCCCGGTCTGTGGGATGGATGCTGTCGTGAAAGACAAACCCCTGATCCGTGGAGCAGTCGCTTGCAGGGATAAGCGTCAGGATGCACGCGTCTGTCGTATTGGTGAACCCAAGAGAATTCGCATTCGCAAGGATGTCCTCGAACAGCGCGAACGTGTCCAGAAACTGCACGTTGCCGAGCGGTGTCAGGGTGTTGAGGCCGGATCTAAGCGCGGCATTGAAACCCTGAGTGGCAGCCGTCGCTCCGGCGATTGCGGTCCCGGCTGGGGCCGTCCCGATGCTGGCCAGAAAGGCATCCAGGGAGGTCACTTCGGGGATGCGCCCAAGGTTCGGCAGGCCAAAGACGAGAACGTCAGTCAGGCCCCCCGACAATAGTTCCGCCACCCCGGTGACAATCTCGGTGACCGCCCCCGAGATGACCGCGCCGAGATTGGCCGGATCGGCCAGACCTGCGCGCAGATCATTGCCGCCGAACCAGACCGCCGCCAGCGGGTTGGCTCCAAGGCCAAGAGCAGGCTTTGCCGCGTTGAAAAGACCGCGCTGCGCCGCAAAATCGGGAATGGTGTCGGTGTTGTCATCCGTGTCCCCGCCCACGGGTTCCGGGTTTGCCACGGCCCGTGCTCCGCCAAAGGCAAAATTGGTGCCCGAGGCGAAATTCGCGCCCAGCTTGCTCGCCCAGGTGTCGCCATTGGTGAATTGGCCATTGGGATAGAGCGTGGCATCGGGCACAGTTCCGCCGGTGATGGCAAATATGTTGCCCGGATCGCTCAGACTGTCGCCAAAGACAACCAGATCGGAGAACGGCCCAATGGGCGCAGCGGTGCCGAGCGTCGGCAGCAGTGCTGTCACCCCGGCCAAAAGAATATTGCGGATCATAATCCCTCCCAGACATTAAATTTCAGCAGGGCAAGGTGAACACGGTCGTCAGATACAGCGCAAATCAATTTCCCGTTTGAGCATGAGGCCGCTGCGTCACTTGCGCATGTTCTTCATATGTTCCATATTCACGCCATGACTCGTGACCCTAGCCTGCCACATGATCTGCGCCCTCGGGCGCGCGGTGCTGTCAGCAATGCGGCAGGCCGGTTCGAGGCGCATGCCGTGAGTTACGAGGCGGATGGCTGGGACCGCGACGAAGAGGTGCGGCCGCTGCGCACCCTTGTGACCGAAGAACGTCCGCGCCGGATCATCAGCTACAACCGCTCGCCCGATCTGCCGTTTGATCGCTCGATCAATCCCTATCGCGGCTGCGAACATGGGTGCGTCTATTGTTTTGCACGCCCCAGCCATGCCTATCTGGGGTTATCCCCCGGTCTCGATTTCGAGACGCGGTTGATCGCCCGCCCCGAGGCCCCGGCGCGGCTGGACGCGGAATTGCGGGCGCGCAGCTATAGCGTGGCGACGATGGCGATTGGCACCAATACCGATCCCTATCAACCGATTGAAAAACAGTTCAAGATCACACGCGCCTGTCTGGAGGTGCTCAGCCGCTTCAATCATCCGGTTGCCGTCGTGACCAAGGGCACGCTCATTGAGCGGGATCTGGATATTCTGGGCGATATGGCGGCGCGCGGGCTTGCTCGGGTGGGGATTTCTGTGACAACGCTGGATGAGGGGCTGGCGCGCAGGCTGGAGCCGCGGGCACCGTCACCTGCGCGTCGTCTGGCGACGATCCGACGCTTGGCACAGGCGGGGATTCCGGTGCGCGTCATGGTCTCGCCGGTCATACCGGGTCTGACGGATACAGAGATCGAGGCGATTCTGACCGCCGCGCAAGAGGCCGGGGCAGGGGCCGCGAGTTGGATCATGCTGCGCCTGCCGCGCGAGGTGTCGCCGCTCTTTCAGGAGTGGCTGGCAGCGCATTATCCCGACCGCGCGGGCCGGGTGATGAACCGGCTGCGGGAAATGCATGGTGGGCAAGAGTATAGCGCCGACTGGCACAGGCGGATGCGCGGCGAGGGGGTTTATGCCCGGATGATCGCCCGCCGCTTTGATCTGGCGGCGCGGCGTTTGGGGCTGGATGCGGCGCAGGGGGCGTTACGCTCTGATCTCTTCGAGGTGCCCTTGGCGCGAGGGGATCAGTTGTCGCTGTTTTGAGCGCGCCGACCGCTCAGATAGGCCAGCCCAATCAGTGCCGCGACCACGGCACCGGGCATGAGGACAAGGATCATCAGATCTTCACCGCGTAAGCTCCAGGGCATCGGGATCGAACAGGTCCCGCTGAGCGAGCCGAAGGCGCAAGCGAGGCCGGATATCCAGACATACCCAATGCCCCATGCCAGCAGGGCCAGCACCGCCGCGCCCCGCAAGATCAAGCGCAGCATCGGGCCGCCCGTCCGTTTACGCCCGTCTGCGACGCGGGCGGCGCGGGGCGGCGGTATCGTCGCCGGTCCCATCACCACCGGACGAGAAGGCACCAAGCGCCTCGGTAATCTGGTCAAGCGTCGGGCGCGGGCCGCGCGGGCGGCTCTCCAGCGCGGCGCGCATCTTGGACAGGTGTTCTGGCATGGTGCCACAGCAGCCGCCGATGATGGTGGCGCCTGCGTCACGGGCCAGCACGGCGTATTCGGCCATGAGGTCTGGCGTGCCGTCATAGTGAATATGGCCGTCATGGTATTTCGGAATTCCGGCGTTGCCCTTTGCAACGATGGGCCGATCAGTTCCCTGGGCCACAAACCCGAGAATGGTGCGCAAAAGATCGGAGGCGCCCACGCCGCAATTGGCGCCAAATGCCAGCGGCGGATTGCCCAGCTTTTCGACCATGGTGGCCATGTCGGACGAGGTGACACCCATCATGGTGCGCCCGGCAGTGTCAAAGCTCATGGTGCCGCACCACGGCATATCGGCCAGTTTGAACGCCTCGGCGGCGGCCTTGTATTCTTCGGGCGCGGAAATGGTTTCGAGCCAGAGCACATCGGCCCCGCCTTCCTTGAGGCCCTCGGCCTGTTCGTGGAAAATCTCGACCGCCAGTTCATGCGTGAGCGCGCCCATCGGCGCCATGATCTCGCCCGTCGGCCCAACAGAGCCCGCGACGATCACGGGGCGGTCATAGCGGTCGGCCACGTCGCGGCCAATCTCGGCGGAGATGCGCGACAGTTCCCGCGCACGCCCCTGTGCGCCGTGCAGTTTCAGGCGCGCGGCATTGCCGCCAAAAGAATTGGTGAGGAAAAGATCGCTGCCCGCATCCACCGCCTCTGTGTAGAGCCGCTTGATCCGGTCGGGATGCTGATCGTTCCACATTTCGGGCGCATCGCCCGATTGCAGACCCATGTTGAAGAGATTGGTGCCCGTGGCCCCGTCGGCGAGAATCCAGTCGCGCGAGGCAAGCATCTTGGTGAGGGCGTTTGACATGTCAGGGTCCTGTGATCTTTGAACACGCAGATGTGCCACTAACGGCGCGCGCGCGCAAATGCATAAATTTCATGTAAATGGTGAGGCGCGTTTGAATTGACGCGCCAAGAATAAAGGGCGCGCCAGATTTTGGCACGCCCATATGGTGTCAGATCAGGGTGCTCAGACTTCCTTGGCCAACTGGCCCTTGGCGATCTTGAGCAACTCGTCCATCTTGCCGCGGATTGTGTCGGCATCGGCGATATCGCCAAGATCAGCGGCGACCTTGCGCACGACATCCTCGTGCCCGGCCTCTTCAAAATCGGCCTTCACCACCTCACGGGCATAGGCATCGGCATCCTCACCGGTCTTGCCCATCAGTTCAGCGGCCCAGAGACCGAGCAGCTTGTTTCGCCGCGCCACGGCGCGAAACGCCATTTCCTCGTCATGGGCGAATTTGTTCTCGAATGCCTTCTCGCGGTCGTCAAAGGTGGTCATTGGGCCAGTCCTCGTGCATGCGTTGCCGTCAGAACCGATATGCAATCTGGCGGGCAAAAGGGCAAGGGGCCAACGCCATCTTGCGACGTGATGGCCCATGCACTATGAGAGCGCATCGGCATGGGGGGACTCACGCCCCCCACCCTCAGCGACGGAGTTCCCATGGCGCGGCGCAAGAAAATTTACGAAGGCAAGGCCAAGACCCTCTATGAGGGCCCCGAACCGGGAACAATCATCCAATATTTCAAGGATGACGCCACCGCCTTTAACGCCGAAAAGAAGGCCGTGATCGAAGGCAAGGGCGTGCTCAACAACATGCTGTCCGAGTATTTCATGGTCGGTCTCAACGCCATCGGCGTGCCCACGCATTTCATCAAGCGGATCAACATGCGCGAGCAACTCGTGCGCGCGGTCGAGATCATTCCGCTGGAAGTGATCGTGCGCAACTATGCCGCCGGCACCATGGCCAAGCGTCTGGGCATTGACGAGGGCACGCAATTGCCGCGCCCGATCGTGGAATATTGCCTCAAGGATGACAAGCTGGGCGATCCTCTGGTGACAGAGGAATATATCGCCGCCTTTGGCTGGGCCAGCCAGCAGGACATGGACGATATCCTGAGCCTCGCGCTGCGCGTCAATGATTTCCTCACGGGTGTCATGTACGGCGTCGGCATCAAGCTGATTGATTTCAAGATCGAGATCGGGCGCGTCTATGATGGTGATTTCCAGCGCCTGATCGTCGCCGACGAAATCAGCCCCGACAGCTGCCGCCTGTGGGATATCGAGACCGGGCGCAAGCTCGACAAGGATGTGTTCCGCCGCGATCTGGGCAGTCTGACCGATGCCTATACAGAGGTTGCCACCCGCCTTGGTGTCATGCCCAAGGGCAGCACGCCGATGGCCCGGCCCAAACTGATCAACTAAAGAGGATATCCCCATGAAAGCGCGCGTGCATGTCATGCTGAAATCCGGCGTTCTTGATCCGCAGGGCGAGGCGGTGCGCCACGCTCTGGGCTCCATGGGCTTTGACGGGGTCGAGGGGGTGCGTCAGGGCAAGGTGATCGAACTCGATCTTGCGGAAACAGACGCGGCCAAGGCCAAATCCACCGTCACCGCGATGTGTGAAAAGCTGCTCGCGAATACGGTCATCGAGAGCTATTCGGTGGAGATCGCCTGATGCATGCCGCCGTGATCGTGTTTCCGGGGTCCAACTGTGACCGTGATCTTGCCGTGGCCTTTGAGCGAGCGGGCGCGCAGGTGTCGATGGTCTGGCACAAGGATACGGATCTGCCGCAGGGTGTCGATATCGTCGGTGTGCCGGGCGGGTTTTCCTATGGCGATTATCTGCGCTGCGGGGCCATTGCCGCCAATTCGCCGATCTGCCGGTCTGTGATCACGCATGCGGACAAGGGCGGCTATGTGCTGGGCGTCTGCAATGGTTTTCAAATCCTGACCGAGACCGGCATTCTGCCCGGTGCGCTCTTGCGCAATGCCGGGCTGAAATATGTCTGCAAGCCGGTCGGGCTCTGCGTTGCGACCTCGGACAGCGCCTTTACCTCTGGCTATGCCAAGGGCAGCAATCTGACCGTGCCGATTGCGCATCACGATGGCAATTACTATGCGGATGACGCCACGCTCGACCGGCTGATGGCCGAAGACCGCGTGGCCTTTACCTATTGCGACAATCCCAATGGCTCGGCGCGTGACATTGCGGGTATCCTGTCCGAGAATCGCCGTGTGCTGGGCATGATGCCGCATCCCGAGCGGATGGCAGAGCCGCTGCATGGGGGCACCGATGGCGCGGCGCTTTTTGCCGGGGTGGTGGGCCAGCTGGCCGACGCCTGAGCGCGTGACCGCTTGAGGTGCCCCGCGGCTCGGCTTACTCTGAGCGTATGAGCAAGAGTGTTCCCTCCACCACACGCCTCCGTATGCGCACCATATCCTGGCGCGCCCGGCTGGTGCTGGTCCTGCTCTTTGTGACGGCGGTGTCTGTGGTGTTGACGACCAACCGTCTGCTCACCGACCGCTTTACCGAGAACACGCGCAACCGTGCCGAACTGCGTCTGGTGCTCTATTCCGGCAACCTCCTGTCAGAGCTTCGGCAGAACGCCATCGTGCCGCAACTTCTGGCGCGTGACCCGGCGTTGATTTCCGCGCTCAACACGCAGGACTATGCCCAATCGACGCAGCGCCTGATTTCCTTTGTCGAAGAGATTGGTGCGGCGGGTCTGACACTGCTGGACAAGGACGGACGCGCGGTCGCGGCAACAGAGCGGTCGCGTCTCGGCGAGAGCCACAAGACCGCCGCCTATTTCGTCGATGCCATGCGGTCGCGCGATACGATTTTCCATGTTTTGCGACAGGAAACCGGGCAATTCAACTTTTACTAC
Organism: Roseovarius sp. MBR-51; assembly: GCF_053628575.1. Lineage (NCBI taxonomy): Bacteria > Pseudomonadati > Pseudomonadota > Alphaproteobacteria > Rhodobacterales > Roseobacteraceae > Roseovarius > Roseovarius sp. MBR-51. The sequence continues at coordinate 169,286 of NZ_JBRJGQ010000006.1, forward strand.
TCGCGCCGGATCGAGACGCAGAATGGCACGTTGGGCGTGATCGTGGTCGAGGTTGATCTGCGCAAATACGAACGCGCCTGGGCCGGGATTTCCGATGCGGTGATGGTCACGGATACCGAAGGCCGGATCATTCTGGCCACCGAACCGCGCTGGCGCGGATTGACAGAGGCCGAGGCCCTGCGCCGCGAGCCGGTCACCAGCGCCATTCAGCGCGCCATTCAGGCGACCTCGGATTGGACAGCACTACCGGCGGATGCCTATGTCCGCGGCGAGGCGGTGATGCGGGTCGAGGGGCGTGTTGCCTTTCGCGGCTGGCGGATCGCCGGTTTCACCACCTACACGGCGGTGCGCGACAAGGTGAACGGCTATCTCGCGCTCGAGATCATGGGATTCGCGATTCTCTTGGCGCTCGCCTTTTACTTTCTCAATCGCAAGGCGGCGCTCCGAATGGCGCTGTTTCAGCGGGAATCGGCAGAGCTTCGCGCATTGAATGCCCGCCTCCAGCGGGAAATCGCCGAGCGCAGGCGCGCGCAAGAGAACCTTGCGCAGGCCGAACAGACCATCCAGCAAAGCTCGAAATTGGCGGTGCTGGGCGAAATGTCGGCGGCCGTCAGCCATGAGCTCAATCAACCGCTCGCGGCGATGAAAACCTATCTCGCGGGGGCGCGCCTCTTGCTGTCACGCAACCGCCCCGACGAGGCGCTCTCGGCCTTTCAGCGGATCGACGATCTGATCGAGCGGATGGGGGCGATCACCAAGCAGCTCAAGTCCTATGCCCGTCAGTCTGGCACGCAGTTTTCCCCTGTAAACATGGCGGATGCCGTGGCCTCTGCGCTCTCGATGATGGAGCCGCAACTGCGCCAGCGCAAGATCACCATCACCCGCACCCTGCCGGATGAACCGGTGATGATCATGGGCGATCGGGTGCGGGTGGAACAGGTGATCATCAACCTCTTGCGCAACGCGATCGACGCCACCAACACGGTGCCCGATGCCGTCATCGAGATCCTCTTGGTGGCGGGGGAAACGGCGGTGCTGACCGTGCGCGACAACGGCGAAGGGATCGGTGATTTCAAGAACCTCTTCGAGCCGTTCTATACCACCAAGCAACCTGGCGACGGGGTCGGGCTGGGGCTTGCCATTTCCTCGGGGATCGTCAACGACCTTGGCGGACGTCTCGTGGCGCGCAATGCGCCCGATGGGGGGGCTGTATTCGAGATGCAGCTTCCCATATTGCCAGCAGAGACTCGTGCAGCGGAGTAAAGTAAAATGCCAGCAGCCATGAAAATCGCCATCGTTGATGATGAAAAGGATATGCGCCAGTCGATCAGCCAGTGGCTGGCCCTCTCGGGCTATGATACAGAGGCGTTTCCCTCGGCAGAAGAGGCGCTGAAATCGCTGGGCCCGGATTACCCCGGCATTGTTGTCACCGACGTGCGCATGCCCGGTATGGATGGCATGCAGTTCCTCAAGAAACTGATGGGGTCCGACAGTTCGCTGCCGGTGATCATGATTACCGGCCACGGCGATGTGCCGATGGCGGTCGAGGCAATGCGCATCGGGGCGTTCGATTTTCTGGAAAAGCCGTTCAACCCGGATCGCATGACCGAACTGGCCAAAAAGGCCACCAATGCCCGGCGCATGACGCTGGATGCGCGTGCGCTGCGCAAGGATTTGTCGGATGGCGGGCAGCTGATGAAGAAACTCATCGGCACCAGCAATGCCATGGATCGGCTGCGCGAGGATATTCTGGATCTCGGACAGGCCGATGGCCATGTCCTGATCGAAGGCGAGACCGGCACCGGCAAAACGCTTGTGGCACATGCGCTGCACGCCGTCGGGGCGCGGGCCGGACGCAAGTTCGTCACCATCGCCTGCGCCGCCTTTGATGACGAGGGGTTGATCAAGCGCCTCTTTGGACCGATGCAGCCCGAAGACACCCAGTTGCCAGCCTTTGAGGAGGCGCGCGGCGGCACGCTCGTGCTCGAGGATATCGAGGCGCTGAGCGACGCGGCTCAGGCAAGGCTCTTGACCCATATCAACGCCGAAGGCAGCCCGCCCGAGACCCGCGTTGTGGGCATCTCGAACATGCAGGACGAGGGCCACACCTGCGAAGACGCCCTGCGTCCCGATCTCTTTTACCGCCTCGCCAGCCTGCGGATCACCGTGCCGCCGTTGCGGCAGCGCGGCGAGGATATCCTCACGCTTTTCACCCGGTTTGCCGAGCAATTCGCCGATGACTATGGCTGCGATGCGCCGCAGGTCAGCGCGCAGGAGGCCACGCAACTCTTGCAGGCGCCCTGGCCCGGCAATGTGCGCCAACTCTTCAACGTCGCCGAACGCGCGGTGCTTCAGGCGCGGCGCGGCTCGGGCACGATCACCTCGCTGCTCATGTCGGACCATCAGGACATGCAGCCGGTGATGACCACCGAAGGCAAACCGCTCAAGGAATATGTCGAGGCGTTCGAGCGCATGCTGATCGACAACACCATGCGCCGCCACAAGGGCTCTATTGCGGCCGTGATGGACGAATTGTGCCTGCCGCGCCGCACGCTGAACGAAAAGATGGCCAAGTACAGCCTGCAGCGCTCTGATTATCTTTGAGGCAGTCGGGGCGGCATTTTCATTTTGTCCATTGTCATTGGCGCCAGTGACGCTTTAGTGTGACAGTATGGTAAAAGGGCAAATGCGCCCTGCGCCACGTGAGATTCGCTGTTTCAATCCTCCGTCAGGATCACTCCGACATGATTGGGCAGACCGATTGGGCCCCGATTCCGGGGCCACATACAAGCCTGAACCCTGTAAATCGGTGGACAGGCTCTGAATTGGCGCCGCAAGGGGCCGGAGAAGAAGAACCGCGATGAAGCGCGCGAGACATCACCACGTCAGAGCAGGGGCCGCAACCGGCACCGATCGACGCGCGCCCGCTATCGCCCTTATCAGACATTTGCCGCAACGCGCCGCCCCTCCGGGGCCGGCCGCCGCGCCGCGATGCAAACGGAAAACATGGCTACGAAAATGCTCATTGATGCCACCCACGCCGAGGAAACTCGGGTTGTGGTGGTCGACGGAAACAAGGTCGAGGAATTCGATTTTGAGTCTGAAAACAAACGCCAGCTAGCTGGCAACATCTATCTGGCCAAGGTGACGCGGGTTGAACCCTCGCTTCAGGCGGCGTTTGTCGATTACGGTGGCAACCGCCACGGCTTTCTGGCGTTCTCGGAGATTCATCCCGATTACTACCAGATCCCGGTCGCTGACCGCGAAGCACTGATGGCCGAAGAAGAGGCCCTCGCCAACGCCCAGAACGACGAAGACGAGGATCGCCCGCGCCGTAACAGTGGCGGCGGCGACAACCGCAACGATAGTCGCAACGGCAATGGCCGCTCGCGGTCGCGGTCCCGCTCGCGCTCCCGTTCGGAAAAGACTCAGTCAGACGATGCGGTGGCCACCTCTGAAATCTCGGGGATGGAAACCATCGACCTTGAGGATGAGGCGGCGATTGCGGCGGTGCCCGAAGGCACATCGCCGATGGAACGCGTGCCCGAAACACCGGTCGAAGAGCCCGATGATCGCCCTGCGCCGACCTCGGAAGAGGCGGGCGACGAGGAATTGGAAACCGATACCCGCGATCACGCGTCCCAGGATGACGAGATCGAATCCGTCGCCGAGGAAGACGACAGCGAGGATATCCGCCCGGTGCGCAAGCCCCGTGCGCGGCGTTACAAGATCCAGGAGGTCGTCAAGGTCCGCCAGATTATGCTGGTGCAGGTCGTCAAGGAAGAACGCGGCAACAAGGGCGCGGCGCTGACCACCTACCTCAGCCTCGCCGGTCGCTATTGCGTGCTCATGCCCAACACCGCGCGTGGCGGTGGCATCAGCCGCAAGATCACCAATGCCGTCGACCGCAAGAAGCTCAAGGAAATCGCCACAGAGATTGACGTGCCGCGCGGCGCGGGTCTTATCGTGCGCACCGCCGGGGCGAAACGCACCAAGGCCGAAATCAAGCGCGACTATGAATACCTGCAACGCCTCTGGGAGCAGATCCGCGAATTGACGCTGCGCTCGATTGCGCCTGCGAAAATCTACGAAGAGGGCGATCTGATCAAACGCTCGATCCGCGATCTCTATAATCGCGACATCGACGAGGTTCTGGTCGAGGGCGAGCGTGGCTATCGCATCGCCAAGGACTTCATGAAAATGATCATGCCGTCCCATGCCAAGAACGTGAAGCATTACGTTGATCAACAGCCGCTCTTTGCCCGCTTTCAGGTCGAGAGCTATCTGTCGGGCATGTTCAACCCCACGGTGCAGTTGAAATCCGGTGGCTATATCGTGATCGGCGTGACAGAGGCGCTCGTCGCCATCGACGTCAACTCTGGCCGTGCCACCAAAGAAGGCTCGATCGAGGAAACCGCGCTCAAGACCAATATCGAGGCCGCCGAAGAGGTTGCCCGCCAGTTGCGCCTGCGCGATCTGGCCGGTCTGATCGTGATCGACTTTATCGACATGGACGAGCGTCGCAACAACGCCTCGGTGGAAAAGCGCCTCAAGGACAAGCTCAAGACGGACCGCGCGCGCATTCAGGTGGGCCGCATTTCGGGCTTTGGCCTCTTGGAAATGTCGCGCCAGCGTTTGCGCCCCGGCATGATCGAGGCGACGACGCAGCCCTGTCCGGCGTGCCATGGGACGGGTCTCATCCGCTCGGATGACAGCCTTGCATTGTCGATCCTGCGCCAGATCGAGGAAGAGGGCGTCCGCCGCCGCTCGCGCGAGGTGTTGGTGAAATGCCCGGTGGGCATCGCCAACTATCTGATGAACCAGAAACGCGATCATGTGGCGCAGATCGAAGGCCGCTATGGTCTGTCGGTGCGAATCGAGGGTGACCCCCGTCTGGTCAGCCCGGATTTCACGATGGAGAAATTCAAGACCGCGACCCGCAATGTTCCCGAAGTGACGATGGCGCAGTTCGTGTCCGGGAGTTCGGCGCTGATGGATGACATCGACGACGATACAGAGATCGAAGAGGATATCGAGGACGAGGACGAGGCGGACACCGACAAGAGCGATGAGGGCAAGACACCCTCTGAGACGGGTGGTGATGGCTCGGACAAGCCCAAGAAAAGCCGCCGTCGTCGCAGCCGCCGTCGCAAGCCCAAGGGTGGCAACGGCTCTGATCGCAATGGGGACAGCGGTGATGACGGCGCTGATGACGGCAAGGACGAGGACGAGGACGTTTCCTCGGATGCGACGGACACTCAGACCGAGACGCCCGAGATCGTGACCGCGGCCCCGGCCGAGGCGCAGACCGATGCTGAGACCCAGAGTGACGACACCTCTGAGGAGAAGCCCAAGCCCAAGCGTACCCGTGCGCCGCGCAAGAAGAAAGAGCCGGCGGTCAATGAGGCGTCGACCTCTGAGGATGCGCCTGCGGCAAAGGCAGAAGCCAAGCCCAAGCCCAAACCCAAGCCCAAGCCGACCCCGCGTAAAAAGAAAGAACCCGAGGCGGTCGTGGATGCCGACGTCGAGGTGACGGCACCCGCGCCGGAAACGCCCAAGGCCGAAGCGGCCCCGGATGTTGCAGACGTCGTGGCGTCAGATCCGATGCCGGTTGTGGATGCGCCGGTTGCCGAAACGCACCCCGAGCCAACACCAGCGCCGACCCCGGCACCCGCCGCAGAAGCGCCTGCCGTCGAGGAAGACAGCAAACCGAAACGTCGCGGTTGGTGGTCTCTGGGCTGATCCCTCTCGCTGCGTACGCAACGCGCGTACGCAGCGTACAGGCTGTACTAACGCCGCGCCTCAGATCTTGGGCGCGGCGTTTGTCTGCCTGATCAAGCGGAGACTAGAGGGCCTTGCGGATCAGATAGGTTTGGACACCGTCTGCATCCGTCGCCGAGAGCAAGTCATGCCCCGATTCCGCGCAGAAATGTGGCACGTCGATAATGGCGGCCGGATCATCGGCCTGCATCGCGATCACCTCACCAATGCCCAATGATTTCAAGCGCTTGCGCAGCTTGAGAACGGGTAGGGGGCACAGGAGCCCACAGGCATCGAGCGTGTCATTCGGTATCATGGCCATCCAGATAGCGACCTTGTTACAGCCTGTCCACAAGGATGTGACTTTTTGCGTGGTGACGCCGGTCCTCGGGCGGGCTATGTCTGACCCATGTTCGGAATCGAAATCATAGACGCAGCCCTGTTGCCCGCCATGTTCGTGGCCTTAGCTGCTGGAATCATTTCATTTTTAAGCCCGTGTGTGCTTCCGATCGTCCCGCCTTATCTTGCCTATATGAGCGGCATCAGCCTGAGTGAGCTTTCTGAAAGCGGCAGCAGTCGCGCCCGAGCGGTGGTCCCGGCGCTGTTTTTCGTGCTTGGCCTGTCGACGGTCTTTATCTTTCTGGGGTTCACCGCCTCGGCGATCGGTACCGTGTTCCTGCAATATCAAAGCTATTTCAATACGATAGCGGGCGTTCTTGTGATGGCCTTCGGCGCGCATTTTGTGGGTGTCTACCGCATTAAATTCCTCGACCGCGAGGCGCGGATTGATGCGGGGGATCAGGGGGGATCGTCCTTTGGCGCCTATGTCCTTGGCCTTGCTTTCGCGTTCGGCTGGACGCCCTGTATCGGTCCGCAACTCGGCGCGATCCTGTCACTGGCAGCCTCCGAAGGATCGGTTGCGCGTGGCACGGCGCTCTTGGCGATCTATGCCATCGGGTTGGGGGTGCCATTCTTGCTGGTCGCTGCTTTTCTGCCGCGTCTTCAAGGGCTTATGGGCTGGATGAAGCGCCACATGGAGCAGATTGAGCGGGTCATGGGCCTCCTGCTTTGGACCATCGGTCTCTTGATGTTGACTGGCGGTTTCTCGGCCTTTTCCTTCTGGTTGCTGGAAACATTCCCGGCCCTTGCGGTGCTTGGATAACACCTTACGCTTGCCAGATTTTCGCGCTAGGCTCTGGTCAACAAGAGGTTGGACATGAGCAGCAAGGCCCCTGTTAACGCGACTGTGCGCCGTCGGCGCGTGTTCTATATTCCGGGCTATGACCCCATTCCACCGCGCCGCTACCGCGAACTCTATCGCAAGGAAGGTGCGGCGCAATCTGGTATTTCTGGATATGAAATCAGTGTGTTGCCTGCCAAAGCTCAGGTTAGGTTTGGTTGGAATGTGGCCGCGCGGATCGAAGATGCGGAGGTCGAGAGCACCTTTGAGGTGCTGGTCTGGTCTGACATCGTCAAGGGCAGCATGGATCAGGGGATTTTGGCCACCTATCTGACCTTGATACGCACTGCGGCCATCTATATCGGCAGCGGCGCACTCTTTCGCCTCATGCGATTGCGAAAAGGTCCAGTGATTGCAGCACTTTACCCGGTGGGATTTCTTCTGGCGCAATTGGCGTTGGCGATCTTGGCAGCCTGGGGACTGGGTCAGGCGCTCGCACTCTTGCATCCTTGGGCCGCATGGGGCGGTGTCATTGTCGTGCCATTCATCCTCGAATGGTTCCGGCGGCAGGATGGCCGGTTCTTTGCCTATTACCTGATGCATGATTACGCCTATTCAGCGCGGTATCTTGGGGCAAATCCGCCCGAGTTGGAGGCGCGGATGGCGGAGTTTACCGCCGAGATTGCGCAGGCTTTGCGGGGGGAGTGCGACGAGGTTCTGATTGTTGGTCATTCTTCTGGCGCGCATCTGGCGGTGTCGATTCTGGCCGATCTGATCCGCGGCGGACAACTAGCCGAGACAGGTCCGGCGCTGTCGTTCCTGAGCCTCGGGCAGGTGGTGCCGATGGTATCCTTTCTGCCGCGCGCACACCGGCTGCGGGCGGACCTGGCCTATTTGAGTGCGCGGGATGAATTGACGTGGGTCGATGTCACCGCCCCCGGCGATGGCTGCGCCTTTGCCCTCTGTGATCCCGTCAGCGTTTCGGGCGTGGCCCCGGCCAACAAACGTTGGCCGCTGGTGATTTCGGCGGCGTTCACGCAGACGCTGAGCCCCGAGCGGTGGCGCGCTTTGCGATGGCGGTTTTTTCGGCTGCATTTTCAATACCTCTGCGCCTTTGACCGGCCCAACGACTACGACTATTTCCGCATCACGGCGGGGCCTTTGACGCTGGCGGATCGGTTCCGTGACCGTCAACCGTCCAAAAGCCGGATCGAGCGCGCGACCTCGCGCTATACGAGCCTCGCGCCATGATCCCGCCCAAGCCGCCCGCGCGCCCCGATGCTGTGTCGCTCTGGCGGTATCTGCGGCTCTTTCGGGCCGATATCCTCTCGGCACAGCCGGCGCGGCTCTACCGTGCGTGGATGGCCGAATTTCGCACGCCGTTCTTTCGATCCTATCTCTGCAACGATACGGCACTGGTCGATCTGGTGCTGAAGCAACGCCCTGATGATTTCCCGAAATCCACCCGTGTTTCCGAGGGGTTGCGTCCACTGCTTGGGCAATCGGTGTTCGTCACCAATGGCGAGACATGGAAGCGCCAACGCCGTATCATCGACCCCGCGTTTGAGGGGGGGCGGCTGCGCGATACGTTCGCGGCGATGGTTATGGCCGGGCAGGGGGCGGTGTCGCGCCTCGCCCCTCTGGCCAATGATGCGCCCGTTGAAATCGAGTTTCACACAAGCCACGCCGCCGCCGATGTGATCTTTCGCACCTTGTTTTCCATCCCGATCGAGAACACGACAGCCGCGGAGGTGTTCGAGCAGTTCAAAGCGCATCAACGCACGCAGCCGGTGCTCAATCTTGCGGCTTTTATCCCGTTGCCGCAATGGTTTCCCCGGTTTCACCGGCGCCAGACGCGGGCCACTGCCCGCTCCATCCGGGCGCTCATCACTGGGTTGACGACCAAAAGGCATGCCGAGATCGACGCGGGAACAGCGCCCGACGATCTGGCGACCAAGATCATGACCACCGCCGACCCGGAAACCGGGGCGCGGTTTGACACCGAGGAAATGGTCGATCAGGTCGCGATCTTCTTTCTGGCGGGGCATGAAACCAGTGCGTCGGCGCTGGCTTGGGCGCTCTATCTGCTGGCGCTCTACCCGGAGTGGCAAGACAAGGTTGCAGCCGAGGCAGAGGCGGTCTTTGGCCCTCGCGCGCCAGAGTTTGGGGATATGGCGCGGTTGCGTGTCACCCGCGATGTGTTCCGCGAGACGCTGCGCCTCTATCCGCCGGTGCCGATGATGGTGCGCGAGACGGCCTGTCCCGAGCGGTTCCGCGACCGCGACATTGCGCCCGGCGCGCAGGTGGTAATCAGCCCTTGGCATCTGCACCGGCACGAGCGGCTCTGGGACAATCCCGACGGGTTCGATCCGGCGCGTTATGGCACCGAGAATGGCAAGACCTGTCTGCGCGAGGCGTTCATCCCGTTTTCCGCCGGGCAGCGGGTCTGCACCGGGGCGGGGTTTGCGATGATCGAGGGGCCGCTCTTGCTGGCGATGCTGGTGCGGGCCTATCGCCTGAGCCCGGTCGCGGGGCGTGCGCCGATGCCGGTGGCGCATCTGACGGTGCGCGGGCGCGATGGCATCTGGCTAAAACTTTTGCCGCGCTGATCCGACACCCCCTTTGCAAGTGCGATCAGAGCGCCTATGTATGGTGTGTTCGCGCAAGCGGACTATGGACATAAACGCGCTCGTAATACGCGGATCGGACCCGGGGGCGGTACCCGGCGACTCCACCAAACATCCTTCATTTGGGGATCATGGGGTCGAAACAGGATCGACGAACGTCTAAAGGGGTTATGCTTTGTCTCGGTGAGGTACCACCGTTATCGGTCCGAAACGTACAGTTGCAAATGACAACCGTGCTCCGGTGGCCCTTGCTGCGTAAGCAGTAAGCAAACCGAAACTTAAGCCCTTGCGCTTAGCCGCGTAAGGCGGGGTTCGCAGGCACCTGGCAACAGAAGCCTGCACTTTCACCTCAGCCTTGACAGAGTTCGCCCCTTGCGTGCAAAAAGCGGCATGGGGCCTCACGCGACTGCCCCGTGAGGCCAAGGCCCAAAGTCGCATCCACTGAAATCCCAGAGGATGTGCCATGCCTGCCACCACTGAAATCACCGTATCGCAGCTCAATCGGCTGATCGGCACGCCCGATTGCCCGGTCATCGTCGATATTCGTCTACCAGAGGATTTTGAGACAGATCCGTCTGTCATTCCCGGATCTATCCGTCATTCCCACAGCGATATCAGGGGATTGATCGTGCATCTTGAGGGCCGCCGCGCGATCATCGTCTGTCAGAAGGGTCTGAAACTCAGTCAGGGGATGGTGGCGTTGCTCGCGTGCGAGGGGGAGAAGGCCGAGTATCTTCAGGGCGGTATCCAAGCCTGGCGTGCGGCCGAGGAGACGCTCTGCGTGCCTGTTGCAGCGGTGCCTGCGCCGGTCGAGGGGGCAACCCTCTGGGTCACACGCCACAGGCCCAAGGTGGACCGGATCGCCTGTCCTTGGCTGATCCGGCGGTTTGTTGATCCAGCCGCGCGGTTTCTCTTTGTCTCGCCCTCCGAAGTCTTGGGCGTGGCCGAGCGTTTTGGGGCGACGCCCTTCGACATCGAGGGCGTTTATTTCAGTCACCGTGGCGAGACCTGCACATTCGACACGATGCTTGAGAGCTTTGGTTTGATCTCGCCCGCGTTGCAGCGGCTGGCGGCTGTCGTGCGCGGGGCGGATACCAACAGACATGATCTGCATCCGGTAGCGGCAGGGTTGTTGGCGATTTCGGTGGGGCTGTCGCGGCAATATCGCGATGATCTTGCGCAGTTGGACGCTGGGATGACGCTTTACGATGCGCTTTATCGCTGGGCGCGTGATGGATTTGACGAGGGCCATGACTGGCCAGCCGCGCGGGGGTGAGAGATGACGGATGTATCCACAAGCCAGCTTTTCCGCAGCTTTGCCCGTATCGGCCTCCTGAGCTTTGGCGGGCCTGCGGCGCAAATCTCGATGATGCATGACGAATTGGTCGAACGGCGCGGCTGGCTGAGCGAGCAGCAATTTTTGGGCGCGCTGTCGTTTTGCATGCTCTTGCCGGGGCCAGAGGCGATGCAACTCAGCACCTATGCGGGCTGGCGTCTGCGCGGAGTATTGGGCGGGCTGATCGCGGGGCTTCTCTTTGTGCTGCCGGGCGCGGCGGTGATCCTCGTGCTTGGGCTTGGCTATGCCACTTACGGCGATCTGCCACTGGTGCAGGCGGTCTTTCTGGGCATCAAGGCGGCGGTCGTGGTGATCGTGTTGCAAGCGCTCTTGAAGCTTGCGCAGCGCGCGCTCAAAGGGCGGGCATCTTGGGTCTTGGCGGGCTTGGGTTTTGTCGCGATGTTCTTTCTCTCAGTGCCCTTTCCGCTCATCATCGCGGCGGCGGCGCTCTGGGGGGGGTGGTCTCATCGGGGGGTGAGGGCCGAGCCGGGGCTTGACGCACCTGTCCCTGTGCCGCTGTCGCAGACCGTCACGACCGCGCTGGTCTGGGGGGGGCTCTGGGCGGCGCCGGTGTTGTTGGCTTGGGGTATGGGGGCCGAGTTCCTGACGGATCTGGCGCTTTTCTTCAGCAAGCTGGCGGTCGTGACCTTTGGCGGCGCCTATGCCGTGCTGGCCTATATGACCGAAACGGTGGTGGCGACCAAGGGCTGGTTGACCACGGCGGAGATGATCGATGCGCTCGGGCTGGCCGAGACCACGCCGGGGCCGCTGATCCTTGTGACCGAGTTTGTGGGTCTCTTGGCGGGCTATGCGCAGGGCGGGGTCGGGATGGCGGTGCTGGCGGCCTGTCTTACGCTCTGGGTCACGTTCATTCCTTGCTTTTTATGGATTTTCACCGGCGCGCCGTATATCGAGCGTATCCTCGCGCGTCCCCGTCTCAAGGGGGCATTGGCCGGGATTTCGGCGGCGGTTGTGGGGGTGATCCTCAACCTTTCGGTGTGGTTCGCGCTGCATGTGCTCTTCGGTCAGGTGACGATGAGCGCATTTGGACCCCGCCCCGAGATCAGCAGCTTTTCGCCGCGTGATGCGGTCTATGTCGCGGTCGCGGGCGTGCTGCTGCTGGGGTTGCGCCTGCCGATGGTGCCGGTACTGGCGCTGATGGCGGCGCTGGCGGGGGTGGTTCATGTTTTGATCTGAGCCGCGCATTGCAGGTCTTTTGTTTTGCTTAGAATCCCCTATGCTGACATGCAGCAATTCCCCGGGGTACGACATGTCTCGATCAATCGACTATGGAAATCTTATGCACCGTGCCATGCGCGGCCTCATCCAAGAGGTGTTGAGCAAGGTGCAATCCGAGGGGTTGCCGGGCGCACATCATTTTTTCATCACCTTCGACACCAAACATCCCGACGCCAAACTCGCCAACTGGTTGAAACAGCGTTATCCCTCCGAGATGACGGTCGTGATGCAGCATTGGTATGACGATCTCAAGGTGACCAATGACGGCTTTGCCGTGACTTTGAATTTCGGCGACGCGCCAGAGCGACTTTATGTGCCCTATGACGCGATCCAGACTTTTGTTGATCCGTCCGTGGAATTCGGGCTGCGGTTCGAGACGCAAGAGGTCGATGAGGAAGACGACGACCTCGACGATACCGAGCCACCGGATGATGACCCGAGTCCGAACAAGGCCGAGGTCGTGAGCCTCGACAGTTTCCGCAAGTCATAGGCGCAACGCGCGGGTGCGACCCGCTGTATTCCGTCGTATACAGCATTGATATTTCGTGCAACTGCGGTATGAACGGGGCAAACTTGTCACGAAAGGCTTTGCCATGACCGCCACCCGCACCGAAACCGACAGCTTTGGCCCTCTTGAGGTGCCCACCGATAAATATTGGGGGGCGCAGACGCAGCGCTCGATTCAGAATTTCCCGATTGGCTGGGAGAAGCAGCCCATCGCGATTGTGCGCGCACTCGGTGTGATCAAACAGGCCTGTGCGCAGGCCAACAAGGCCAGTGGTACATTAGACGCGCGTCTGGCCGACGCGATTATTCAGGCCGCGCAAGAGGTGATTTCGGGCAAGTTCGACGACAATTTCCCGCTGGTCGTGTGGCAGACGGGATCGGGCACGCAATCCAACATGAACGCCAATGAGGTCATCGCCAACCGGGCGATTGAAATTCTGGGCGGCGTCATCGGCTCCAAGGACCCGGTGCATCCCAATGACCATGTGAATATGGGGCAATCGTCCAACGACACCTTCCCCACGGCCATGCATATTGCCGCAGCTATGACCGCGCGCGATGTGCTTTTGCCGGGGCTGGAGAAGCTCTTGGCGGGGCTCGAGGCCAAGTCGGAAGAGTTCAAGGACATCATCAAGATCGGCCGCACCCATACGCAGGATGCTACGCCGCTGACGCTGGGGCAGGAGTTTTCGGGCTATGCGCATCAGATCCGGCAGGGGATCGCGCGGGTGAACCTCTGCCTTCCCGGCATTTACGAGCTGGCGCAGGGCGGCACCGCCGTGGGCACCGGCCTGAATACCGCCAAAGGCTGGGATACGACCGTGGCGGCGCAGATGGCTGAGATCACCGGCTTGCCGTTCGTCACCGCCCCCAACAAGTTCGAGGCGCTGGCCGCTCATGACGCGATGGTCTTCATGTCCGGCGCGCTCGCAACCGTCGCAGGCTCTTGCTACAAGATCGCCAATGACATTCGCTTTCTCGGGTCCGGTCCGCGGTCGGGTCTTGGTGAATTGATCCTGCCCGAGAACGAGCCGGGGTCGTCGATCATGCCGGGCAAGGTCAACCCGACGCAGGCCGAGGCGCTGACGCAGGTGGCGGCCCATGTCATGGGCAATGACGCGGCGATCAAGTTCGCGGGCAGCCAAGGACATTTCGAATTGAATGTCTACAACCCGATGATGGCCTATAACCTATTGCAATCCATGCAGCTTTTGGGTGATGCCGCTGACAGTTTCACCGAGAGGATGCTCAATGGCATCGAGGCCAATGGCCCACGCATCGAAAAGCTGATGCAGGAAAGCCTCATGCTGGTGACGGCGCTGGCGCCTACGATCGGTTATGACAATGCCACCAAGGTCGCCAAGACCGCGCATAAGAACGGCACGACCCTGCGCGAAGAGGCGATTGCGCTTGGTTTTGTCGATGGCGAGACCTTTGATCGCGTGGTGCGCCCCGAAGACATGATCGGACCGAAATGAGCGACGCCCCGGTCAATCTGAACCGGGTGCGCAAGCAAAAGGCGCGGGCCGCTGAAAAGGCCCGCGCGGAGGAGAATGCCGCGCGCTTTGGCCGAACCAAGGCGCAGAAGGCGATTGAGCAAGCGCAGGCCGACAAGGCGCGCGCCGCCCTCGATGACCATCGTCTGGACAAGGATTGATGGCGGTTTCATCTGATCTGGACTACCTCGGGAGAGGCCGTGACCCTGTCCGGGACGGGGGCAGAGCCCCCAAGCCCTGGCCGCGATGAGCGCGCGCCCGGTCAAACGCTCGCTCACGTTGCGCGGCCATCGCACCAGCGTGTCGCTCGAGGATGAGTTTTGGCAAGCGTTTCGCGAGATTTGCGAGGAAAAATCCATGGCGCTCAATGTCTTGGCGGCTGAAATTGATGAAGGGCGCGGGGTTGACGTAGGCTTGGCCACGGCGATCCGGATTTATGTCTTGGCCTATTATCGGGACCGGGCACGTCAAAAAGAATGACGCCGCGCGGGGGCGCGGCGTCTTTTGGTTTTACGTCTCTATGATCACTCCGCCGGTTGCTCGGCCATAACCCCGTGCTTTTCGCGCAGGTGGTCGCGGTAAAGCGCCTTGGTCAGCGATATGACCATCAGCACCATCACGATGGCAAACGGGAGCGCGCCGATGATCATGGCGTTCTTGAGCGCCTCGAACGGATCGGCGGCAGCGCCCGAATTGCCCGCGATGATCAGCGCGCCAATCACCAGCGTCAGGATGATGCCCCAGATGATCCGGTGCTTGATGCCGGTTTCCGCCTGACCGCCCGACATGATGGTGTTCATCACCAGAATGCCCGAGTCCGCAGAGGTGACAAGAAAGGTCATGATCAGCACCACGCACATGATGGTGACACCCGTCAGCAACCCGCCGTCAATCATGAAGCCGAGCGTGACAAACAGTTTGTTGGTATTGGAGGCACCGATGATCGCGCCTTGTGCCACGCCACTCAGTTCCAGATCAATCGCCGTGGCCCCGAGAATGGTCATCCAGGCAAAGCAGACCAGCGCCGGCGCAATGACACATCCCAAGATGAACTCCCGCACTGTGCGGCCCTTGGAGATGCGCGCCAAGAAAAGCCCGACGAAGGGCGAGAAGGCAATCCACCAAGCCCAGTAAAAGGTCGTCCAGCCCGCCTGCCAGCCAAAGAGACGGCCTTGGGTGCCCGCCTCATAGGCTGCCAGTTTGGTCGCGTCCGGCAATTCTGCCGCAGCCCCGGTCAATCCACCGGCAAAGCCCTCATAGCTGCCCCAAGCATTGGTGGCTCCGCCAAAGAGATCACCGGCCAGAGGAGCGGCATCTGCGGGCAGGGCGGCAGCAAAGGCCTCGGCCGAGAGTGGCCCATAGGCGTTGAAAGACAGCGAAACAAAATGCAGGATGTAATCGGCCAGCGCCGTTGCATATTTCGTCATCGCAAAGGCGAAGGAGCCAAAGACGATGAACACCAGCAAGAGGAGGACCGACAACACGAGGTTGATGTTCGACAGATACTTGATGCCGCGTCCGACGCCCGAAACCGCCGAAAGGATCGACAGGCCCATGATCGCCAGAAGTGCCGCGATAAGGCCTGTTGTCGTGGGTTTCGGTGCCTCGCCGGTGGTGTCCATCAGCCAGCCCATGCCGCTGACCGCATAGACGCCGTCGACGAATTGCGACACGCCAAAGCCGATGGTGACGGAGACCCCGAGAATGGTGGCCACGACGCCGAGGATATCCACGACATCGCCCAAGAGGCCATTGGCCGCGCGTCCCAGAAGCGGGGTCAGCGCCGAACGGATCGTGAGCGGCATGTCACGGGTATAGGCGTAATAGGCGAGGCTGAGCCCCGTCACCACATAGATCGCCCAAGCGTGAAAGCCGTAATGTGCGAAGGTATAGCGGTAGGCCGGGGTGATGCCATCGGCGGTGTTGCCGGTGACAGCCCCGGTCACGGTCTCGGGGTTCGAGCCCCAGAGACCCAGTGGTTCCGCCGTGGCAAAGACCATGAGACCCACGCCGAGCCCTGCGCCGAACATCATCGAGAACCATGAGAAATTGGAGAACTCCGGCTGTTCGCCGTGGCGCCCCATCAGTCGCTTGCCCGTCGCAGGCAAGAGCGCCACGATAAAGAGAAAAAAGGCGAACATGCCCGTGGCGAGGATATAGAAGGTGTTGAACCCTTCCAGCAAATACCAGTTGAGGCTGGAGAGCGTGGCATTGGCATTGAGTGGCCAGACCAGCGCCCAGATTACCAACAGCGCCATCGAGGTTTTGGAGATCAGCGCGATGGGCAGGCTGTAGCCCTCGTAGAATCCCTGTGGGGCGGTCTTGATCTCGAGATCGGTGAAGGGGGGTTTAATACTCATGTGTGACATCCCTGGTTCATTTTGCGTGAGCGGGGATATTTTATGACTCTGAAGTCGGCCTCTTCCCCATCGGAGCTTTTTCTCATGGCGGTGCCTGCATATTGAGCGGGTATTCCGGCGCTCTGCGGTCAGAATACGACCCTCGCGGCATGGATCGGGGGCAGGTCGGGTGCCGGGTTTCGCCGAACAGAGCCCCCGCGCCGCCAAAGTGACATCGGGATTGACCTGAAATGCCGCGTGCGAATCCCCAAGAGCATGACGTTTGCGACATTGGGATGGCGGAAAAGTTACATGTTTCCCGTCATTGGGTTGCGACCCTTGGCGGTTTTTTGCTAAAAGCCAGAGATAGACACCGGCCTCTGCGGCCCGGCTCGCGTAGGGGTCATGCTGTGCGCCCGAACCCGAAACGCTGCCGCACGCCGCGCCAGAGCGGTGACAATCCTCCGTGACGGAACAGGGCTGGCAGCCAAGAAAACAGGAAAAGGAGGCCAGATGGCCGACGAAACAACAAACCAAGGGATACCTGCGCCAGAGGGGCAGTCGGATGTGATCGATACGGAGTATACGATCGGGCAGGACAATGTCGGGCCTTTCGGCCTTGATATTCACAACCCGGTCTTTTTCATCTCCGGGATGTCGATCGTGGTCTTCGTTTTCTATGCTCTGGCCCTGCCGGATCAGGCGGCGAGCGTGTTTGACTGGCTCTTTTCGGCCGTTACCAAGGGCTTTGACTGGTTCTTTCTGACTGCCGCCAATGTCTTTGTGATCTTTTGTCTGTTTCTGATTGTCAGCCCGTTCGGCAAGGTGCGGCTGGGGGGCGATGAGGCGACACCGGATTACAGCTATATCGGCTGGTTCGCGATGTTGTTTGCCGCTGGCATGGGTATTGGCCTCATGTTCTTTGGGGTGTCAGAGCCGATGAGCCATTTTTCCAGTGCCTTGGGCGGCACGGCGATGGAGGACGGGGCGCGTAGCGATTGGGCGCCTCTCGGTGCCGCAGGAGGGGATCCGCAAGCGGCAACGCGATTGGGCATGGCGGCGACAATTTTTCACTGGGGTCTGCATCCTTGGGCGATCTACGCGGTTGTTGCTCTCGCGTTGGCGCTGTTTAGCTATAACAAGGGCTTGCCGCTCACGCTCCGCTCGGCGTTTTATCCCATTCTGGGCGAGAGGGTCTGGGGTTGGTGGGGACATGCCATCGACACGCTGGCGGTCTTTGCTACGCTCTTTGGCCTCGCGACATCGCTCGGTTTTGGCGCGGAACAGGCCGCGTCGGGTCTGACGTTCCTGTTTGGATCTGGCGACGCGGCAGAGGGAACGCGCAGTTTCCTTGGCATCACCTATGGCAATACTGAAGACAGTGGCGTGCCGGATTCCAGCCTGCTCTTGGTGCTGCTGATTACCGGCATCACGTCGATTGCGCTCATTTCGGTGGTGCGGGGTCTTGATGGTGGGGTCAAGGTGCTGTCCGAGATCAATATGGGGCTGGCTGGCCTGCTGCTGATCTTTGTGTTTCTTGTGGGCGGGCCGATCTTTCTGCTGACGTTCTTCTTTGACAGCCTCTGGGCCTATCTGCAGAACCTCCTGGCGCTTTCCAATCCGTTCGGGCGTGAGGACACCAATTTCATGCAGGGTTGGACCGCGTTTTATTGGGCGTGGTGGATCAGCTGGTCGCCCTTTGTGGGAATGTTCATCGCCCGTGTGAGCCGGGGCCGTACGGTGCGGGAGTTCCTGATCTGCGTGCTGTTGATCCCATCGCTGGTGTGCGTGCTCTGGATGAGCGTGTTCGGCGGCACGGCACTCAATCAGGTTGTTGCGGATGGATATGACGCGGCCATGAATGCGCCGCTGGAGCTCAAGCTCTTTCAGATGCTCGATGCGTTGCCTTTGGCGACGATCACCTCGACCATCGGGATCATCCTTGTGGTGGTGTTCTTTGTCACCTCCTCGGATTCCGGCTCGCTGGTCATTGATACGATCACGGCGGGTGGCAAGGTTGATGCGCCTGTCGCGCAGCGGGTGTTCTGGTGCATCTTTGAAGGGGCGGTTGCCATTGTGCTCTTGATCGGCGGTGGCCTTGCGGCGCTGCAATCGGCGGTGATTTCGACGGGTCTACCCTTTACTTTGGTGCTGTTGGTGATGTGCTGGGCGATCTTTCGTGGCTTGCAGAGCGAAATGAAAAGCCTCTAACCTTCCCATGACTGTCATCTTGAGGCCCTCCGGCGCTTGCGTGCCGGGGGGCTTTGCTGTTTTGTGGCGGCCAAAAGGGACAATGGGGACAAATATGACACTCGACACCGATTTCGTGCGCGCGCA
Organism: Roseovarius sp. MBR-51; assembly: GCF_053628575.1. Taxonomy (NCBI): domain Bacteria; kingdom Pseudomonadati; phylum Pseudomonadota; class Alphaproteobacteria; order Rhodobacterales; family Roseobacteraceae; genus Roseovarius; species Roseovarius sp. MBR-51. The sequence continues at coordinate 188,107 of NZ_JBRJGQ010000006.1, forward strand.
ATTTCCGGCCTTTGCGGAACCGAGCCTTGCGGGGCAGGCATTTTTCGAGAATGCGGGCGGGTCTTATACCTGCGGCCCGGTGATCGCGCGGCTGGAGCGGTATTACCGGCAACGCAAGGTGCAGCCCTATGCGCCCTATGCGGCCAGCCAACTGGCAGGCGCCGAGATGGACGAGGCGCGGGCGCGCTTGGCGGCGATGATGGGGGTGGCCGCGGATGAGCTGAGTTTCGGCCCGTCGACCACGCAGAACACCTATGTTCTCGCGCAAGCGTTCCGGCAGTGGATGGAGCCGGGCGATGCGATCATCGTCACCAATCAGGATCACGAGGCAAATTCCGGGCCGTGGCGGCGGTTGGCCGATGCGGGCTTTGAGGTGCGCGAGTGGAAGATCAATCCCGAGAGTGGCTTGCTCGATCCTGCGGACCTCGAGAACCTGCTCGATGACCGGGTGCGGCTGGTGTGTTTTCCGCATTGCTCGAACGTAGTGGGGGCGATCAACCCGGTGGTCGAGATTACGGCGCTGGCGCATGCCGCCGGGGCCTTTGTTTGTGTCGATGGGGTCAGCTACGCGCCGCATGGCCTGCCTGATGTGGGCGGGATGGGGCCGGATATCTACCTCTTTTCGGCCTACAAGACCTATGGGCCGCATCAGGGCATCATGGTGATCCGGCGGGAATTGGGCAATCTCTTGCCCAATCAGGCGCATTATTTCAACGCAGCCACGCTCTACAAGCGTTTCACGCCGGCGGGCCCGGACCATGCGCAGGTTGCTGCAAGTGCGGGCATGGCGGATTATATCGACGATCTGGCAGCGCATCACGGGATCACAGGCGCTGCGGTGACACGGGCAGCAGGGGTGCATGATCTCATGCGGGCGCATGAAACAGCGCTTTTGCAGCCGCTCTTGGATTTTCTCAAGGATCGCAATTCGGCGCGGTTGATCGGCCCGGTGGAGGCCGGGCAAAAGGCACCGACTGTGGCCGTCGCCCTCAACCGGGCGGGGGCCGAGGCGGCGGCGCAATTGGCGGGGCATGGGATCATGGCGGGGGGTGGCGATTTCTATGCTGTGCGGCCCCTGACAGCCATGGGTGTAGACCCCGAGCGTGGCGTTTTGCGGCTGAGTTTCGTGCATTACACGACCCGCGACGAGGTGGACAAACTCTTGACCGCGCTTGATGATATTCTTTGATCCGTCCGCTGAGACGAACCGTATACCCACCAAAGACCGGGGCAGGGGATGACGGTGAAATCACCAACAATTGTATGGTTCAGACGCGATTTGCGTCTGGCGGACCACCCGGCGCTCTGTGCCGCGGTCGAGGGCGGTGGGCCGATCATACCAGTGTTTATCCATGATGAGAGCGTGGCGGGGCTGGGGGCCGCGCCGAAATGGCGGCTGGGTCTGTCGCTGGCATCTTTGGCGCGCGATCTGGAGGACAAAGGCAGCCGTCTGATCCTGCGTCGCGGTTCTGCCCTTGAGATCCTGCGGGCACTGGTGGCTGAGACCGGGGCAGGGGCTGTGCATTGGTCCCGGCTCTATGATCCGCAGGCAATCGAACGCGACAAGGCGGTTAAATCCGCGTTGCGTGAGGATGGCGTAGCCGCGCAGAGCCATGCCGGTCATGTGATGTTCGAGCCTTGGACTGTCGAGACGAAGACCGGCGGGTTCTACCGCGTCTATAGTCCGATGTGGCGCGCGGTGAAGGATCGCGAGGTGGTGGTGCCTCTTCGGGCGCCGTCAACGATCCTGGCCCCGGACATTTGGCCCGTCAGTGATGGCCTGGATGACTGGAATATGGGGGCGGCGATGGTGCGTGGTGCAAAGGTTTGCCTGCCCTATCAGCGTGTGGGCGAAGCGGCGGCAATGGATCGCCTGCACGCCTTCACCGACGGAGCCATCGCGGACTACAAGGACGCGCGCAATTTTCCGGCGGTGGAGGCCACATCCAGCCTCTCTGAAAACCTGACCTACGGGGAAATTTCGCCCCGGCAATGTTGGCATGCCGGTCAGCGGGCCTTGCATGCTGGGGCACAGGGAGCGGAACATTGGCTCAAGGAGTTGGTCTGGCGCGAGTTTGCCTATCATCTCATGTATCACACGCCACATATCCTGACGGACAATTGGCGGACGGATTGGGATGCCTTTCCGTGGTCTACCGATGCTGAGCATCCCGACGTCATCGCGTGGAAACAGGGCCGCACCGGAGAGCCTTTTGTCGATGCCGCCCTGCGCGAGATGTATGTGACAGGCAAGATGCACAACCGCGCGCGGATGATCGTGGCGTCCTATCTGACCAAGCACCTGATGACGCATTGGAAGGTTGGTCTGGACTGGTTCGCCGACTGCCTCACGGATTGGGACCCGGCCTCGAACGCGATGGGCTGGCAATGGGCGGCGGGATGCGGCCCGGATGCCGCCCCTTATTTCCGGGTTTTCAACCCCGAAACGCAGTTGGAAAAATTCGACCGTGACGGTGCCTATACCCGTCGATGGATAGCCGAGGGACAGGGGCACCCCCCCGCGACGGCGCTTGACTATTTCGAGGCCATTCCCCGCCGTTGGGGTCTGTCGTCGACATCCTCCTATCCCAACCGGTTGGTCGATCTTGCCAGAGGCCGAAATCGCGCACTTGCGGCTTATGAAGCACGGGAGTTCTGAGCCATGACCGACTTGACCGCTGGGCCAACGGCTGTTGCACTGACAGATAACAAGAGGACCGAGCGCATGATCCTGACCGACACCACCGGCCAGACAGGCCTGCCGCGCTATTTTTCCCGTTGCTTCGGCGTGGCCCGTCAGATCGACGCCGGGAGGCTCGATATCCGCTTGCCGGATGGGCGTGTGTTCCGCGCCGAGGGACAGCGCCCCGGCCCGGTGGCCGTGCTGGACATCCACGATCCCGAGGTCTTTGCGCGCCTTGTGCGCGAGGGCTATCTTGGGTTTTGCGAGGCTTATCTCGATGGGGATTGGTCCACGCCCGATTTGCAGGCGTTCATGGATCTGCTCAACGATGACAATGACGGGATTTACAACGGCTATCCCGGTCAGCGGGTGGCGCAGATCTACGAGCGCATCCGGTTCTGGTTCAAGCGCAATTCCAAGACCCAAGCGCGCCGCAACATCAGCTATCACTACGATCTCGGCAATGAGTTCTACAGCCTCTGGCTGGATGAAACGATGACCTATTCCAGCGCGATCTTTCAGCCCGGCCAAAACAGTCTCGAACAGGCGCAGATCGCCAAATATGCCAGCATGGTGGATCAGATGGGGGTGAAACCCGGCGATCATGTGCTGGAAATCGGTTGTGGCTGGGGCGGCTTTGCCGAATATGCCGCCAAGGAACGCGGGCTGCGCGTGACCGGCCTCACGATCAGCGCGGAGCAGTTGAAATATGCGCGCGACCGGATGGCGCGTGCGGGCCTGTCGGACCGGGTCACGCTCAAGTTGCAGGACTACCGCGACGAGCGCGGCACCTACGATGGCATCGCCAGTATCGAGATGTTCGAGGCGGTGGGCGAACGGTATTGGCCCGTGTTCTTTGACAGCCTGCGCGAGCGCCTCAATCCCGGTGCTCTGGCCACGCTGCAGATCATCACGGTCGAAGACAAGCGGTGGGAAAGCTACCGCACCGATGTGGATTTCATCCAGAAATACATCTTTCCCGGTGGCATGTTGCCCAGCCCCACCGCGCTGCGCGCAGAAATCGAGCGGGCAGGTCTCAACGTCGCGCGCTCCATCGAGTTTGGCGAGAGTTACAGCCAGACCCTGCGCCGGTGGCACCAGACTTTCAACGACAAATGGGACGCGATTGCCGAAATGGGCTTTGACGAGCGCTTTCGCCGGATGTGGAATTTCTACCTGACCTCTTGCGCGGGGGCCTTCAAAGGCGGTAGTTGCGATGTGACACAGATCACCATCACAAGGCCCGGATAGATGCCCGTCACAGATCACATGCCAACTGCCGGGAGGCTGGTCGCAGCGATCGGTCTGGGCGCATTGGGGTGGTACGGATCAGAGATCTTTCGCCCTCTCATGCCCGAAGATACCAATTTCGGTTGGTTCAATGTGGTCAACGTTGTCCTTGGCGCGATTTGCGGCTGGCGCGTGACCGGCAAGCGGTTGGGCTTTGGCTATGCCGAGGGGTTCAGCGCCGGATTGACGGGTGTCGGCGCGCTGGTGTTCTGGGCGCTTTTTCTCCAGAGCCTCAACGAGATGCTCAAGCGCGCGCTCGACAATCGGTACGACGGGGTCGTCGAGGGCGTTATGTCGATGTTTGAACTGATTGTGGAATATGGCAGCCTGATGATCCACGGACCACTGATCGGTCTGCTGGTCACGGGCGGGATTGTCGTCGGGATCGTTTCGGAATGGGTGTCGCACAGGTGGTCCTGACGGAACCGCTCTTTATCTATGGTCCGCTGGCTACCCCGATGTTGCTTCAGACCGTGATCGGCGATGCGCATGTCCGTCCAGCCCAAGCGCCGGGACTAGCGATTACCCTGTGTGACGAACCCGTGCCGGTTTCTGGCCTGAGCGCGGGGCAGGGCAATGCCGAAGGTCTCTTGATCTCAGGTGCTGACGCCGTGGCGCGGCTCTCTTATCTCGCACAGGTGCTGGGGTTGGGCCCGGTTGAGAGACTTGTGGTCGTGCAGGATGGGACAGAGCGTGATGTGCTGGTGTTTCCCGGTCGACCGGGGCGCTGCGCGTGGCATCCCCAAGAGTGGGTGGCAAAATCAGGGGCCATCCTGCAAGCGGCTGCGCGTGAAATCATGATCGTCAAAGACCGCGTGACCGCCGCTGATCTGGCGGACCGCCTGCCAATGATCCTGTCGCGCGCGGGCGGCAGGGTTGCCGCGCGCCAATCGGCCCCGGCCAGCCTGCGCAGCTCAACCCATGCCGATCAGGTTCAGGATATGGCGTGCGAGATCACCCACGTCGGTTTCTTTCTGTCTCGTGCCTATACGCTGCGCCATCCGCGCTTTGACGGGACTATGAGCGCCACCCTGGGCCGTGAGGTTTTTGTTGCCACAGACGCTGCATTGGTGCTGCCCTATGATCCAGTCCGCGACCGGGTGCTGCTTGTTGAACAGTTTCGCATGGGCCCCTATGGGCGCGGCGATCCGCACCCTTGGATGCTGGAACCCGTCGCAGGCCGTATAGATGGCGGCGAGTCACCGGAAGATGCGGCACGGCGCGAATGTCTGGAAGAAGCGGGGCTGACACTGCGCCATCTCGAGAAGATTTCCGCGCATTACTGCACACCGGGCTACTCTACGGAGTTCTTCCATATTTTCCTTGGCGTTTGCGACTTGCCCGATACCGATACGGGCCAGGGCGGTCTGGCCACGGAACATGAAGACATCCGCACCCATGTCATTGATTTTGAACGTGCAATGGCACTGCTCCGAACTGGCGAAGCGAACAACGGTCCGTTGATCCTGAGTTTGATCTGGCTGGAGCGCGAACGCGCGCGCCTGCGCGCATCGGCTTGAGTTCCAGCATCCGAGCGCCTAAACCAAGACAACACTTTGACCACAGGAGCATGAGAGATGCGCATCGCACAGGATCTGGCCGCAGCCGTGGGAAATACTCCCCTTATTCGTCTGCGTCGCGCCAGTGAGGAAACCGGCTGTGAAATCCTCGGCAAATGCGAATTTCTGAACCCCGGTCAATCGGTCAAGGACCGGGCTGCCCTCTTCATCATCCGTGACGCCATTTCGCGCGGTGACCTGAAACCCGGTGGCACGATTGTCGAAGGCACCGCTGGCAACACCGGCATCGGTCTGGCGCTGGTTGGGGCCTCGCTTGGGTTCAAGACAGTGATCGTGATCCCTGAAACGCAAAGTCAGGAGAAAAAGGACATGCTCCGCCTCGCTGGGGCCGATCTGGTTCAGGTGCCCGCAGCGCCCTATTCCAACCCCAACAACTTTGTGCGCTATTCCGAGCGGCTGGCATCCGAGCTTGCCAGAACCGAACCCAATGGCGTGATTTGGGCCAACCAGTTCGACAATGTGGCCAATCGTCAGGCGCATATCGAGACCACCGGACCCGAGATATGGGATCAGACGGGTGGAAAGGTCGATGGGTTCATCTGCGCGGTGGGATCGGGCGGCACATTGGCGGGGGTCGGCATGGCGTTGCAGCCCAAGGGCGTCAAGGTGGGAATCGCCGATCCGATGGGGGCCAAGCTCTATTCCTGGTACACCAACGGCGAGTTGGAGAGCGAAGGCTCGTCGATCGCCGAAGGCATCGGGCAGGTCCGCATCACAGCCAATCTTGAGGGGTTCGCCCCCGATTTCGCCTGTCAGGTTCCCGATGCCGAGGCGTTGCCCATCGTCTTTGATCTCCTTCAACACGAGGGGCTGTGCATGGGCGCTTCGACCGGCGTCAATATCGCCGGAGCCATCCGCATGGCCCGCGAGATGGGACCCGGCCATACTATCGTGACGATCCTCTGCGATTACGGCACACGCTATCAATCCAAGCTCTTCAATCCTGAGTTTCTGCGCGCCAACAACCTGCCGACACCGAATTGGCTCGATCAGGCGCCGCGCTCCATTCCCGGAGTGTTCGCAGGGTGACACGGGTGCTGCGGCAACTTGGCCTGATCCTCTGTCTGGCATTCAGCGCGGCGGTTGTTCACGTTCCATCCGGTCTGGCGCAGGGCCAACATAGCCCTGACGCCCCGGATTACGTCGCCTGGGAAGATCTCGCGGACAGCGCCGACGAGATGATCACAAATGCCGATGCCTCGACCGAAGATCTCGAAAGCATGCGCAGTCAGGTCAATGGCTGGCGTCAGCAATTCGTTGACATGCAAGGCAGCAACGCCGCCGCGATAGCCACGGTGCGCAGTCAGATTGACTCGCTTGGGCCGGTGCCTGAAAGTGGCGAAGAACCCGAAGACATCGCCGCTCAGCGCGAGGAATTGAAGCGCCGCCTTGCGCGACTCGAGGCTCCGGTGAAGTTGGCCGAACTGGCCCGAAGCCGTGCCGAGGGGCTGGTGAGCGCGATCGACCGGGTGATCAGCAACCGCCAGACCGAGGCCCTGTTGCGTCTTGGTCCGTCGCCCGTCAATCCATTGCACTGGCCCGAGGCGGTCAAGACGCTCTATCGCACTGTAGAGACGTTGCGTGCAGAAACCGCCACCAACTGGCAGAGCGCCTTTCGCCGGGAACGGTTCCAAGGCAGTCTGCCGGGGGTCTTTGTTCTCTGTCTGATCGGGATTTTTCTGATCAGCCGGGGACGCATCTGGACGACCCGTCTTTACGCGCGGGTTCTGGGATCAACCCCGACCGCAGGACGGCGTCTTTCTGCCTTTGCCATATCGCTCGGGGACTGGCTTCTGCCCTATCTGGGCACCATCGCTTTGGTTGCTGCTGCGGCTTTGACCGGATTGCTCGGCTCCAAGGGGCTCTTGGTGATCGGGTCCATCCCGTCGGCGATTTTCATTTTCCTTTTGGCGCGTTGGTTGGCGTTGCGCGTCTTTCCGCGTGATGATCTGCAAATTTCCCTGCTCAACCTCGAGACCGCAGAGCGCTATACCGGACGGCTATGCGGGGCGATGCTTGGCCTTGTGGTTGCGGGTTTTGCCTATGTTCAGGATCTTGCCAATGGATTTGGATGGTCCGAAGAGGCCAGAAACGTTCTGATTTTCCCGATCATGGTTGTGGCGTCGCTGCTGTTGTGGCGACTGGCACGGCTCTTGATGCAGCACAACCGCGCCACGGCGGATGAGGCGGAATCCGAGCTCGGGTTCCGCAGCAAACTGGCGCGCATTCTGGCCCGCGTGCTCTGGGCCTTGGCAATCCTTGCGCCCGTGTTGGCCGCCATCGGGTATGTGGCTGCCGCCGAGGCGATGATGCTGCCGGCGCTGCTGTCGCTGATGATGATCGCAGCCCTGCTGCTGTTGCAGCGCATCCTGACCGAAGTTTACATCATGCTGCGCGGCAATTCGCAAAACGCCGAGGAATCGCTCTTTCCGGTGCTGCTAGGTTTTGTCTTTGTGCTGGCGTCGGTGCCGATCTTTGCCCTCATCTGGGGGGCGCGGCCTGCACAGCTGCATGAGGCGTGGTTGCGATTTACCCAAGGCGTCAGCTTTGGCGGTATCACCATTTCGCCCACCGGGTTTCTCACGCTCGCGGCGGTGTTTACGATCGGCTATTTGCTCACGCGGTTGGTTCAGGGGACCCTCAAGAACTCGATCCTGCCCAAAACCAAACTCGATATGGGCGGGCGCAATGCCATTGTGTCAGGCGTCGGATATATCGGGATCTTCCTTGCTTCGCTGATCGCGATCACCAGTGCCGGAATTGATCTCAGTTCGCTCGCCATCGTGGCTGGTGCGCTGTCGGTGGGCATCGGTTTCGGTCTGCAAAACATCGTGTCCAACTTTGTCTCGGGCATCATCTTGTTGATCGAGCGGCCGATTTCAGAAGGGGATTGGATCGAGGTGGGCGGCCAGCATGGCTATGTGCGCTCGATCTCGGTGCGCTCGACCCGGATCGAGACCTTTGACCGCACAGATGTGATTGTGCCCAATGCCGATTTCGTCAGCGGCACGGTGACGAATTATACCCGAGGCAATACCGTGGGCCGGGTAATTGTGCCGGTGGGCGTGGCCTATGGCACTGACACGCGCCGGGTGGAAAGTATCCTGCGCGACGTGGCCGAGGCGCATCCGATGGTGCTGATGCAGCCGCCGCCGACGGTGCTGTTCCAGAGTTTCGGGGCAAGTTCGCTGGATTTCGAGATCCGCGCCATCCTGCGCGATGTGAATTGGGTGGCCAGCGTGAAATCCGATATGAACCACGAAATCGCGCGCCGCTTTGCCGAGGAGGGGATCGAGATTCCATTCCCGCAACAGGATATCTGGTTTCGTACCCCGACAAGCACGCCTCAAGAGCCACCTGTTGAGGCCGAAGGCCAAACCAGCCGCGCGCCGGCCGGCCTGACCGAAGGCGATGTTGACGGCGACGGTGGGGGGGATGGGCGATGACCCGAGCGCTCTTTCGGCAGGATGCCTATCAGACCGAGGCCGAGGCGGTCGTGACCGCCCATACGCCGGAGGGGGGCATTGTGCTGGACCATTGCCTGTTCTATCCCACTGGTGGCGGGCAGCCGGGCGACAGTGGGCGGCTTGAGTGGCGGGGGCGTAGCCTGCCGATTGCCACGGCGGTCAAGGCCGACGGTGCGGCTATTGCCCTTGTCGCGGCAGAGCCGCAGCCTTTGCCGCCCGTTGGCACCGCTCTGCGGCAAACGATCGACTGGCCAAGGCGGCACCGCCTGATGCGGATGCACACGGCGCTGCACCTCTTGTCGGTGGTGATCCCATTGCCCGTTTCGGGCGGGGCCGTCGCCGAGGAACGCAGCCGTCTTGATTTCGATATGCCCGAGGCGCCGACCGACCGTGACACGCTTGAGGATTATCTCAATCAACTGGTAGACAGGGATCTGCCAGTGACAGAAGACTGGATCACCGATGACGCATTGCGCGCCAATCCCGGACTGGTCAAGACCATGTCGGTGGCTCCGCCCATGGGCTCTGGCCGGGTGCGCTTGGTGCGGATCGGGCAGGGGGCAGATCAGGTTGATCTGCAACCCTGCGGCGGCACACATGTGGCGCGCACCGGCGAGATCGGGCGGCTCAGACTGGGCAAATTCGAAAAGAAGGGCCGCCAGAACCGCCGGGTCTATCTGCATCTGGACGGCTGAGAGCCGTCAGAGGCGCTCTTGCGGCGCTCCCTTCTGCGCAAAACTCGCAATTGCACCTGTCAAGCAATCCAAGCTGTCCGTATGCGGTGCCGTCCGGGGCAAGGCGTCTGTCATCAAGGACAGTTCCGTACAGGCCACCACCAGGTGATCCGCCCCCTCAGCCAAGAGCGCCTCTGCCTCATGGGTGAGCCGGGGTTTGAGAAAATCTGCCGATTCTCCGGCTTTGACCGCGCGGATGAGCGCCAGGATGCCGCTGTCGTCAGGCAAGAAGACGGGTGTCAGCCCGTACGCGGCAAAGGGCGCGGCAAAGACGCCCGCAAGCCGCGTCGCAGGCGAGGCGAGCATGCCGATCCGGCGCGCGCCTTGGGCGGCGAGCGCCTCGGCTGTGAGGTCCAACATATTGAGAAACGGCAGGGATGTGGCCGCCACCACGGCTGGCGCATAGTGATGCGCGGTGTTGCAGGGCATCGCCAGTGCCTGTGCACCTGCCGCCTCGAGATCCCGCGCCATGCGCGCCAAGATCGGGCCGGGGTCTTCTCCAGTGCCCTCGATCAGCGCCTTGATGCGGCTGGGAACCTGCGGGTTCTGGTGAACGATCAACGGGATGTGATCGCTGTCGTCGCGTGCGGGCACGGCGGCCAGCAGTTTCTGCATCAGAAGAATGGTCGCTTCGGGGCCCATGCCCCCCAGAATGCCAACAGTTTTCATAGATAGGATTTTACCCTGTGGAGGTTGCCGCAGCGGGTGCGGGGGTCAAACGGATGTCGGCGCTGCGCGCGTGCCCTTCCATCCGCTCGGCCCGGCTGAGGCTGGCCGTGACACGCGCGAGATCAGGCAGCGCGCGGTCGTCCACCTCTTGCCATGTGACGGTTTTGAGGAACTTATGCACAGATAGCCCCCCTGTATACCGCGCGGCCCCAGAGGTGGGCAAGACGTGGTTGGGCCCAGCCGCCTTGTCGCCAAAGGCAACGGTGGTGGTCTCACCCAGAAAGAGCGAGCCATAGACGCGCAGGCGACCCAGCCACCACGGCAGGTCGCGCGCCTGCACATGCAGATGTTCGGGCGCCTTTTGATCTGCGTATTGCGCCATATCCTCGGGGGTGTCGCAGAGCACGACTTCTGCCAGATCGCGCCACGCGGCGGCAGCCGCGCTGCGATTTGGCTCCGGCAAGCTGGCGATGAGGCTGGGCACGCGGGAGATCACCGATCTGGCCAAGGGTTCGTGAGTGGTGGCAAGCCAGACCGGTGAATTCGCGCCATGCTCCGCCTGTCCGACCAGATCGGCGGCGACGGTTTCGGCGCAGGCCGTGTCATCGGCAAGGATCAGGCTGTCAGTCGGGCCTGCGAACATGTCGATGCCGATGGGACCAAAGAGTTGCCGCTTCGCCTCGGCCACATAGGCATTGCCGGGACCGACGAGAATATCCGCCGCGGGCGCACCAAAGAGGCCAAGGGCCATGGCGGCGATGCCCTGCACCCCGCCGATGGTCAGGATGCGCGTGGCCCCGGCCAGATCCATCGCATAGAGCATCGCATCGGGGATCCCCTGATCGCCGCAGGGGGGCGAACAGGCGGTGATATCGGCGACACCAGCCTCGCGTGCCGTGGCGATGGTCATCAGCGCCGAGGCGATGTGGCTATAGCGCCCGCCCGGCACATAGCAGCCTGCAGCCTGCAGCGGGATCTGGCGCTGACCCGCGCGCAGTCCGGGACGCAATTCGATCTCCATATCCTGTGCCGTGGCGCGCTGTGCAGCGGCAAAGCACGAAATATTGTCATGTGCCCATGCGATATCATCCCTGAGCGATTGCGGTATGCGGGCGATTGCCCCGTCGACTTCAGCGCGCGTGACCGTGATTGCCCCGCGCCAGCCATCCAGTTGCCGTGCATATTCCAGCGCCACCTGAGCGCCGCCGGTGCGCAGCCGGGCCAGCATGATCTGGACGGTATCGGCCACGTCATGCGCGGTCTGTGGCGGCTCTCCGGGGGCGGTTTTCAAGGGGGTGATCGACATGGCAGGGTCTCCTTTCCTATGAGGAATGGGCCGTGCAGCGACGTGGAGCAAGAGATTTGCCGGGGCGGTGATCCGGTTTTTTCAGGCGCTGAAAGGCTGCTTCGGATTTCCCGAAAAGAAACATCGCCTCAGGTCAGCCCTTTACGTGTTACCCACGTCGGCGGGTCGGGGCATCTAGATCCTGATCGGTTTCCGGCAGCCCTTCGCGGGACAGCAGGATAGCGATGGCGCGGAGCCCCGGCACATGGCTGCACACGATCATAAGTGCCACCATGATCGGCACTGCCAGAAACATACCCGGTATCCCCCAGACCGCCGCCCAGAAGGCAAGGCTGATGATGATGCCAAAGGAGGACACCCGCAGCGCGCGGCCCATTAGCATCGGGTCGATGATGTTGCCGTTCAAGAACTGGATAATCCCAACGATCAGAAAGATCACCAGCGCGAGAGTGCCATCGGCCAATTGCACATAGGCCACCAGAGCCACGAGCACCGTCGCCACGATCGAGCCGATCGAGGGGATGTAATTGAGCACGAAGGTGAGAATCCCCAAGGCCCCGGCCAGATCGAGCGCGAAGTAGCGCGCGACACCGTAAACCATGAGGCCCGTCACGACGCTGACGAGGGTTTTGACCAGAAGGTAATAGTTCACGCGGTGAATGATGGAGCTGACGATCCGGCCCACCCGTTCGGCCTGTTTGGCATCGCCAAAGAGGCTCTCGAGCTTGGTTGTGAACCAGATGCGTTCGGCAAAGAGGAAGCCGACGAAGAGGATCACCAGAACCGTGGCCTGCATGAGGCCGCCAGCCTGCCCGGCCAGAGTGCGCAGATACCCTGCCACATCCAGCGTCGCCACCGCGTTGAACACCGCTTTTTCGGCATCCGGTCCCAACCATGCCACCATCGCGGACATCGCTTGTGGCGCACGGTCGGTATAGGCCAGCGTCGTCGAGAGCACCGTGTTGAGCTGTGACAGGATCACCGCTGAGAGGCTGAGCAGCGCCGCCGAGATCAGGAGCAAGGCCACAATGCTGGCCAGCCAGTTGGGCACCCGCACCGGACCAAGCCGCAGGCGGGCAATGGAATTGATCGCATCCGACGTCAGGCTGAAGAGGATAATCGCCGTGGCCAACGAGATCAGCAGGAACCGCGCTTGCACCAACAGAAACAGCACCACTGCAAAGGCAATGATGATCTGTGCCACAGTGCGAATACGTTGAAATTCCGGCGTGCTCGGGCCGGGGTGATGGTCGTGCTCTCTTGCGGTCACGGTCTGGCCTGTCCTTGGCATGCTGTTGCGCCTGAGTATCGGGAATTTCCAGGCAGGTGACAATCGCCGAACGACGCATTTAAGCGGTAAAATCAGCTATTTCACCGCTCCGCTGCCATTTAAAGTGGCGCTCAGGCATCCTCGAGGATCAGATCGGCCGCCCGCCAAGCCAACATCATCGTGGGAGCGTTCGTATTGCCGGAGGTGACATTGGGAAACACCGAGGCATCGACCACCCGCAACCCTGTCACGCCATGCACCCTGAGACGAGGATCGACCACAGAGTGATTGGCATCTGCACCCATCCGGCAGGTGCCCACCGGATGAAAGACCGTGCCACTGCGCTTGCGGAAATCCGCAAGGAGCGCGGCATCGTCCATGGTCCGCAGATCCTCGTACATCGCGCTTTCGACCAGACCGCCGAGCGCCTTTGTGGACATCAGCCGCTGACAGAGCCTGCCCCCGGCTATCACCTGAGCGCAGTCCTCTTGGGTCGCCAGTGAATTGGGCTGGATCAGGGGCGGGGCCTCGGGATCGGGACCGCTGATGTCAATCCGCCCCCGGCTGGTCGGGCGCGAAGGTTGAAAGCAGATGATAAAGCCCGGAAAGGGATCAGGCCGCACCACAGACCGGGTGCCCGCGGGTGTGGTCGTATAAGTAACGGGGTTGAAATAGAGTTGCTGATCGGGCCGGTTCTGGCCGGGCCTTGAGCGAAAGAAGCCACCGCATTGGTTGACCGACAGGGCCAGAGGCCCGCGCCGCGTCAGCGCAAAACGCAAGGCGGCCCGCACCTTGCCCATAAACGGGGCCAGATCGTTGTTGAGCGTGCGTTCTGTCGCGCGGAAATAATAGTTGATCCCCAGGTGATCCTGTAGATTGCCGCCGACATCAGCGCAATCGCGCAGCGGTGTGATGCCATGCTGCCGCAAGAGGTCCGCAGGGCCGATTCCCGAGAGCTGCAAAAGGCGCGGCGAGGTGACAGCCCCGGCACTCAGAATGATTTCACGTCCGGCCCGCACCACATGCGCTTGGGTGCCGCGCCGATAGTGCACCGCCACCGCTTGCGTCCCGTCAAACGCGATCCGCTCCACCAAGGCGCCGGTCACCAGCGTGACATTGCTGCGTTTCAGCGCCGGTTTGAGGCAGGCACGCGCCGATGAATTGCGCAAACCGCCTGCCGTGTTGATCCGGTAGACCGCGCCCCCTTCGCCCGCAGGATCGTTGATGTTCTCGGTGCGGGGCAGGCCCAGTTCGTCAAGCGCTGCGAAATAGTGCCGGTTCACCGGATGGATCTGATCCGACACATCCTGCACCGTGATCGGCCCGTTGCCACGCCGCGCTCCATCAGGAGCCACTTGGGTCTCCAGTGCCTCATAGGTTTGGCGCACTTGCTCCCAGCCCCAGCCGGTGGCGCCCGCAGCCTCCCAATCATCAAAATCATGCGGCAGGCCTCGGGCGTAGACCAGCGCGTTGATCGCGCCTGATCCGCCCACGGTCTTGCCGCGTGGCCAATAGCCTCTGCGACCGTCCAGCGTCTCTTCTGGCTCGGACTCGTATTTCCAGTTCACGCGCTCGTTAAAGAAGGTTTTGCCATAGCCAAGGGGCAGGGCGATCCAAGGGCTGCGCCCCCGGCCACCCGCTTCGAGGATCAAGACGGAATACGTCCCGCTCGCGCTCAGCCGATCCGCCAGCACAGAGCCAGCCGAGCCTGCGCCGACAATAACATAATCATAACCCGTCACAGCCTGTCCTGCCTTTGCCTTATGCTTGAGGGGCAGGGTTACAAAAGCGATCTGCCCCCGAAATGCCAAAAAGCGGCAGCACTGACAAATTTCCGACAGAACCTTGCAGCAATCAGCCTCAAGGCGACACCCCAATTTTTCCCGCCTGCCTGCGCAAACTCCCCCTTGCAAACCCCGCCCCCCTGCGGCTAGAACCTGCCCGATGGAGCGGTGGCCGAGTGGTCGAAGGCGCACGCCTGGAAAGTGTGTAGGCGGGGAACCGTCTCGAGGGTTCGAATCCCTCCCGCTCCGCCATTTGGCCAAATACTCGGGTATTTGTGGCCACATCAAAATTGCATGGGCAGTCACAGTTCAAAGTTGGTCTCGATGATGACGGCCCGCGATGTTCGGTCCGCATTCGGCAGATCCGACATCCTTCAAAGCTGCCACTTTCGGAGCGACCTCTGAGGTGAGGCGGGCGATTCCATGCCCGTACCGGACCAGCCATGAAGCCACCGTTGTCGGAATGCAGAGAGACCCGGTTTCATGCAAAGGTCCGCTACATGCAAAGGTCCGCTAAAAGGTCGCGCGAAGATCAGGGCGGCACGCTCCTCCTCTACCGCCGTCAGGGGCGAGTTCCGAGGTGACGAGCGGGATTCTTTCGCACCGCTTTTCGCGGCGTCCAGAGCGTGTTATTGCAAGCACCACGCCGCAGGCCTCGCGTATCTTGTGTTTATGTTACGGCTTGGAAACCAAATGTGACATCAGGGGCAAGTTGTTGCCTATGTTGTTTTACCCACTGCCCGCGTCATTTTCAGCGGCTCTATCATGGCCCGCGCGCATGTCGTTGCAGGGGGTGTCCGGTCCTCTCCAGAACTGGCTGTGAACAGAGATTAGGGCGACGGGCACTAGGCTGAGTGGTTCTGAGTCCGTTCAGTGTCCCACATTCCATGCTCGGTAAGAACCACCCCAAGGCTGTTGCCCTCAGACGGATGACGATGACGCCTCAGCATGAAAAAAATATAAGTACTTATTTTTAAAAGGTTTAATAGTACATCTCTTTCCATCGCGCCGAAAGAGTTCCAGCATAGGATGATCTGTTTGCTCCGGCTTGCCTCCGCATGACAATCCGCTCCGAACTTGACCCTGATCATACGGATATTGGCGGTGGGCTTAAGCGCTGATCCACAGGGCCGGTCTATCCGCCTGCGCCTTTTGGGAACCCGTTGGGGAAGAGGGTCATAAGACGCGTATTTCCGACGATCCGCGACAGATGCAAAGAGGCCATTTTCGCGGTCAAACCGGCCTGACACGCGTTCGGTCACTCTCTTGACCGGAAACGCCAGCTTGTGTCAGTAGACCGCCAGATGCCATATAACTGGTATCAAAGAGGACAAACCGACATCAGTCGGAAGCGAAATAAGGAAAATTGAGATGCAGGCGACAGGCAGTTCGCATGGGCTCGCGTTGCGGCGCGGAGACTTCACGACGTTGATCGCGGCGCTCGACTATGCCGCCAAGGGCGACACGGGCGTCAACTTCTACAATGCGCGTGGCGAACTTTATGCAAGCTCCACCTATGCCGATTTGCAGGCCGAAGTGATCGCGCTCGCGCGTCGTCTGATTGGCCTTGGGCTTGAGGCGGGGGCGCGGGTTGGTCTGGTGGCCGAAACCTCGCCGCATTTCGTGCGCTTCTTCTGGGCCTGCCAATATGCCGGGCTGGTGCCCGTGCCGCTGCCGGCCACCATGCATATCGGCGGTCATGCCGGCTATGTCGCACAGTTGCGCGGCCTGATCGAGAATTGCGGTGCATCCGTGGCGATGGCCCCGACCGAATGGATGAGCTTTCTCGAAGAAGCCACCGCCGGCGCTGACCTCACCTTTGTCGGAACCCCGGATGACTTTGACCGCCTGACGTCCTCGACAAGCGAGCTGCCGACCGTTTCGCCCGAGAGCATCGCCTATATCCAGTATACGTCGGGCAGCACTCGGTTTCCGCGCGGCGTGGTCATCAACCACACAACGGTGCTCGCCAATATCAACGATATGTCCACCAACGGTCTCAAGATGACCGAGCAGGACCGCTTTGGGTCTTGGTTGCCGTTCTATCATGACATGGGCCTTGTCGCCTTTATCATGATGCCGATGGCGACCCAACGTTCGGTCGATTTCCTTGGCACGCAGGATTTCGCGATGCGGCCGCGCAAATGGCTGGAAATGATGTCGGCCAACCGCACCACGATCACCTCTGGCCCGCCCTTTGGCTATGATCTTGCCGCGATGCGCGTGCGCCAGAGCGATGCCGAGCAATGGGATCTCAGCGCGCTGCGCGTGGCCTGTGTCGGCGCCGAGATGATCAATCCCGAGCCGCTCAACCGCTTTGCCGAGGCGCTGGCACCGTCGGGCTTTAAACCGACCGCGTTCCTGCCCTGCTATGGCATGGCTGAATGTTCGTTGGGCATCAGCTTTGCCGGGCTCGATGAGGAGCTCAAGATCGACTATGTCGATGCCGAAACCATGCAGGAAGACAGCATCGCCAAGCCGCTCGACTTGGAAGAGGCGCAGAAATCCAAACGCCGCGTTGCGCGGTACGTGGATTGCGGCGCGCTGCTGCCCACGTTTGAAATTGCGATCCGCGATGAGCATGGCCGCGACCTGCCCGAGCGTCAGGCCGGTGTGATCCACCTGCGCGGCCCCAGCGTGATGAGCCACTATTTTCAAGAAGAGGCGATCACCCGCGAATGTCTGAGCGAGGATGGCTGGCTCGATACGGGCGACATCGGCTATCTGGCGAATGGCAGGTTGTTCGTGACCGGGCGCCAGAAAGACATGATCATCATCCACGGCCGCAACATCTGGCCCGAGGATCTGGAATATCTGGCCAAGACGCAGCCGGGCATCAACTATACCGATGCGGCTGCCTTCTCGGTGCCCTCGGAGAAAGATCAACAGGAAACGGCTGTGATCGTTCTGCAATGCCGTGAGCGTGACGAGATCAAGCGTGCGCGCCTGATCAAGACCATCGCCTCGTTGGTGCGGTCTGAATATGGCATTGATTGCGTCATCGAACTGGTGCCGACCCGCACCTTGCCGCGCACGTCCTCGGGCAAGCTGGCACGGGCGCGGGCGCGCCTTGATTACCTCGGTCGACGTCAGGCCGCCAAGGTCCAGCCCACGCCAGACCCTGTCGCGACCATGCCCGTTGAAGAGACGATGCCGCAGGTCCGTTACATCGCATGACCGGCCCGGTGGCCGTCACGGGCGCCTCCGGCTTTGTCGGGCGCGCCCTGATCGGACAATTGCTGGATGCCGAACGCCCGGTGCGCGCGCTGGTGCATCGTCAGGGTATGGGGATCACCCATCCGCTGCTGGAAACGGTGACGGGGAGCCTGTCGGACAAGGCGGCACTGGCCAAGCTGATGACGGGCGCGCAATCGGTCGTTCATGTGGCCGGGCAGGTGCGCGGGCGTGATCTGGCGGATTTTCTGGGGGTGAATGCCGATGGCGTGACCCATGTGGCAGAGGCCGCGACTATGGCGGGGCTGCGCCGGGTTATCCTCATCTCCTCGCTCGCGGCGCGCGCGCCGCATCTGTCGCACTATGCCGCGAGCAAGCGCATGGGCGAAGAGCGGCTGGCGCAAGCGGCACTGGGTGCGGGGTTTACCTCTGCCATTCTGCGCCCGCCTGCGATCTACGGTCCCGAGGATCGCGAACTTGTGCCGCTGTTTCAGACGATGGCGCGCGGCATCGTGCCACTCCCGGGCGTGCCCGGCGCGCGCGCCTCGCTCTTGCATGTGGATGACCTTGCGCGCGCGATTGTCAAACTTCTGGACAGCCCGGCACAGGGTACCTATGAACTCCACGACGGGCATGAGGCGGGCTATGGCTGGGACGAGATCGCGGCTATTGTCGAACGGGTGGCAGGGCGTGGACCCGGCTGGCGTCTGAGGATACCAGAGCGCGTTCTGAGATCCGTCGCCGGGATCAATTTACTTGCCTCGCGCCTGTTCGGGTATATGCCGATGCTGACGCCGAGCAAGGTCAACGAGTTACGCCACCCCGATTGGGTGTGCGACAACACCGAAATCAGCCGCGACACCGGGTGGCAACCGCTGATTTCTCTGGAAAATGGGCTAACCTCGATCCTGCGCGGGACGCCGTTGAAATCTGATAGAGGCATAAGCAATGTCACATGAGACCCAAGACCTAGAACAGGAAATCCTCGACGTGTTGTTCGAGCGCCTGTCGAAGTTTCCCGTGAAATCCGGTGAGTTGACTGCGCAAACCAGTCTCGTTGCCGACATGAGCCTCGATTCCGTCAATATGATGGAATTGCTGATGGAGGTGGAAGACACCTTTGATATCAGTTTCCCTCTAAACATGATGGCCAATGTCGATACGGTCCAGAACCTTGCCGATCAGATCAAACTACTTGTCGGGAAAAAATCATGAGCATTTCAGACCGCTTTACCGAACTGGCGCACCTTCGTGACGCATTGGGTGCCGAAGAGGCCGATCCAACCCGGATTGTGATGGAGCGCATCCTGTCCTCAACCGAGGCGATGATTGCGGGTCGCCCGACCATCCTTGTGGGCACCAACAACTATCTTGGCCTGACCTTTGATCCGGCGGTTCTGGCGGCCGCCAGTGCCGCGCTGCATGAGCAGGGCAGCGGCACCACCGGGTCGCGCATGGCCAACGGCAGCTTTGCCTGCCATGCCGCGCTCGAGCAGTCGTTTGCAGACTTCTACGGCGTGCCGTCGGCCATGGTGTTTTCCACCGGCTATCAGACCAATCTTGGCCTCTTGATGGGCATCCTGCGCCCCGGCGACAAGGTCGTGCTGGATAGCCATAGCCATGCCTGCATCTATGACGGGTGCCGCATCAGCGGTGCCGATTTCCTCGCTTTCCGCCACAATGACCCCGAGGACCTGCGCAAGCGGTTGCGGCGTCTGGGGGATGAGGCCAAGGGCGCGCTGGTCATTGCCGAAGGGCTCTACAGCATGTTGGGCGATACCGCCCCTCTGGCCGAGCTTTGCGCTATCGCCAAGGAATATGGCGCGTGGTTCATGGTCGATGAGGCGCATTCCTTTGGTGTCTACGGGGACCGTGGCTTGGGCCTCTGCGAAGAGGCGGGAATTCTCGATCAGGTGGATTTCATCACCGGCACCTTCTCCAAGAGCCTTGCCTCGCTGGGCGGCTTCTGCGTGAGCCGCCATCCCGAGTTGCAATTGCTGCGCTATGGCAGCCGTCCCTATATCTTTACCGCCTCGCCCAGCCCTGCCAGCATCGGGGCTGCTGCGGCGGCGCTTGAGGCGATCCGCACACGACCCGAACTCAAGGCCAATCTCTGGGCCAATGCCACGCGCCTGCATGACGGGCTGAGTGCGGCGGGCTATGAGTTGGCAGCACCCGTAAGCCCGGTCATCGCGGTGCGCGTGCCCTCACGCGAAGAAGGCGCGCGGATCTGGAACGCGCTGATGGAGCATGGCGTTTACGTCAACCTCGTGCTGCCGCCTGCCGCACCCGAAGGGGCAGCGCTCTTGCGGTGCAGCCTGAGTGCGGCGCATAGCTTTGATCAGATCGACGCCATCATCGCGGCGTTCAAGACGGTCGCGCCCGAGGCGGCAACCGGCACCGCCCAGAGCACGGCGGCGCAGTAAATCGGCGGGCCGGGTTCTGCCCGGCGCGTCCAACCCCGGACGGACATCGGACACATGACAGGGCAGGTGCGATCCGACCCAGAGACAGGCGCGGGTATCACGCTGGCGCATCTGTCGGACCCGCATTTGCCGCTGCCAGGGCCGGTGCCATGGCGCGCCGTGCTGAACAAGCGGGCGCTGAGCCTCTTGTCGTGGCACCGCAAGCGCCGCCATCATCACCGGCCAGAGATCCTGGCGGCGCTGATCGCGGATATGCAGCGTCATGCGCCCGACCTGATCGCGGTGACGGGGGATCTGACCAACCTTGGGCTGGAGAGCGAGTATCGCGCCGCGCGCCGCTGGCTGGAGAGCTTGGGTGATCCGGCACGCGTCATGGTCATCCCGGGCAATCACGACGCGCTCATCCGGTGCGCATGGGAGTCGGGCGCGGCCCAGTGGCACCCCTATTGGCAGGGCGATGCCGCAGCCGTGACGGCCCATGTGTCCGACGCCTTTCCGTATGTGCGGCGGCGGGGGATGCTGGCCCTGATCGGGGTTTCGAGCGCCGTTGCCACCCCCCCGGCCTTTGCCAGCGGTGCGGTCGGTCCGGCGCAATTGGCGCGGCTGGCCCCCATGCTGCGTGCGGCGCGCGACGCTGGCCTCTGCCGGGTGCTGATGATCCATCACCCGCCGCTCGATGGGACGGTATCTGCGCGCAAGGCTTTGCGGGATGGGGCCGCGTTGCGCCGCGTGCTTCAGGCAGAGGGCGTGGAGCTGGTGCTGCATGGTCATAGCCACCGCACCCATCACGAGACGCTTGAGACACGCGATGGGGCGGCAGCCGTCATCGGCGTGCCCTCGGCCTCATCGCTTTATCCCGAGGCGGCGGCCTATCACCTCTACCGGATCGCCCCAATGTCGGACGGTTGGAAAATTGACGTTACGGCACGGCAAGCGACAAGCGCCCAAAGGATGACAGAGGGGCGCGGCATGCGGTTGACACTGGCGCGCGCCCATGTTGCTTGCGCGCCGTGATGACACCACTTAAACCCAATGCGGCAAGCGCCCTGTTCGCACGCCGCCAAGACAAGAGACCGGCGCGCCCTTGCGGTGCACACGGTCCTGCAAGACCATGAAAGACCTCCTATGCGCCTGATGCTGAACCTCTTTCGCGCCTATCCGATG
Source organism: Roseovarius sp. MBR-51 (assembly GCF_053628575.1). Lineage (NCBI taxonomy): Bacteria > Pseudomonadati > Pseudomonadota > Alphaproteobacteria > Rhodobacterales > Roseobacteraceae > Roseovarius > Roseovarius sp. MBR-51. Next base: position 209,654 of record NZ_JBRJGQ010000006.1, read on the forward strand.
GCCAGTTTTCTCATGGTGCTGGCGCTGTTCTTTTCGGGGCTGGCCGAAGGTTTGGGCCTGTCGGCGATGCTTCCGATGCTCAAGATCGTGCTCAACACCGATCCCTCGGGCACCATGACAGAACCGCCGGGACAGTTGGAACAGGTCGTGCTTGATGTGCTCGCTTGGGCCGGGATTCCCGTCACGCTGGGGGCGCTGCTGATCCTGATCGTGGTGGCGGCCACGTTCAAGGCGGTGCTGCTTTTGATCGCACAGCGGCAGGTGGGCTATACGGCTGCCCGTGTCGCCACCGATCTGCGCCTGCAAATCCTGCGCAACATGATGCGCAGCCGTTGGCATTTCTTTCTGCATCAGCCGGCGGGCAAGCTGGCCAACACGCTGGCCACCGAGGCGCAGCGCGCGGCGGATGCCTATATGAATGGCGCAACGGCGCTCACCTTTTTCATTCAGGCGCTGGTCTATACCTCGGTCGCGGTGGTGATCTCGTGGAAAGCGACTCTGCTCAGCCTGATTGGCGGGATCGTGATCATCGGCTTGTCGCATTTTCTAGTGCGCATGACCCGCAAGGCGGGCAAGAAACAGACCGAGCTTATGGTCTCACTCATGTCGCATCTGACCGACACCCTGCAATCGGTGAAACCGCTCAAGGCGATGGCGCGCGAACATCTGGCGGATGAATTGCTCAAGCGCGAGACCAACCGCCTCAACAAGGCGCTGCGCCGTCAGGTTCTGGCCAGCGCCGCGCTCAATTCCGGTCAGGACCTGATGTTCATCATGGTCATTGCCTTTGGCATCTATCTGGCGCTTGGGGTTCTGTCGATGGACTTCGCCATCGTGCTGATGCTGGCGGTGACGCTGGGGCGCGGGTACAATTTTCTGGGCAAGGTTCAGAAGCAATATCAAAAGATGGTGCAGAGCGAGAGCGCCTATTGGTCGCTGATCGACACCAACCGACGCGCCGAGGCCGAACAAGAGCATCTGGGCGGACACGCCATGCCCGCGCTGACACAAGGTATCGTGATGCGCGACATCGCGTTTTCCTATGACGGCACCACCGTGCTCTCGGGTCTCGATGTCGATATTCCCGCGCATCAGATGACAACGCTGGTGGGCCCGTCAGGATCGGGCAAGACCACGATCATTGATCTTGTCATCGGTCTCTTGCGGCCTGAAAGGGGCGAGATCACCATCGACGGTGTGGCCTTTGAGGATATCGACCTCAAAGCGTGGCGGCGTATGGTCGGATATGTTCCCCAAGAGACTGTTCTGCTCCATGACAGCATCCTCCACAATGTGTCGCTCGGAGACCCGAGGATTTCCGAGGCGCGGGTGGACGAGGTGTTGAAAAAGGCCGGCGCTTGGGAGTTCGTCAGCGAATTACCTGAGGGCGTTCACACAGTCGTGGGCGAGCGGGGTGGGCGGCTATCGGGCGGTCAGCGTCAACGGGTTGCCATCGCCCGCGCCCTCATCAACGAACCGCAACTTCTGATCCTTGACGAGGCCACGAGCGCGCTTGATCCAGAGAGTGAGGCCGCCATCATCGAAACTTTGCGCGGCCTGCGCGAACAGCTCACGATCCTCGCCATCACCCATAACAGCAGCCTGTCGGATGCCGCCGATATCGTGCACCGGCTGGAGCCTGTGGCGGTGGTCAAGACGGGGGCACAAGACGGGACTGAGAACGCCTAATCGCGCCCAAAGAGCGCGTTAACCCGCGCCACCGCGCGCGCCATGTCGCTAGACGGTGGCGTCGTCTGTGCCGCGCCCTGCGGTTCACCCAGCCAACGCATCCGGCCCGATTGCACCAGCCGCAGGTGCATCTGGCTGATATCGCGCGACAGATGTTTCCAGCCCCATCGCATCAGTGCGCGATAGGCCAGCGCGCCAAGGCTCAGGTCGGGGCGGTCATGGTCCTGCCGCGCCAAGGCACGCGCCTGCGCAGGCTCTCCAATCGCCACCAACGCATCATGCCGCATGCTGAGCGTGCCAGCCCCCAGATCGAACATATGCACGGGCTTGCCCGTCGCATAGGCCTCGGACAGCATCGAAATGCTGTCGGCGGTCACGATGATCTCATCCGCCACGGCGAGAAAACCAAGATAGGGATTGTCCGGATCGTTGGCCCGAAAGCGATAGAGCTGCATCGGAACGTCGGTTTGCGCGGCAAAGGCAGTGATGGCTTCGGGCGGGGTGCGCGCACTGGAACTGACAAGGAGCGATCCGCCCCGCGCCTGCGCCAAGGCCAATGTATCGCGTAAAAGCCGCGCAGCGGCGCGCGTCCCAAAGGCATAAGGCCCGCTTGGCCCGCCGATATTCAGCGTAAGGTACGGTCGGGGCAGATGCGCCAGTTTTGGTGCCCATTGCGCGCGCGCCGCGTCGAGCCGGGCCGGGCCAAGCGAATGCAGGGGCAGCGCGTTGCGCAGGACATTGGGCCGCTCTGGAATCCGGTATTGTGGCGTGGTGATCACCAGATCGAACAGCGCGGGATCGGCCCAGAGCCGCCCCAGAAACACCAGACGCGTGCGCCCGCCCGATTGGTCCCTGATCCAGCGCGCGACAGGTTCGTTGCGCATGCCCATGGAAATCACAAGATCGGGCCAAGGCGGCGCAAGTGCGTCTGAGTTGGGCAGATCAACGCCACGCAGATCGCTGCCGCGCAACAGATTGGTCCGCATCTCAAACTTGCGATACGTCAGGCTCTTGATTTCATAGGGCCATCCAAGCCCCTGCGCCAAGGCACGCACCTGCGTTCTCTCGCCAGAGCGGTAGGCATCCAGCACCCAAACGCGCTGCATCCCGTCCGGTTCAGGCATCGGTGGCCTGTTCGACCGTGTCGCGGTTCTTGGCCCAGCGACGTTTCATGCAGATCCATTCGCCGGGATAGTCGCGTATCCAACCCTCAAAAATCAGGTTGAGGCGATGGGTCATGTCGATAATTCGCTCTTTGCGCGGCAACTCGGGATCGGCGGGGGGCAGGGGGGCCAGCACCTCGATCCGAAAGCGGGCATCGGGCAGGCGCACCACCCGGATCGGCAAGAGCGGATAGCCGCGCAGCGCCAGCATGGCTGGCAGGGTGCTGGTGGGCGTTGGCGTGCCAAAAAAGGGCACCATCTCGCCTTGGTCGATGCGGGTGTCAAAGGCCGCGCCGACCGAGCGGCCCGATGCCAACTCATGCAGCAATTCGCGCGCACCGCCCGCGCTTGGCACCAAGGGGCCGCCAAAGGCGCGGCGCAGCGAGAGAAAGAAGCGGTGCAGCCAGGGGTTCGGCTCGGGCGAGTAGATGACTGAGATGGTCAGGTCTTTTTCGCGCCCGATCAGATTGCAAAGCTGCCAAGCGCCGACATGCGCGGTTGCAAACACAATCGCCTCCTTGCGGTCGATTATGTCCAGCGCGTCGGGGTGAATTGCATATTCCAGCCTCTCCGTGCGCTGCTGCCACAACCGTTCCAGCAGGAACAATTCCGCCGCCGCCAGCCCCGTCGAGCGAAAGATCGAGCGCATCACCGCGTCGCGCTCTGCCTCGCTGGCATCTGGCAAAACATGCGCCAGATTGCGCCCCACGGTGCGGCGCTTTTGCGCGTTGCGATAGCCGAACCAGCCCAACGCCCGCGAAAAGCTGGCCGCGACAAACCGATAGGGCAGCACCCGCGCAAAGCCGAGCAGGAGGTAGAACACGCCCGCCTCAAGCATCCAAGCCGGGGTCTGAACCCACGGAAACCGCGCGATCAGCCCCTTTGGTGTCAGAAAGAATTTAGCCATGGCAATATCCGATCCCGGACTATCGGCGCGGATTTCGCTTGTGCCTAGTTCCGTTCGGTGCGTTCCGGCTTGGTCGGATAGGTGCGAAAGATCATATCCCAGAGCGGCGAGCTGACCCCATAGCGCCCGGCATCATCCGAAAAATGGTGCCGCATGTGGTAATGCTTGAGGAATTTCAGCGCCGGGTGCCGCATTGGGAAATGATGCGTGGCATAGTGGATATAGTCATAGACCAGATAGCCGATGATAAAGAACCCGGTGAACGGCTCGGCCCAAGGGTAGGGCAGGATCATGTAGAACATGAGGTAGAGAACCGCGATGATCGGCAGCGCGCCCGCAGGCGGCATCAAAAGGCGCGTCTTGTCCTGCGGCGTATCGTGATGCACGCCGTGAAAGAGATAGAGGAACCGGCGCCCCATATCGGTCTTGGCCTCAAAATGGAACAGATAGCGATGCAGCAGATATTCGGCCAGCGTCCACGTCACGAGCCCGGCAATGCCAATCACCACCATGCCGCTGAGCCCAATTCCATGCACGCTGACTGCGCGCACCAAAAGCCAGACCGCGAGCGGTCCCCAGACAAGCAGGGGAACGATTGGATGGACGTGGCTCAACTTTTCAAGAATCGGGTTCTCGAACAGCCGCACCGACTCATCGACACGATGAGTCCGACTGGGTTGGTGATTTAACATGGGGGCACTCCTGATATGCGCCGACTTTATACGTCTCTATATATGTCGGTTTTTGTCCGAAGAACAGAAGACGGCCAGATTTTGCTCGTGCAAAGCCATTCTCCGGGCTTTGCAGTTATCCACTGCTCGAACTTTTCGTTGATCTGACGAGCGAGGTCAACAGCCTGATTGTCGCGGTCAAGGGTCGGGTCACTGGGGTATAGGGGGGGATGAAACCGCACGCGAAACCGCGCGCCCGGCAACCGTTCGGCCTGAACCGGCACCAGAGGCACGCCAAAGCGCAAAGCAAGCTTCGCCGGCAGAAGCGATGTATCTCGTTCCTCGCCAAAGAACGGTATTGGTTTTCCCCCGTCAACGCGCCGATCCGTGAGCATTATCGGCGAGCGGCCCTCTTTCAGTGCATCAATGAAGGCCCGCAGCCCCTCGTCCCGCGATACCAATTCACAGCCCAACGCCTTGCGATAGCTCAGCATCATGCGGTCCAGCCACGGATTGGAGAGCGGCGCATACATGGCGCAGGGGCGCATATCCAAACGTGCAATCGCAGTCGCCATGACCTCCCAATTGGCCAAATGCGCGGAGACAAAAACGGCGGGTTGGTCAGGCAGCGCATAGGCGGGAATTTGCTCAAGCACCTCCACCTCGATGCGATTCCGCCGGGGGTCGCTGATCTTGTGCAGATTGGGATACTCCGCCAGCACGGCACCCGCATTCGCCCAGACCTCATTGGCAATCTTTTCGATCTCTGCCGACGACTTGTCTGGCAACGCAATAGTCAGGTTTGCACGCACATCCAGATTGCGCCGATTGAGGATCCTGCCAAAGATCAGGCCAAGCCTTGCGCCAATGGCAGATGCCCAAGCCACTGGAATCGCTCTGAATAGCCCCATGATAGCGGATACAACGACAAGGTCGATGAACCACAGCGTGTTCCGAGCGACAATATTATTGAACACCTTGTCACGATACGCATTTGCAAGAATGAATTTGGCCAATGAGACTCGACTTCTTGTTATTCAGTGTGGATACTTATGATGTTATTTGAGGCTAGGTGCCGGAATTGCAAGCAGTTTCCAAGGATCGTCCAGTCGCTTTGCCTCTGGGGACATGGATGACTGTGCAACGCAGGTTCTGGTTGTGTCCCTTGTGGTGCGTGGACAGCCTCACGATATCTGGTATCAGCCATCCGCGCGCATCAGCGACGGGGCCCCGTCACGGCGAGAAAGGCACTTCATGTCAGTAGCATCCTCCGATCGCGGTCAAATCCGCTTGGTCGAGGCCAAGAACGGTCAAACGGTACGGGACTTTCTGCATCTACCCGAACGTATCTACGCAGATGATCCGGCATGGATTGCGCCGCTGATCTTTGAACAAAAGCAACGCGTTTTTGAAAACAAACCCCTCTTTGCCCATTGCAAGGTTGCCTGCTGGGTGGCGTATCGCGACGGCGCGCCAGTTGGACGGATCACCGCACAGCTTGACCAACTTCAGCCCGAAGAGGTTGGTGGCGGCAAGATCGGCTATTTCGGAATGCTCGAGGCGATTGATGACGCGGCGGTCTTTGATGCGCTCTTTGAGACTGCGCAAACCTGGCTGCGCGGGCAGGGAGCCTCCTTTCTGCGCGGCCCTTATAATTTGTCGATCAACGAAGACCTCGGCCTTCTGGTCGAAAATTTCGACGATCCACCCTTTGTGATGATGGGACATGCGCGGCCCTATTACAAAGCCCGGATCGAGGATCAGGGGTTCAGAGCGATCAAGGATCTTCTGACGTACAAGGTACGCCCTGATTTCGTGGCTCCCGAGGTCATGACAAAACTGGCCACGCGCGCCAGCCGCACCGTGACGATCCGCCCCCTCAACAGCAAAGCGAAGGCGGCGGACTACGAAGCGATGCGTGACATCTTCAACGATGCATGGTCGGACAATTGGGGATTCGTGCCCTTCACCAAAGAGGAATTCGCCGAGACAGCCAAGGTTCTCTCCTTCCTGCTGTCCGACGATTACATCCAGTTCGCCGAAATCGACGGGCGCCCGGTGGCCTTTATCACCGCCTTTCCAAATCTCAACGAGCTGATCGGTGATCTGCGTGGCAGGCTCCTGCCGTTTGGCTGGGCAAAACTCCTGTGGCGGCTCAAGGTGCGCGGCCCCAAGAGCGCGCGCGTCGCGCTGATGGGCGTGCGCAAGGAATACCAGAACGCGCGCCTCGGGCCGACGTTGGCCTTTCTGGTGATTGACGCCGTGCGCAAGGCAATGCAGCAACGAAACGTCACATCGGTCGAGATGGGCTGGATACTCGAGGATAATCATGGCATGCGACACATCATCGAGGCGATCGGCAGCACGATCTACAAGCGGTATCGCGTGTACCAGAAACCGCTGTAGACGGTCCGAGAACCGAACAAGACATCAAGTCGCTGAGAAAGTAAGACCGTGAAAGATTTTGCTTCCGTAATCCTTGCGGGCGAACGAGCAGACCGTGACGCCCTGCGTGACGAAACGGGCGTGGCCTGCAAGGCGCTGCTCGACATCGACGGAACCCCTATGATCCGGCGCGTGATCAACGCGCTCGAGGCGTCAACCCACGTCGCCTCGATCCATCTCAGCGGCCCGACCGAGGCCTGTGTCCAGAGTGATGCCGGGCTGGCCGGTCTCATTGAACGACGCGAGGTGGACTGGACGGCCTCCGGGGCTTCACCCAGCACCAGCGCCCACCAGATGCTCGGCCGCTTTCCCGGCGATCAACCGGTCTTGATCACCACCGCGGACCATCCCTTGCTAACCGATGAAATCGTCGATCACTTCTGCCGCGACAGTGCGACAAGCGGCTGCGATGTGGTGATCGGTCTGGCCCCCTATGATCTGGTGCGCGAGACCTATCCGGACCTGAAAAAGACCGTTCTGCGCTTTCGTGACGGTGGCTATTGCGGTTGCAATCTCTTCGCCTTCATGACCGAAGACGGGCGCCGCGTGGCCGACTTTTGGAAACAGGTAGAGCAGGAGCGCAAGAAGCCGCTTGTGGTGATCCGCCTCCTCGGTCTCTGGGCGCTGCTGCGCTACCGAATGGGCTGGCTCAGCCTTGACCGGGCGCTCGCTGGACTGTCCCGCCGGGTCGGGGTGCGCATCGGCGTCGTGATCCTGCCCTATGCCCATGCCTCGGTGGACGTCGATTCCGTGTCCGACTACGTTCTGGTGCAGCGCTACAGTCAGGAAGCCTCGGCGAAACATTCCGACGAGAGAACCGAGACCAAAGAGTGAGACGGGCCGGTTGCTGACATTTGCCGCAATGTCCAAAGCGCGGAGTCAAGGCGCGGCGCCCGTCCGCCCCGCCGTTCGGGCACCGCATGGCTCATCGCTTGGGACCAACGTCCCCGTCAGCCCGCGTTATACCCGAACACCGGATCAAGGACGTCTTCGACCATCGCATCCACCACCAGCAATTGCTCGGGCGTGAAATAGTCGCGATAGCCACCCACCTTGCCGCGCCGCACCTTGAAGGAGTCGGGGTTGCTTTCATCACCCGGCTTGACCCGCTGACCACTGCCACGCATGCCATCACTCGTCGCTTCGCGCTTTTTCATGTTCTCGTAGGCGGCATAGTCCTTGGCCGCTTCGAGGTCATCGGGGCTGGGATCAATCCCTGTAAAGCTAACCACTTGGCGCAACACCTCCGCCGGATCGCTGCGCAAATCCTCATAGCGCACGACCAGCACGTTATCCCCTAACTCTGGCACCGAGCGGGCCCAGACGTTGAACGCCTCGACAATGCGCGGGATGCCACAGGCAGGATTGCAGACGAAATCGAAAATCTCTACGTCCGTGCCATGCGGCGGATAGGCGTTCAGCACCTTTTTACGGGGCAGCATGCGATACCGCCACTGGAAATATTGCGACACCGCCACATCCCGCGGATCGCGCACCAAAAGCACCAGCTTCTTGCCTTTGTAGTAATCCAGATTATCCCATTGGCCGACATAATCCCGGATATAATTGTTGTGACTGAACAGAACCTTGGGTGCGTTCGGGTTGAGCCGATGGAAATTGTCGAACTCCAGCATGTAATCGGTCTCGAGACCGAAATGCAGTTGGTAGAACCGCGACAGCATGACCCGGAACCACGTCCGCCCGCTCTTGCCCCAAGACACCAGCGCCCAATCCGCCGCTTGCAGCTTGGCAAATTCCTGTTTGCCACGCAGGCGGCGTTCCAGGGCGATCTTCTTGGCTTTGGGCAAGAAGAACAGGGCAGTGAGCGTCAGGTGACGCGATGCCACCTCCCATATCTCTCGGTAGGATGTATTGGTCATATTCAGGCAATCTAGTCAGGGATCAGGGTTTCGTGCGTTGCTCATAGAGGGTATCGCTCGGTCTTTGTATGGGTAATTTTGTCCGCAGATGCGCCAGAGGCTATTCTGTGTCATGGATCGGGCCGCATCACCCACGAGAGGAAGATGTCTTTGGATCGCAACACCGCATCTCTACAGCCTGTGGTCTGGTGTCTCTTGGGGCGCAAGGCGGGCGACAACACGCAAGTGCTGGCCCTGGCCGAGGCCTTGGGGTGGCCGTTTGAGCGCAAGACGATCCTCGCCCGGAATTGGGAACTCCTGCCACATCTTCTGCTGGGATCCACCCTGCTTGGCATCGACCGAAGCACTTCTAGCCCGCTCACTGCGCCTTGGCCGGATCTGGTGATCAGCGCCGGGCGCCGCAACGAGCCGGTGGCACGCTGGATCAAGCACCAGTCGGGCGGCAGAACGCGGCTGGTGCATATTGGTCGTCCATGGGCACCGTTGGCGTGTTACGATCTTATCGTCAGCACGCCGCAATATTTTCTGGATCCTTGCGCCAATGTTCTGATCAATCCGCTGCCCATGCACCAATTCACCCGTGCGACGGTGGACCGGGCCGCAGCAGAGGTGGCCCCGCAGTTCGCGCATCTGCCACGCCCCTTTACAGCCGTTTTGATCGGCGGCGACAGCGGCCCGTTTGTCTTTACCCCGGACAAAGGGCGACATCTGGCCAAGGGCGTGAACCGGCTGCTGCGTCAGACCGGCGGCACAGCGTTGGTGAGCGGCAGCCCCCGCACCCCCCGCGCCGTGGCCGAGGCGGTCGCCGCCACCCTCGACGTGCCCGCCCAGACCTATTGGTGGCATGACCGTGACACCAAGGTTCCCAATCCCTATGCCGCCTATCTCGGGCTCGCGGACCGTTTCGTCGTCACAGGCGAGAGCATGTCGATGCTGGCAGAGGCCGCAAGCCTCGGACGGCCCCTCTATCTCTTTGATCCCGGTGATCCACAGGGGCACTGGTGGTCGCAACCGCATAATTTCCGCCCCAAACCCCTCAGCCATGCGCTTGCGATGCGCTTGGCCCCCTTGCGGATGCGCCGCGACATCTCGCGCATTCAGGCGGCTCTGGTCCGGGACGGGCAGGCGCGGTGGCTTGCCGATGCTCCCGACCTGATCGCTCAGGGCGAGACATGGACAAAGAAAATGCGCTCCGACCTTTCGGACGGAGCGCAGGATGCGGCGGTTAGAATTCGCGCGCTTTTCTAATAGGCGCAGCCCGAAGCCGCGCCAGACTTTTGCTCAGGCCGCCTTGGCCAGATCACCGGTGCTCAGCGGATGCGCCGGGGCAGCGGGCAGGCTCGGCACACGCGCGATGACCTCGAGAGCGTCGTGACGCACGTGGTTGTCTTCCATTTCCTTGCGCAGGAACTCTTCCGTCAACTTGCCTTGCTCGACGCATTCCTTGACCAGACCCCAAAAGAAGTTCTCCTGGTTCTTGTCGGGATGCACTTTGTAATTGCCCATCAGGCCGTATTCCCCGAAAATCTTGCGACGCAGGCGCAAAATCCAGGCGGCTGGCGGGAACAGACGGAACCGCTCAGCGGGGCGCCAATCCACCGGAAGGCCGGTCTTCCACGGCTGCGTCTTGCGGCGTGTGGTATGCAGCATCTTGGTGTCAGTGGTGAATTTGTCGAAATCGTTCCACTCATTCTCGATGAATTCCAGCGTCGTGGGGTCTTCGTTGCGCAGACCGATCCAACGGGAATAATCGTGGTCGCCGTCAAACATCGCGTTGAACTGCTCTTCGACTTTCCAATGCTTCAGTTTTGCACAATCCAGCAGCATCACCGAGCTGGCATAGGCCTTGTCGATGAGACCCTTGGTGCCCGAACGCATGCGCGCCATCACGGCCTTGCCGTTCATGTCGCGGCTCAGCAACTCCCAGATATCGGCACAGGCAAAGACATCGGGGTCGATGACCACGGCGCGGCCTTCATAGCCCATCAACTCGGGCGGCATAAAGCGGGTCGGCGTAAAGGACTGAAGATCCTCATTCAGCCAGACACGCTTGACGCCGTCGCGCATATACTCCTGACCTTCGCGGGCCATGAAGAACGGGTAGTCACGGCTGTTGACGATATGCACGTCAAACTTGTCGTTGTTGGTGGAATAGCGGCGTAGCGCGTGTTCTGCGACAATCGCGCCGACGATTTGCTTGTGGTTCGTCTGAATGAATACTGCGTGTTTCATGATAGGGGATCCGCAACCTCGGTTTTTTGTTCTGTGCGGCTCTATACATGACTTTTTCCAGAGACGCCATGTCCAGAAACACAATTAAAATTGTCATGTATTGATCTGGATCATGGTTTGACCCTCTGGACCGACACCTTTGAAACATAGCTCGCGTCAATACGCGGGATTTTGCTCATAATTGGCAGGTCTAGCGAAACACACCCCGCCGATAGAGCTGGCGCATGAATCCCCAGATATGGATCAACGGCCTGCGCCGGACCTTGTCGGGGATCTCGACCACCTGCCCGGAATGGCGCGAGAGCTTCCAGGCCAGATAATCCAGCCCGCCCTCAAAGGTGAAAAGCCCCTTGATCAACCGCGCGACCGACAGCGCCTTGCCCTGCACCCGGCGCACCGCCCAGAGGAATGGGGCCAGACGGCGCGCCCGCACCGATGCGTGGCTCTGATAGATCAGACGGCCGCCCCGGTCCTCGACCTGTAACACGTCCGCCAATCGCGGCTCCAACGCCAGCGTCATGGCCTCGAAAAAGGCGCGGCCATGTCCTGCCAGCTCCGCCGCACGCCCTTGCCGCTCCGCCCGCAATTCGGTGGCGTAGCTGAGCGCCAGAGCGCCTTGCCACAAGGTGTCCAGCGGTCCTTGCGGCGGCAGTGCCGGGATCGCCCGCCGCAAGAGGGTTTCCCCCGCGCGCAGGAACGCCGCATGCAGCCGGTGCTCTATCGCGGCCGAGCGGCACCAGACCGGTTTCACCGGCTGCGCAAACCGTCCCCAGAGGTAGGATTGAAACCAGCCGGGACCAGTGCCGCGCTCAAACTGTTCAAGGCTGAGAACGGCATATTTGCAGCGCACGGTCTCAGGGCCCAAGGGGGTCTCAAGGTAATAGACATTGGGCGGCAACAGACGCCCTCCAAGTCTTAGCCAGAGGTTCGGTTCCGACTTGGGTGTGGTCTCGACCAGCACATAGAAATCAACCAGCCCATCCAGCAGATCCGTGCTGCGCAGGCACGAGCCGTAGAGGATCACCGCCTGAAGGCCATCGCCAAACCGGGTCTCCAGCGCGACCATCAAGGCGCGCAGCGGCGCAGAGGTCTCCAGCGTCGGACCATCCGGCGTCGGGTAATCGGCGGTGGGCTGCTGGCCTGTCATGGAGCTGGCTTGATTTGCATGCGACATCTCATGTCTGGTTATACGTCCTCCGCGCGGCAGCAAACAAGCGTCGCCCTACCGAGGCCGCAAGAACCGGATTGGCCCTTCGGCGCGGATCACGAGCGGCACATCGGCCCCGGCAGTGGCGAAAAGTTCGCCATCAAGGTTCAGCTCGCCGTCAAAGCGCAATTCGATCCGCTCGCCGCGAAAGCTCTCATAGCCGTTTTCTGCCGTCACATGCCGGTTGGGATGTCCGCGCAACACCGACGGAAAGGCGCGGGCAAACCGCCGCGCACCGCCCCGGATCGCGGTCAGGCCAATGGGGGCCTGTTGCTTGGCCCAAAAAGGCCGGATGCCGAGGAAAAGCCGCCCCAGCGTGCTGGCCACAAGGATCAGCATCGGGGCTTTCTCGCGCGTGACATCCGCACCTGTCCCGCTCTGCACCGTCATCGCGACATGCGTGGGCTGATAGAACCGCGGGTCTTGGCGGATCAACCCCCAGACCGAACGGATGAGGATAATGCCAAGGCTGATCTCACCGCCCAACCCGCGCGAATGCACTTTCTTATGGGCAAACCGCGTGGCCTGCATGATCGCCCCGGTGCCCAGAAACATGCCGTGGCGGATATGGCCATCCGCCGCCCCCGTCACCCGCATGATGTGGCGCGCGCGAATGTCGCCCGTTAGCGGCGCGCCGCGATCCAGCCAGCGAAATAACCGCTTCAACGCCCGACGGTGCGACGAGGCGGTGCCAATATCCCCCGCCGTCATATTCGCGGTGCCACCGGGCAGGATGATGATCAACGGCAGGCTGTCACGCGGCCAATGCGTCAGGATCATGCCCAAGGCAGCGGCAATCGTGCCGTCGCCACCGTTGATCACCACCACATCGGGCTGTGCTGCGGCAAGGTCCGGCACAAGCGCTTCGGCCTCTTGTGGCGAGCGGGTGACGTGATGCGCGACCTGCGGATAGGCCGCCAGCCGCGCCTCGATATGCGCCTGCCATTTGCGGTTATTGCCGCTCGTTGGGTTGCTGATCATGCAAATGCGGGTCGCGCCGCTGGTCTTGCTCATGTCAGGGCCCCGACAAGAGCGGATCAATCCGCGCAAGGATGCGCGCCACGTCGCCATCCGTGGCCGAGAGCGCAGGGTGGTCGCCGATACCCGCGCTTGGCTCGCCCATCCATGAGGCCAAACCGCGATCAATCAGGATTTGATGAAACCGAGGGAAATGCCGGGTCTGCTGGAGCATCCGCACATGATAGAGCCCGCGTGCCGAGGCAAGGCGCAGGCGTTCGCCAAGCCCCGCATTGCGGCGCGCCTGAAACATCCACGCCGCCGCCCGCCTGCGCACATCATCAAGTTTGCCCAAGCGGCCATAGGGCAGGGCCACGATTTCCAGCGCTTTGCCCAGACGCGCCACCTCGACCAGCATCGAAATGCTGTCGCCGGTCACAACAAACCGATCGGCAAGGGCAAGCAGGCCGGTATAGGGGTTTTCACTGTCCGGTTGGCTCCAGTCAAAGCGCTGCACCCCGTCAGACAGGCCCGCCGTCACACGGTCCAGAAACCCCTTCGGCGTGCGGCGAGAGCCAACGATGTAGGGCGTGCCGCCCTCTGCCAGCACCTGCGCCATGCGCGCGCGCAACCGCGCCTCCATCTCGGCATTATAGATAAAGGGGCTGGTCGGCCCGCCGATAAGGAACACCACCAGAGGACGGGGCAGGGTGTCCAGCCGCGCTTGCCAGAGCTTGCGTCCGGCCTCTAGCCGCTCTTCACTGATCTTCATCAGCGGCAGATCAATCTGCATGACGTTGTCGAACGGCGCAGGCAGGGTCTCGGAACTCGTGACGATCAGATCGAACTGCGCCATCTGATGCGAGAACCAGCCCGCAGGCTTGCCCACCAGCACGATCCGCGTGCGCCCGCCCGATTGCTGCTTGATCCAGAGCGCCACATTGGCGGGGCGTCGGCCACGTGTGAGGATCAGATCGGGCCAGGGCGGCTCGATCGGATCACTCAGGCTCTGGTCGATATGATAGAGCGTCGGGCCCACGCGCGGCTTGCCGACCACAAATTGCGGCAACATCTCCAGATGCCGCAGCTCCGACACCCAGCTGCGGTCCCGCGCCAACGCCTCGGCGACAATCTCGACCTGAGCATTGTCACCACGCTTGTCCCCCAGAACCCGCCAGATCCGGGGTGGTGTCTCGGACTGACTCATCCCGCCGGTTTGCCCGCTTTGGTCGTCGCGCCATAGCGGTAAACCGGGTCCAGCCGCGCCTCGACCAGCGCGTCGATGACCGCCACCTGCGCGTCGTCGAAATAGTCGCGATAGCCGCCCACCTTGGCGCGCCGGGTCTTGTAGCTGTCGGGATTGCTCTTGTCGCCGGGGGCAACGCGCGCTCCACTGAGGCGGAAACTGCTGTCGGCCTCTTTCTTCTTCATATTCTCGAAATCTGCATAATCCACCGCCTCTTGGATTGCGGCGGCATCGGCGGGAATCTCCAGAAACTGTGCGACCTCGGTCAGCACCGTATGGGGATTGGCGCGCATATCCTCATAGCGGATGAGGCACAGCGCGCGCATTTTGTCCATTTCCCGCGCCCAGATATTCATGAAGTCGATGATCTTGGGCAGCCCACCACCCTCATGCAGCACGAATTCATAGATCGAGGTGTCATCCCCATGGGCCGGATATTCGTTGAGCAGTTTTTTTTCAGAGGGCATACGAAACTGCCACTGAAAGAACTGCGACACCGCCACATCACGCGGGTCGCGCATCATCAAGAGAACTTTCTTGTCGTAGAAATCCGCCTTGCTGTCGGTATGGCCAGTGAAATCGCCGATGTAATTGTCATGCGTAAAGAACAGCCGCGGCGCGCGTCGGTCCATGTTGTGAAAATTATCAAAGCCGATAAGGATATCCTCGGGCAGATCATAGACCTGTTGATAGAGCCGAGAGATCATCACCCGGAGCCATGTGCGCCCGCTCTTGCCAAAGGAAACGACCACGGCATCGGCGCGTTGCAGGCTGGCGAATTGCTCGCGTCCGCGCATCTGGCGCTCGGCGCGGATGCGCTCGTCTTGGCCCGCGCCTTTTATATCCATCTTGAGCTTGAGAAGGCGCCGACTGGCCTTGCGCCAGACGACCTTGCTGGCCTCGGGAAAGGAGGCGCGCAGCAGGCGGAGAGTGTCACGCATGGGCTTGGGCCTTTTCTGCCGGATTAACGCCGGGCGGTCGCAGTGTGACCGGTTTCGAGGGTCGCTTACTCATTCTACGTCCGATTTGCCATATCAAAAGCGTGACTGCGTGAGCAGGGCCTTGCCCTGCACCAGATCCGCGATGGTCGGACCGAACAGGCGTTCGCCGCAGGGGCTGAAGTGATCCACGTCCCAAAAGGTAAGGCAATCGCCCTGCAACAGCGTGTTTTGATCAAACTCGAGCGCCTCCAGCAACGAGACATAGCGATAGGCGCTCTGCCCCTCGGTCTCGGCCCTGAGCCGCACCTCCAACGCCTCAAAATGCGCCAGCGCCACCGGGTTGAAACGCAGCCTCTCGGGGCTGTAATTGCCAGGGTTGCTCAGGTCCACCCGCGCCTCGGCAAAGGGACCAAGCCAGAGCACATCAAGCCCCTTGGGCAACCGCGCCAGATAGGCCGAGGTGAGGGCAATATTCTCGTCAGCAATCCGCGCCTCGGTGCCCGGCTCAAAGGCCGCGTCACTGTCACCTTCGTTGCGGTGATCGAGGATGTAATGCGAGCCGGAGACATGAAAAACCACCTGTGCCACGGCGTCGCGATGCGCCTTCAGAAACGGAATCGCCGCCTCATAAGAGCATTTGGCCTTGTATTGATAGGGCCTGCAGCCACCGCGCGTCAGGCCCACCAGGAACGGGAACCGCTCGGTACTGCGCAGGGCGTTATAGACATTCTCGGCATGAGAATCCCCAAGGATGAAAATTCCCGGCCCATGCCGTGCGGCGCAGTCCTGCAACCGCGCGCCGAAATCCTCTTTCAGTTCTTCGTCGCGAAAACGACATCCGTCATCGGCCACGCGCGACCGGGTGGCGGTCGGGCTGAACCGCTCGTAATTGGCGCGCGTCACGGGATCGAGCCTGTTGGCAAGGTAATGCGCGCGAAACCCGTCGGTTTCCTGTCCCCAAAGGCCCAGACCGCCCAGCACGGCCATGCACACGGCCGCCGTGCCAAACAGGCGCAGGGGCGGCAGCGCGTGCATGCGCCGGAACGGTCGCTCGACATAGCGCCAACTCAGGCAGGCAAGGGCAAAGGCGAGCGCGCAGGCGACGAGCATGAGCCACAACTCCTCGCGCCCCGTCCCGATACGGGTAAAGACCAGCGCAGGCACATGCCAGAGATAGAGCGAATAGCTGACCAGACCGACAAAGACGACCGGACGCCAGCCAAGCAGGCGGCCCGACAGGCTCTGCCCTTTGGCACAGGCGATGACCAGCGCCGCGCCAACGCAGGGCAAGAGCGCCGCCAGCCCGGGAAACTTCGTCTCGGTGTCAAAGGTGAACACCGCCCAGAGAATGAGCGCCAGGCCCAAGAGCGCGCCGTGACGCCACCGGCCGCTCTCGCGCAGGGCCGCCCCCTGCGGCGTGGCCAGCCAATAGGCGATGAGAACGCCCACCATCAGCTCCCACAGACGCGCATAGAGCAGGAAAAACGCGCGCGCTTCATTGCCCCGCTCGATCTGCCATTGCGCAAGGCCAAGGCTCATCAGCGCGAGGCCGAGGAAAATGCGCATCTGCCATTTTGCTCCCGCCCGCCACGACAGCAGCACCGCCATAGGGAAAAGCAGGTAGAACTGCTCTTCGACCGACAGGCTCCAATTGTGCAAAAGCGGCTTGAATTCTGCCGCCGTCGCAAAATAACCGCTGACCTCAAGGAAATAGACATTGGCGAAGAACACGGTCGAGGCGGCGATACTGCTGGAAAACTCGGCCATTGCCGATGGGTCGAGCAGCGCCCAGGCGATCGGATAGCTGATCCCCATCATCACAAAGAGCGCCGGAAAGATACGCCGGATGCGGCGGCCATAGAACCCGGCCAACGTAAAGCTGCCCGCGGCACGCTCGCTCAGGATGATCGAGGTGATCAGATAGCCGGAGATGACAAAGAACACATCCACCCCGACGAACCCGCCGGGAAACCACGGGCTGCCCGCGTGATAGAGCACCACCGGCAGAATCGCGACCGCGCGCAGACCATCAACTTCGGGTCTGTATTTCATTGAAACACCACTCATGATCCCTGCGCGTTCCCCGGCCAGCCGGCCAGATCACACCATCCGTTCGACCGTTTGATACGCTTTCTTGCGGTTCTTGGCGAAGCCGAACTTCTTCTTCCGCCCGGTCGCCGTCGAGGTGATGAGCCGGAACGACACATCCGTATGCCGCATCGCAATGGCATGAAACAACCCGGCCCACCAGTCCGGTGATTTGACCGTGCAATGCACATTCTGTCCGTTGGGCAGCACCTTGACCGCCGGGTAGCACGCGACATTGGCATAGAGGAACTTGCGCGCATAGCTGAACATCTCGTCCACGATCCACGGCACATCCGGTGTGGTGATATGCTCCAGAACATCGGTGCAGATCACGCCGTCATATTGGCTATCGGGAAGATCCTTGAACGGCTCATGCCCCGGATCGTAACAACGGATGTCGCTGATCCCCCAATAGTCCTGAATGCTGCTGGCGGTATCGCCATTCGACAGGGCGATGTCGCGCTGGTCATAGCCAGCCCCTTTGCCTGCCCCATAGTCGAGAATACTGCGCGCGCCCGTCCGGTCGATCATCTCCTTGATGCCCGGCGTGTGCCGGATCAGCATCTTGCCCGGAAATGTATCCTTGCCAGATTTCTTGGCGATACTTTCGCCTTCGGTATGCAGCGTCTCGTACATGGCAACCATGTCGAGGTATTCAGGGCTGGGGTTGCCACGCGCATATGCCGTCATTTGGACTTCCGTTCTTGCAAAAATGGGGTCTGTTTAGCGATTTGACGCCCTCATAAAGATTAAATGCGGACGTTTCGACATGAAAATCGTCCACGGGGCCCTGAAAGCGGCAAAAGACCGCTATCTCCCGCGTCATCCTGTCAAACCCAGACGCTCCAGAGGCCATGGCCACGATGTGCCGCCACAGTGGGTGAGGCGTTGAAATGCGCTTTAAACGCGACTCGCGTTTTTGGAGGCGGTTTCTGGATCAACTCACCTTTAAGGTGTATTTTGAATGCTCAGAGTAATTACTTCCGTTGCCCCATAACTTTGCACGGTTCTTGCACGAGCATCTGAGACACAGTGCAAATTAACCAATAGGCCGTTGTTTTTCCGAAATATTTGCCAAGTCTACGTTTGGACGGAACCCGATCAATGCTGCATATTGTTGACCAAACAGATGAGACGTCAAGGACCACAATCTCCTCAGAGATGTTTGGCGCCAATCTCACGCTTACCACGGATGTATCCTTACGGCAGGACGTCATTGACCGGTTTGGCGAGGCCGGAATCACCAATCTCAGGTATCCAGGCGGCACGATCACCGAAACCCATTTCGACATTTCGGATATCGCGGGCGGAAGCCATAACCGGATGATCGGCTCCTACGAGAACTCCGGCGATCTGGATTTGATTGCGTTTTCGGACTTCATGGACCTGGCGGCCTCACTTGGTACGAGCACGACGCTTGTCATTCCCACCTCGGTCGGGTTCACGCAATCGGCGGGCGAGGCGCTCTTGGCCGGGACCTACGGAAGCCGCATCCTGTCCGCCGACTATCTCGCGGATGTGGCGGATTTCGTCGCAATGGCGGTGCAAGAAGCCACGGCCATGGGCGTGACCGTCGATGCCTTTGAAATCGGCAACGAATTCTGGGCATCGGGACGGATGGCGGCGCAGGAATACGGCAATCTGGCAGCCGCCGTATCCCAGACAATTGAAACCACCTTGCTTGATCTTGGCATTCAACGCGCCGATCAACCGGATATCGTGGTTCAGACCCTCAGTTCGGCCGGTCTTTTTTCGCCCAATGGCGATGGAACCCTTTACGTCGATGCCACCACGGGCTTCGTCTATGTCCCGCAGCAAATCGGTGACGCGAGTAGTCCTCCCGTCGACCAACTCACACAGGTGGTTGTCCCCTCTCAAGGCACGGCCCGCTCACAGAACATCGCCATCCTCTCGGCCTTTGCTCAGGACACCATACCCGTCAAGGAGGGCAACGGTGCCCTTCTGTCCATTGACACATCCGATGCCGCCAATGCCATCGACGGGGTGAGCGAACATTACTACCTCGACGGCGGGTTCGACGCCGCCGACACCCAAGAGCAATTCGGCTTCAGCCAAATGCAATTCTGGCGCGACACCCTCGCAGGACGGGATCCGACCCTGCCGGAGTTGGATTTTTACATCACCGAATGGAACGTGCGCCGAACCACTGGGGGTGACTACGGCAACAACCGTGGTCTCCAGCAGGCCGCGTTGAATGTCGATATGTTCTACGAAATGGTGACACATGATGTCACTGTCGCGCACTTCTGGCCGTCCTTGTTCGATTTCAGCCGCTCGGTGACTTTGGTCTGTTTCTGTCGTGGCCATCTCACCACCGCAGGCGAGGCCTATTCCCAACTGACCCAGACGGTTGGCATGACACCCTCGTTGGACTTTCGGGACGCAGGCAATGTGTCGATCCACGGATTTGAGGCCGGCCCGCAAACCTTGTTCATCCTCTCGGAACGCAGCGGATCCGAAAACGCCCTGACGCTGGATTTCAGCGCCGTGCGTGATCCGTCGGCTACCCTTTACCGGGTGTCTTGGTCCGAACTTTGGGACGGCGGCGCAGGGGGCCAGGATGAAGCGGCGGCCCAGGTCGTGATCGAGACAGACCTGATAGATCTCGTCAGTGCCCAAGAGCTGGACGCTTTTCTACTCACCATGCAGGCCTGGTCACTGGTCTATTTGAACGTCGAGGCTGTGACCGATGGCATCGCGGCCAGCATCGGCACCGCGCGCCGGGTCGTTTCGGTCGTCACAGGGGATGACCCTCTCAGCCTCGGAGACATACCCGGCGAAGAGACGCACCATACGCAAATTCTCACACCGCGTTTCATCCTCAACGGTGGGCAGGGCAATGATACCCTTCTTGGCGGCGCAGGCGATGATCTGCTTGAGGGGGGCGCGGGCGATGACGTGATCCGGGGTGACCTTGGCGAGGATGCGGCAGTCTTCGACACGATCACACGCGCCTCGGCCGCGTTCAGCCTCACGAGCGACGGGCTAAGGGTTGTCTCCGCGCTCGGCACAGATGATCTGATCGGCGTGGAATGGATAGAGTTCTCCGACCAGAGGCTGCGCGTGGCAGATGTCATGGTCGAAATTCTGGACGACCCCGATGTTTTTGCCGTTGCCCTTGCTCGAGGCAGTATGCTCATTGGCACCGATCACAACGACACGCTGCTCGGTCTGGCGGGTGCAGACATGTTGTCGGGCGGCCTTGGAAACGACCATATCGAAGGTGGCGGTGGCAATGATTCCATATCAGCCTCGGACGGGGATGATCTGGTCAATGCGGGTCCGGGTAGAGATTTCATTGGCGGCGGTCCGGGCAACGATACGATCGACGGCGGTGAGGGCGACGATGTGATCGGCGGGGGCTTTGGCGACGACTCCGTTTTGGGCGGCACTGGCGATGACGTGGTTGCAGGCGGTGCCGGAAACGACATGCTTTCGGGCGGGGCTGGCAAGGACAGCATCTCGGGCAGCTTTGGCAATGACCTGATCTTCGGAAACGTCGATGATGACGACATCGGCGGCGGCGCAGGCCGTGATACGATCAACGCGGGGGCGGGTCACGACAACGTGGGCGGCGGCGAGGGCGATGACGAAATCTTCGGCGGCGACGGGAATGATTTTCTGGCCGGGGGTGGCCGTGACGATCTGATCGACGGCGGCAGGGGCGATGATACGATCAACGGCGGGACTGGCAATGATCTTATGATGGGCGGCGCAGGCGCGGATCAATTCGTCTTCTCCGCCTTTGTCAACGGTGAGCGCGACGTGATCACCGATTTCGAGGATGGCGTCGACCGCCTGTTCATCCGGATCGTCGATCCAGCAACGGGCGAGGCCAACATTATCAACAACGGCAACGGAATTGAGGGGTTTGTCGATGCTTTGGGCATTGTCGACACGGCGGCGGGCGCGGAAATGACCGTGAACGGCAACACGATCCTCGTTGAGGGGATCACGGCGGCGCGACTCACCTTGGACCATTTTATCTTCCTCTGATCTCATACAAATATGTTCGCGAGCCCGAAAAGCTCTACGGACCGGCGTCGCGCAGGGTGAGATCGTGTAAACTCGCCTTCAGTCGCGGAGCCGCAAAATCGAGGAATGCGCGGATCTTGGGCGCAACCAACCGCGTCTCGGGATAGACAAGATGCACCGGCTGCGGCGGCAGAGTATAGGCGTGCAACACCGGCACCAACCGGCCCGCGTCGATCAGGTCGGCCACCATATAGGATAGCGCAATCGTTATGCCGTGCCCCTGCACCGCCGCTTCGATCGCCGTCGCCGCATCATTGATCTCAAAACGCGGATGCAGCGCCACCGACCCGATTTTAGACCCGTTGACATAGCGCCACTCGCGATTTGGCATCAACCCGGTAAAACCCACCACCGCATGATCCCGCAGGTCCGCCGGGGTCACCGGCACGCCGCGCGCCACAAGATACGCCGGACTCGCCACCAGAATCCTGTGAACGGTCCCGACCTTGCGGGCCATCAGCCCGGAATCCGGCAGCGGCCCGATACGCGCCGCGACATCGACCCCTTCCTCGACCAGATTGACCACCCGGTCGAGCAAAAGCACCGACACGGTCACACGCGGATAGAGCGCCAGAAATTCGCAGACCAACGGCGCCAGCGCCGCCCGCCCGAATGTGACCGAGGCCGTGACTGTCAGATGGCCCTGCGGCGTGGCGGCCTCTCCCACCGCCTCGCGCTCCGCACTCTCCAGATCACTCACAACGCGCCGCGCCGACTCCAGAAACCGCCGACCGACGTCGGTGATCGTGACGCTGCGTGTGGTGCGATTGAACACCCTCGTGCCCAACCGATCCTCTAGGGCGGCCACGGCCCGCGTCACCGCAGGCGGCGAGAGACGCAACCGCGTCGCGGCCCGCGCAAAACTGCCCGCCTCCGCCACGGCGATAAAGACTTCGATCTCATGCAAGCGGTTCATAAACTATTACTCCCAGAGAAATAAACTATTCCACATTTCATCTATTCTTTCAAAGACCAATCTGCACCAGATTACCGCCATGCAGTGCAGGATCGCATTGCCCCTCAGACAAAAGGACGCCGCAATATGGCCCGTGTATCCGTCATCGACCCGCAAACCGCCACCGGAGAGGCCAAGGCGCTGCTAGACGCGGTGCAATCCGCGCTTGGCATGGTGCCCAATTTCATCCGGGTTCTCGCCAATTCTCCCGCGGCGCTTCAGGCCTTTCTCGGACTGCATGGCATTGCAGGGGCAGGGGTGCTCGATCCTTTGACCCGCGAACGCATCGCTCTCGCGGTGGCAGAACAGAACGGCTGTCAGTATTGCGTCTCCGCCCATACCGCGATTGGCCGCAAGGCAGGGCTGGATGCGGATGAGATGCTGGCCAACCGCGCAGGCCGCTCGGCGGATGCCAAGGCCGAGGCGGCGCTCACCTTTGCCCGCACGCTCGTCGAACATTCCGGACAAGTCAGCCAAAGCGAATTCGCCGCCCTGCGCGCAGCGGAGCATTCCGACGCCGAGATCGTCGAGATCATCACCCATGTCGCAATGAACATCTTTACCAACCTTTTGGGCAAGGCCACGCAGGTCGAGATCGACTTTCCAACGGTTGCCTTGCGCACTGCCGCCTGAAACACTCTTGTGGCGCGGCCCGCCGCCGCGTCACATCCCCCGATCGGAGAGCCCCATGACCCAAGACACCCGTCCGCCCCGTCCGCCCTTCACCCATGCCACCGCCACCCAAAAGGTCCGCATGGCCGAGGATGGCTGGAACAGCCGCGATCCCGAACGTGTTGCGCTGGCCTACACCCCCGATAGCCGCTGGCGCAACCGCGCCGAATTTCCCGTGGGCCGGGACGAGATCAAGGTCTTTCTGACACGCAAGTGGACCCGCGAACTCGACTATCGTCTGATCAAGGAACTTTGGGCCTTTGCCGACACCCGCATCGCCGTGCGCTTTGCCTATGAATGGCGCGACGATGCTGGAAACTGGTTTCGCAGCCATGGCAATGAGAATTGGGACTTCGACGAGGCGGGCCTCATGCGCCTGCGCTTTGCCAGCATCAATGATCAAGCAATCCAAGAGAGCGCCCGCAAATTCCATTGGCCGCAAGGGCCACGCCCCGCCGATCACCCCGGCCTGTCCGATCTTGGCCTTTGACCCAGAGGATGCCATGCCCCATCATTTCGCCGACATCGCCTTCACCCCATCGGTCATAAAACAGCAAGAGCTGCAAGGCAGCCGGACGTCCTATGCGCGAATGCAGCATCAGCCCGATGCGGTGAACCAGCACCTGACCGAACACGAGGCCGGTTTCATCGCGGCGCGTGACTCAGTCTACATGGCCACGGTCACGGAAACCGGCTGGCCCTATATCCAGCATCGCGGCGGCCCGCTCGGCTTTATGCGGGTGCTGGACAGCCGCACCCTGGGGTTCGCCGATTTTCGCGGCAATCGCCAATATATCAGCCTCGGCAACCTGAGCACGGACAATCGCGTGTCGATGTTTTTCATGGACTACCCCAACCGCACCCGGTTGAAACTCTTTGGCCGCGCCCGCGTCATCGACCCCGAGGATCAGGCAACTCTCGCACAACTGGAAATGCCCGATTACCGCGCCCGGATCGAGCGGGGATTTCTGATCACGGTCGAAGGCTTCGACTGGAACTGCCCGCAACATATCACCCCGCGCCACAGCGCCGAAGAGGTGCAGGCTCTCACAACACCTCTTCTCGCCCGCATTGCTGACCTCGAAGAGGCCTTGATCACACGCCCCGCCTGACGGCCGCTTACCGCGCCGCCAGATCGTCAAGCAAGAGGGTATACATCTCTTCTGCGCGCCGGATTCGGCTGGATTTGAGCGTGCGGTTCTCTACCCGAATGAGGGCTTCCACCCCAATAAAGAACGGCAGCCACAGCCACCGCTCGATTTCGGTCAAGGCGAACACTTCGGCAAAGACCTCAAGACCCTCCGCATCAACCCCCAGATAGCGCCGCCCGGACGGGATCATGCCGCGTCGACCCATATGTACCAGAAACCGTGCAATATCCTTGCAGACGGGCATCCGCCCCGAGCCGCCAGTGTCAATCCCCGTCAGCCGGTCAGATCCCAGAACAAGGTTGTTCGGGTGATAGTCGCCATGGCTGATCGCCACCCGCCAATCTGCGCCCTCCAACGCCCGCGCCATGCTGCGCATATGCGTCAGAATCGCCGCCTCGATCCGGCGCAGCCGCGCAAAGGGTTGCGTGCCCGCTGCCCGCTCTACTCTGGCCAACCACCCGGTCGCATTGCCCTCCTGCCAGCTTTCACTGACCTCCGTGTATTGGCGCAGCCACTCAGCGACCGGGCGCAGATGCTGCGCGCGTGCGCCGACATCTTGCTGCCATAGATGTTCCAGCAAAGGGTCGCCTTTGACCCGTTCGATCACCATCAACCCCGCATCGGGCAGGTGCAGGATCGGCTCTGCCACGCAGTACCGCCCGCTCTGCATATGCGGCCAGATGCGTTGCAATTCGGCCCATTCCTTGGCCAGCGCCTCGGAATATTTCGGCTCCACCAGACGCGCCACCACCGCGCGCCCGTCCAAGCGCCCGGCGAGCACCGCGCGCTTGTCCGGCACGATCCGCAGCACCTCGGAAATATCGAGCCCCGCCACCTCGGGATGCGCCGTCACAAGGGCCCGCAGGCGCGCATCGACGCGGCCAAGCACATCAAGATCGGGCAGGGGGGCAGCAGGCTCTGACATGGCCCGACTGTCCCCCAGCCGCTCAGGGGCGTCAACCGAATTGCACCCCTCGCCACACAGCCCTATGATCGGTGCTGAATTCCCGCGCAGAAGGACGCAGCCATGACCGATACCCCCCCCTCCGAGATGACCTTTGAACAGGCGATGAAAGAGCTGGAGCAGGTCGTCGGGCGTCTCGAACGGGGCGATGTGGCACTGGACGAGTCGATCACGCTTTATGAACGCGGCGCAAAGCTCAAGAAACGGTGCGAGGAAAAACTGAAAGAAGCCGAGGAAAAAGTCGCCGCCATCACCCTTGACGCCGAAGGCCAGCCCACCGGCACCAAGCCCGTCGACGGCCTCTGACGCAGATGCAGGCGCGACTTGCCGCCGAGGCCGAGGTCATTCAAGCGCATATGACCCGCGTTCTGGCCCCCTTTGGCACCGGCCCCGTGGCCTGTGGCATGCGCTATGCCACGCAGGGCGGCAAACGCATCCGGGGCTTTCTGGTGATGGAAAGCGCGCGGCTGCATGCGGTTCCTGAGACATCCGCGCTCTGGCCCGCCACCGCGATAGAGGCACTCCATGCCTATTCCCTCGTGCATGACGATCTGCCCGCCATGGACAATGACGATCTGCGCCGGGGTCAGCCCACCGTGCATGTCAAATGGGACGAGGCGACCGCGATCCTTGTGGGCGACGCGCTGCAATCGCTGGCGTTCGAATTGGTGGCGCATCCCGACTGCGGCCCGGCTGAGGTGCGCGCCGACCTCACTCTCACGCTTGCCCGCGCCGCAGGCGGGCAGGGGATGGTGCTGGGACAGGCGCTCGACATCGCCGCCGAGACCGCCACAACGCCGCTCAGCTTGGATGAGATCACCACTTTGCAAGAGGGCAAGACCGGCGCGCTCATTCTCTGGGCCGCCACGGCAGGGGCGCGCATGGCCATGGCCGACAGTGCCCCGCTCAGCACCTACGCCCGCGCGCTTGGCCTCGCCTTTCAAATTCAGGACGATGTGATCGACGTAACCGGCGATGCCGTCGCCGCAGGCAAGGCGGTGGGCAAGGATGCCGCCGCAGGCAAGGCCACATTTGTCTCGCTGCTAGGTCTTGAGGGCGCCCGCACCCGCGCGACAAGCCTTGTTGAAGAGGCGTGCGACGCGCTATCTTGTTACGGGGCGCGCGCGGGTGCCTTGCGAGACCTTGCCCGCTTCGTTATCTCGCGCCAAAGCTAGAATGTGCTGAAATTTCCCCACGGAGGGGCATGATGTCCGACCGCCCGAAAACACCGCTGCTCGATCAGACAGCCAGCCCTGCGGATCTCAAACGGCTGTCAGATCCCCAATTGGTGCAACTGGCGCATGAATTGCGTTCGGAAACCATCTCGGCCGTGTCGGAAACCGGCGGGCATTTAGGCGCGGGTCTGGGTGTGGTCGAACTTACCGTCGCCCTGCACCATGTGTTTGACGCGCCGCGCGACAAGATCATCTGGGATGTCTCGCACCAATGCTATCCGCACAAGATTCTGACAGGTCGTCGCGAGCGCATCCGCACGATCCGACAAAAGGACGGGCTCTCGGGCTTTACCAAACGCTCGGAATCCCCCTACGATCCCTTTGGCGCGGCCCATAGTTCCACCTCGATCAGCGCCGCACTTGGGTTTGCCGTCGCCCGCGATCTGGGCGGCAACTGCCCCACCGGCCTTGGCGACGCCATCGCCGTGATCGGTGACGGGGCGATGTCGGCGGGCATGGCCTTTGAGGCGATGAACAACGCAGGCCATCTCAAGAAGCGCCTGATCGTCATCCTGAACGACAATGAAATGTCCATCGCACCGCCGGTGGGCGCGCTCTCCTCCTATCTCTCACGCCTCTACGCGGGTGAGCCGTTTCAGGATTTCAAAGCCGCCGCCAAGGGCGCGATTTCGCTTCTTCCGCCCCCCTTTCAAGAGGGCGCGCGCCGCGCCAAGGACATGCTCAAGGGGCTGACGGTCGGTGGCACGCTCTTTGAGGAACTTGGCTTCAGCTATCTCGGCCCCATCGACGGCCACGACCTTCACCAACTGCTCCCCGTCCTGCGCACCGTCAAGGCCCGCGCCAATGGTCCGATCCTGATTCACGTCCTGACCAAAAAGGGCAAGGGCTATGGCCCCGCCGAGCGCGCCCGCGACGGCGGCCATGCCACCGCCAAATTCGACGTGCTCACCGGAGAACAGCGAAAATCTCCCTCCAATGCCCCGAGCTATACGAGCGTCTTTGCCAAGGCACTGCTGGCTCACGCCGGTCAGGATGACAAAATCTGCGCCGTGACCGCCGCCATGCCCGATGGCACGGGCCTCAACCTCTTTGCCGAACGCTACCCCTCGCGGCTCTTTGATGTGGGCATCGCCGAACAGCACGCCGTGACCTTCTCGGCGGGGCTTGCGGCGGGCGGGATGAAACCCTTTTGCGCGCTCTATTCCACTTTCCTGCAACGTGGCTACGATCAGGTGGTACATGACGTGGCGATCCAACGCCTTCCGGTGCGTTTCGCCATCGACCGTGCCGGGCTTGTGGGGGCGGATGGGGCCACCCATGCGGGCGCGTTCGACACCGCCTTTCTCGCCAATCTGCCCGGTTTCGTGGTCATGGCCGCTGCTGATGAGGCCGAGCTTGTCCATATGGTGGCCACGGCGGTGGCCCATGACGAGGGGCCAATTGCCTTCCGCTATCCGCGCGGCGAGGGGATGGGTGTCACCATGCCCGAACGCGGCGAGCCGCTCGAGATTGGCAAGGGGCGGATCATTCAGGAGGGCGCGCGCGTCGCGATCCTCTCCTTTGGCACGCGGCTGGCTGAGGTGCTCAAGGCCTCCGAATCCCTGCGCGCGCGCGGGATCATGCCGACCATCGCCGACGCCCGCTTTGCCAAACCACTTGATGAGAAACTAATTCTCGATCTCGTGCAGAACCACGAGGCGCTGATCACCATCGAAGAGGGCGCAATCGGCGGATTTGCAAGCCATGTCAGTCACTTTCTGGCCGAAGCTCAAGTGTTTGACCGGGGCTTCAAATTCCGTTCCATGGTGCTACCCGACACGTTCATAGATCAGGCCAGCGCCGAGGATATGTATGCCGTGGCCCGCCTCAACGCCTCTGACATCGAGGCGCGCGTTCTGGATGTGCTGGGCATCGCGCAGATTGCTGGCAAACGCGCCTGACCTTCCTATCTCTTAGGGGAAAGGAGACTTCATGTTGCGTCTTGCCCCCCTGATCCTCGCGCTCACCCTCGCGCTCAATCCCGCCCACGCGTTTGAGAGCAGCGTCGGCAAACTCACCGTGACCAAGATGGTCGACCGGCTCTCGGAGCCTTGGGCGATAGGTTTTCTACCAGAGGGTGGCGTGCTGATCACCGAAAAGGGCGGTCGCCTGTTGCGCGTGCAGGACGGCCAACGCAGCGAAATCACCGGCGTGGCCCAAATCGCCACACGCGGGCAGGGGGGCTTGCTTGACATCCTCGTGCCGCGCGACTTTGCCCGGACCCGTCAGCTTTATTTCACCTATTCCAAACGCCAGCAGGGTGGCCAAGGCACCGCCATCGCCCATGCCCGCCTTGCTCCGGGCGCGGATCGCCTGACTGATTGGACGGTGATTTTCGAGCTGGAACCCGGCTCCTCCGGCGGGCGGCACTTCGGCTCGCGGTTGGTCGAGGGGCGCGACGGGATGCTCTACGCCACCATCGGCGACCGGGGCGATGACACCTCGGCGCAGGATCTTGCCCGCCAGAACGGGTCGGTCATTCGCATCGCCCGTGACGGTCGCATCCCTGCCGATAACCCTTTCACCCAAACGACAGGCGCAGAGCCCGAAATCTGGTCCTATGGCCACCGCAATCCGCAAGGGGCGGCGCTGGATTCCCAGGGCAACCTTTGGGTCGTGGAACACGGCGCGCGCGGCGGCGATGAGGTCAATCGCATCACCAAGGGGGCCAACTATGGCTGGCCCGTTATCTCCTACGGGCGTCACTACTCTGGGCTAACGATCGGGGACGGCACGCAAAAACCCGGCATGGAGCAACCCGCCTATTACTGGGATCCCTCCATCGCGCCCTCGGGCATGATGATCTACACCGGTGACATGTTCCCCGACTGGCGCGGTGATATCTTCATAGGCTCATTGAAATTCGATATGATCTCACGTCTCGATGGCGCACCGCTCACAGAGGTCGAGCGCCTCAAATCCTCCGAAACCCAACGCGTCCGTGACATCCGACAGGCCCCGGATGGCTCGATCTGGTTTCTCAGCGTGGGGCAGGGTGCGGCCTACCGGCTCTCGCGATGACCTAAATCGCTCTCTTTTCAAGAAAGCGGCGCCCTGTCACACAGACAGCCGCGACGAATGCGCGCCACGCTCGCGGTAGGGCGTTGTGTTGTAATGCGCCCGGTAGCATTTCGAGAAATGCGACGGCGAGGCAAAGCCACAGGCCAGCGCCACGTTGATCACCGTCATATCGGTCTGCATCAACAGGTTGCGCGCCTTTTGCAAACGCAATTCCATGTAATACCGTTTGGGGCTGCGGCTCAGATACCGCCGGAACAACCGCTCGAGCTGCCGTGTCGACATGCCGACTTCGCGCGCCAGAACCGCCGGGCTGATCGGCTCCTCGATATTGCTCTCCATCATCTGGATCACTTGGCTCAGCTTCGGATGGCGCACGCCGATCCGTGTCGGCACGCTCAAACGCTGCGTGTCCTGATCAGTGCGAATCGAGCTGTAAATCTGCTGATCCGCCACCGCATTGGCCAGCTTCTCGCCGTGATCATCGGCAATGATATTCAGCATCAGGTCAATGGAAGAGGTGCCGCCCGCCGTGGTCATCCGGTTGCCGTCGATCACAAAGACCGATTTGGTCAGATGCACGTCCTCGAATTCCTCGATGAAACTGTCGTGGTTTTCCCAATGGATCGTGGCGCGCTTGCCATCTAGCAACCCGGCCTTGGCCAGAACATAGGCCGCCGTGCAGAGCCCGCCCATCCGCAGCCCCTTGCGTGCCTCACGGCGCAGCCAGTTCAACATGCGCTTGGTCGCGGCGGCCTGCACATCCACACCACCACAGACCAATACCACATCGTCCCGGTTCAACTCTGCCAGCGGAAAATCAAGATGAAACCGCACACCGGCAGAGCAGGTGATGAACTCTTGGGAATCGCCGGTAAGCGCCCAACTGTAGAGCTCTTCTTCCGCCATACGATTGGCAATACGCAGACATTCAATCGCCGACGCAAAGCTGAGAAGTGTAAAGTTATCGAGCAGCACAAACACAAAGCGTTTCGGCGCTTTGGGTGCCTTGACCTCGATTTTAGTGGCCTCTGACGTCTTGATCATCCGAATCTCCGGAACAATGGCCTTTATCGGGTCTGTCACGAAACCGTCGCGATTGACAAGAGATGCAAGGTTAATTTGCGACGCTTTTCCGCGCGTTTCATATGGCCTCTTGGCCGTGCCTTTGTTATTGACGTGGCTTATAATGCGACAATCGGAGTAACGACGATGACGGAATGGCAGAAAACAGGCTGGCGCGCGAAACCGCGGGTGCAGATGCCTGACTATACCGATGCCGCCGCTCTGGCCAGCGTCGAGGCTCGTCTGACCCAGTATCCGCCGCTGGTTTTCGCCGGTGAGGCGCGCCGCCTCAAGCGCGCCTTGGGGGCTGCCGCACGCGGCGAGGCGTTCTTGCTGCAGGGCGGCGATTGCGCCGAGGCCTTCGATCAGTTTTCCGCCGATGCGATCCGCGACACCTTCAAGGTGATGCTTCAAATGGCGATGGTGCTGACCTATGGGGCCAAAGTGCCGGTGGTCAAGGTTGGCCGCATGGCTGGTCAATTCGCCAAGCCGCGCTCGGCGCCCACTGAGGTCATTGATGGCGTGGAACTGCCCAGCTACCGGGGTGACATCATCAACGAACTGGCCTTCACGCCGGAATCGCGCATCCCCAACCCGGAAAAAATGCTGCAGGCCTATACGCAGGCGGCTGCAACACTGAACCTTTTGCGCGCCTTTTCAACGGGCGGCTATGCCGACGTGCACCAGGTCCATGCCTGGACGCTTGGCTTCACCGAGAGCGAAAAAGCCGCAAAATACCGCGAGATGGCCAATCACATCTCTGATGCGCTCGACTTCATGAAGGCGGCGGGCATCGACAGCGAAAGCGCCCATACGCTCAAGACCGTGGACTTCTACACCTCGCACGAGAGCCTCCTGCTGGAATATGAAGAAGCGCTTTGCCGGCTCGATTCCACCTCCGGTAAATGGTTGGCAGGCTCGGGGCATATGCTCTGGATCGGTGACCGCACCCGTCAACCCGACGGTGCGCATGTCGAATTCCTGCGCGGCGTGCAGAACCCGATCGGCCTCAAATGCGGCCCGACGATGACCTCCGAGGATCTCAAGCGGCTCTTGGCCACGCTGAACCCGACCAATGAGGCCGGGCGTCTGACGCTCATCGCGCGCTTTGGTGCGGGCAAGGTCGGTGACAACCTGCCGCGCCTGATCCGCACAGTCGAGCAAGAGGGGGCCAATGTGCTCTGGGTTTGCGACCCGATGCATGGCAACACGATCAAATCGGCGACAGGTTACAAGACCCGACCCTTCGATTCCGTGCTCCGCGAGGTGCGCGAGTTCTTTGCGATCCACAAATCCGAGGCCACCATCCCCGGCGGCGTGCATTTCGAGATGACGGGTCAGGACGTGACCGAATGCACCGGCGGCATGCGTGCGCTCTCTGACGAAAACCTCTCGGCCCGCTATCATACCGCC
This sequence comes from Roseovarius sp. MBR-51, assembly GCF_053628575.1. NCBI lineage: Bacteria > Pseudomonadati > Pseudomonadota > Alphaproteobacteria > Rhodobacterales > Roseobacteraceae > Roseovarius > Roseovarius sp. MBR-51. Next base: position 241,609 of record NZ_JBRJGQ010000006.1, read on the forward strand.
TGCGACCCGCGCCTCAATGCCAGCCAGTCGCTGGAATTGGCGTTCCTCGTGGCCGAGGAACTCAAGTCGCTGCGCCTCGAACGCCGTCAGGCCGAAGCGGGCTGATAAACGGACTGATCGCAGCAGGGTATAACCCTGTTGCGGTTGGTCTGTTACTGACGTTCTTCTCAAGGGTAAGCCGCGCGTGGGCGCTTGGGGGGGCAATGTCGACTCAAGACCAATCCCCACGTGTCCCTACTTCACGACCCGCAGATAATCCCGCCCCCGGCTCATGCCGCGCCCGCGTCCCTCGTCGCGCAGACCGCCCGGCACGGCGGTAAAGGGCTTCATGTCCGCCGCGACCGTTCCAATCGGCAGCACCCGGACCGCCTCCAGCTCGAACCGCCGCGAGGCGCGCCCGATCTCACCTTGCGTCACCAGACAGCCCAATGCGCGAGACACGTCCCCCAGATCACTGCGCAACGGCAACAGGATCATCCGCCCCGTCACCTCAGGCCGCCCCAATCCCGCTCTGGCATGCAGATCCAGCTCCAACCGCGCAGGCCGCTCAAAGAGATCAACCAACGCGAGCGCAAAGGTCTCACGCGCAGCAGGCGCGATGAAGCTCGTGAGCGGCATGCCCCGCACTTCCATACCCATCAGGTCATTCAGATGCAGTCCCGCAATCCGCAGCCGCGTCACACCCGGTGCGATACGCTCGGCGATAAAGGCATTGGACAAAAGCCCACCCACCCGGCGCGGGTCAATGTCAGAGCGGCGCGGCACGCTGTTACGCTGACAAAGCCCCTCCCAATAACCGCAGAGGGCCCGCAAATCCGCCTCTTGCCGCGCCTGCAGACCGCGTGAGGCAACTGGCACCTGCGAAATCGTTCTGTCATCCGGCATGATACACCTCACCACCCAAAGCCTGAAACCACCTGCGCCACCCTCCCTGATCCGGTTTAATCCACACCTGAGGCACCGCGCGCTTGCTTCAACTTGGCACAAGTTTCCGGGAATTTGTTTAAAAATCGCTGGGCTTGGTTAACCACCCAACGTCCCCGAGGCCACAGCCGAGACTTGCCAGCCGCGAGACCACGCACTAGGACGGGGCAAACCGGCACGATCCAAGGACGACCCAAGGCATGATCCATTCGATGACCGCTTTCGCGACGGCCAAGGGCGCGCATATGGGCCATAGCTGGGCTTGGGAACTGCGCGGCGTCAATGGCAAGGGGTTGGACCTGCGCCTGCGCGTGCCCGACTGGATTGACGGGTTGGAGCCAGCCCTCCGGGCAAGACTGGGTCAGGCAATAACACGCGGCAATGTGGCGCTGAACCTGCGTGTCACCAGCGAGGATGCCAGCGGCCAGATGGCGGTGAATCCCGACCGGCTTGAGGATGTGCTGCGCGCCATGACCCTCGTCGAAGACCGCGCCATGGCCTGCGGCCTCTCGCTTGCCCCGGCCACCGCCGCCGACATCCTGTCCCTGCGCGGCGTGCTCGAGGCAGGCACGGGCGAGAGCGACACCAGCGCGCTCTGCGCGGCAATCCTTGCGGATTTCGAGCCCGTCCTCAACGATTTTCTTGCCATGCGCGCCTCAGAGGGCGCGGCGCTTGCGCAGGTGCTGCGCGCCCAACTGGACGAGATTTCCCGCCTGACAACGGCGGCGCGCTCCGTGCTCGAGAGCCGCAGCACCGATGTCGCCCGCGCGCACCAGACTGCCCTGTCGCGCCTGCGCGACGCGATGCCCGACCTTGATCCCGCCCGCCTCGCTCAGGAACTGGCCCTGCTCGCGGTCAAACTGGACGTGACCGAAGAGTTGGACCGCCTGACCGCCCATATCACAGCCACCCGGAACTTGCTCGATGCCGGCTCGCCGCTCGGACGCAAGATCGACTTTCTCACACAGGAATTCAACCGAGAGGCCAACACGCTCTGCTCCAAGGCGCAGCATACCGGGCTGACCGAGATCGGTCTCAGCCTCAAGACCGTGATCGACCAGATGCGCGAACAGGTGCAGAATGTCGAATGACGCGCGCGCGGACAGCGCAGGATTTGAGTATTTGCACCAAGAAAAAGGGCAGGGCATAGAATGAGCAATCGCAGGGGTCTCTTGATCATCCTGTCCTCGCCTTCGGGTGCTGGCAAATCCACCCTCTCGCGGCGGCTGCGCGACTGGGATTCCACGATTGCCTTTTCGGTCTCGGCCACGACCCGCGCGCCGCGCCCCGGCGAGATGGATGGGCAGGATTATCATTTCATGTCACAGTCGCGCTTCAAGCAGGATGTGGCAGCGGGCGAAATGCTGGAACATGCGCATGTGTTCGGCCATTTCTACGGCAGCCCGCGTGGCCCGGTGCAAGCGGCGATTGATGCCGGGCGCGACGTGCTCTTTGACATCGACTGGCAAGGCGCGCAGCAGATCCGCAACTCGGCGCTAAGCGCGCATACGCTCTCGATCTTTCTGCTGCCCCCCTCAATCCGCGAATTGCACCGCAGGCTCGAGACGCGCGGGCAGGATACGCCCGAGGTGATCGCCAAACGGATGGAGAAAAGCTGGGACGAGATCAGCCATTGGGATGGCTATGATTTTGTGCTGATCAATGACAACCTCGACGCCACCGAGGCGCGGCTCAAGACCATCATCGAGGCCACGCGCCTGCGCCGCAGCCAGCAGCCGGGCCTGACCGCCCATGTGCGTGCGCTGCAAACCGAATTCGAGGAGATGCAATGACGATCTACACGCTTGACGGACACGCGCCGCAAATTGCTGAAAACACCTGGATTGCCCCTGATGCCAACCTGATCGGCAAGGTGGTGATCGAGGATCTGGCCTCGGTCTGGTTCGGCTGCACCCTGCGCGGCGACAATGAGGAAATCCGCGTCGGCGCTGGCAGCAATGTGCAGGAAAACTGCGTCCTGCACACCGATATGGGCTATCCGCTCCTCATCGGGTCGGGCTGCACCATAGGGCACAAGGCGATGCTGCATGGCTGTATTCTGGAGGAAAATGTACTGATCGGTATGGGGGCCACCGTGCTCAACGGCGCTCGCATCGGGCGCAACAGCCTGATTGGCGCAGGTGCCTTGATCACTGAAGGCAAGGACATCCCCGAAGGCAGCCTCGTGATGGGCGCGCCGGGACGGGTGGTGCGCAGCCTCGACGAGGCGGCGATTGCGGCCCTGCGCGCCACGGCCTTGCATTATCAACAGAACATGCGCCGGTATCGCACCGGCCTCATGGCGCTCTGACACGCGATGCAGGGTCTGGCCACCGTTCTTGCAGGCATCCCGCTTGCTGCCATTCTGGTCGGGCCACAGGATCGCATCCTTGCCGCCAATCAGGGCGCGCGCGACCTCTTGGGGCAGGGGCTCGAGGGGCGGCATCTTTTGACCGCGCTCCGGCAACCCGATGTGCTCGAGGCAATCGAGGCCACATTGCGCGACCGTCAGCCACGCAAGATCACCTATCAAACATCCGAGGCGGGGCGCGACAACAGCTTTCAGGTGCATGTGGGCTATGTCGAAACACTGGATGCGCGCGGTACGCTCGTGTGTTTCGAGGATATGACCGAACGCGAACATGCCGCGCAAATGCGCCGCGATTTCGTGGCCAACGTCAGCCATGAACTGCGCACGCCTTTGACCGCGCTCATGGGCTTCATCGAAACCTTGCAAGGGCCAGCGCGCCACGATCAGGCCGCCATCGACCGCTTTCTCGGGATCATGCAATCCGAGGCGGCGCGGATGGAACGCCTTGTGCGCGATCTTCTGTCACTCAGCCGGGTCGAGAGCGAAGAGCGCGTGCGCCCGCGCGACGAGGTGAACTTGGGGCAGGTGATCGGATCGGTTCTGCATGCGCTTCGCCCCATGGCGCGCGACCGCGCCTGCGAGATCACTTTCGATCCACCCGAAGGCATGGTCGTGCGCGGCAATGACGACCAGTTGCAACAGGTCTTTACCAACCTGATTGAAAACGCGATCAAATATGGCGGCACCGGCAACCACATCACCATCACGCTGGAGCGTACCCCGCGTGATGCCACCCTGCGCGCCCCGGCCATTGTGGCGCGTGTCCTCGATCAGGGCCCCGGCATCGACCCGCTGCATATCCCCCGCCTGACCGAGCGGTTTTACCGCGTCGATACCCACCGCTCGCGCGAGATGGGGGGCACGGGGCTTGGCCTCGCCATCGTCAAACATATCGTCAACCGCCACCGGGGACGGCTGCGAATCTCTTCCAGGCCGGGTGAGGGAGCCGAGTTTTCGGTGATTCTGCCGCAATGGGACCGGCAAGAGCCCTGACTCAAACCCTGCGAGCGCAAAAAAACACTCTGAAACCGGGCCTTTCTCGACCTGTCATAAAACAGTTACATAACTGTAACAAAAGCGTTGTGGATCTCGCATAGTGCTGGCCCCGAGGTCGCCCCTGCCTGGGCGCCCCGTGAAACCGAACTCAGGAGCAACTCATGCTGTTCAAATCCACCGTTTCCGCCCTGGCCCTGACGGCCCTCGCCGCTGGCACCGCCGCGGCCCGTGACAACATCCAGATCGCTGGCTCCTCGACCGTGCTGCCCTATGCCGCGATCGTTGCCGAAGCCTTTGGCGAAAACTTTGAATTCCCCACCCCGGTCGTTGAATCCGGCGGGTCGGGCGCTGGCCGCAAGAAACTCTGCGAAGGCGTCGGCGAGAACACCATCGACATCGCCAACTCGTCCTCGCGCATCAAGCAGTCGGACATCGACCTCTGCGCCTCGAATGGCGTGACCGAGATCATGGAAGTCCGCATCGGCTATGATGGCATCGTCTTTGCCTCCGACATCAACGGCCCCGCCTATGCCTTTACCCCTGCGGATTGGCACGCGGCTCTGGCCGCTCAGGTCGTCAAGGACGGCGCTCTGGCTGACAACACCAACAAGGTCTGGTCCGACGTGCGCGCCGACCTGCCCGGTGACGAAATCCTCGCTTTCGTGCCCGGCACCAAGCACGGCACCCGCGAAGTGTTCGACGAAAAGGTGATCATCGCCGGTTGCGAAGAAAACGGCACCTATGACGCGCATCTCGCGGCCAATGGCGGCGACGAGAAAGCCGCTGAAAAGGCCTGCATGGCGCTGCGCACCGATGGCGTGTCGATCGACATCGACGGCGATTACACCGAAACGCTGGCCCGCGTTGACGCCAACAAGAACGGCATCGGCGTCTTTGGCCTCTCGTTCTACCAGAACAACACCGACAAACTTCAGGTTGCCACGATGGGCGGCATTGAGCCTTCGGTCGAGACCATCGCATCCGGCGAATACCCGGTGTCGCGTCCGCTCTTCTTCTACGTCAAGAACGCGCATCTCGATGTGATCCCCGGCATGCAGGAGTACATCGAATTCTTCGTCTCCGACGAGATTGCAGGCCCCGATGGCCCGCTCTCGGCCTATGGCCTCGTGTCCGATCCAGAGCTTGCCAAGACTCAGGAAATGGTAGCGAACCGCGTTCCCATGGGCGTGCTGAACTAAGCCCAAGGACCTCGGGGGATGGCGTCACGCGCGCCGTCCCCCTCATTTCGGCGGAGAGCAGATGAGTACCGGCTATATAATCCTGATGGTGCTCGGCCTTGGCGGGCTGGGCTTTTTCTTGGGGCGCGCGCGCGCCTTCGCAACCTCACACGCCACGGGCAAGAAATTGCATTCCCTGCCCAATTATTACGGTCAGGCCGTTGCCCTTTTTACTGCGGCCCCTGCGCTTCTCTTGATGCTGACTTGGCTCTTTGTGCAGCCGCTTCTGATCGAGGGCCGGATCGGAGAGATGATCCCCGATAGCGTGATCCCCGACGGCGGGGCCAAGAGCCTTGTCATGGCCGATGTCCGTCGCATCGCTGAGGGGCTCGATGCCCTGATGATCGCCGGCCAGATGTCCGAGAACGACCTCGAGGCGATGAACGCCGATACCACCGATATCCGCAACCGCCTTGGCAACGTCGGCGTGGCGCTTGGCTCTGACGTGCCGGTGCCGGTGTTCGAGGCAGCCAAGGAGTTGCGCACGTCGCAGAACTCCGGCCATTTCCTGATGACCGTGGCGGTGCTTGGCTTGGCTCTCGCTCTGCTGGTCTGGTCATGGCTGCGCGTCCACCCCGACCAGCGCGCCCGCAACGCCTCGGAGACCTTTGTTCTGGCCCTCCTGATCGGGGCGTCGCTGGTGGCGATCCTGACAACCGTGGGCATCGTGGCCTCGCTTCTGTTCGAGACCATCAATTTCTTCAAGATGTACCCCGCCCGCGATTTCTTCTTCTCGACCGTCTGGAATCCGCAATTTCGCGGCGGCTCGGATCTGGGCATCCTGCCGCTTTTGTGGGGCACGCTCTATGTCAGCTTTCTGGCCCTGCTGGTCGCTGTGCCGATTGGCCTGATGATCGCCATCTATCTCGCGGAATATGCCAGCAAACCCCTGCGCGCCGTCGCCAAACCCGCAATCGAGGTTCTGGCCGGCATCCCGACCATCGTTTACGGCCTCTTTGCCCTGATCACCGTCGGCCCCTTCCTGCGCGACTATGTAGCCTCGCCGCTGGGGCTGGGCTCTTCCTCGTCCTCGGTGCTGACAGCCGGTCTGGTGATGGGCATCATGCTCATTCCCTTTGTCTCCTCGCTCTCGGATGACATCATCAACGCGGTGCCGCAATCCATGCGTGACGGGGCTTATGGCCTCGGGGCCACCAAATCCGAAACCATCAAACAGGTGATCCTGCCTGCGGCGCTGCCGGGTGTTGTCGGGGCCATCCTTCTGGCCGCCTCCCGCGCAATCGGCGAGACGATGATCGTCGTCATGGGGGCAGGGGCCGCGGCCAAACTCGGCCTCAACCCGTTCGAGGCCATGACCACCATCACCGTCAAGATCGTAAGCCAGTTGACCGGCGACACCGAATTCGCCAGCCCCGAAACGCTGGTGGCCTTCGCGCTCGGCCTCACGCTCTTTGTCTTCACGCTTGGGCTCAATGTCATCGCCCTTGTGATCGTGCGCAAATACCGGGAGCAGTACGAATGACCGATCTCACCTCCTCCGGGGCCATTCCTGCCCCGCGCAAAGGCTCGCTGCTCACCCAGGACGCCCGCACCAAGCAGCGCAACGCCAAAGAGGCGCGGTTCCGCATGATGGGTCTTGTCGCGGTCACCATTGGCCTGCTGGCTCTGGTTGGCCTGCTGACGTCGATCCTCGCCAGTGGCCTCTCGTCCTTTCAACAGACCTTTGTCGAGCTGGAGGTCTATCTCGACCCCGCCAAACTCGACAAGACCGGCAACCGAAACCCTGAGGATATCGCCAAAGTATCCACCTTTGGCTACGCGCCTCTGATTGATGCCGCAATGGGAGCAGCCATCGAACGTGTGGGCGCTGCCACCGACATCACCGCCAAAGCCGCCGGAGAGCTGATCTCCAAGGAGGCGCCTGCGTCCTTGCGTGACTTCGTTCTCGCCAACCCCGACAGGATCGGCGAAACGGTGCAATTCGACCTTCTTGCAGCAGGCCGGATCGACGGGTTTTTCAAGGGTCGCGTGACCATGGAAAGCGCAGCCCTCGACCGCAACATCTCCCCAGAGCAGCTGCAACTCGCGGAGCAACTCAAAGACGCAGGCATCCTCACAACCAAGTTCAACTGGGCCTTCTTCACCGCGCCCGATGCCTCCGACACCCGCCCCGAGGCTGCCGGTCTCGGCGTGGCCATCATCGGCTCGATTTACATGATGCTGATCGTTCTGGTGCTGGCGCTGCCGCTCGGTGTCGCGGCCTCCATCTATCTCGAGGAATTCGCCCCCAAGAACCGCTGGACCGATCTCATCGAGGTGAATATCTCCAACCTCGCGGCGGTGCCCTCCATCGTCTTCGGTATCCTCGGCCTTGCGATCTTCATCAACATGGTGGGCCTGCCGCAATCGGCCCCCATCGTCGGCGGCCTCGTGCTGACCCTGATGACCCTGCCCACCATCATCATCGCCACCCGTGCGGCGCTCAAATCCGTGCCCCCCTCGATCCGCGATGCAGCGCTCGGTGTGGGCGCGTCCAAGATGCAGGCGATCTTTCACCACGTCCTGCCGCTCGCCATGCCCGGTATTCTCACGGGCGCAATCATCGGGCTCGCACAGGCGCTTGGCGAAACAGCCCCCTTGCTGCTCATCGGCATGGTGGCCTTTGTGCGCGAATACCCCGGCGGCCCGCCCGAAGGCTTCTTTGATCCCGCCGCCGCCCTGCCGGTGCAGGTTTACAACTGGACCCAACGCGGCGATCCGGCCTTTGTCGAACGCGCGTCCGGGGCCATCATCGTGCTGCTCGTCTTCCTCGTGCTGATGAACATCGCTGCCATCCTTCTGCGCAGACGGTTTGAACGCCGCTGGTAAACAAAGGTATAGACACATGTATGACGCCCCAAAACTCTCGGAGACCAGAGTGAGCAATAACGACATCAAGATCGCCGCGCGCAATGTGCAGGTCTATTATGGCGATACACATGCCATCAAGGACGTGAATGTCGATATCGCCGACAAGACCGTGACCGCCTTCATCGGCCCATCGGGCTGTGGCAAATCCACCTTCCTGCGCTGCATCAACCGGATGAATGACACCATAGACATCTGCCGCGTCGAGGGGGATATCCACATCGACGGCGAAGACATCTACGACAAAAAGGTCGATCCGGTGCAATTGCGCGCCAAGGTGGGCATGGTGTTCCAGAAACCCAACCCGTTCCCCAAGTCGATCTATGACAATGTGGCCTACGGCCCGCGCATCCACGGTCTTGCCCGGACCAAATCCGAACTGGACGAGATCGTCGAAAAATCCCTGCGCCGCGCCGCGCTCTGGAACGAGGCCAAAGACCGGCTCGATCAACCGGGAACCGGCCTCTCGGGGGGCCAGCAACAGCGCCTCTGCATCGCCCGTGCCGTCGCCACCTCGCCCGAAGTGCTCCTGATGGACGAACCCTGCTCGGCGCTCGATCCCATCGCCACAGCGCAGGTCGAGGAACTCATCGACGAATTGCGACAGGAGTTTTCCGTGGTCATCGTCACCCACTCGATGCAGCAGGCCGCCCGCGTCAGCCAGAAAACCGCCTTCTTCCACTTGGGTCATCTCGTCGAATTTGGCGACACCGGCCAGATTTTCACCAACCCCAAGGATGAGCGCACCGAGAGCTACATCACCGGGCGCATTGGCTAAGGAACTCCCCATGTCCGACCATCAGCACATCGTCTCCTCCTTCGACCGCGACCTCGAGACCATTCAGGCCCATATCATGAAGATGGGCGGCATGGTCGAACGCGCGATCTCCGATGCTGCCCGCTCGCTCGAAACCCGCGATGACGAGCTAGCCGAAGAGGTGCGCGGCCGCGACAAGGCGATTGACGCGCTCGAAGAGCAGATCAACGAAGAGGCCGCCCGCGTTCTGGCCCTGCGGTCGCCCGCCGCGCGCGACCTGCGGGTTGTCCTGACCGTGATCAAGATCTCCGCCAGCCTAGAGCGCATCGGCGACTATGCCAAGAATATGGCCAAGCGCACCTCGGTCCTCAGCCAGATGACCGCCGTCAATGGCTCCCCCTCGGCCCTGCGCCGCATGGCGCGCGAGGTCGAAGAAATGCTCAAGGACGTGCTCGACGCTTATATCCAACGCGATGTCGACCTCGCCCACGAGGTGATCCGGCGTGATCAAGACGTCGATCAGATGTATAACGCGATCTTTCGCGAATTCCTCACCTTCATGATGGAAGATCCGCGCAACATCACGCCTTGCATGCACTTGCATTTCATTGCCAAGAACACCGAGCGCATGGGTGATCTGGTGACGGCCATTGCGGAACAGGTGGTCTACCTCGTCTCCGGCTCCTTCCCGGACGATCCGCGCCCCAAGGGCGACGACACGTCCATCGACCCCAATCTCGCCCCCAAGGTCAAGGCCTAGGATAGGAAAGCCCGATGTCCGCAGATCAACCTACCGTCCTTCTCGTCGAAGACGAGCCAGCACAGCGAGAGGTGCTCGGCTATAACCTTCAGGCAGACGGCTTTCACGTCCTCACCGCCAGCAATGGCGAAGAGGCGCTCCTGATGGTGTCCGAGATGCCGCCCGACATCATCGTCCTTGACTGGATGATGCCGAATGTGTCGGGCATCGAGGTCTGCCGCCAGCTCAAGACCCGCTCCGAAACACGCGGCATCCCGATCATCATGCTCTCGGCCCGCTCCGAAGAGGTGGACCGCGTGCGCGGGTTGGAGACGGGCGCCGATGACTATGTGATCAAGCCTTATTCGCTTGTTGAACTCATGGCCCGCGTGCGCGCCCAACTGCGCCGCACCCGCCCCGCAACCGTCGGAGAGCGACTGGAATATCTCGACATCGTGCTCGATGCCGAAACCCATCGCGTGACCCGCAGCGAAAAACCGTTGAAACTCGGCCCGACCGAATTTCGCCTGCTGTCCACCTTCATGGAAAAGCCGGGCCGCGTCTGGTCCCGCGAGCAACTCCTTGACCGCGTTTGGGGTCGCGACATCTATGTCGACACCCGCACCGTCGATGTCCACATCGGCCGGTTGCGCAAGGCGCTCTGCCAATTTGGCGGCGAAGACCCGCTGCGCACCGTGCGCGGCGCGGGCTACGCCTTAGGCTGACCGCGGGCTTGCGGGGGCTGACGGCGTCAGAGCATGTCCATGCGCACGGGCCTCTCGACACTCGGTTAATCCGGTTTAATCTGAGCGCAGTGTCCTAATCCTCTGGCCCTCCTGTTTCCAAGTCCAACGCACGCGTGGCAACGGGGTCGGGGGATCAGTCCAACTCCCCGGACGACTCACGCCTCCTCATCTTGCAGGCAGAGGCTTGCGAAATCGTTAAAGCCGTGTGGAAACTCCGCACACTCGTACATCCCACCAAATCAGCCATCTCCCGGCCCGGTCGCTCAGCGCGGCAACAGGTCCTCATCCTCGGCCTGTCCCGCCAGCCAATCGCGAAACTTGCGCAGCGCCGGATCGCGTCCGTTCTGAACTGGCCAAACCAAGTAATAAGCTCCCGAAATCAGCGTCTTGTCACCCCAAGCTGTTGTCAATCGCCCCGTCGCCAAATCCTGTTCGGCCAGATAATCCGGCAAGAGCGCAATCCCAAGCCCATGCAACGCTGCCTGTGTAATGGTTGAAAATTGATCATAGATCGTGCCTGTGACCTTTGCCCCTGAAATCCCCTGCGCCTCGAACCACGTGGGCCAGGCAGAAGGCCGGGTTTCAATCTGTAAAAGCGGCAGACGCAATAGGGTTTCCGCACTCTCAATTGGTCCCTGTCGTGCTAGAAATTCGGGCGTTGCCACGGCAACGACCCGCTCCGTCCGCAGGCGCAAAGCCTCAGTTCCAAGCCAATCTGAACTTCCGAAATGTATCGCGGCATCAAAGGGTTCTGTGACAAAGTTAAACGGCTTCAACCGGGTCGACAGGTTGATTGTCACCTCCGGGTGCAGCCGTGCAAAGTCTGCCAGTCGCGGCACCAGCCAACGCATCCCGAATGTGGGCAGAATCGCAAGGCTCAGACTGCCGCCCACCGGGTTGACCGTCAACTTGACCGAGGCCTGTGCAATCTGCTGCAATGCTCCGCGGATTTTATCCGCATAATCCGCCGCTTCCGGGGTCAGATGAATGCCGCGGCCCTGCCGCACGATCAACCCGACGCCAAGCTGATCTTCCAGTGTTTTCAATTGCCTGCTGACCGCACTTTGTGTTTGTGACAGCTCCGCCGCCGCCGCCGTGGCGCTGCCCAGACGATCGAGCGCCTCCAGCGCGCGCAAGGACGATATGGACGGGAGAAAGCGACGGGGCAGGGTCATTCTTGCGGTTTACTCATATGTGTATGTGAAATTATCGTTATTCTTCGCGTCTACGCCAGTGTAACCTGCCCTCAACGTGTAAAAATACTCATAGGGAGTCCGCCATGAACGCCAAGACGCCGACGCTGCGCGCAAAGGATGCACCGGATCTTAACTCTTTCGATTGGGCCGACCCTTTCCGCCTGAATGACCAACTCTCCGAAGAAGAGCGCATGATCGCCACAAGCGCCCGCACTTTCGCGCAAGAAGTGCTGCAACCGCGCGTCATCGCCGCCTACCGGGAAGAGCGGGTGGACCCCGAAATCTTCAAGGAAATGGGGCAAATGGGCCTCTTGGGCACCACCATCCCCGAGGAATACGGCGGGCTCGGCTCCAACTATGTCAGCTATGGCCTCGTCGCCCGCGAAATCGAGCGGGTTGATTCGGGTTACCGCTCGATGATGAGCGTGCAGTCCTCGCTCGTGATGTACCCGATCTATGCCTACGGGTCAGAAGAGCAGCGCCGCAAATATCTGCCCGGTCTGGCCAGCGGCGATCTCATCGGCTGTTTTGGCCTGACAGAACCGGACGCAGGCAGCGATCCCGCCGGTATGAAAACCCGTGCTCTGCGCACAGATAGTGGTTATCGACTCACCGGCACCAAGATGTGGATATCAAATAGCCCTATCGCGGATGTGTTCGTGGTCTGGGCCAAGTCTGACGCACATGACGGCAAGATCCGTGGTTTCGTGCTGGAGAAGGGCATGAAGGGCCTGAGCGCCCCCAAGGTCGGCGGCAAACTCTCGCTCCGTGCCTCCGTCACCGGTGAGATCGTTATGGATAATGTCGAGGTGCCGGAATCGGCACTTCTCCCTAATGTTCAAGGACTTAAAGGCCCCTTTGGATGTTTGAACCGCGCCCGCTACGGCATCGCTTGGGGTGTCATGGGCGCTGCGGAATTCTGCTGGCACGCATCCCGGCAATACGGGCTTGATCGCAAACAGTTCAACCGCCCGCTCGCCCAGACCCAGCTTTTCCAGCTGAAACTGGCCAATATGCAGACTGAGATCACCTTGGGCCTACAAGCCGCCCTGCGCGTCGGCCGCCTGATGGACGAGGCCAACGCCGCCCCCGAGATGATTTCGATGATCAAGCGCAACAATTGCGGCAAGGCGCTGGACATCGCCCGTCACGCCCGCGACATGCATGGCGGCAACGGGATTTCAGAGGAATTTCAAGTTATTAGGCATATGGTAAACCTCGAGACCGTGAACACGTACGAGGGCACTCATGACGTCCACGCCCTGATCCTGGGCCGCGCCCAGACCGGGCTTCAGGCCTTCTTTTGATCCATGTCTGCCCTTGGCAATCTATGGCGTGACAGCTCGCGCGAAACCTTTGCCGCACAGCCCCTGCGCGGCGAACGCAGTGTGGACCTTGCAATTATCGGCGCGGGATTCACGGGGCTGTCGGCGGCGCTCTATGCCGCAGGGCAGGGGGCCGATGTGGCGGTGCTCGAGGCCGAAACCGTGGGCGAGGGCGGCTCTGGCCGCAACGTGGGCCTTGTCAATGCTGGCCTTTGGCTCCCTCCTGATGAGGTGTGCAAGATCCTTGGAGCAGAGGCAGGCGAACATCTCAATGCCGTGTTGGCCGAGGCGCCTTCGCTGGTGTTCGACCTGATCGCGCAGCACGGCATCGCCTGCGAACCCACGCGCAACGGAACCCTGCATCTCGCGCATGCGCCCAAGGCCATGGCAGACTTGGAATCGCGCCATGCCCAACTGGCTGCGCGGGGTGCCCCTGTGCGCCTTATTGACATGAAGACAACCACGCAACGCACCGGAACAGATCGATTTTATGGCGCGCTGCATGATGCGCGCGCGGGCACGATTCAACCGCTCGCCTATGCGCGTGGTCTGGCCCGCACCGCCCGAGACGCCGGTGCCTTGATCTGTGAGGACACCCCCGTCACCGCTGCCGAACACCGCAGCGGACAATGGATCATCACCACCCCCGGCGGCAAACTCCGCGCGCGGCATCTGCTCATCGCCACCAACGCCTATCACCGCCCCGTCACCCATGTCGCCCGCCCCGATGTGCCGATCGTGCAGTATTTTCAGCTGGCGACTGCGCCAATTGGCGACAATCTCGCAGGTGAAATTCTGGCCGGAGGTGAGGGGTGTTGGGACACAGGCCTCGTGATGACGTCGGTGCGCCGCGATCAAGCAGGGCGCGTCATCCTCGGCGGCATGGGGGGGGATGTCGGTTTGCACGCCGACTGGGCCCGTCGCAAACTGGCACAGCTTTTCCCGCGTCTGGCAGGGGCGGATATCGCGCACGCTTGGGCCGGGCGCATCGCCATGACCCATGATCATTTGCCGCGCATTCAACGCATGGGGCAGGGCGCGCTTGCCATTTTCGGATACTCTGGCCGCGGCATCGGTCCCGGCACGGTGTTCGGTCGTGCCGCCGCTCAGGCTTTGCTGAGCGGGGATGAAGCCGGGCTTCCAGTTCCCGTGGTAGACAGCCACTCAGAACACTTCGTCACTCTGAAATCACTCTATTACGAGACCGGGGCACGTCTGGTGCATCTGGCTGCCGCCCGCCGCTGAGCAAAAACGCACACACACTGTTGATCCTGCCCCAGTTGCAGAGCGGCGTTGTGCGTCTATGTCAGCATGCGTGATGTAACAGGAGCATGACATGGCCCTCACCGACACCGGCGGCAGCTTTACCCGAGGCAATCTTTTTCGGCACATATCGGTAATGTCATTCACCTCGAGCATCGGATTGATGGCGATTTTCGCTGTCGATCTTATTGATATCCTTTTCATTTCCATGCTGGGCCGCGAGGAATTGGCGGCTGCCGCAGGCTATGCCAGCACGGTCATGTTCTTTGCCAGCGCGGTCAATATCGGGCTCTCCATCGCCGCAGGTGCGTTGGTGGCACAGGCAGAAGGGCGCGAGGATCGTGCCGCCGCCCGCGATTATGCCAGCACGACGGCCGTTATCGCCATCGGAGTTGGCCTCATCCTGCCGCTTCTGGCCTTGCCGTTCCTCGACGACATTCTCGGGCTTGTCGGGACCAAAGGGGCCATGCTTGATATGGCGGCCAGCTATCTCTGGATCATCCTGCCCACAACCTTTGTCTCTGGCCTCTCCATGGTCGCAGTGGCCGTGCTGCGGGCCTATGGCGACGCGCGCGGCGCGATGTATCCGGCACTTTTGGGGGCGGCCGTCAATCTCGTGATGGACCCGATCCTGATATTCAGCCTCAGCATGGGCCTTGAGGGGGCGGCATTCGCGACCGTGGTGGCGCGCGTGGCGACCATGGTTCTGGCGCTTAGTCTCGCGATGTCCCGGTACAGCGCTTTTTCCAAACCGCATTTGGGATGTGTACTGCGCGATTGCGGCGGCGCAATCAAGATTGCGGTGCCTGCTGTTCTGGCGACCATCGCAACCCCGGTCGGGGCTGCCATCGTAACGCGGGAAATGGCAAAGTACGGCGCGGATGCCGTCGCGGGCATGGCCGTGATCAATCGGCTTGTTCCTGTGGTTTTCTCAGTCGTTCTCGCGCTTTCCGGGGCGATTGGCCCGATCTTTGGTCAGAATTTCGGGGCAGGGCGACTGGATCGGGTGCAAGAAACCTTCTTTGAGGGGATCAAATTTCTAGCCCTCTATGTGATCGCCATGTCGGCGCTGCTCTTCGTCTTCCGCGCTCCCATCGCGGACCTGTTCAATGCCACCGGCGAGATGCGCACCTTGCTTTACCTGTATCTCGGGCCATTGGCCCTCGCGTCCTTCTTCAACGGCACGATCTTTGTCGCCAATGCTTCGTTCAACAACCTTGGACATCCGGGCTATTCGACGTCGGTCAACTGGGCGCGCAACACGTTGGGCATCTGGCCCTTTGCCATAGCCTTCGGAATGATCTGGGGCGCGCAGGGCGTGTTGTTGGGACAGGCCGTGGGTGGGGTGGTCTTTGCGGCGCTTGCCACATGGCTCAGTCTGAGAGTGATCGAAGCCCCGGGCAAAGATCCGCTCTTGGGCCATTTCTCGTGTCCGGATCATCGCATGCAGATCGTCATGAACCGCTGCAATAGGTCCTGATTACTGCAATCAATTTATCGCATAATCAGTATTATGTAATTAATAGGCATTAACCAAACCGTGTTCAACCGCTCAATATCTAATCTTTAGTTCCGTAATACAAAGAGTTAACGGTGTATGTTAATCTACGCCCGATGCGAGGAGTAAATTTAGTGCGACACCTTCCCTTGTCAGGTCAAGTTCACTAGGGTATCCGCAGGTCGGCCTTTCCGTTTGATCCACGAGATACGACCACTCAAGTCTCGACAGGCCAAGGATTTGCGGTTTAAGAGAAGGTCTCAGGAGCGATACCATGACCGCAATTCTATTTTTGAACGGACCAAACCTCAATCTTTTGGGGACGCGGCAGCCCGAGGTTTACGGGCGCACGACCTTGAAAGACATCGAAACGATGTGCCACGCCGCCGCCGCTCAGCGCGGTGTCACGGTCGCCTTTGCCCAGAGCAATCACGAAGGTGCACTGCTCGACGCCATTCATGCGGCTCGCGGAACCTACGACGGAATTGTCCTGAACGCCGGAGCCTATACCCACACCTCCGTCGCCCTGATGGATGCGATCAGTTCCGTGGCCATTCCAACGATTGAATTGCATCTCTCCAACGTCCACGCCCGTGAGGCGTTTCGGCACCAGTCTTACATTGCGCGCGTGGCTTTGGGTGTGATCTGCGGCTTTGGCGCGCGGGGCTATGTCCTCGCACTCGACGCACTGCTTGGCCATCTGGAGAGTCCCGGATGATAGAAGCCTCCAGCATCAATGCCCTGTTGAACGCCGCATCTATCGAAGAACTCTGGGATCTGCACACCCGGTTCATGGCGGACTATGGCTTTGATCGTTTGATCTACGGCTACACGCGCTATCGCACCGCAACGTCCTTGGGTGACCCCGACGATTTTCTTATGCTGACGAACCACAGTCCTAGGTATACGGATGTCTTCGTGGGCGAAGGCTTGTATTTCAATGCCCCGATGGTCCGCTGGGCGCTCGACAATGACGGTGCTTGCTCTTGGTCGGTGTTGCGCGACATGATCGACAGCGGGACGCTGACCCCGCAAGAGCGCCGGGTGTTCGAGTTCAACCAGTCGCACGGTGTCACGGCAGGCTACTCCATCAGTTTCAAATCCCTCAGCCCACGCACCAAAGGGGCCATCGCCCTCACCGCACAGAAAGGCATGATGCAATCAGAAGTGGATGCGCTCTGGAAAAAGAATGGCGAACAGATCCTCGCCCTCAATAATGTGGCGCATCTTCGGATTCTCTCCCTGCCCTATACCGCACCGGGCCGTGCCCTCACACCACGACAGCGCGAAGTGCTCGGTTGGGTCGGTGACGGCAAGACCGTCCAGGATATCGCGATCATTATGGGCCTGACCTCTGCCACAGTGGAAAAGCACCTGCGCCTCGCGCGTCAGGCGCTCTCAGTCGAAACCACGGCACAGGCGGTTCTAAAAGCTGCATTTCAAAATCAGATTTTCATTCTCGAGAATTAAAACTATTAAAATCTGATAGATATCAGATGGTATGGAATACCTTACTTTCCCGACTTGACGTTACGTAGCATGATATCACTGTTCCGTGAGTGGTGGCTATTTGCCTGGGAACACTTCGGATTGCGGAGCTTGTTTTATTGAGCAGGTGATGTCGTCCTTTCCGGTCCTACCGGATGTCGGCCGTTGGTTCTTATTGATCGGGACTGACGGTCGGCGCCTATCTAAACGTCGTTTCATCCCCAATAGACGACGCGATCAAAGACCGGTGTCATCCCTCGGGGTGGCACCGTTTTGATTCCGGCCTAGCCGCGAATGAAAAAGGGCATCCCAAAGGATGCCCTTAATAGTTGAATATTACCAGAGCTTAGCCCTGTGCGACCTTGGCCACTTCTGCGGCGAAATCTTCTTCTTTCTTCTCGATGCCTTCGCCCACTTCCAGACGCACGAAACCGATAATCTCGGTCCCGGCTTCCTTGGTCGCTGCCTCGACGGTCAGATCGGGGTTCATCACAAAGGACTGACCCATCAGCGTCACCTCTGCCATGAACTTGGCCATGCGGCCCACGATCATCTTTTCGATCACAGCGTCCGGCTTGCCCGATTCGCGCGCGATGTCGATTTGAACCTGACGTTCTTTCTCGACAATCGCCGGGTCCAGAACCGCTTCGTTCAGCGCGGCGGGGTTGGTTGCGGCGACGTGCATCGCCACTTGGCGCGCAAAGCCCTCATCACCCTTGAAGGCCACGAGAACGCCGATCTTGCCCATACCCTCGGCTGCGGCATTGTGGACATAGGCCACCACGCCGTCGCCTTCGATCCGGGCCATCCGGCGCAGCGCCATGTTCTCGCCGATCGTGGCGATCTTGTCGGTCACGATATCAGCGACGGCCTTGCCATTCACCGTGGCGGCTTTCAGGGCCTCCACATCGGCCACGCCGATAGCGGCATCAGCAATCGTGGCAACCATGCTCTGAAAATCAGTGTTCTTGGCAACAAAGTCGGTCTCGGAGTTGATCTCGACCGCCACACCTACGCCGCCCGCGACCTTGACCGCGACAAGACCCTCAGCCGCCGTGCGGCCGGATTTCTTGGCAGCCTTGGCCAGCCCCTTGGTGCGCAGCCAATCGACAGCGGCTTCCATGTCGCCATCAGTTTCGGTCAACGCCTTCTTTGCGTCCATCATGCCTGCGCCCGTGCTCTCGCGCAGTTCTTTAACCATTGCAGCAGTGATCGCCATACCGGCTCTCCTCAAATCAGTCTCGGGATTGGGGGCGGGATACCCCTGCCCCCATGTCAGTTTCATGACGCAGCTTCAGCTTTCGGCTTCGGCAACTTCGGCCAAGGCTTCTTCGACTGGCACATCTTCCAAGGCACCCATATCGACGCCTGCCGCACCCAACTGGGCGGACATGCCGTCCAGCGCCGCGCGGCTGACCAGATCGCAATAGAGCGCAATGGCACGCGCGGCGTCGTCGTTGCCGGGGATGATATAGTCGATGCCATCGGGCGAGCAGTTGGTGTCAACGATACCGACAACCGGGATGCCCAGCTTGTTGGCTTCGGCCACGGCCAGCGCCTCTTTCTTGACGTCGATGACGAACAGCATGTCCGGCACGCCGCCCATTTCGCGAATACCGCCCAGGCTCGCCTGAAGCTTGATCTGGTCGCGCTCGATGCCAAGACGTTCTTTCTTGGTCAGACCTTCAGCACCGACTTCCATCATCTCGTCGATCTGCTTCAAACGCTGAATCGATTTCGACACGGTCTGCCAGTTGGTCAGCGTGCCACCGAGCCAGCGGTGGTTCATGTAATACTGAGCGCATTTTTCCGCAGCTTCGGCAATCGGCTGCGCGGCTTGACGCTTGGTGCCGACGAACAGAATGCGGCCATTCTTGGCAACCGTCTCACGGATTGCATGCAGCGCCGCATCCAGCAGCGGCACGGTCTGCGTCAGATCCATGATATGGATGCCATTGCGCGCGCCATAAATGAATTCGCCCATACGGGGATTCCAACGCTGCGTCTGGTGGCCAAAGTGAACGCCAGCTTCCAACAACTGACGCATCGTGAACTCGGGAAGAGCCATGTCTCGTTTTCCTTTTCCGGTTTTCGCCTCGGTATGGGAAGAGAAGCGGGTGCTTCAACCGGTGGACGGACAGGGATGTCTCCCCTGTCAGCCCGCCCATACCTGCGGGGTTCAGTGGCGCGCGTATACCTGCGCTCTTGGCCCGATACAAGCCCCAGTCAGGTATTTTGAACGTGACGTTCGACAGCGCCGGATGCCCCATTGTGAGCGGGCGACATTGTGCCTAGATATCCGCATGATCCGCGTGATGGAACCGTGATGAACACACCCTTTGACGACCTGCCCCCTCCACCGCGCAAAGCCAGACGCTTTGGCGGTCTGCGCGCGTCCTTTCTGACCGGGCTTGTGGTGATTGCCCCCGTGGGCCTGACGGTCTGGCTGATGTGGACGCTGATCGGTTGGGTCGATGGCTTCGTGCTGCCCCTCATCCCTGCGCAGTATCAGCCCGAACAATATATCGGCATCAACCTGCGCGGTGTCGGCGTCATTATCTTCCTGATCTTCACGGTTCTTGTGGGCTGGATCGCCAAGGGGTTGATCGGGCGGTCCCTTATCCTTTTCGCGGAATCGCTTGTGAACCGGATGCCGGTGGTGCGCTCCATCTATTCCGGTGTGAAACAGATCGCCGAAACGGTCTTTGCCCAATCCGAACGCAGCTTCGAGAAAGCCTGCCTTGTCGAATATCCACGCAAGGGGATATGGGCCATCGGCTTTATCTCGACCGAGGCACGCGGCGAGATCAGCGAAAAGGCCAAAACCGAGAGTGAGGTTCTGAGCGTCTTCGTGCCGACCACGCCCAACCCCACCTCTGGTTTTCTGCTCTATTTCCCGCGCGAGGATGTGATCGAGCTTGAGATGACCATCGAGGACGCGGCCAAACTGGTGATCTCTGCCGGTCTGGTCTATCCGGATCAGAAAAAAGCCGAGGAAACGCGCAAAAAGGCAGGGGATTAGGCGGGGCCCTATACCCAGAGCCGCGCGGTCGCTAGGCCGCGGGACGGCCCAGCGATCCGCGCGGCACCTTCGGTGCTAATCGCGCGGGGGCACAACCTGAGCCGGGGCTTCCCGCCCTTCAGAGCGCCGTCCAGCCCCCATCGACGCTGATCGTCGTGCCGGTGATCTGCGCCGCGGCATCCGAGCACAAAAACAACGCCGTGCCGCCCAATTGTTCGGTCGTGGCGAACTCCTTGGACGGTTGCCGCTCGAGCATGACCTTCTCGATCACCTCTTCACGCCCCATGCCGTATTTCTCCATCGTATCCGGAATTTGCGCCTCGACCAGCGGGGTCAGCACATAGCCCGGACAGATCGCATTGGCCGTGATCGGCTCTTTCGCGGTTTCCAGCGCGGTGACCTTGGTCAGGCCCACGATGCCATGCTTGGCCGCCACATAGGCGGATTTATAAGGGCTCGCGGTCAGACCATGGGCGCTGGCGATATTGATCACCCTGCCCCAACCTGCCTTGCGCATCATTGGCAGCGCGGCTGCGGTGGTGTGAAACGCGGAATTGAGGTTGATCGCGATGATCGCATCCCATTTGTCGCTCGGAAACTCGTCAATCGGCGCCACATGCTGAATTCCTGCATTGTTCACCAGAATATCACAGCGCCCCGCCTTTTCGATCAAGGCCCGGCATTGATCGCCCTTGGACATGTCGGCCTGAATATAGCGCACCTCGACGCCGGTCTCCTTGGCGATTCGCTTGGCCAGCGCGTGGTCCTCTTCCGAATCGGTAAAGGAATTTAGCACGACATTCACACCAGCCCGCGCCAGTTCTTCAGCGATGCCCAGACCGATGCCCGAGTTTGACCCCGTGATGATGGCGGTTTTGCCTTTGACACTCATGCTCTGTCTCCCAATAACCATTGCGTGCGCAGCATATCTGCTGCATCTGCAAATTGCACGGCAATACCCATCACGCTCTCGCGAGCAGACCAAAAAAAACGCCCGCACGAAGCGGGCGTTAAGTTATTGAGGCAGGTTTCATACAGGCAAGAAACCTATCGAGCAGTGCCCCCTTTATAAGCAATCCTGCGCCACTGTCCAAGCTAAAAGTTTGAAAACCCTTGAATCCCTCTCTAGGGTCCGGCCCAGACAAACAAGGATGATTGAGGATTGTCGCCAAAATGAGATCAGAATTTTTCCGCCATCTGAGGGCTGGATTGGCCGCGATCATCCTTGCTGGCACGGCCTCTCAGGCGGGTGCCGCCCCGGCGCATGGCATAGCTATGTATGGCACCCCGGCGCTCCCACCTGATTTTGTGTCGCTCCCCTATGCCAACCGGGACGCGCCCAAGGGCGGCGCGGTCGTCACCGGCAACGTGGGGGGCTTTGATTCGCTCAATCCCTTCATCCTGCGCGGCAATCCGCCGTGGCAAGTGGCCGACCTCACGCACGAGACCCTGATGGGTCGATCCTGGGACGAACCGTTCACGCTTTACGGTCTTCTGGCCGAATCGGTCGAGACGGACGACGACCGTCGATGGGTCGAATTCACCCTGCGCCCCGAGGCCCGATTCTCGGATGGCACACCCGTCACCATCGAAGATGTGCTTTGGTCCTATCAGACCCTCGGCACCACGGGCCACCCGCGCTATCGCGGATTCTGGACCAAGGTGGACAGCATTTCCCAAACCGGCCCGCGCTCTCTGCGCCTGACCTTCACCGAAGAGGATCGCGAATTGGCCCTCTTGGCCGGTCTCCGCCCGATCCTGCAAAAATCCCAGTGGGAGGGGCGCGACATCACAGAGGCCGGAATTGATGACATTCCCCTTGGCACCGGCCCCTATGTGGTCAGCGATTACGAAATAAACCGTCACGTCACCCTGAAACGCAATCCCGACTATTGGGGCCGCGACCTACCCCTGCGGCGCGGCACCAACAATTTCGACGAAATCCGCATCGAGTTCTACGGCGACGACACCGTGCTGAAAGAGGCGTTCAAGGCGGGGCTTGTCAGCTATGTACGAGAATTCAACGCTGAGGCGTGGGCCACACAGTATGATTTCCCCGCCGTCCAGCGCGGCGAGATAACCCTGAGCGAAATCCCCCACGGCAAACCCTCGGGCATGACCGGCTTTGTCATGAACACCCGCCGCGCGCCGCTGGGTGATTGGCGCGTGCGCGAGGCACTGATCACCGCGTTCAATTTCGAATATATCAACGACACGCTGACCGGCGGACGCCAGCCCCGCATCACCTCCTATTTCTCCGGCTCCGAGCTTGGCATGGATCACGGCCCCGCCACGGGCCGGGTGCGCGACCTGCTGGAACCTCACGCCGACACCCTCCCGCCCGGCACGCTCGAGGGCTACAGCCTGCCCGTCGGCGATGGCACCGCGCGCAATCGCACGGCCCTGCGCCGCGCAGTGGACCTCCTGAACCAGGCGGGCTGGCAGGTCCAGAATGGGCGGCTTGTGAATGCAGAGGGGACTCCCCTGTCCCTCACCGTCCTCTTGCAACAGGACGGTCTGATCGCACAGGCAAGCGCCATGATGGATATCTACGCCCGCGCTCTCGAACGCCTTGGCATCACCCTCACGGTCGAGATGACCGACAAGGCGCAATATGCCGAACGCGAAGCGCAGTTCGACTTTGACCTCACCATGATGCGCCGCTCGCTCTCGCTCAGCCCCGGCAATGAACAGACCTTCTACTGGGGGGCGGAGTATGCCGACCAACCCGGCAGCCGCAATCTGATGGGCATGAAATCCCCCGCCGCCGAGGCGATGATCCGCGCCATGTTGACCTCCCGCGACCGCGCCGAGTTTGTCGCGGCCACCCGCGCGCTCGACCGGGTGCTTATGGCGGGGCGCTATGTGATCCCGATCCATCAATACAGCGTGGGTCGTATTGCGCATAAGTCACAGTTGAAATACCCAATGCACCGGCTGCCGATCTATGGGGATGGCATTGGATTCCTCCCCGAGGTATGGTGGTTTCAAGAATAACAATAAAAATCGCAGCAGACACAGGCAAATGACAGGCAAACCCATGCGAAAACTGATTGCGCTCGCCCTCCTTGCGTCGCTGGCCGGATGCGCCACTGTCGATGGTGTGGGTCGTGACATATCGGGTGCCGCGCGCGGCGTTCAGAGCTGGTTCTGATCCGCCGACGGCCCACCTCCCGACGAGAGTCGCGTCGCTTGCGCCTCGGTGGGCGCAGGCCACGAGGCTATGACCGGAAACCAATCATGCCTTTCCCCTTGACGCCCCCGCCCATCCTGTCAAAACCCGGCCTATGAGCACTGCATTCCTTACCATCGACCTTGACGCCATCACCGCCAATTGGCGCGCCTTGGACGCCATGACAGCGGGCGAGACCGCCGCCGTGGTCAAGGCGGATGCCTATGGCTTGGGCGCGGCAAAGGTGGCGCGCAGCCTCGCACGCGCCGGTGCCCGACACTTCTTTGTCGCTGTCGCCGAAGAAGGGGCCGCCCTGCGCGACACGCTCGGGAGCGGACCTGCGATCTATGTGTTTTCCGGCCATATGCCCGGTGACGCGGATATGATCGGCGACATGTACCTGACCCCGATGATCAATTCGCTTGAGCAGATGATCCGCCATGTCGAATCCTTGCCGGGGCACCCCTTCGGCATCCAGCTTGATAGCGGCATGAACCGCCTCGGCATGGAACCCGGCGAATGGGCCGCCCTGCGCGACATCGCCTTGGCTCAGGATCCGCGTCTGATCATGTCGCACCTCGCCTGCGCCGACGAGCCGGACCATGCGATGAACCCGCAGCAGCTTGCCGCCTTCCACGAGATGACTGACGGGTTCGATGTGCCGCGCAGCCTTGCCAATACCGGCGGCATCCTGCTGGATACGGCCTATCACTTCGATCTTGCCCGCCCCGGCATCGGCCTCTATGGCGGACGCCCCTTTGCAGAGGCGCGCGCCGTCGTCACCCTCGACATTCCCGTGATCCAATGCCGCGATCTGGCACCGGGAGAAACAGTTGGATATGCGAACGGCTTTACCGCCCCCCGTGAGACCCGCATCGCCACGGTGGCGGCGGGCTATGCCGATGGCATCCTGCGCGCCATGGGGCCGAAAACCAGCCTCTGGGCCGAAGATATCCCCTGCCCCATCGCAGGCCGCATCTCGATGGACCTGACCTGCGTCGATATCACGGATCTGGGCCATGACCCCAAGAGCCTGCAACTTCTCGGGCCGCATCAGAGCATCGACACGCTGGCCGATAACGCCGATACCATCGGCTACGAAATCCTGACCTCATTGGGGGCGCGCTATACGCGACGCTATATCGGCGGATGAATTTTATTCTCGGCTTTCTGGCCAGCATTGGCCGCACCGTTCTGAACGGGCTGGCATCAATGGGCCGGATTGCGCTTTTCGCCAGTGATACACTCAGCCATCTGGCGCGGCCCCCCTTCTACTGGCGTGAATTTCTGCATGCGCTGGTCCAGATCGGCTGGCTCTCGCTGCCCGTGGTGGGCATGACGGCGCTCTTTACCGGCGGCGCTCTGGCGCTTCAGATCTACGCAGGCGGCGCGCGCTTTAATGCCGAAACCGTGGTGCCCTCGATTGTCGCCATCGGCCTCACCCGTGAGCTTGGTCCCGTGCTGGGCGGCCTCATGGTCGCCGCGCGCGTGGCCTCCTCCATCGCCGCAGAGATCGGCACGATGAAGGTGACAGAGCAGATCGACGCGCTCACCACCCTCTCCACCAACCCGATGAAATACCTCACCCTGCCCCGCGTGCTGGCCGCGACGCTGGCCGTGCCGGTCCTCGTGGGCGTGGGCGATGTGCTGGGCATCATGGGCGGGTTTCTCGTGGGCATCGGGCGGCTTGATTTCGGGGCCGCCACCTATCTGCACAACACGATTGATTTTCTGGAAACCTGGGATGTGGTCTCGGGCCTGATCAAGGGCTCTGCCTTCGGCTTTATCGTCGCGCTGATGGGCTGCTACTATGGCATGAATTCGGGCCGCGGCGCGCAGGGCGTGGGCCGCGCCACCAAATCCGCGGTTGTGTCGGCCAGCGTGCTGATCCTCGCCTCCAACTACCTCCTGACAGAACTGTTTTTCGCGTCATGATCGAACTTAAAAACGTCCACAAAGCCTTCGGTTCCAACCGTGTCCTGCGCGGGGTGAACCTGACCATTCCCTCGGCCACCTCTCTGGTGATCATCGGCGGCTCGGGCACCGGTAAATCCGTGGCGCTGAAATGTATCCTTGGCCTTGTCCGCCCCGACAGCGGCACCATCACCCTGGATGGGCAGGATGTGACGCGTGGCGACCGCGATGCCTTTCTCGCCCGCTTCGGCATGCTCTTTCAGGGCGGCGCACTCTTTGACTCGCTCCCCGTCTGGCAAAACGTCGCCTTCCGCCTCTTGCGCGGCTCGCTCAAGCGGCCTCTGTCCGAGGCCCGCGAGATCGCCATCGAGAAACTGCGCCGTGTGGGCCTCAAACCCGATGTCGCCGATAAATTCCCCGCCGAGCTTTCGGGCGGTATGCAAAAGCGTGTGGGCCTCGCCCGTGCCATCGCCGCCGAACCCGAGATCATCTTCTTTGACGAGCCAACGACCGGCCTTGATCCCATCATGGCCGGCGTGATCAACGACCTGATCCGCGAAATCGTCACCGAAATGGGCGCCACCGCCATGACCATCACCCATGACATGACCTCCGTGCGCGCCATCGCCGACAATGTCGCCATGCTGCATGACGGCGTGATCAAATGGACCGGCCCCGTGTCCGAGATGGACCACTCCGGCGATCCCTATCTCGACCAGTTCATCCACGGCCGCGCCGAGGGACCGATCGAGGCGGTGCGGTAAGCCATTGCAGCTAAAGGATCGCATTCACTGGTACAACGAGTACGCAAAGGCTTACCTAGATGCTGCACAAGTTGTGTGGACAGAGGCGCATGAAACAAAGAATAGGATTATGGCCCTTGCACCGCTAACGCAGCTTTTCGGGCAAGCAGCAGAGTTGGCGATAAAGGCACATATTCTTTCTGTCGGAGAACAAGGGCACGCACATGAGAAACGAGGTCATGATCTCTTCGATCTCGCCAGACAATTGAACGAGCAAACGTCAATTTTGCAGAGAGCAGAAGAGTATACTTCAAAGCACACAGCCGTCTTAGTTCTTGAAGTTCCCGACCACCATAAAAAACACCTTACTAAAAACGGTAAGGATTTGCGGGATTGGTACTCATTTGAACTTCATTTGAAATTGATGACCCAAATTTATTGTAAAGAGCTGAAGAACGGGGATAGATACGCGTCTCGATACCCACCAAAGAATGACTACGTGCGCAACTACTCTCCTACAATAGTTGCCGTAGGTGTGAGATTTTTAATCGATAACATAGCTTCTTCATGAGGCAGTCATTTACAGGTTTTGGTAGAGTTTAATGCTCAAATACGCCAACCTCTCCCTCCTTATCCTCTTCCCCCTCGCGTGGTTCGCGCCCCTGTTGCGCGCGGGGATTGACCTGCCGCTCTTTGGCCTCTCGGAAATCTCCGTCATCTCGGGCCTGCAAGCGCTCTGGCAGAGCGACGTCACCCTCGCCCTTTTGGTCACGGTCTTTGCCCTCTTCGCCCCCTATCTCAAGACCATCGGCCTCGCCCTCCTGCACTTTGGCCTCCTCTCCCCGCGCGCCCTGCCCGCGCTGCACCTCTTGGGCAAACTCGCCATGGCAGACATCTTTCTCATCGCGCTCTATATCATCGTGGTCAAAGGCGTGGGCTTGGCTAGGGTCGAGGTGGCGTGGGGCCTCTATCTCTTTACCGCCTGCATTCTGGCCTCACTGATGATCGGATTGACCGCACACAAGCGGTCGAGCCATCCCGGATCTGGCTGACCTCAAACGCAAACTGCCGTAATCAGTACAACCTAACGAACCGACGAATGGCCGCCAGAGTGGTTTCGCATTTGACCGCGCCCGCCGCTTGGGGCATCAGGCGCATATGGCAAAACCCGGCACCTTCACCTGCACGGCCTGCGGCGCGGTTCACAACCGCTGGTCGGGGCGTTGTGACGCCTGCGGCGAATGGAACAGCATCATAGAAGAGGCGCCGCTCTCGACCGGCCCCAAGGGCAAGACACTGGGCGGCAAACGCGGCACGCCGCTCACCCTCACGGACCTCTCGACCGAAGAGGCCCCGCCGCCCCGCACCCTCTCGGGCATAGGCGAATTGGACCGCGTGCTGGGCGGCGGCCTTGTGCCTGCCAGCGCGGTTCTGGTGGGCGGCGATCCGGGTATCGGCAAATCCACGCTCCTGTTGCAGGCCGCCGCCCAGTTCGCGGGCGCGGGCCTCAAGACCTTCTACATCTCCGGCGAAGAGGCCAGCGCCCAAGTCCGAATGCGCGCGCAGCGCCTGGGGCTTGGCAATGCCCCCGTCAAACTCGCCGCAGCCACATCGCTGCGCGACATCCTGACGACGCTCGAATCCGAAAAGCCCGATCTCGTGATCATCGACTCGATCCAGACCGTCTGGTCCGACACGGTCGAGGCCGCCCCCGGCAGCGTCAGCCAAGTGCGCGCCGCCGCCCATGAGCTGACCAGCTTTGCCAAACGCTTTGGCACCTCCGTGATCCTCGTGGGTCATGTCACCAAGGACGGCCAGATCGCCGGCCCCCGCGTGGTGGAACATATGGTCGATTGCGTGCTCTATTTCGAGGGCGAGCGCGGGCATCAGTTCCGCATCCTGCGGTCCGTCAAGAACCGCTTTGGCCCCGCCGATGAAATCGGCGTCTTCGAGATGACCGGCGCGGGTCTGGCCGAGGTGGCCAACCCCTCTGCCCTCTTTCTCTCGGGGCGCGGCGCGCCCACCCCCGGCTCGGTCGTCTTTTCCGGCATCGAGGGCACGCGGCCCCTCCTTGTCGAAATGCAGGCGCTCGTTGCCCCCACCCCCCATGCCCAGCCGCGCCGCGCTGTGGTCGGCTGGGACGGGGCGCGGCTCGCGATGATTCTCGCCGTGCTCGAGGCGCGCTGCGGCATCCCCTTTGCCGGGCTTGATGTCTACCTTAACGTCGCAGGCGGCCTCAAAATCAGCGAACCCGCCGCCGATCTTGCGGTCGCCGCCGCCCTTCTGAGTGCGCGCGAGGACAAAGCCCTGCCGGCAGATACCGTCGTTTTCGGCGAAATAAGCCTATCCGGTGCCCTGCGCCCGGTGGGGCAGACCGAAAACAGGTTGAAAGAAGCGCAAAAACTTGGTTTCACAGCCGCGATCACCCCGTCGGGTGGCAAGACGGCGGGCGACAGTGGCCTCAAACTCACCCATATGGGGGATCTGACCACATTCGTAGGTGACATATTCGGCGCGGGCTAACCGCCAAGAAGGACAGGAAGAGGCATATGGAAGGTTTCACCATCATCGACGGCGTCGTGGCGCTCTTCATTGTGCTCTCGGCGCTCTTGGCCTACTCGCGCGGCTTCGTGCGCGAATCCCTGGCCATCGCGGGCTGGGTCGTGGCGGGCTTCCTCGCCTTTATCTTTGCCCCGCAGGTGGAACCGCTGGTCAAGGAAATCCCGGTGGTGGGCGAATTCATCGCCGATAGCTGTGAATTGTCGATGATCGGCGCTTTTGCCGTGGTCTTTGCCGTGGGTCTCATCGTCGCCTCGCTGATCACGCCGCTCTTTTCCTCGCTGGTGCAACGCTCGGTTTTGGGCGGTCTTGACCAAGGGCTTGGCTTTGTCTTTGGCGTAGCGCGCGGCGTGCTGCTCATCGCCATCGCTTATTTCGTCTATCAGACTGTGATCTCCTCACAATCCATCCAGATCATCGACGACAGCCGCTCGGCCCGCGTCTTCTCGCAACTGACCGGCAAGATCGAGGATCGCAACCCCGACGAGGCGTTGGGCTGGATCACCCGGCAATACGAGGATCTGATCGGCAAATGCGAGGCGCCGCAGTAACCGATGCTGCCGCAAAGCCCGGTTCTCGCCCTCATTCTCATGGCCGTGGCCGGGCTTGCCGTGGCCATTCAGGCCCCGCTCAATTCGGCGCTCGGGCGCACGATCGATAGCTCGGTCGCGGCGGCGGCCGTGTCCTTTGGCGTGGGTTTTGTGGCGCTGGTGCTCTTGGTGGCCCTCTCCGGCGACAGCGCCGCCTTTGGTCGCGCGGCCCTCGCCCCGCGCTGGCTCCTGCTCGGCGGCCTTCTGGGCGCGTTCTTTGTCTGGGCGTCACTCTGGAGTGTGCCTGTCCTCGGCGTGCTCACCACCGCGGCCACGCTCATCCTAGGGCAGATCGTCGGTGCCATGGTGCTTGATTACATCGGCGCCTTCGGCATCGCTGCGCGCGATCTGTCGTGGACCCGCCTCACCGCCGCCCTCTTGGTCGGGGCAGGCGTCATTCTATCGCGCTTCTGATCCCCCGCCAGCCATCGCATCCCCACGTTATCTGTGATAGTTTCGTGACATGTCCGGCCTGAGGGCGTATGACACGCCCAAGCGATATCCACGGATTCGGAGCTGCCCGCTTTGCCCAAACAAATGCCCCCCGCTCACCCTTTCGATGATGATAAACTGAAGGAGGAATGCGGAATTTTCGGCGCAATCGGTCTGACCGATGCGGCAAATTTCGTGGCCCTCGGCCTGCACGCGCTGCAACATCGCGGCCAAGAAGCTGGCGGCATCGTCAGCCACGATCCTGAACTCGGCTTCAATTCAGAACGCCGATTTGGGTATGTGCGCGATAATTTCACCAGCCAGTCGCTGATGGAACGGCTGCCCGGCCCGCTCGCCATCGGCCATGTGCGCTACTCCACGGCGGGATCCAAAGGGGCGGCGATCCGCGATGTTCAGCCCTTCTTTGGTGAGTTTTCCATGGGTGGGGCTGCAATTGCCCATAACGGCAACATCACCAACGCCATTGCACTGCGCAAGGAACTGATCGAGCGCGGCTCGATCTTTCAGTCCAGCTCGGACACCGAATGCATCATTCACCTCATGGCCCGCTCGCTCCAACGCAATATCCCCGAACGGATGGAGGATGCGCTGCGTCGGGTCGAAGGCGCGTTTTCAATCGTCGCCATGACCCGCACCAAGTTGATTGGCGTGCGTGATCCCTTGGGCGTGCGGCCCTTGGTCTTGGGTCAATTGGGAGAGGGCTGGATTCTCAGCTCGGAAACCTGCGCGCTCGACATCATCGGCGCGCGCCATGTCCGTGAAATCGAACCGGGTGAAATGGTCGTCATCTCGGCCAAGGGCGGCGTCGAGAGCCATTTTCCCTTCCGCCGCCAGTCCCCGCGATTCTGCATCTTCGAACATGTCTATTTCTCGCGTCCTGATTCGATCATCGGGGGCCGCTCGGTCTATGAAACCCGGCATCAGATCGGCGTAGAGCTGGCCCGCGAGGCCCCTGTTGACGCTGACCTTGTCTGCCCCGTGCCCGACAGCGGCACGCCGGCCGCCATCGGTTTCAGCCACGAATCGGGTATCCCCTTTGCGATGGGGATCATCCGCAATCAATACATGGGCCGCACCTTTATCGAGCCCACCGAACAGATCCGCAACATGGGCGTGCGCCTGAAGCTCAACGTCAACCGCGCCCTGATCGAGGGCAAGCGCGTGATCCTCGTGGATGACAGCGTCGTGCGCGGCACCACCTCGCGCAAGATCAAAGAGATGATCCTCGATGCTGGGGCCGCCGAGGTGCACTTTCGCATTGCCTCGCCGCCCACCGCGTGGCCCTGCTTTTACGGGGTGGATACACCGCAGCGGGAAAAACTGCTTGCCGCCACCATGTCCGAGGATGAGATGCGCGACCATTTGCAGGTCAACAGCCTCAAGTTCATCTCGCTCGACGGTCTCTATCGCGCCGTGGGCGAGGCAGGCGGGCGCAACACCAAATGCCCGCAATATTGCGACGCCTGTTTCTCCGGCGAATACCCCGTCGCACCGTCCGATATGATCGAAAAGGGTTTCGAGCTGAAAGCCGCCGAATAAGAGCCCGCCGCTCAGCCGTCACTCAGGCGGCTGAGCGGGTCTTTGCGCGGCGATGCTGCATTGCGGCAACTCTCCGCCGACCCCAAACCCTCCCTCTTTCCCCTCCGTCAGCACACGTCTAGACGCCGCTTTGAGCATTGCACAAAGAGGTACGCGTGACAGAGCACACAGAAACCCCCGCCGCCACATTGGATGCCGCCACCAATCGCGCGGCACTGCCGGACGCACGTCTGACCCTGATTGGCACCCTGCATGGCCCGGACCACGCCCGCGCGCTTTTGCGTGTCGGCCGCACGGTGCACACCGTTGAGATCGGCACCGACCTTGGCAGCGCTACAGTCGCCTCCATCGGTGAGGGGGTCTTGATCCTTGCGCGCGGCGGTGGGCGCAGCGAACGGCTTAGCCTTCCCGCTTCCTGATCCTCTGGACGCACAGAAAACGCCGCTCCTATGCAGGAGCGGCGTTCTTTGTTTCATCGCTTTGGTGCTGGTTCAGCCCTTGCGCGCGCGGATCAGGGCGGTTGCCCCGGTGACGATCATCGCCGCCAGAACGGCCTTGACCGCATCCCCCAGCAGGAACGGTGCCATCCAACCGGACCACAGCGCATCCGCGCTCTTACCCAGCATCATTGCAGGCCATGCCAGACCCGGCAGATAGAGCAGCGCCGAAATCCCCATGCCACAGATCGCCGTGGACACGACGCCCCGCGCCAGTCCCCGCTCAACGGCCAAACCCGCAAGATAGGCCATGGCAACAAACCCAAACAGGAAACCGGCCGTCGGTCCCATCAGAGCCACGCCGTTCAACCCCCCTGCAAAGACCGGCAGGCCCATCGCACCCTCGGCCAGATAGGCCAGCAGCGTCAGCGCACCGAGGCGTGATCCAAAGGTCAGACCGACCATCAGAATCGCCAACGTCTGAAGCGTGAGTGGCACCGGATAGAACGGCACGCTGATCTGGGCTGCCACCGCAATCAGGAAAGAGCCGCCCAAAACCAACCCCGCCTTGCGGAGCAGTGTGTCGTGGCCGATCACGGCCTTGGTCAAAACTGTATCGCGCATTGGTCGCGTCCCTCTGTTATGTCTCTGAGATGACTTTTTCGCTGCATGTGCGAGAAAGTCAAGCGATTGCCCTTGAATTGCCACGCAACTGGTGGGATTTCCCTACGCATGGAAACTCAGAACTCCCTCCCGATCGCTCTCGTGACCGGCGCGTCGCGCGGTCTGGGCGCCGCCATGGCCGAGGCCTTGGCCAAAACCCATCACGTCGTTGCCGTGGCCCGCACCACTGGCGCGCTCGAGGAACTCGACGACCGTATTCAGGCGGCCGGCGGTCAGGCGACACTGGCACCGATGGACGTTACCAATGTTGGAGCGATGGCGCAGCTTTGCCGCTCGATCTATGACCGCTGGGGTGCCATTGCCACTTGGGTGCATGCGGCGGTGCATGCCGCCCCCCTGACCCCGGTGGCACATCTGTCCGAGGGGGATTGGTCCAAATCCGTGGCCTGCAACGTGACCGCTACGGGCATCCTGATCCCCTTCATAGCGCCCCTCTTGGGCACCAGCGGGCAGGCGATCTTTTTCGACGATCCGCGCGCGGGTGAGAAATTCTATGCGGCCTATGGGGCCACCAAAGCCGCGCAAATCGCCCTCGCCCGCTCGTGGCAGGCCGAGACCGCCCAGACCGGCCCGCGTGTGCACATCCTCACGCCCCATCCGATGCCCACCGCCACCCGCGCGCGCTTTCACCCCGGCGAAGACCGCGAGACCTTGGCACTTCCCCGCGACGAGGCCGCGCGCCTGCTTGCAGAATTGATCTAAGCTGCGTCCCGTGCTTGCCGCGCGCGCCCTCGGCAGCTAGACAGAGACCAAGCAAGAAAAAGGGGCAGGCCGATGCGTATTCTGATCACCAATGACGACGGCATCAATGCCCCCGGCCTTGCCGTGCTCCACGATATCGCCACCGACCTCGCCGGTGAGACTGGCGAAGTCTGGACCGTGGCCCCCGCCTTCGAGCAATCGGGCGTTGCTCACTGCATTTCCTACACCCGCCCGATGATGATCGCACAGATGGGCCCGCGCCGCTTTGCCGCCGAGGGCAGCCCCGCCGATTGCATCCTTGCGGGGCTGCATGACGTGATGAAGGACGCCCGCCCTGACCTCGTGCTCTCTGGCGTCAATCGCGGCAACAATGCCGCCGAGAACGCGGTCTATTCCGGCACCGTCGGGGCTGCGATGGAGGCTGCCCTTCAGGGCGTGCCCGCCGTGGCGCTCAGCCAGTATTACGGCCCCGGCAACCGCGATCTCGACGACACATTCGAGGCCGCGCGCGTGCATGGCCTGCCCACGC
Organism: Roseovarius sp. MBR-51; assembly: GCF_053628575.1. NCBI lineage: Bacteria > Pseudomonadati > Pseudomonadota > Alphaproteobacteria > Rhodobacterales > Roseobacteraceae > Roseovarius > Roseovarius sp. MBR-51. The sequence continues at coordinate 275,362 of NZ_JBRJGQ010000006.1, forward strand.
TGCAACGCCTCCTGGACAAGGGTGTCTGGACCAAGGACGATTACGGTATTTTCTACAACATCAACTTCCCGCCCGTACCGGCCGCAGAGGTCAAGGGCCTGCGCGCCGCCCGTCAGGGCTTTCGCCGTGATATGGGCTATGGGGTGCAGCCGCATGTCTCGCCCTCGGGTCGTCGCTTTCTCTGGGTCACGGGCGCACCCCAGCACGAACCCACCAGCCCCGGATCAGATGCCGATGTGAACCTTCAGGGATATATCTCGGTCACTCCCATGCGTGCGGACCTGACCGCCCATGACGCGTTGGAGGCGCTCAGGGCGATCGAATGACCGACGAGGACGATCACCATATTGCCGAACGCAAGATGCAGTTTCTCTTTACCCTGCGCTCCAAGGGCGTGACCGATGCGCGCGTCCTCACGGCAATGGAACAGATCGACCGTGGCCCCTTCATCCGGGGCTATTTCGCGGAACGCGCCTATGAGGATATGCCGCTTCCCATCGCCTGTGGCCAGACCATCAGCCAGCCCTCGGTTGTGGGCCTCATGACACAGGCGCTCAAGGTTTCCAGCCGCGACAAGGTGCTCGAGGTCGGCACCGGCTCTGGCTATCAGGCAGCGATCCTGAGCCAGTTGGCCCGCCGCGTTTATACCGTGGACCGTCACAAACGACTGGTCAACGAAGCATCAGAGATCTTTCGGGCCCTCGATCTGACCAATATCACGGCCCTGACCGCCGATGGCAGCTTCGGTTTGCCCGATCAGGCGCCATTTGACCGCATTATCGTGACCGCAGCCGCCGAAGACCCGCCCGGCCCCCTATTGGCCCAGCTTAAAATCGGGGGTATCATGGTCGTGCCAGTGGGCCAGTCCGATGCCGTGCAACGGCTGATCCGCGTGACCCGGCATGAGACCGGATTTGACTATGACGAATTGCGCCCGGTGCGCTTTGTTCCTCTGATCGAGGGACTGGGGCGCGACGGCTGAGTAGAGCGCGAGACACAGTAACCAAGGCCCCGGCCAACAAGGGGCCACTCAAGAGGATGATCGAGATGCGCAAATTCCCACGCTCCGCACCGTTGCTGGCGACCATGGCCTTGGCCCTTGCCGCCTGCGACCAACCGCTGGATCTCGACGTGCGCGGGGCCTTTGGCAACGCGCCCAGCACCGCAGAGGCCGCGCGCAACGCGACGGCCCCGCGTCCGCAACCGGATGCGCGCGGCATCATCTCCTATCCCGGCTATCAGGTCGCGGTGGCCGAGCGCGGTGACACTCTGGCCAGCCTCGCGCGCCGCATTGGTGCCGACCCCGGCGAAGTGGCCCGCTTCAACGGCATGCAAACCGGTGACCCGCTCCGCACAGGTGAAATCATCGCCCTGCCCGGTCGTGTGGCAGAGCCGCTGGGCGGCCCGATTCAGACCACTCCGGGCGTCGATATCGGCACTCTCGCCGATGGCGCGATCCGCCGTGCGGATTCCCAGACTGTCACAACCTCGGAACTGCCGCCCGCGACGCCCGGCACCGCCGCCCCGGCACAGGTCGGCGCGGAACCCGTCCGTCACAAGGTCGAGCGCGGAGAGACCGCGTTTTCCATCGCCCGGCTCTACAATGTCTCAATCCGCAGCTTGGCCGATTGGAACGGGCTTGCGTCTGACTTCTCGGTCCGTGAAGGTCAGTTCCTGCTGATCCCCGTCGCCCTTCCGGGTGAGAAAACCGAACCGTTCAATGAGGCCGATGTCGTCACCGTCACGCGGCCGGGCGCGGGCTCGCCCACGCCGACGCCGCCGAGCGCCTCCAAACCCCTTCCAGACGAAAAGACCACGCCCAAGGCTGCGCCCATTGAAACCATCGCCGCCCCGGATTTGGGTAAAACCGAAACCAAGACCACGGCGGCGCGCATGTCCTTCCCGGTCAAAGGCGACATCATCCGCGAATATTCCAAAGGCCGGAATGACGGTATCGACATCTCCGCCACCCCCGGGTCACCCGTCGTGGCTGCCGATGCGGGCACAGTCGCTGCGATAACCGAGGACACGAATGGTGTGCCGATCATCGTGGTGAAACACGCAGGCTCCCTCCTGACGGTCTATTCCAACGTCGATGCTCTGACCGTGAAAAAGGGCGATAGCGTCACCCGCGGTCAAAAACTGGCCGAGATCCGCCGCACCGGCACGCCTGCCCTGCATTTCGAGGTACGCGACGGGTTCGATAGTGTCGATCCGATGCGCTTCCTCGGGGCGTCGTCCTGAGCGTCGCGATTACTTTGGTGGCGGGGCAGCGCAATGCGCCCCCGCCGCGGCCATCCCTGATCCGAGTGCCAGCATCGGCACAGCGCCATAGGGATTGAGCGGGTCTGACGCCCCAGCGTCAAAGGCAATCAACCCCGCAACAAGAACCAATACCGCCGTTGTCACATGCGCCCGGATCATTTGCGCGCCTCGAGGCCCAGATAGGGCCGCAACCGGATACCGGCCCAAGACCCGGCAAAGGCCGCGACAAACCACACCCAGCCATGCGCGGACCCGGTGCCGATGCCGCTGAAGAACGCCCCGATATTGCAGCCGAACGCCAACCTTGAGCTATAGCCCAGCACCAGCCCCGCGATGATCACCGCAACCCAGGCCCGCGCAGGCAGGATACCAACCGGCGAGGCCAGACCGGCCCGCCACCATGCCATCAGCGCGGCCCCCCCGATCAACCCGAAATCGGTGAGCGAGGTGACATCCGTCAGCACGCTGGCCGCCACCTGTCCTTGATTGCCCGGTGCCGACCAGAACGCCGATCCCGACAGATCGCCCCCCACGGCCACCACCACCTTGGCCACCCAGAGGCCCAGACCGTAGACCACACCCCAAGGCTGACCAGCCACCACCAGATGCACGATCGCCAATCCCGCCAGCGCCAGTATCGCCCCCCAATACCGCGCAGGCAGTCGGTGAGAGCCGCGCTTGCCCAGCATCAATGCCAAGCCAGCTATCGCCGCCAACCCGATCAACGTGAGTGCCAACCCCTGCCCACCGCTCAGCGCCACCACCGGCATACTGCCAAGATTGGTCCACCAGGTCAGGTGATAGGCACCGCCAAAACTGCCAATCGCAAAGAATGGCAACGCCACCGCGCCGATCGCATTGCCGCTGCCGGCATTGACCAACGTGCCCGATCCACAGCCCAGAACGATCTGCATGGCCGCGCCAAACACGAACGCGCCGCCGATCATCGCCAGCCCGATAGGCGCATGCGCGCCCTTCAACTCTGCGCCATTCGCCGCCAAGAGCGGAAAGGAGACGCTGGCCACAATGGCAATGCAAATCAGCTGCGCCACAAGGCCCGAGGCATCCCGCTCTAGGATCATCCGCCGCCACGGCCCGGTAAAGCCAAAGCGGAACCCCTCCAGCGTCAGGTCAAAGCCAAGACCGATCAGCAACAAGAGACCAAAGCGCGGCCCCGCCAGCAAGGCCACGGCCAAAACCACCGCCGCCACCGCCACCAGCATCCCGGCACGCGACAGGGTGCCGGGGCTGGATGGGATCCCCGGAGAGGACGCAGAGACGGTTTGGCTCATGTTCGAACCTCCTGTCAGTACTTGCCAGTGATCTTGTTCAGCAGATTCTGGAACAGGCCCGGCACATTGGCCATTTCATAGCCAGAGTTCGACCAGCCGACCATCGACTCGGGATACATCCGCACGCCTTCGATGCCCGCAATCTCGCTCAGCGCGAACCAGTTGGTCGCGGCCCAATGCCCGGTGTTACAAAAGGACACCAGACGGTCACCCGCCTCAAACCCGTTCGCTGCGGCCAATTCCCGGATCAGGTCCGGCTTGATCAACGCGGGCTCATCCTGTCCGAACCAACGATCATGGGTGAAATACCGAGACTGCGGCAGTGTGCCGGGCTTGGCCGCTGCCGCATGTTTGGTTTCGCCCTTCCAAAAGGCTTCGGGCCGTGCGTCGATCAACTCGGCACTGTCCTTGCCATCCACAATGGCTTTCACATCCTCGCGGGTTGCCGTCCAGGTCGGGTCATATGTGACCGTGATCGTGCTCGGTGTGATCGTCTTGGCCGCACCCGTTTCAACCGGCTTGCTCGCCTGTTGCCATGCGTTCATCCCCCCATTGAGGATTGCCAAATTCTGGATACCGCTTGATTTCAACGTCCAATAGACCCGCGCCGCAGCCCCGAAATCGGTCTGATCGCTGCCTTGATGCACCACGACAATCTGGCTGCCCTCGGTCACGCCAAGATTGCGCAAGACGTCTGTCATGGCCTCCTCGGCGACCAACTCGCCGGGGTTTTCCGCCGGTCCCCGAAAGAGCCCATATGGCGCCGGAAGCGCGCCGGGAATGTGGCCCGCCTCGTAATCCGCGCCTGTGCGGATATCCAGCACGATCACCTCTTGCGCGGCCTGCGCTTGCGCCACGGCGTCGGGGTCCGTGAGCGGCCCCAACTGCGCAACGGCGGTCATGGGCGCGACAGCAATCGCCGCCGCCAGCCCCAATTTTCTGAACATGTCAAACATGATGTATCCCCTTGCTTTCCTGTCGCAGAACCTAGGCATGTGCCAGAGTAACGACAAGCATCAGACCAGGCTTTCACTTCATCTTGAGCAAATAAGGAGCTTCGCCCGGACAGCCTGTTAAGCAGCGCTCAACATCCCGGCCCGGTCCCGCAATCCGAACAGTATTCCAAACACGGCATAGCGGTCAGAACATTCTACCCAAATGCCTGCGCATCCTCATCCTCATCGCCGCGTCCCGTTCCCTTTACTCCGGTCACGATCCCCAGGGATTTCAGCTTGCGGTGCAGGGCGCTGCGCTCCATGCCAACGAATTCCGCCGTCCGGCTGATATTGCCGCCAAAGCGGTTGATCTGGGTCAGCAGGTACTCGCGCTCAAACGCCTCGCGCGCTTCGCGCAGCGCCATTGTGGCAACCGACCCCGATAGCACCACCCGGCCCTCTTCCACGGCCCCGGCGCTCTCGCTTGGCAACTCGCGCGGCACAATCGGCCCCGTGCCTTCGCCCAGAATCAGAACCCGCTCGATCACATTGCGCAACTGCCGCACATTGCCCGGCCAGCGCATCGTCTGCAACAGCGCCGCCGCCTCCTCGCTCACCATGCGCAGCGTCAACCCTTGGGTCTTGTGGAACATCGCGATGAAATGCTCTGCCAGCGCCGGAATATCCTCGCGCCGGTCCTCCAGACTCGGCACAGCAATCGGCACCACGTTCAGCCGGTGATAGAGCTCGCGCCGGAACCGCTCCGCAGCAATCTCCGCCTCCAGATCCCGGCTGGTCGAAGAGATCACCCGCAGATCGACCTGTACCTTGTCACTGCCGCCCACCCGTAAAAAGGTCTGATCCACCAGCACCCGCAGGATCTTGGACTGCGTGCCCATCGGCATATCGGCGACCTCGTCGAAATAAATCACCCCGCCGTTGGCCTCTTCCAACAGCCCCGGAACCACGCCGCCCTCTTCATTCTCGCGGCCAAAGAGCACCTCTTCCATCCGATCCGAGGCGATCGAGGCGCAGCCCACCGTGACAAACGGCGCCGAGGCGCGCGCCGAATTGGCATGGATATAGCGCGCCGCCAATTCCTTGCCCGACCCGGCGGGGCCTGACAGCATCACCCGCCCATTGGATTTCGTGACCTTGTCCAACTGCCCCATCAGCGTGCGAAACGCCGGGGCCTCGCCCAGCATTTCAGAAGGTGCGGTTTCCCGCCGCTTCAAGGCCTGATTTTCCCGCCGCAACCGGCTGGTTTCCATGCCGCGCCGGATCACCACCATCAACTGGTCGATGTTGAATGGCTTTTCGATAAAGTCATAGGCCCCCTGCTTGATCGCCGCGACCGCGATTTCGATATTGCCATGGCCAGAGATGATCACCACCGGCACATCGGGATAATCACGCTTGACCGCCTTGAGAATGTCGATCCCGTCCATGTGGCTGTCCTTCAGCCAGATATCGAGGATCAACACTCCAGGCTGCTCCGCCACTATCGCGGCCATTGCCTCGTCGGAATTGCCCGCCCGACGGGTGCTATAGCCCTCGTCCTCCAGAATATCCGAAATCAGCTCCCGGATATCGCGTTCGTCATCGACAATCAGAATATCACTCATCGGTCCCTCAAACAGCCAGATTGGCCTCTACAAGCTCTTCCGCCACCAGCGGAAGCCGCACCACGGCCATCGCCCCGGCATGTGCCCCCGCCTCGAACGGCTCTGCATCCTCAAGCACAAGCGTCCCGCCATGCTCTTCGATGATCTTCTTCACAATGGGCAGACCCAGCCCCGTGCCCTTGTCCCGCGTCGTCACATACGGCTCGAACAGCCGCGCGCGATCCTGAGGCAATCCGATCCCATTGTCCGAAATGCGGATCACGGCGCTGCCATCCTCGACCCCACTCTCGATACGGATCATTGGCCGATGTCCCGCGGGCGCACCCTTTTCTTGCAGGCTTTCAATCGCTTCGCCCGCATTCTTCACCAGATTGGTCAGCGCCTGTCCGATCATCGACGCGTCAATATCGGCGCGCAATGGCCCGATATCCAGCGCCACGTCAAACCGCACATCCGGTTGTCCGCTCTCTTGCAAGAGAACAACCTCACGCAAGACCTGCGTGAGGCTTTCCTGCTGTGTCACAGGCTCCGGCATCCGCGCGAATTTTGAAAACTCATCCACGATCCGGCGCAGATCATTGGTCTGCCGTACCACCACATCGGTCAATTGCTCAAGGCTCGCGGCCTCGTCCGGCGGCAACTGTTTGGCGAACTTGCGCTTGATCCGCTCTGCACTCAGTTGAATAGGCGTCAGCGGGTTCTTGATTTCATGCGCAATCCGCCGCGCCACATCTCCCCAGGCGGCCATACGCTGCGCCGCCACCAGATCGGTCACATCGTCGAATGCCACCACATAACCCTCGCGACGGCCCTCTTCGCTGATCCGCGTCGACATGCGCACCAGCAGGTTTTCCTGCCGGTCGCCTCGCGCGACTTTGATCTCTTCCTGCACAAATCCACCAGGCACCGTGCGCAACCGATCAAACAGCGCTGCAAATTCCGGCACAGCTGCGCTCAGCGCCACGGATTGCTGATCTTCCCCCCAATCCAGCAGCCGTTCAGCGGCGCGGTTCACAAAGGTGACGCGGCCCTGTGCATCCAGCCCGACAACCCCGGATGAAACCGACCCCAGCACAGAGTCAAACAGCCGCCTCCGCCGCTCGATCTGCTGCGTGTTGGTCAAGAGCGCCTCACGCTGCCCCTTCAACTGCCGTGTCATCTGGTTGAAATAGGTGCTCAATTGCGCGATCTCATCGTCGCCCTCCTCCTCGCGCACCTGCGTGTCAAGATCCCCCTCGCCCACCCGTTGTGCCGCCGAGGTCAACCGGCCGACCGGCTGCGACAACCGTTCGGCAAACCACATCCCAAGCCAGATGGCGGCCAAGATCAGGATCACGGCAAACCCGAGATAAAGCAGCCCGAACTCAAACAGAACACGCCCCCGCTCGCTCTCGCGTTGCTTATAAAAGGCCGCCGTTTCCTTGGTTTCATCAAGCAGGTTCAGGATGGCGCCATCAACCGTTCGGCTCACATAGAGCAACCGGTCCGGCACGGCATCAAGCGGCATCAAGGCCCGAAACTCGTCATTCTCCCAATCGCGGATCACCACCACGCCTTGCGCATAGGCCTCTTTGATCTGCGCCTCAGTCGGTTTTTCAAAGTCGAACAAATAGGATCGCTCGCCGCGCGCCCGAATTTCCCCGGTGCCATCAATCACAAAGGCCTCGCGCAGGCCGCGCTGAATCTCGCGCTGCCCGGAGGACAGAACCTGACGGATATCGCCATCGGTCATAAACACAGCGGCGCGTTTGGTGGCATTGATCACCCGCGCCAATACCCGAATATCGGTTTCCAGATCGCGCCGATGTTCCTCTTCATAGGCTTGGGCTGCCGCGACAGAACTGTCCACCACCCGGCCCACGCGCTCAGAAAACCATGCTTCCAACCCCATGTTCACCGACAGGGTGGCAAACACCGCCACGGTGATGGTGGGCAAGAGCGCCATCAGTGCAAACACACCCGTCAGCCGCAGATGCAGCCGTGACCCCGCCGACCGACTGCGCCGCGCGGCCACCATACGCGCCACGCGCTGCATGACCAATCCGGCCACCATCAACACATAGACCATGTCGCACAACAGCACGAGCCGCAGCCCATCCGATGTGCTCCCCTGATCCAGCGGCCCCATCATCAGATAGGTCGCCATCGCCAGCACCGGCCCCAAGAGCACAAGGCTCAGGGTCGCCCAGTTCTGCAACCGTTTCAGCCGTCGCAGGCGGTTGATCCCCTCCCACGACAGGCGCTTGCCTCTGATCCCGCGTGTCTGCGTTACCACGCACGTCCCCCATCACTCGTGGGGTCGCTTATGCTTCCCCGCAACATATGGACCGTCAGGGCGCGCGCGCCTCAATTGGCAACAGTCCTGTTGCAGTTTTACATCAACTTGCGGCGGCGTGTCACGTTAATATCCAGATCGGTGATTTTCTTGCGCAAGGTATTGCGGTTGATGCCCAAGAGGTCTGCGCATTTCGCTTGGTTGCCAGCGGTCGCATCCAGCGCAATCTCGATCAACGGAAGCTCGATCTCGCGCAAAATCCGCGTATAGAGCCCCGCAGGCGGCAGCGCATCGCCATGCAGATCAAAATACCGCCGTAGATGTCCCGCCACCGAGGCGGTCAGGCTCTCGCCGCGCCCTTCGCGCATCACCGGCTCAGACCGCGGCTGATTGCCCAGCACGGCCTCGACCTCGGCCCGGCTGATTTCCTCGGTCACCGCCGTCAGCCCGATTCGCCGCACGGCATTCTCCAATTGCCGCACATTGCCCGGCCAGCTATAGGCGCGCATCAACTCCGCCGCTTGCTCCGACAGATGCCGTGCGGGTTGTCCATCGCGCTCATCGCGCCCCAGAAAATGCTCGGCCAAGAGTGGAATATCCTCGACCCGCGCGCGCAAGTTCGGCACGTCGATCACAGCGCCGCTCAGCCGGTAATAGAGATCCTCGCGCAGCGTGCCCTCGTCCAGCGCCTGCCCCGGCGGCACCCGGCTCGTGGCCATGAAGCGCGGCACATGGTCGCCCGGCGCATCCATCATCCGCACCACCCGGCCCTGTGCCTCGGGCGGCAGGTCTGTCACCTCGTCCAGAACGATCGTGCCCCCCTTGACCCGCGCCATCACCCGCGACGGACCATCCAGTTCCCGCAAGTCTGACGGCGTCACAGTGACAAAGGGCAAGGTCCGACGATCCGAGAAGTCGTGGATCGCCTTGGCAATCAGGGATTTTCCAGTGCCCGACTCGCCACAGATCATCACCGGCAGATCGGTGTTCATGATCCGCGCCACCACCCGGTAGAGCGCCTGCATCGCGGGCGTCCGACCGATCAGCGGCAGTTCCTCGGGCCGCTCCACCTCGTGCTCGCGAATGGGCCTGCGCGCCCGCGCCTCCAGCGCCCGCGCCGTGCGTTTCATCAGATCAGGCAGGTCAAACGGCTTGGGCAGGTAATCATAGGCTTCTGCCTCCGCCGCCTTGATCGCCGTCATGATCGTATTCTGCGCCGAGATCACGATCACCGGCAGGCCGGGCCGGTCCTGCGCAATCTTTGGCAGCATCTCGAGCCCATTGCCATCGGGCATCATCACATCCGAAATGACCACATCGCCCTTGCCCTCGCCAATCCACCGCATCAGCGTGGTCAGGCTCGACGTGGCATGCACCCGGCAGCCCGCCCGTGTCAGCGCCTGCGTCAGAACCGTTCGGATCGTGCGGTCGTCATCGGCGACCAATACCGTGCCATCCATCGTCAAGCCTCCTTGGGTTCATCCGCTGCCCGTTGCAACGAGATGCGAAACACCGTGCGCCCGGGCACGGAATTGACCGAAATCCATCCGTCATGGTCCGAAATGATCTTGGCCGCGAGCGCCAATCCCAACCCGGTTCCGTTCTCTCGTCCCGAAACAAAGGGGTCAAACACCTGATCGGCAATCTCTGGCGGCAGGCCGGGTCCATCGTCGATGATCTCGATCTGAAGGGGCAGCGCCTTACCCTCCCCCTCGCCCCGCCGCACCCTCAGCGATTGCTCGTAATAGGTATGCAGCCGTATCGTTCCGGGCCGCCCGCGTGCCGCCTCGGCCGCGTTCTTCAAAAGGTTCAGCACCACCTGCAACAACTGATCCCCATCGCCGAGCGCCATTGGCAGCGACGGGTCATAATCCTCGACCAGCGCCATATGCGCGGCAAAGCCCAGCATCGCAGAGCGCCGCGCCCGGTCCAGCACATCATGCACATTCACCGGGCGCATGGAGGGCGCGCTGATATTGCCAAACTGCTCGACCCGCTCCAGCAGACTCACGATCCGGCGGCTCTCGCTCACGATGAGATCAGTCAGTTCCAGATCCTCTGGTCCCAGCGTCATCGACAAGAGCTGCGCCGCCCCGGTGATCCCCGCAAGGGGGTTCTTGATCTCATGCGCCAACATTTCCGCCATGCCGATTGCGGATTTCGCCGCCGCCTTGACGCTGCTGTTCTGCACCATGCGCCCGGCCAACTCGCGCGGGCTGATCAGCATGATCATATGCCCCGGACTGCCCGCCAAGGGTGCCACCTGCAAATTACACTGCATCGGCGCACGCTCGCCGGTGCCCACATCCACATCATTGACAAAGAGCGGCGCGCCATTGACCCGCGCCCGTTCAAACGCCTCTTCCAGCGGCGCATTGACCGCCAGCTTGTCCCAAACCGGCTGTCCCGCAAGCGCCCGCGACGACGACATCATAAAGCCTTCCGCCGCCGGATTGATCCCGACGATCCGATCCTGATGATCGAGCAGCAGGGCCGGGATCGGCAACGAGATCCAGAACGCATCCTCGATGCTCATGCCGCCACCCTCGCGGCGCAGTCTTCGCGTTGCGCAGAGGGCTCCGCTGCCATCGCTTCGGGCAAAAGGCCCAGAACGACGCTGGCCTGATCCGCAGTCAACACCGCACTACGCACCTCCGGCTCGCTGCCCGCCGCCTCCATATACCAGCCGAGGTGTTTGCGCGCGACGCGCAGACCCAAATCGCGGCCGTAAAAGCCCAACATCGCCTCGTAATGCCCGGCCACCAGATCCGCCAGCGCTGCACCGCGCGGCACCTCCGGGGCCGTCCCATGCCCCATCGCCGCCGCAACCTCCGCCAATAGCCAGGGCCGCCCGCGCGCGCCCCGGCCAATCATCACACCCGCCGCCTCCGATTGCACCATCGCCCTGCGCGCCGTTGCGACTCCCACAATATCGCCGTTCGCGATGACCGGAACGTTAACGGCATGCACAATATCTGAAATCATCGCCCAATCCGCCGCCCCGGAATAGAACTGGCACCGCGTGCGCCCATGCACCGTGATCATCGCCACACCCGCCGCCTCTGCCCGCGTCGCCAGCTCAGCCGCATTCAAGCAGCGTTCATCCCACCCCAAACGGGTCTTGACCGTCACCGGCACATCGACCGCCCCGACCACCGCCTCAATCAAACGCAACGCGTGATCGAGATCCCGCATCAGCGCCGAGCCAGAGGCCCCTGCCCCAGCAGCGCTCACAACCTTCTTGGCCGGGCAACCCATATTGATGTCGATGATCCGCGCGCCTTGATCCGCCACAACCCGCGCCGCCTCCGCCATCCAATGAGGGTCACAGCCCGCCAATTGTACCGACGTATTCTCGATCCCGAATCCAAGCTCCGCCTTGCCGCGCGCCGAGGGTTTGGCCTGCACCATCTCCTGACTCGCGACCATTTCGCTCACCACCAGACCTGCGCCGAATCCCGCGACCACCGTCCGAAACGGCAGGTCCGTGATTCCCGCCATCGGGGCCAGAAACACCGGCGTTGAAATCTGCCTGTCCGCAATCCTCAGCATACCCTGCCTAATCCTTGTGCATTTCCGAAGTTCTACCTGTGAACTTGACCTCAAACAATGATCGGCGGCCTAAATAACAGCCACCAATCGTGTCTTCGCCTAATTTTTAGGCGTATGCTCAGCCATTGCGCTTGGCAAAAACCCGGCCTAATCAAGAGGCATGACAACCGCCGCCCTCATCGTCGCCGCAGGCCGGGGCACTCGCGCCGGCGGAGACAGCCCCAAACAGTGGCAGACCCTTCTGGGCCGCCGCGTCATTGACTGGACCCTCGACGCCTTTCATGCGGCCAAGGGGATCAACCGCGTTGTGGTCGTCCTTCATCCCGACGATCTGCATCATCTCGCCCCAGACCCGCGGATTTTCATCACAACCGGGGGCGACACGCGCGCGCAATCGGTCCGAAACGGGTTAGAGGCGCTGGCCTCAGATCCGCCCGACTATGTGCTGATCCACGACGTCGCGCGATGCTGTACAAAACCCGCGTACATAACGTACATGGTGGACACAGTGCGCCACTCGGAAACCCCGGGACTGGCCCCGGCCCTCACGATTACCGATGCTCTCTGGATCGGCGCGGACGGATATGTGACCGGAACCCGAGACCGCACCGGCCTTTTCCGCGCGCAAACACCGCAAGCCTTTGAATTCGCTCCCATACTTTCCGCGCATCGCGCCTATGAGGGGGATGCCGCAGACGACGTAGCCGTTGCGCGCGCGGCCGGACTCAAGGTTGCCATCGTCGCGGGCCATGAGGATAATCTCAAGATCACCCACCCGCACGACTTTGCACGTGCAGAGAAAATACTTGGAAATCAAATGGATATAAGAGTCGGTTCCGGATTCGACGTTCATCGCTTCGGCCCCGGCGACCATTGCATGCTCTGCGGTGTCCCGGTTCCCCATGACCGCGGGCTTCAAGGCCATTCAGACGCTGATGTGGGGCTTCATGCTCTCACTGACGCTATATATGGTGGTTTGGCACAGGGTGATATCGGCCGTCACTTCCCCCCAAGTGACACCCAATGGAAGGGTGCAGAAAGTCATATCTTTTTGCGCCATGCCGTTGCGTTGGCTGATGAATGTGGATTTAAAATCAATAATATAGACGTCACTCTTGTCTGTGAGCGCCCCAAGATCACCCCATATGCCACCGCGATGCAGGCCACTCTCTCCGAGATCACCGGGGTCGCCAGTGACCGGATTTCCGTCAAGGCGACCACATCCGAACGTTTGGGCTTCACCGGTCGCGAAGAAGGCATCGCCGCCCAAGCCGTTGTAACATTGGTCAGAACATGCGCCTAACCCACTTGATTTGCACGCTTTTCTACATCGGCCATCTGCGTCCCGCACCGGGAACATGGGGATCACTGGCGGCCTTGCCTGTGGCCCTAGCTCTACATCTTGTAGGCGGCCCAGTGTTCCTTGCAGGAGGGATCGTTCTCGCCTTCCTGATAGGATGGTGGGCTACGGCGCTGGAAACAAAAGGAAAGTTGAACCACGATCCATCGGAGATCGTTATTGACGAGGTTGCAGGTCAATGGCTGGCGTTCCTTCCTGTCTCCCTTGGCGCCTCTCATGCCGGGGCGGATCTCCTAAGCCTCTGGCCCGGCTTTCTTTTTTCCTTCCTCGCCTTCCGTTTCTTTGACATCACCAAACTTGGCCCCATCGGGTGGGCCGACCGCCGCAACGATGCCTTGGGCGTGATGCTTGACGACATCCTAGCCGGCCTCGCCGCCGCACTCTGCGTCATGCTCGCTGCGGGCTTTTATCATGGGGTCTTAGGACTTTGATTACGCAGGATATTCTCGACCGCGCCCGACACCGTGGTCTGATGATCACCACCGCCGAAAGCTGCACGGGCGGTATGGTCGCAGCGGCCTTGACAGAAATCCCCGGCTCCTCCGCCGTGGTTGAACGCGGCTTCGTAACGTATTCAAATATATCCAAAATTGAGATGCTGGATGTCTCACAAACTACGCTTGAGGCCTATGGTGCCGTCTCCGAACAGGTTGCACGCGAAATGGCCGAAGGCGCGCTCGCCCATAGTGCGGCCCAACTGGCAATCTCGATTACCGGAATCGCTGGCCCCGGCGGCTCCGAGCAAAAACCCGAAGGTCGCGTTTGCTTTGGTCTCGCGATGATCGGGCGTCAGACTATCACAGAAACGCTCGATTTTGGTCCTTTAGGCCGCGAAATAGTTCGAGAAAGAGCTAGGGACCACGCATTGAAGGTAATTTTAGTTTCTTTATCTCAATGACTTGGACATCAGTCCTCATGTGTTTCCATAGAGCGTGTCGGCCCGCTGCTCAAAGGACCGCACGATCCGCTTCATAGCCTCATAGAAAAATAGATCAGCAGCGGACTGCAGCAACCTGTTTTTGAACGCGAAATCAACATCGAAGCTGACCTCGCAACCGTCTTTCACGTCACGAAACTGCCAGTTCGAGCGCATGTGTTGAAACGGCCCCTCCAGATACTCTGTTTCGATCCGCCGATCTTGCGGCCACAGCACGACGCGGCTACCAAATTTCTCCCGGAACACCTTGAAACTAATTACCAAATCCGCTTCCATAACGTCTGATCCGTCATCTTGTGGACGCACGCTACGGACCCGCGCCGCAGCGGTCCATGGCAGAAACTGAGGGTAGCTGGCCACATCCGCAACCAGAGCATACATCTGATCCGCCGAGTAGCTTAGAATACGTGTTTCTGAATGTGATGGCATTTGGGCCCCGGTTTCCGCGTGACAGTGGCGCGCTTTTTCCTAGACTAAGACCAGAAGTGCAAGAGGGTCGCATGCCACAGCAAGCCTATGTTATCGACAAACTGATTTCTGCCAAGAGCATAGCCGCCCGAATCGAGGCGCTTTCGCATCAGATCGAGGCGGAATTCGCAGGAACGCAGAAACTGGTGGTCGTGGGTCTGCTACGCGGGTCTTTCATCTTCATCGCCGATCTGGTGCGAGAGCTGAATTTGCCTGTAGAGGTCGATTTCGTCGAGACATCCTCTTATGGAAATTCAATGGAAAGTAGTAGAGAGGTTCGTATTCTCAAAGACTTACGAGGCGATATTGAAGGGCGTGATGTGCTGGTGGTCGAGGATATCGTCGATACGGGCCACACGCTCTTTCATGTATTGCACCTCCTCCAGAGCCGACGACCGCACAAACTCCGCACCATCGCGCTCCTGGACAAACCTTCGCGACGCGAAGCGGATATTCGCGCTGATTGGATCGGTTTTGAAATCCCAGATGAGTTTGTCGTTGGCTATGGTATTGATTACGCACAACAAAATCGAAACCTACCTTATATCGGCAAGGTCCGTTTCGTTGAGAGTTGAGGTGATTTGATCTGGCGGACCCAAGAGGATTCCTTTGAGTTGAAGATTTGTGACAAATCGTTGTTTGTTAACAATTTAATATTTCACAGTCATGCAAATTGTCATGCAGAAATTTCATCAATTGTCGATCAACGAGGGATGTAGAGATATTTGTGGCGACTGTTTGTTGTGAGAGAGCGCTTACAGAAATGATAGCCTTTGTAGTCCCCGCTGAGGGTAGATCACTTTCGTTATGCCACTCCTTATTGGGCGGCAGGCACAAGGGGCGGGTAAGCCAGACACCATCTGTTCTCGACAAGGCAGGAAAGATGGTAAAGGCAGTTCGGCCCCGTCCTGAACAAACTGCGTCCAGTTCTCGGAATCTGCAGGACGGGTAGCCGCTCACATCAATGGAAGGTCGGCTACAAAAAAATTCAAAGGTCTGGATGTGACAGGCCAGGGGCTCCGTATACCTCTTAAACATGGCGGATCCCGGAATGACGGCACCTCTTCAGATCGACGCGACAACCTTCCTGACACCGGGCGATCCGGCTCCCAGCTTCATTCAGCGCAGCGTCGCCAATCCGCGCTATGCCTTTGACAGCGCCGCAGGGCGGTATCTTGTTCTTTGTTTCTTCGGCAGCGCTGCGGATGACCATGCGCAGGCCGCGCTCAAGGCTGCCTATGGTCGGCCCGATATCTTTAATGATGACCGAGCCTGCTTTTTTGGTGTGAGCATCGACCCCGAGGATGAGGCAAGCGGGCGCGTGAAGAACCGCATGCCGGGGTATCGCCATTTCTGGGACTTCGACCTGCTGGCCTCGCGCCTTTACGGCGTCGCTCCAAAGGATGTCTCGCTTGCAAGCAGACTGATCGCATTTGCACGGCAATGGGTGGTCATCGACCCCACGATGCGCGTCCTGGCGGCCATCCCTTTCCAGCAAGACCGGGGCGACCTCCACGAGGTCATGGCGTTCATGGACAGCCTACCACCACCGGCGCGCTTTGCTGGGGTGGAACTCATGGCGCCAGTCCTGTTCCTACCGCGCGTCTTCGAGCCTGAACTCTGCGGTCACCTTATAGGCCTCTATGAGGCGCAAGGCGGGGAAGAAAGTGGCTTTATGCGTGAGATCGGTGGCAAAACCATAGGTATCACCGATCCGGGCTTCAAGCGCCGCAAGGATTACACTATCGACGACGGCGATCTTATATCGGCACTACAGGCGCGGTTCTTGCGCCGAGTCGTGCCTGAGATTGCCAAGGTGCATCAGTTCAAGGCAACGCGTATGGAGCGCTACATCGTCTCCTGTTACGCGGCCGAGGATGGCGGCCACTTCTCTGCTCACCGCGACAACACGACAAAGGGCACGGCGCATCGCCGCTTTGCCGTATCGGTCAATCTCAACGACGATTTCGAGGGCGGCGAGGTGAGCTTTCCGGAATACGGCCCACGCAGCTTCAAGGCGCCACCTGGGGGCGCTGTGGTCTTCTCCTGCTCGCTTCTGCACAAGGTCAGCAAGGTGACGAACGGTCGGCGCTTTGCCTTCCTTCCCTTTTTGTATGACGATGCGGCGGCGCGCCTACGCGAAGAGAATGCCCGCTATATTGGGGAGACCGGCTCGACCTACCGTGCAAGCGACCAGACCTCGGCAGAACAGAGCGCATGATCCGCGCTCGAAAGGAGATTGAGACGCCATGGCCCATGACGACATAGACATCGTGGGACAACTCGAAGCGCTTCGGCGCTATGCCCGCGTCCTGACGCGCGACGCGGAAGCCGCCGACGACCTCGTGCAGGCGACTTTTGTGCGGGCACAGGAGCGACGCGCGACCTTCCGGAGTGGTGCGGATGTGCGGGTCTGGTTGATGGCGATCCTCCATAACCTGTTTATTGACAGTCGGCGTAGTGCGCAGGCGTCGCAAGCGCGAGAAAAGGCCTGGGCCGAGACACGACCGGCATTTGTCGAACCGTCCGGTGAAATGGCGGCACGGCTGGCGCAGCTTCGCATAGCATTTCTATCGCTCAGCGCCGAGCAACGCGAAGCGCTGCACCTGGTGGCTGTGGAGGGGCTCGGACCAACTGAGGCGGCGCAGGTTTTGGGCGTGCCTCCAGGCACGGTGATGTCTCGTGTCGGCCGGGCACGCGTGGCGCTCCGCGCCTTTGAGGACGGGAGTGGTGAAGAGATGACGGTGAAACCATTCAGGATCGTGGGAGGACGCGATGAGCGGCAAGACTGAGACTGATCCGGAACTGGAGGCCGATCTTCTCGCACTCCTCCAGGGGCACCTTGACCCCGACCGAACCTTTGCGGTCGCCGACTATCTGGCCGAACGGCCGGAGCGGATGGCGGACCTTCTTGCCGATGCAAGGAACACCGCAGCGCTGCGAATGCCCCTTTCCGGATCAGACGATCCCGCGCCACCCCGGCTCGTGGCAGAGGCGCGTCGCTTGCAAGACCGGCTGCGCAGGCAGCGTCTTCTGCGTCGCGCAGCCCCCTTTGCGGCCGCAGTGGTTCTGTTCGCAGTCGGCTGGACGGGCCATGTCGCCTGGCAGGCAGCCGGACCTGCGGGCGCTCCTCCACTTGTCGAGGCAGCGCTCAACGCGCAGGCCGCACTGGAGCTTCGGCACTGGATGGTCTCACAGCCCGAAAGCGCGGAGGTAAACGCGGAGGAAATCGTCGCCGCGCTCGGGATTGACCTGCCGTCTCTGCCAGAGGACTGGACGGTGCGCGATGTGCAAGTCGTTGCGACTCCTGATCGTCCTGCAATTGCCATTGTGGTGGACTCGCCAGAACTCGGGCGGCTCATGCTTTTGGCCGTCGTCCGCAGCGCCGGAGATTCCGAAGATCCGCCGACCGCCTTTGAGTATCAGGGACGCACAATCGCCCTCTTCGAGCGCGGTCGATCGTCCTTCGTCCTCGTCGATGAGTCTGGACACCCCGAGCAACTGGCGCTCAGTGCCGAGAGTTTACTGTCGCTAAGCAACTGACCTACCGCAGGTCCCGTGCAATGGGATGCCGGTGGTGATTGAAACACTATAGTTCACTCCGCCGTGATGCACTCAAGAAACGAAAAGAATGATCACATGTCTCCATCGACACGGCCCAACGATATCACACCGAAATCTGAGCGCCGACAGACCTCCAAATCAGTGCGACTTGGGAAATCCCTCCCAAGCATGCTGGTTCGTGGCAGACGCCGAAACTCGAACGCATCGATCTGGGTTCTCGTGATCTGCATTGCGATTGCCCTGATTTTGCGCACCACCACGGACGCGGAATCGCAGGAGAGTCTGCAAGGCTACATGCCGAGGGCCAATATGGTGATCTGAGGATCAATTCCAAATCTTCATGCTGGGCTTGTGGGCACCGGGAGCTTCGATGGCTGCCCCAACCCAGATCTGTTCGATCATTTCGTCCATTTGGGTCATCGCCTTCATAGAAGCCCACGCATTGATCAGAGTGCCGTCGACCGAGAATTGCTCGTCCAACAATAGCGGCTTGACCTCAGGGTGCGCGAGGATCTCGGGCACGAGCTTGCGCGAATGAAACACCTCAATTGCAGAACAAACCTAAGTGCGAAAGAATGCAGGTAATACAACGCTTACGATGATCGTTACTTGAGGGTGCTACCGTCTTAGCCTACTAGAATTAAGGTGTATAGTTTCGACAGATGGTCCTGCTTTTTCACTCTGACCTGTTGCCAAGTTGAGGTGGATCAAGGTTTCCTGTCAGGCCGTAAACAATGAGGGTGTTCGCCGAAATTCACCGTTCTCGATCTGCCCGGCGCGGCAAGAAGGCAAGCCGCATCTGCTTTTCTGTTTCAATCAGCGCGAAGAAGGCGATCCCGATCGCAAGGATCAGTATCCCATCAAAGAGCGGCACTGCGCGGGTGTCGAAGACGGACTGAAGCGGCGGCAAATAGGTGATGGCGAACTGTGCCGCAGTCACTGCGATCACACAGGTCCAGACGACCCGAGTGCCTCTTGCCGCGGCCCAGGTCAGGGAGGTGCCATAAATGTTGCGGATGAAGAACAGGTAGAAGATCTGAAGCACAACGAGGGTGTTCATCGCGATGGTCTGGGCGAGAGGTGCCGGATATCCCCTGTCCATCGCATAGAAATACATGCCGAAAACGGCCATCAAGATCAGCGTCGAGACAAACGCGATCTGCCAGATCAGCGTGCCGGTCAAAAGCGGCTCACCGCGCGCGCGCGGCAGACGGCGCATGGTGCCGGGCTCTGACGGCTCAAACGCGAGCGCCAGACCAAGCGT
Source organism: Roseovarius sp. MBR-51 (assembly GCF_053628575.1). Classification (NCBI taxonomy): domain Bacteria; kingdom Pseudomonadati; phylum Pseudomonadota; class Alphaproteobacteria; order Rhodobacterales; family Roseobacteraceae; genus Roseovarius; species Roseovarius sp. MBR-51. Next base: position 294,899 of record NZ_JBRJGQ010000006.1, read on the forward strand.
GACGCCGGTGATGAGGTTCACCCAGAGGATCTGCACGGCGGTGATCGGAAGTGCCATCCCGGCGAACAACGCCACCATGATTGTCATCGCCTCACCTGCGTTTGTGGGCAGGGTCCAGCTGATCACCTTCTTGATGTTGTCATAGACCGTGCGTCCCTCGCGCACCGCCGCGGCGATAGAGGCGAAATTGTCATCCGCCAGAACCAGATCAGCGGATTCCTTGGCGGCTTCGCTGCCTTTGAGACCCATGGCGATCCCGGCATCCGCACGTTTGAGAGCGGGCGCATCGTTCACCCCGTCGCCGGTCATTGCCACAGCCAGTCCGCGTGCCTGCATGGCAGTGACGAGGCGCAACTTGTCCGCAGGAGAGGTGCGGGCAAAAATATCCGTCGCACCCGCGGCCTCGGCGAGCGCCGCGTCATTCATCGACTCAAGCTCAGCACCGGTCAACACGCGCGTGCTGTTCCTGAGGCCGATCATTGCGCCAATGGCGCGCGCAGTCGCGGCATGATCGCCGGTGATCATCTTTACGCGTATTCCGGCGGCATGACATTCAGCAACCGCTGCAATGGCTTCGGGACGAGGTGGGTCGATAAGCCCAATGAGGCCAATCAGGGTAAGTTGTCCGTCAATATCCTCAGAGACGAGGCCCGTTTGTTCTGCTGATACCGTGCATGTGGCGACCGCAATCACCCGCTGCCCCTCCGCTGCGAGATCTTCGACCATGGCGTGCCAATACGCCTCGTCGAGCGGTAATGTCGCGCCCCCTTCACCGCGCTGGTCAGCGCAGAGTTGCAGCACCGCCTCGGGCGCGCCCTTGACGTGGATGAATGATTGGCCGCCGGGATCACGGTCCAGCGTCGCCATGTAGCGATGCGCCGCATCGAACGGGATCGCATCAATGCGTACCCAGTCGTCAAACGACTTATGCCCGTCGCCTGTTATCTTTCCGGCCAAGGCTGATAGTGCGCCCTCCATCGGGTCGCCCTCTACCCGCCAGTCGTCACCGTGGGATTGCAGCATGGCATCGTTACAGAGCGCCGCGACCCGGGCAAATTCACTCAACACGGCATGGTCATCGGGGTCCGCATCTGCATCGCGCCAGCGCAACGACCCATGCGGTGCATAGCCGCTGCCACCGACCGAGAACACATGCCCTGCCGCCGCCAGTGCCGCCACCATCATTTCATTGCGCGTCAGCGTGCCGGTCTTGTCCGAACAGATAACAGACACCGAACCCAGCGTTTCAATCGCAGGCAGGCGGCGGATAATCGCATTGCGCCGCGCCATTGCCGTCACGCCAACCGCAAGTGTGATTGTGAGAACAGCAGGCAAGCCTTCGGGAATTGCCGCAACGGACAGTCCGACTATCGCCATGAAAAGTTCGGAGAATGGCATATGACCCACGAAATACCCGTAGGTCAAAAGCGAGGCGGCAACGATCAGGATGAACACCGTAAGCCAGCGCGCGAACACAGCCATCTGTTCCACGAGCGGCGTGGTCAACGTCTCGATGCTGCTCAGCATGCCACTGATCCTACCGATCTGGCTCTCGCCGCCGGTGGCCGTGACCACACCCCGCCCCGTGCCCGAGGCGATGAGCGTGCCGGAGAACAGCATCGACGATTGATCGCCAAGCGCCGCATCCGTGGGCACCGGCGCGGTCGACTTGTCTGTAGGCACGGATTCCCCGGTGAGGATTGCCTCTTCGGCCTTGAGCCCACGCGCCTCGATCAACCGGAGATCGGCAGGCACCCGGTCGCCCGCCTCGACCAGCACGATATCGCCCGGGACCAGATCGGCGGCGTCGACACTTATTCTTTGCCCTTCGCGCAGCACGGCGCAATGCGGCGCAAGCATACTGCGGATCGCAGCCATCGCCTGCTCAGCCCGACCCTCTTGCACAAAGCCTATGATCGCATTGACGAGAACCACGGCAAGGATCACCCCGGTATCGACCCAATGCCCCAGCGCCGCCGTAACCACCGCAGCCCCCAGCAGAACGTAGATCAATACGTTGTGAAAATGGGCGAAGAACCGCAGGATCGGATTGCGTCGGGGCGGCTCCGGTAGACGGTTTGGGCCGTGTTTCACCAACCGATTGGCAGCTTCTTCCGCGCTCAATCCCTCACGCGTTGCGGCAAGCGTTGCAAAAACGCTATCCAGACCCTTTGCATGCGTGGCAATTCTTGGATCGTTGTCGTCCATCTTGCGCCCCCTTGAAGTAGTCATGAACGCCATGCGCGAATAGCTGAAACTCAGCACATGGATCCTGATCTGAAAGGTTGACCAACCGAGCCGGTCTTTCTTTGGTTGAGTTGTGCATCCCGTCGGATTAAAAGTTCAAATGATTGGACTTTAGTGCAACATGTGACACCTTAATTCACGCATCTTACTGCGTATTTGATCCATGTCAGGGGCATCGCCCGAGATAAGGAAGATACTCTGAATAAGAGTTTTCTTCGCCTGATAGTCGGGCGGCTTGCCATCGGTGCATTTCGAGCTGTGCGGATAGATTCGCGCCGGACGTTCGATGATGAGACGGTCACGCTCGCCGATTTTGCACCCCTCAGATCCAAGGAGAGCATCGCAGCATGGCCCGCAAATCCACTCGCCGCCAGATCCAGTCGCCCAAGAAGGAAGCTCCAGAACCCCGGTCAGCAATTGTTCCGCTGGTTCAACCCACTGCCCACAAGCCGTCTCCTGATAAACGCGAGCCGCATCTCCACGCCGCTCTCGACCGAAGCGCCATGGCGAGCTTGGCGCGGTTTACCGGCGGGCTGTCACCCCATGCGATGATCGATGCCTGGAGCGACTGGGCGATGCATCTGGGCCGCGCGCCGGGGCGGCAATTGGAACTGATGGAGCGGGCGCAGGCGAATGCGTTGAGGCTTGCGCAATACACGTCCGCACAGATGCTCAGCCAGCCGTCTGAAAAGCCTTTCAAGCCGGGGCCTTATGACACGCGCTGGTCGCATGTGGGGTGGGAAAGTGCGCCCTTTGCCCTCTGGCAGCAGGGGTTTCTGGCGACGCAGGACTGGTGGCATGCCGCAACCTCGGAATTACGCGGATTGCGGCGTCAGAATGCGGATCGGACGGGCTTCATGATGCGACAGCTTCTCGATACGGTGTCGCCGTCGAATTTCCCGCTGGGCAACCCGGAGATTCTTGAGAAAACGCAGGCGGCAAGCGGGCGCAACCTGATCGACGGGATCGCGCACTATCTCGACGACGCCCGGCATATTCTGGCGCAGGAACATCGGCCCGTTCCACCAGAGTTTACTCTCGGCACGGTTCTGGCCTGCACGCCGGGCGTGGTGGTCTATCGCAACGATCTGATGGAGCTGATCCAGTATTCCCCCACCACGTCGGAGGTGCAGGCCGAGCCGGTGCTGATCGTGCCCGCCTGGATCATGAAATACTACATTCTCGATCTTTCGCCTGAGAACTCCTTCATTCGATGGCTGGTCGGTCAGGGATATACGGTGTTCTGCATCTCATGGCGCAATCCGGGAGCGGACCACGCGGACCTGTCGCTGGAGGACTATCGCAAACAAGGGATCATGCAGGCGTTAGACGTCATCACCGACATCGTGCCGGATCAAAAAGTTCATGCCAACGGATATTGTCTCGGCGGCACGCTGCTGGCCATCGCGGCTTCGGCCATGGCGCGTGACTGTGATGACCGCCTTGCCTCGGTCACGCTGATGGCAGCACAGGTGGATTTTGCCGAAGCGGGCGAATTGCTGCTCTTTCTCGACGAAAGTCAGGTCGCCTTTCTCGAGGATCTGATGTGGTCGCAGGGCTATCTGGACCGGCCGCAGATGTCCGGGGCCTTTGCCGCGATCCGGTCCGAGGATCTGATCTGGTCGCGCGCAGTCCGGCGCTATTTCCTCGGCGAGCCGGACCTGCCCACAGATATCACTGTCTGGGTCAACGACACGACCCGGATGCCGGCGCGGATGCATTCTGAATATCTGCGCGGGATATTCCTTGAGAACCGCATCACGGCGGGGCGGTTCGCGGTCGAGGGCCGGGTGATTGCACTCAAGGATATAGCGGCACCAATTTTTGTCGTTGGCACAGAAACCGACCATATCGCGCCATGGCGCTCCGTCTACAAGACCGCACTCTTTACCGATTGCGATCTGCATTTCCTACTCACCAAGGGCGGCCATAACAGCGGCATTCTGTCAGAGCCGGGGCACAAAGGGCGGCACTACCGGATCGGTCACCGGCCCGCCGGGGCGCTCTACCGCGATCCCGAATCGTGGCTGGCGGCGCATGATCCGCAGTCCGGCTCGTGGTGGCCCGAATGGCAACGCTGGCTGACGCGCCACAGCAGCGGCGCGGTGCCTGCCCGCGCGCCCGGCCAACACTCCCACTATCCCGACATTGAATCGGCACCGGGGACATACATCCATCAGACCTGAGGCAGGTCCCTCCTGCCCTTCCCCCAATCCCGCAAAGCGCTGTTTCCACCATGCCTGTCTTCATCCTCATTCCCCTCTACCTTGTCCTCGTGCTTTTGCCGCTCAGCCTCGCATGGGCACAGGGTCTTCCACCCCGCCCACTGCTTGACGACCTTGCCAGCGGCGCGGGGTTCGTCGCGCTCGCGATCATCCTGGCCGAATTTTTTCTGCTGGGCCGCTTCCGAAGCGTAACGCGGCGCGTGGGATCGGATGTCGTCATGCGCATCCATCAACTGCTCGCGCGCGCCGCTCTTGCGCTCGCCGTGGTACATCCGTTTCTCTATGTGTCGCCGATGACGCCTCCGCCGGTCTGGGATGTGACGCACGCGACCGCGCTCAACTATGGCTGGGCGGGGCTATGGCCCGGGATAACAGCGTGGCTGTTGCTGGGCGGTCTTGTAGCGATGGCAATCGCCCGCGATGCCAGCGGCGCGCACTATGAGTTCTGGCGCTTGCTGCACGGGGTGACCGCGGTGGCAGTTGCCGGATTAGGCGTGCTGCACGTGTTGCGTGCCGGACGCTACAGCGCCGATCCCCTGCTCGGCTGGGTCTGGATCACATTCTTGGCGCTTGCCGTCACGGCCTTGCTCTATGTCTACCTGATCGCGCCCTTGATCCGGTGGCGCAGACCGTGGCGCGTGGCCTCTGTCACCCAATCGGCGGAGCGCACTTGGACGGTCACGCTTAAACCCGATTTCAAGGGGCGGGCCGATTACAAGGCGGGGCAATTCGCGTGGCTCAATATCGGCCGTGGGGTGTTCAGCCTCAATGAGAACCCATTTTCAATCAGTTCCGCCCCCTCTGCCGGTCGCGACGTGGAGTTCATCATCAAGGAACTTGGCGATTTCACCCGCACCATCGACCAGATCAAACCCGGCACCCGCGCCTGGCTCGAGGCGCCACATGGCCATCTGACGCATACCGGTCACGAAGATGCGCCCGGCATCGCGCTGATCGCGGGAGGTGTCGGAATCGCGCCCCTTCTGGGCATCCTGCGCGAACTCTCCGCCACCGGCGATCCAAGGCCTACCGTGTTGCTCTATGGCAACCGGACCGAGGCACAGATCGTGTGCCGCGAGGAATTGCAGCGCCTCTACGAAATTCACGGCACCGAGGTGGTGCATGTTCTGTCCGAGCCGCCCGATGGCTGGTCCGGCGACACGGGCATGATAGACGAGACACTTCTACGCAGGCAATTTGAAGCCGAGGCACGGCGCGACTGGCTCTACATCCTCTGCGGTCCTCCAGCGATGCTGGGCAGTGTTGAAAAGGCGCTGATTGCCATTGGCATTCCGTCGTCACGCATTCTGTCGGAGAGGTTCGTCTATAGCTGAGTTGCACCCACCATTGCTCGTCAGACTCGAATGCTGAAGCTCGCCGGTGGCCGCAAGCCCCGCCTCCGGACAGCATTGCAATGGGCCAAGGCTGATCAGACCCACTGATGCGTGTCAGTCTGAATTTTATTGCATGATCAGGCTCAGGTCCATCGGGACAATGATTTCTGGACAGGAGCCCTAAGCCCCCTGCGCCTGCATCCAAGCCTTTCGAACCATTACCGGAGCACGATCCGGAACCTGTCGTTGGCCCACCAGGACCCGGGCCTCAAGATACAGGCGACGGAGGCGCTGCGCGGGCTGATTTCCGAGATACTGATGATGTGCGACGCAGAGGCGCTGAACGGCCATCACACTTAACTGGCTGGAAAATTAACGGGGATTTTGACGTTGGGGCACGCGAGAACGACAAAGCACGCGGTTGTTGAACGGGCTGGTTCGGTTACGTTGGTTGCGGGTGAGCGCAGCCGCCGTAGCCTACCTGATCTGCGATGCATGATTTGAGGAAGTATCTGCTGAATCGGCGATCTTGATGCGCGTGCGTGATAACGTTGCTGCGGGTTTCTCGCCCAACCTCGCTGCTTTAGAGCGACGTGTGCGTGGCCACGAAGAATCCGTCCGCGGTTCGGAAATATCGCTGCAGATCGGCGATAACGCCGCCATGGTCTGCAACCAAAGGCCCGTTGCGAAAAAAAAGTGACCGCCGCTGATCTCGCCGACGGAATTGCCTCAGTGATCAGCATATTACTCAGTTTATTTTTTGCAACACGAGCCGGTGGCAGGGCCACAACTTATGGATTGACGCGCGCCTTGACGGTTTCTCAAAAGACCACGCCGGCGTCACATTGAGGTGCCGAAGAAGCATTTCAGAGACCTTCTCCCAAACGTCTTGCAACAGGTGCGCTTTCACAACCTAAAAAGGTCGCCGAGATATCCAAAACCGCCTAAATCTCTTTGCTTTTTTCTGGACTTAGCAAATGGGCGGGATACGATACAGAGGCAAGTAAACGGCTCAATTTCTTGAGCGTCACCTTAGCTGTGAAGGTATACTTCATCCCGATGTTAGAAAGAGAGAAACTCCATGCCCAATTCGGAATCACCCGAGATGGAACTGTCGTCGGCATCGAATAGACACCAAATCGATGCCTCGAATATTCCGCCGGACGACGCATCGCGTTCCACTGCTCTTTCTCCCCTTAACCGCAGGCGGTCGCGTATCATCACACCCGTCCTCATCGGCCTTCTAGCATCTTTTCTCTTGGTTCTGGTCGCGATGAACCAGCGCACTCCATACACGTCCGAAGCGGTCTTAAAAGCCCCGGTGATTGGGATCGCTGCGAATGTGTCGGGGGACATAGTCGAAGTCGGGGTTCGTGACAATCAACGCGTCAATACAGGCGATCTGATTTTCCAGATTGATCCTTCCCTGTTTCAAACCGCGTTGAAGGCAGCGAGCGCGCAACTTGAATACACAATCCAGCAATTGGGAGCCGAGGCAACCGGCCTTGGCGCGGCTGAGGCTGCTGTCGTCCAGGCCAAAGCCCGATTGGCTGACGTGGAACAGCAAAACATACGCGCCGAGTCGCTCTTCGCCCGCGGGATCTGTGAACGGCGGAGCAATACTCGGCCACGGTAGCGACGGCATAGTGTTGTCGCGGGCGGCGTAAAAGTCGTCCACTTTTGCCCTTTCGGATTT
>NZ_JBRJGQ010000007.1:0-302191 GCF_053628575.1 Roseovarius sp. MBR-51
CGGGACCGGCTGGTCCCACAAAACTCGTCCCGGTTCTTCATCCAGGAAGATGGCAAACATGCAAAAGACTGCGCGGCTCGGTACAACTTCGCGCAGGTAGTCGGTTTCTTGCAGCACTCTCGGACGTCGCCCTTCGGCCTCTGCCATGCGCCCCTCATAGCGCCGCATCACCGTTCGCCCCCAGGTATCGGGGGCAGAATCCCCAAGCGGCGCAAGCATGTCCTGTCCTGCCTCAGGCACGAATTGCCCCGCAACGAGAGGCATGTCCGGCGAAAGCCCAAAGGCATTTTCGTCGGCAAGCCAATCGTCATGATAGGTGAAGGACACCCGCTCTCGGCCGCGCCCCGCTGTGCGGTGAAGCGTGCCGACCCGTTTCAACCCCTGCCAGTCGATCCAGACCTCAACCATTTTTCAATCTCGCACGCTGCGGGAGGTCATCCAGGGCCATCTGCTCACCAACCGGATCGTTGAGGTCCCCCCAGCCTTTCAGAAGGCCGAGCGCCTGCAGTACTGCCACGTAGGTGCCAATCTTAACTGCGGGGTTCCCGCTTTCGATCTTGGCGATGGTCTGCCGCGTTGTGCCAGCGCGCTGCGCGACAATCTCAGCGGTCAGTTTGCGACGCAGTCGCGCAACACGAATGTTTTCCCCAAGTGTCACGAGCTCCTTACGGGCCGCCCTGGGTATTTTGATCGAAACCGCCATAATGATACCTCCAAGCGACACTAAGTGCTTAAATGTTACGCTGAGATATCATTAATGTCAATTTCCTCCGTTTAGCTCCGCAACCCAACGCCGCCACTCGAGTCACACCTTATGTTACCTCAATACGACATTGAGGGCATTAAGGTTACCAATAGGAAACACAGCCCGGGCACTCCATTGCACTGCAGGCTCACATAGCCACACAAATGCAATGCGTGCACTCGAGCTGAAAGGAAACGGCGTGAGATCACTCAGGTTCGCCAAGCATGAGATTTATCCGCTGCCGAGCCACAAACGTGACACCGATCTGGAAGCAAGGCTTGTCGAAAGAGATCGTTTTAACAGTCTTCAGACCCCATACGGCGTTCACCATGGAAAACCTGCTTACGAAATTCTCAATTAGAAGCTATCAATTGACGCGAATTATTCTGAGGATAACCGCACCCTACACGCGTCTGGAAAGGCCGGTTAGCTCGCAAAATGAAGTGACCTGATCCATGGCTCGAAAACCCTCTCTTTCCATCGAAATACTGTCCGAGTTGCCCGCTCAAAAACTTGCCCAACTGGTGCTGGATGAGGCCGAACGCAACGCGGGCTTTCGCCGTCAGGTCAAAGCGGCACTCGCCGCGAAATCCGGGCCGGAAGGCATTGCGAAGCTGATCGACCGACGGCTTTCGGGTCTGGAACGCGCAAAAAGCTTCATTGAATGGGACAAGGCCCGCGCCTTTCGCGATGATCTGCAAAGCCTGACCGACACAATCGAGGCCGAGCTTGCACCGGCCGCTCCGGATATGGCGATGGACCGTTTCATACGGTTCATTGCCACACATGAGCGCCTGTTCGAACGGGTCGATGACTCATCAGGCCATGTTCAGGATGTCTACTATCTGGCTATCATAAGCGCTGGAAAATTGACGGCACAGCTGAGCGCCCATGAGGCTGCATTGCTGCCTGATAGAATTATGGCACGCCTTGGCGAAACCACGCACGGCTATCTGGCTGATCTGACCAAGGCCATCGCGCCACATCTGCCGCAATCTACGCTGGCGCAATGGGATGCTGACCTCGACGCAGCGATTGCAAAGCGCAAACTTGAAGAGGCCAAGCTTTCGACGGATCGCTGGCATTATTCCATGACCTCTCAGTGGTCAGAAATGCGCCAAACAATTGCTGAGGCACGCGGTGATATTGACCTGATGATTACCCTAGAAAGCGCCAAAAAGCCACATATGCAGGATGTTCAGGGTATGGCTGTGCGTTTGCTGGCTGCTGGTCGCGCCGATGAAGCTCTGGAATGGGTGCGCAAACCTGGATCACACGTCAAAGGACAGGATGACGCGCTGTCCCCCCAAAGAGTCCAAATCGAAGCGTCTATTTTGGAAGCATTGGGTGACAAATCAGCAGCTCAAGCACTGCGCTGGCAGTGCTTTGAGAGCCGACTATCAGCCGACATCCTGCGCGATTATCTGAAAAACTTACCTGACTTTGATGACATTGAAGCCGAGACAAACGCTTTGCAGTATGGCCTGTCTCATCAGGTCCCGGAATTAGCTTTGCGGTTTTATCTCGATTGGCCACGCCTTGACCTCGCCGCGCAGGTCATCCTTCAGTATCACGCTCACTGGGATGGAGGCCTCTGGCACAGCTTGCCCAAAACTGCAGAAACGCTGGAACATGAGCATCAGGCGGCGGCAACGATCCTCTATCGCGCGCTTCTGGACGATATCCTCAAGGCGGCGCGATCCAAGGCATATGGGCATGGGGCGAAGTATTTGGCAAAACTTGCCCTGCTGGCCGAGGCTGCTGATCCCTTCCTTCCGGAAGGCGTCATGGAACATGAAGCTTATATGGCTGAGCTTCGAAAAAACCATGGTAGAAAATCTGGTTTTTGGGGGCGAATTGGGTAGACGGGGAGCCTCATCCAAGGCGGTTTGATCATGGTTAGCGTCGAATTTTTGGGCGCAGCCATGCCGTGTAGCATCAGCTCAATAGGTGCAACCTAGCCTTCAGCGCGCCGTCGATCGAAGCAAGCAACGCCCCCGGAAAACCATCCGGAAGCCGATTGAACGTGGCCTCAACGATCGCGTGCGTGGTCTCCTGCAGCTCTTCGAACAGGCTCTGCACGACTGTGCGGGATAAGCCGGATTGCACGCCGGTCTCCACGATGTGGCGGCCCAGGATGTTCGCCACTTTGTAGTGGTTCGAGTTGCCGAAATTCATAGCGAGCTTGAAGTATTTCCGCTCGATCTGCCGGGCGTCGACGGTCGGTTGCACCGTCAAAACGTCGTACAGTGGCGTCATGTGAAAACGCCCTCCGGGCAAAAGACTGACGCTGAAGTTCTTACCATGCCCGTCTGTCGCGCCCAGCAGCCAGAACAGGACATTCGCTTTGAAAAAATCGTACCGATCTTTGTTGGGATCATCACTCCCCAACAATAGATCCATGATATCTGAGATTCCTGGGCCGCCCTCGTTCTGGTACTTCTGGGTAGGCACAATGGATAGTGCTTGGCAGCAGTCCTCCTGCGGCAAACGGATCAAGCGGCCATCAGACGTCCAGCGCCGATCAAAACGCTCAACCACCAAGGCTTTCTTGTCGCCAAACTGAGCCATTTCGACATTCGCAGCCCTAAGCCCAAACGCTTCCATCAGCTTCAGGCACAAGTATTCGTTTTCAACGCTGTCGGACAGGTCCATGCCGTTGGGCAGTCTGCCAATTTGCGGCTTGATGATGTGCGTGGTTGGTGTCGTGCCGGTTGGCTCAATCCACTGGCCGTCTTTACGAAGCAGAGCCGTTTTTTCCTGCGCGCCAGCGACAGAAATGCGGAAGTCATTCTCGCGGCGTATACCCAGTGGCGCGAGGTCGAGGTCGCTCAATATGGCCCCGATCTGCACCTCGTCAACGGGTTCTCCAGTCAACTCGGACATTGGCTGGGGCTCTTGCCCATCAGGCAGAAACTGCAGCGCACCAATGCAATCGCGCCCGATTTGTGAAAGCAAGCTGAAGGCATCGACACCTTCGGCTCCGACACGTTCCGCGACTCTTCGACGGATGAGGTCACTGTCGGGCAACAGGTTGTCAAAGACGGCCATCACTGGTGCGCCGCTGTAGCGGTTTTCCCGCAATGGCAACGATAGCGACACCGGCATGCGGTGCTCCCATTCGAGCCAGTCTCGTGCATAGGCGAAACTGACGCCGCCCGAGGGCTCACGCACCAATTGACCCACGAGCCGCGCGTTCAGGAAAACGTTCAGCGGTATGTAGCTGCGCTTGCGGCCCATGTCAGAAAATGTCCTCTAGCCCGTCTGATGTGCCTTTGCTGCGCTCGGCCACCGTAATTTCGAGCTCCAAGGCCGCGATCAAATCAAATACCGTTTCCAGCTTGGTGCCACCACTGCCGTTCTCGATTTTGGAAATTGTCTCTTGCCAGACACCGCTCATCGAGGCGAGTTCCTTCTGGGTAAGGTTCTTTGCCTTTCGAGCTTCGCGAATTGCGTGGCCCAAGTTTTTTGATGTACGAACGAGGTGCTTCATTGCGGTTCTCCTGCCGCCACATATGACCCCTAAGTCATAAATTGTCAATATGATCTCTGCGCCATAAAGGGCAAGTATGATCTAAGCATCATATACGAAACCTCATCATCAGCCTTATCTCAAGAAACAATGCCGTTTCTGAGATAAGGAAAGGCATATCTCAAATTGCACAACGACACTCACGCCTGCAGCCCCGCAGCGCGCACCTGCTCAGGCGACACCAGCTTTACCGCGACCAGATCCTTAATCTGTCGATTGGTGATATGACGGCACATAGGATGGCGCTCATGGATCCAGCTGGCGAGCCGACAACGGCCCTTGGCTTCAGCCTCTCGCGCCTTCTCGCGGTCGGCTTGGATCTGGGCAAGCCCCTTCTCCCATCGGCGCATCTTGAACCAGTTGTCTGAGAAACAGACCTTGCTGCGCGTGTAGCCGTCGCTTTCCTTCGCATAGGCCTTGACCGCCTGCAGCAGATCATCGGGCTTTACCCCGGCTTTCACGGCGGCTGCGATCAAGCGCAGGCTGGTTCGCCGGTCTCGGATCCTGTCCTCGGGATAGGCCGCCAGGATCTTCTCAGATTCAAGATCTTCAACCTCCTCCGCCGCCTCGCGCCTGCGCGTAGGTGGTTTATGGATGGTTTTAGGATGGTTTGGGGTCCACCGTGAACCCCGTACCCCGTTCACCGTGGACCCCGTACCGGGTTCAGGCTGGACGGGGTTCACAGTGACCCCCGTCTCAATGTCGGGCTCTGCCGTGGGTTCCAGCGCGGCCACGCGCTCCAGAACGATGCGGTAAATGACCGTGTAGCCATTCTTGCACTGCCGCCGCCCGGTCTCGATCAGAATGCCTTCACGCAGAAAGTCGATGATGGTGCGCTTCACCGTGCTCTCGCTGAGCTCTGTGTGGCGCTGGATCGTCCCCTTGGAACACCAGATGCCCGAACCGTCATCGCTCGCCTTGTCGGCCAGAAACATGATGATCTGCTTGCGCGCGGCGCTGCCAAAGCGGCGCTCGGCGCATTCGTTTGCGATGCGCCAGCTCATGATCTCACCGCCAATTGGGTTGAGGTCAGACCGGAAATGCCGTAGGCATTGGGACGGAAATATTCTTCTATGCCGTTGAGGTGGGTGGCCGCCCCCTCAGCGGTTTTTCTTTGCCTTTTCGCCAGAGGAAAAGCCGGTGAAAAACCGTTTACTTGGGCCTCGTAACCTATTGAAAAGTGACCCTGAACGAAACAAGTCCGTTTACAATTTTTCCCTTTGAAATCAACAAAATTTTCCGGATTGCAAATCCGTGAACAGGAGTTCGATTCTCCTACTCGCCTCCATTGGCCCCCTCTTCATGAGTGCCCCATAGCGGTGCCGTCGGCAGGATCAGGCCCAGATAGTCCGGCACGGCTGGTTCGACGCCATGACCTCTGGCCGTTGAGGTAGAGACCCGGCACGCCTCCAAAAGACCGCTCCGAGACGCCCGCGCAGCCCTGTCTTGGCGTGCCGCGCGTTCAGGATCAAGCCACCAGAGGGGCGGGCACGGCATCCAAAGATGCCGCGCGACCGCTTACTTCAGGATGCTTCGTCCGGCGTAAATCGCGGTCTCGCCCAGCATTTCCTCAATGCGGATCAGCTGGTTGTATTTCGCCAGACGGTCCGACCGCGCCAGACTGCCGGTCTTGATCTGCCCGCAATTGGTGGCCACGGCCAGATCGGCAATGGTGGCATCCTCGGTTTCGCCCGAGCGGTGCGACATCACATTGGTCATGCGCGCGCGATGCGCCATATCGACCGCTTGCAGCGTCTCGGTGAGCGTTCCGATCTGGTTGACCTTCACCAGCATCGAATTGGCGCACCCGCGCTCGATCCCCATCGCCAGACGTTCCGGGTTGGTGACGAACAGATCATCGCCCACCAGTTGCACCTTGTCGCCCAGCGCCTCGGTCAGCGCGCGCCAGCCCTCCCAATCGTCCTCGGCCATGCCGTCCTCGATCGAGATGATCGGATAATCCGCCACCAGAGCTTGCAGATAGGCAACATTCTCGGCGCTTGTCAGGCTCAGACCCTCGCCGGAAATTTCATATTTTCCACCTTTGTAATATTCGGTCGCCGCACAATCGAGCCCAAGGTAAATCTCCTCACCGGGGCGATAGCCCGCCTTCTCGATCGACTTCAGAATGAAATCCAGCGCATCGCGCGTCGAGGACAGATTAGGGGCAAAGCCGCCCTCATCGCCCACGCCGGTTGCCAGACCCGCCGCCGACAGTTCCTTTTTCAGCGTGTGAAACACCTCCGACCCCATGCGCACGGCATCACGGATATTTTCCGCCGCCACCGGCAGGATCATGAATTCCTGAATGTCGATGGGGTTGTCGGCATGCTCGCCGCCGTTGATGATGTTCATCATCGGCACCGGCAGCACGCGGGCTGAGGTGCCACCGACATAGCGATAGAGCGGTTGGCCGGAAAAATCCGCCGCCGCCTTGGCACAGGCCAGGCTCACACCCAGAATGGCATTGGCCCCAAGCCGTGCCTTGTTGGGCGTGCCATCCAGCTCGATCATCGCCATGTCGAGCGAGACCTGCTCAGTCGCATCCATACCCGCCAGCGCCTCGGCAATCTCGCCATTGACGGCGGCCACCGCCTCCAGCACGCCCTTGCCCATGTAGCGCGTCTTGTCGCCATCGCGCCGCTCGACCGCCTCATGCGCGCCCGTGGACGCCCCCGACGGCACCGCCGCGCGGCCCATGGTGCCATCCTCCAGCGTCACATCGACCTCAACTGTGGGATTGCCCCGGCTGTCCAGAATTTCGCGGGCGTGAATGTCGATGATGCTGCTCATGGGCGGGACTCCTCTGCGTGAACGAACTCGCGCCTGCCTTAGCAAGTTTTCCGCGCTTTGCAAACGCGGCGCAGAACGTGCAGCCGCAGCAAGACCGCGCTACTCCGCCGCCTGCGCCGCTGTCTCCGCCTCGATCTCCGCCGCGCGCCGTTCGACCTGCTCGACGATGTGGTCGATCATCTGCGCATTGTCCATCCGGTGGCTCTGCTTGCCCGCGAGATAAACCATGCCATTGCCCGCCCCGCCTCCGGTAAAGCCGACATCGGTCATCAGCGCTTCGCCGGGGCCATTGACCACACAGCCGATGATGCTCAGGCTCATCGGCGTCTTGATATGCTCCAGCCGCTTTTCCAGCGCCTCGACCGTCTTGATCACATCAAACCCCTGCCGCGCACAGGACGGGCAGGAGATGATATTGATCCCCCGATGCCGCAGGCCCAGCGATTTCAGGATGTCATAGCCCACCTTGACCTCTTCCACCGGATCGGCGCTCAGGCTCACCCGGATCGTATCGCCAATCCCCATCCACAAGAGATTGCCCAGACCAATCGCGCTCTTGATCGTGCCCGACATGAGGCCGCCTGCCTCGGTGATGCCGAGGTGAATCGGCGCATCGGTGGCCTCGGCCAATTGCTGATAGGCGGCGGCGGCCATGAAGACATCCGACGCTTTCACGCTGATCTTGAATTCGTGGAAATCATTGTCTTGCAGAATGCGGATATGCTCCAAGCCGGACTCGACCATCGCATCGGGACAGGGCTCGCCGTATTTGTCGAGAAGATGCTTTTCCAGCGACCCGGCATTGACGCCGATCCGCATCGAACAGCCATGATCCCGCGCCGCCGCAATCACCTCGCGCACGCGGCGCGCGTCGCCGATATTGCCCGGATTGATCCGCAAACAGGCGGCCCCCGCCTCGGCGGCCTCGATCCCGCGCTTATAGTGGAAATGAATATCTGCCACGATCGGCACCGGGCTTTCGCGCACGATATCCTTGAGCGCCTTGGCACTCGCCTCATCGGGCACCGAGACCCGCACGATATCCGCCCCTGCCTCGGCCGCCGCCTGCACCTGTGCCACCGTGCCCGCCACATCGGTCGTGAGGGTGTTGGTCATGGTCTGAACCGTAATGGGCGCATCGCCGCCCACGGGCACGTTGCCCACCATGATCTGACGGGATTTACGGCGATAGATATTGCGCCACGGGCGGATATGGTTGAGCGACATCGCGTCTTGCCCCGTTTCATCTGAGGGTGACTGTTCCCCCTAGATAATACGACAAGGGGGGTCGGGGCAATCGTGCGACGCTGATTGCCGCTTATTGCAGCGGTGCAGCCTCTGGCGCGATCTGCGCTTCTGCGACGTAGCGCATCAGATCCTGATCCGCCTCGATATTGGCCAGCGCATAGCGCCCGGTCAATTCTTCCGCAGTCAAGGCCAGACCAGAGGTCACAGCGCCCCGCTCTCCTGCGGGGCCGTAATGCGCGCCGTTCACCGCGAAATAAACAGCTCCCGATTCGCCCACCCGCAAGGTCGGCGGCTCTTCTGTCGCAGGCACCGCATAGGTGTCGCCCGCGTTCAGAATACCCTCAAAGATCACACTGCCATCGGCGGCCCGCACCCGCACCCAAGCCGGGCGCACGGCGACCATTTGCACGGCCGCCATCGTATCGGCCACAACCTGTGGACGGTTCGGGCCGGGGAGCTCATCGCCAAGCGGTTCAAACCCTTGCGCCTCATTCAGCGCAAGCGCGATACCGCTGTCACGATCCGCATTCGGTGCAACCGGACTCAGCGTCCCCACGTCGCGCGGGTCAAGCGTGGAAATCGGCGCATCCCGCGCCACCATCACCGGCACATCCAGCGCCTTGGGGCGATAGAGGCGGCTCAACCGTTCATCGCGTGGCGGCTGAAACACACCCGATGCGGCATCCTCGCCGGGGATTACATCACCCGGGATCACAGTGGCGCCGCTCAGCGGGTCAAGATCGGCCAGGACCACCGGCGTATTTTCGACTGGGGCCAGTTGCACCTGTTGCACCTGACGCAACACGCTCCACCCGCCATAGCCAATAGCCCCGATCAACGCGACCAGCACCAGAGCAGATCCAATCGCCCCCGGCTCGATGCGTGACAAAAAGCTTTCTGAGGCCGGCAGAAACGGGGTATTGGGTGACATCAGCGGATCTTGCAGCGCCGCCTTGCGTTGCTTGGCCGGACCCGGCTTGCGGATCGAAGACGCCTCCGCAGACATGCCATGAGCAATGGAAAAGCCGGATTCAAGACAAAATGTCTTGAACGCCTGATCCGGGTCCATACCAAGATAGCGCGCGTAGGACCGAACGTAGCCGGGAATGAAACCGGGGGTATCAAAGGCCGAGGGATCGCAATTCTCGATCGCAGCCACGTAATTGGCCTTGATCCGCAACTCACGTTCCACATCCAACAGGGATTTTCCGAGCGTCGCGCGCTCACCGCGCATCAGATCGCCAAGGCGCAAATCAAAAGCGTCAAAGCCACGGGCCTCAACCTCTTCCACGTCGGCCTTTCGCGAAAATCGCCGCCCAATCATGCGGGTCCCTGCCTCTCGAGTCTTTTGCCCAACTGCCCGAATGTCCCGATTCGAACTCAGAACTTTTCTTCATCAGACGGTAACACAAGGCAAGGTATAATGCACGCGCAGAGAGACTAGCCGGCCAATTCGGCGCGATTCAGCGCACAATGACTCCACAACTCATCCATCGCACGCACCAACGCATCCATCTCCTTGGGCCCATGCACCGGAGAGGGCGTAAAGCGCAGCCGTTCGGTGCCACGCGGCACGGTCGGAAAGTTGATCGGCTGCACATAAATGCCGTAACCTTCCAGAAGCATATCGCTCAACTTCTTGGTGTGGACCGGGTCTCCCACGATCACAGGAACGATATGGCTACCATGGTCGATCATCGGGAGCCCCATGCCCTTGAGCCGCGTCTTGAGGATGGTCGCCTGCGTCTGATGCTGCACGCGCAGCTTTTGCCCCTCAGAGGTCTTGAGCAAGGCAACCGAAGCCGTTGCCCCCGCCGCCAGCGCCGGTGCCAGCGATGTCGAAAAGATGAATCCCGGCGCATAACTCCTTACGGCGTCGCACATTTTAGCCGAGGTCGCGATATAGCCACCCATCACGCCATAGGCCTTGGCGAGCGTGCCGTTGATGATGTCGAGACGGTGCATCAGACGGTCGCGTTCGCAAATCCCTGCCCCGCGCGCGCCATACATGCCCACCGCATGCACCTCGTCGATATAGGTCAGTGCGCCAAACTCATCCGCCAGATCACAAATCGCCTCGATCGGGCCAAAATCGCCATCCATCGAATAGACGCTCTCAAAGGCAATCAGCTTGGGTGCTGTTGGATCATCGGCGGCCAGCAATTCGCGCAGATGCTCGACATCATTGTGCCGGAAAATCCGCTTGGCCCCGCCATTGCGGCGCACACCTTCGATCATGCTGGCATGGTTCAACGCATCAGAATAGATGATCAGCCCCGGAAAGAGCTTGGGCAGCGTGCTCAGCGTTGCATCATTGGCGATATAGGCCGAGGTAAAGAGCAGCGCCGATTCCTTGCCATGCAGATCGGCGAGTTCCGCCTCCAGTCGCTTGTGATAGACGGTTGTGCCGCTGATATTTCGCGTGCCGCCAGAACCGGCACCCGTGGCGTCAAGCGCCTCATGCATCGCCGCAAGCACAGCCGGGTGCTGTCCCATGCCCAGATAGTCATTGCCACACCAGACCGTGATCGGCTGCTCCGCCCCGTCGGGCTTGCGCCAGATCGCATGCGGGAAATTACCGTTGCGGCGCTCAATATCAATAAAGGTCCGGTAGCGACCTTCCTGATGCAGACGGTCAATCGCTTGATCCAGCTTGGCTGTGTAATCCAATGGCTGTTCCTTCCTGATCGGCACCGGCGAGCGGTGCCAGCCGCCCATCGGGTCTTGGTGGCAAGTCAAACGCCACTTATTCAACATTTGGAATGGTATATAATCCACCCCCCTGAGACAACACGTTACAAATTGCCGCTCCTTGGTTCCTTGACTTGGGTCAAGTCACTGGACAGCGCCGCCCGGCCTGTTACCCTCGATTTAGACAATACTCAAACCCCAAAGGCCAGACATGTCGCTTTCCGCCGTTCTCTCCCGCATCGACGACCAATTGCCCAGCGCCCTCGACCGGCTCATGGGCCTGCTCCGCATCCCCTCGATTTCCACTGATCCGGCCTATGCCGGCGATTGTGACGCCGCCGCCGATTGGCTGGTCGCAGAGCTGCAAGCTCTTGGCGTCAAAGCGGAAAAGCGCGCGACGCCGGGCCGCGCAATGGTGGTGGGCCATGTCGACGGCCCCTCCGGTGGCACCGGACCGCACCTGCTCTTTTACGGCCATTACGATGTGCAGCCGGTCGATCCTCTGGCGCTCTGGCATACCGATCCCTTCGCCCCCGAAATTCAGGACACGCCGCACGGAAAAGTGATCCGCGCGCGCGGGTCCTCCGATGACAAGGGCCAACTCATGACCTTTGTCGAGGCCTGCCGCGCCTATCGGGACGTGACCGGCGCCCTGCCCTGCCGCATCACCTTCTTCTTCGAGGGCGAAGAAGAATCAGGCTCGCCCTCGCTCATCCCCTTCATGCGCGAGAATGCCGCCGAGCTTTCCGCCGACTTGGCGCTGATCTGCGACACCTCCATGGTGGCCCCCGGTGTGCCCTCCATCGCCTCGCAACTGCGCGGCATGCTCAAGGACGAATTTACCATTACCGGCCCGCGCATTGACCTGCACTCCGGCCATTACGGCGGCCCCGCCCTCAACCCTTTGCGCGAACTCTCGCGCCTCATCGCCTCCTTCCACGACGAGACGGGCCGCGTCGCGGTCGAGGGCTTTTATGAGGGCGTCCACGAGGTGCCCGCCGACCTCCTGCGCCAATGGGAAAGCTGCGGCTTTGACGAACATGAATACCTCTCCTCCGTCGGCATGACCCGTGCGCATGGCGAAGAGGGCTATTCCACCCTCGTCCAGCAATGGGCGCGGCCCACGCTCGAAATCAACGGGCTTTGGGGTGGCTATCAGGGCGCGGGCACCAAAACGGTGATCCCGTCAGAGGCCCATTGCAAACTGACCTGCCGCCTTGTCGGCGACATGGACCCCGACAAACTCCGCCAGAAGGTCCGCAAACATGTCGAGGATCGCCTCTCGCCCGATGCCAAGATCACCTGGAATCAGGATCTCGACGGATCGCCCGCGGCGGTGATGAACATCAACCGCCCCGAATTCGAGGCCGCCCGTCAGGCGCTCTCGGACGAATGGGCGCGCGAAGCGGTCTTTACCGGCATGGGCGGCTCGATCCCCATTGCCGGGTTTTTCAAAGAGGTGCTCGGCCTTGACGCCATGCTCATCGGCTTTGCCCAAGAGGATGACGCTATCCACTCCCCCAACGAAAAATACAACGTCCAGAGCTTTCACAAAGGCATCCGAAGCTGGGCGCGCGTGCTGGATGCGCTGGCGAAGTGACAAGAGTGGCCTTTGACGTTGGCGCCAGGCCCCCGCGCGCGCCACAAGGCGGAGCGCCGCGCGCGGGGGCACCCTGACTGTCCGCTCTAGGATGCCCCTTATACGCCCTGCGCCTGATACACCGCGCCCACTTCGGCCCGGATGATCCGTGCGATCTGTGCGCAATCCTCAAGGCTAAAGGTCAGCGGCAGGCGCATATCGACAATCCCGCGCAAGATCCGGTCGCTCGCAGCCATCGGCAGCGACGGCGCATAGCGCCAACTGTCATAACGGCTGGTGAACCCAACCGGCTCCGCCCCGCCGAACCATTTCAACTCGACCCCGCGCGCCAGACACCGCTTCAACACCTCGGCAATCCGCCCGCCCTCCCAGTCCAGCAACAGGAACTGAATGGACGATCCCACATACCGCTCCGCCTCGGCCCGCTCCACCACCGTCAACCCCGGCGTGCCGCGCAAGCCATCCTCAACCACGCGGTAACGCGCATTCCACTTTTCGCACTGCGCGCCCAGAGCCCGCAATTGCGGCCGCAAGATCGCCGCGCGTAGATGATCCATCCGCCCTGAAACATTGGGCGTGTCGTATTTCACCCGCTCGAACACCTCATCAGGCGGCACCGTGCCATGCTTGCCATAGAGCATATAGGACCCCGACAGGATCACAGCGCGCGCCATCACCGCGTCGTCATCGGTGATCAGAAACCCGCCCTCGCCGGAATTCATGTGCTTGTAGGTCTGTGTGGAATAACACCCGATCTTGCCCCAGCGTCCCGAGGGGATACCGCGCCACGCCGCCCCCATCGTATGCGCGCAATCCTCGATCACCGTCACACCGGCCGCATCGCAAATGGCCATGAGCGCATCCATATCCACCAGATGCCCGCGCATGTGGCTCAGCATCAGCACCTGCGCCTGATCCACCTTGGCCGCCAGATCCTCCAGATCAATCGTCAGCGCCTCGGTCACGCCCACAAACACCGGCACCGCCCCCACGCTGGCGATGGACCCCGGTACAGGGGCGAGCGTAAAGGCATTGGTCAGCACCCTGTCCCCCGGCCCCACCCCCAAGGCGCGCAGCGCCGTGGCCATCGCATACCCGCCCGATGTGACCGCCAGCGCATAGCGCGCGCCGGTGTAGGCCGCAAACTCGCGCTCGAGGGCGGCCACCTCGCCCGCCTCCTCGCCCACCAGATTATACCGATGCAACCGGCCCGACCGCAGCACCTCGAGCGCCGCCGCAATCCCCTCGTCGGGGATCGGCTCCTGCTGCGTGAAATTGCCTGTGAATCTCTCTGTCATACCCATGTTTTGGGGCGCTCCCCGGCCCTCGTCAATGGTTTTGCGGCGCGCCCTCGTCTTCCTTCAGAAAACCCGAAACCGCCCTGCGGCTCAGCCGATAAGACGCCGCACAACGCCGGGCAACTCGTCGTAATGCCCAATCACCGCCTCGGGCTTCAGCGCGGCCACCGCCGCCCCACCGGGACCAAAGCCCACAAGGACCGACGGCACTCCCGCCGCCCGCGCGGTATCGTGATCCGTGACCGTATCGCCGACCATCAGCGCGCGGGCCGGGTCGCCCCCCGCCCGCCGCACGGTTTCGCGCAGATGCTCCGGGTCCGGCTTGCGCACCGCCAGCGTATCGGCACCCGTGAGCGCCTGAAACGCCCCCAACACCCCCAACCGCTCCAGCAGGATACGCGCCAGACCCTCGGGTTTGTTGGTGCAGACCGCCACCCGGTAGCCATCCCCGCTCAACTGCGCCACCGCCGCCATCGCGCCGGGATAGAGCACGGTATGCACATCAATCGCCTCGGCATAGGCGTCGAGCAGCACCGGGTAATAGCGGTCGATCGTGGCCTCGTCCCCGGCCCGCCCCAGCCGCTCCATCCCCAGCCGCAGCATTGCACGCCCCCCGCGCAGCGCGACGCCAGTATCAGTCTCCAGCGTCAAGAGATCGCCCACCCCCATATCCCGAAAACAGGCATTGGCCGCCGCCAGTAAATCGCCGCTCGTATCCGCCAGCGTCCCATCCAGATCGAAAACCACCGTGCGCATGCTCTGCCCCCTTGCCGCCTCTCGCCAGCGGATAGAGCGACCCTGCCCGAAATACAAAGGAAAAGACGCGCAGGCTTAGTCTGCCAGCCGGTAAACCCGCAGTTCCGGCAGCGCCGTCAGCGCCGCCCCCACGGCCCGGAACCCCGCCAGCGACAATTGGCTGCCTGCGCCGCGCTCCGCCGCAAGCGGAAGGAGATCGACCGCCACCGACTGCCCGGTCGGCGCATAATCCACCCGACCGCGCCCCGGTGCATCGACAAGCGGCGTCTTGAGCCAGAGCCCCGGCTCGGCCGGCGACCCAAGCGAGGCCACGGTTGTTCCCAACGCCCCCGCCGGCGCAGTCGCGGCCTCGACGCGCGCCGCCTTGCGCTCGGCGGGCGTTGTTGCATCCAGCGTTTCGGGCGTCATCGGCACCACCACTTCGGGCGCAGGGGCCGCGCGCGGCGGGAACACCCGTTCCACCTGCGCACAGCCTGCCACGCCCAAAACACCCAAGATCATGGCCAAATGTCTCATATGTCCACCCTACCCGCCTGAACTAACCCCTTCAACGGCCAACTTGTCCCTTGCCCCGCCTCGCCCCCCCGCCTAGATTTACGCCATGACAGCCCCACTGATTGACCCGTTCCAGCGCGCCATCTCCTACTTGCGTGTCTCCGTGACAGACCGCTGCGATTTCCGCTGCGTCTATTGCATGTCCGAAAACATGACCTTCCTGCCCAAGCGTGAATTGCTCACGCTCGAGGAACTGGACCGCATGTGCTCGACCTTCATCCGCATGGGCGTCGAGAAACTGCGCATCACTGGCGGCGAACCGCTGGTCCGCAAGGGCATCATGACCTTTTTTGACGCCATGACCCGCCATTTGGAGACGGGGGCGCTCAAGGAACTGACCCTCACCACCAACGGCAGCCAGATGGAACGCTTCGCAGGCGATCTCTATGCCGCTGGCGTGCGCCGGGTGAATATCTCGCTCGACACGCTCGATGATCAGAAATTCGCCGATATCACGCGCTGGGGCCGCCTGCCGCAGGTGCTCAAGGGGATTGACGCGGCCCAGAACGCCGGGCTGCGCGTCAAGATCAATACCGTGGCGCTCAAAGGCTTCAACGAGGACGAGCTTTTCACCCTCACCGAGTGGTGCGCCTCCCGCGACATGGACCTCACCTTCATCGAGGTGATGCCGATGGGCGACATTGGCAACGAAGACCGCTTGGGCCAATACTGGAAACTCTCCGACCTGCGCGCCCGCCTCGGCGAACGCTTCACCCTCACCGAATTGACCGAGCGCAGCGGCGGCCCCGCCCGCTATGTGCGCCTTGAGGAAACCGGCCAGAAAATCGGTTTCATCACGCCGCTCACGCATAATTTCTGCGAAAGCTGCAACCGCGTGCGCCTCACCTGCACCGGCGAGCTTTACATGTGCCTCGGCCAAGAGGATATGGCCGACCTGCGCGCACCCCTACGCAACAACCCCGGCAGCGATGTCCTGCTCGAAGAGGCGATTCGCGCCGCCATCACGCGCAAACCCAAAGGTCATGATTTCGACTATTCCCGTCAGACCGTCGATGGCCGCGTCTCGCGCCACATGAGCCACACGGGCGGCTGATGCCCGCCCGTCCGTCTCATCGTTCCAGAAATACTCAACTTGGACGGTGCGATCCGCCGCGCGCTCACCGGAGATGCGCCACGGCCTCTATCGTCCCATGATCCATATATTGCAGTAGAACCACCGCATTGTCCTCGCGCGCCAGTTCCACATCCAGTTCCAGCGGTTCGCGGCTGTCCCAGACGGTCAGAGGCGTCATCTCGGTCACGATATTGGCATAGGTGATTGTTTGGCCAGCATTCTCACCCCGCTCGATTGCAACAGTTTCCTTCGGAATGTAGCGCACCAATTGCACCATCAGCGGCATGGCGCGCGCCGGGTCGGCGGTGGCGCGGATCTGCACCCGGTTCTCATTGCGCGTGACGTCGACGTCTATGCCATTCGTCGCCTGCGCCCGGTGCTTTTCGATCAGATCAGACACATCCTTGAGCCGCGTGCCCACCACATGATCCTCGCCATTGATGATCATCTGCGGCGTATAGACCATCTTGCGCTCCGCAGTCTTGGCATACCCGCGCTGCCGCGCGCTGTTGTCTGGACTGCCAAAACTGTCCGTCCAGCCGATGTAATCCCAGTAATCCACATGCAGCGACAGTGCGACCACATCCTCCCGCGCCACCAGCTCAAGAAAAAACGCATCTGCCGGCGGACAAGAGGCGCATCCCTGCGACGTGAAAAGCTCGACCACCACAGGTCTGTCCCGTTCGGGTCGCTCCTGCGCCCCGCCCTGCGCCGCCCAAAGGCACAAAAGCCCCGCGACCACGCTCGCTGCCATCTGTCGCATAACGTCCGCTTCCCGTTGGATCTGCACTGTCACACCGCGACTGTATCATATCGCTCACCACCCGTATCTAGGTCGCGTGCCCTGCAATAACCAATCAACGTTTCGAGAGTCGGACGTGATTTCTTGAAATATCCATCAATTGTGTGCAATAGTATACAAATCTATCCTCACCCCTCTTGATCGAGCGTTTCAAATCGGTCAGAAGCAGGGGCAAGTGATCCAGCCTCGACCATGAAAGGACGGCCCCATGCCCATCAGTGTCGGACAAGACAGCGCCAAGACCCGCAAGACCCTCACCGTCGGTGACCAGTCGGTCGCCTATTACTCGATTGCCGCCGCCGAAGAGGCCGGACTTGGCGATTTCTCGCGCCTGCCCGCCGCCCTCAAGGTCGTGCTGGAAAACATGCTGCGGTTCGAGGATGGCAAGACCGTCTCGCTCGACGACATCCGCGCCTTCTCGGAATGGGCTGAAAACGGTGGCCGCGCCAACCGCGAACTGGCCTATCGCCCGGCCCGCGTGCTGATGCAGGATTTCACCGGAGTTCCGGCCGTCGTCGACCTCGCCGCCATGCGCGACGGGATCAAGGCCCTTGGTGGGGACGCCCAGCAGATCAACCCGCTCAATCCCGTCGATCTCGTTATCGACCACTCGGTGATGATCGACGAGTTCGGCAATCCCCGCGCCTTCCAGATGAACGTCGACCGCGAATACGAACGGAACATGGAGCGCTACCAGTTCCTGAAATGGGGCCAGGGTGCGTTCAACAATTTCCGCGTCGTGCCGCCGGGCACCGGCATCTGCCATCAGGTCAATCTCGAATATCTCGCCCAAACCGTCTGGACCGACACCGACCAGAATGGCGAGGTCGTGGCCTACCCGGATACGCTCGTCGGCACCGACAGCCACACCACCATGGTCAACGGCATGGCCGTGCTTGGCTGGGGCGTAGGCGGGATCGAGGCCGAGGCCGCGATGCTGGGGCAGCCGATTTCGATGCTCATCCCCGAGGTTGTCGGCTTTGAGCTGACCGGCCGCATGATGGAGGGCACGACCGGCACAGACCTTGTGCTCAAGGTCGTGGAACTCCTGCGCAAAAAGGGCGTTGTGGGCAAATTCGTCGAATTCTACGGGGCCGGCCTCGATCACCTGCCGCTGGCGGACCGCGCCACGATCGCCAACATGGCCCCCGAATACGGTGCCACCTGCGGTTTCTTCCCGATCGACGACGAGACCCTGCGCTACCTGCGCAACACCGGCCGCGATGAGGCCCGCGTGCAACTGGTCGAGGCCTATGCCAAGATCAACGGTTTCTGGCGCGGTGCCGATTACGCGCCGGTCTATACCGATACCCTCAGCCTCGATATGGGCGCCATCGTGCCCGCCATCTCCGGTCCGAAACGCCCGCAGGATTACGTCACCCTCGACAAATCCGCGGCGGCCTTTCTCGATGTTGTCTCCGAATACCGGGGCAAGGACACCAGCCCCGCCGCCACAGACATGGCTGCCGAGGGACCGGCCACCGCCGTGGTCGCCGACCCACGCAAATCGGTCAAGGTCAAGGGCGAGGACTACACGATCCGCGACGGCTCTGTCGTGATCGCCTCGATCACCTCCTGCACCAACACCTCGAACCCCTATGTGATGATCGGTGCCGGTCTCGTCGCCCGCAAGGCGCGCGCCCTCGGCCTCAACCGTAAGCCTTGGGTCAAGACCTCGCTCGCCCCCGGTTCTCAGGTCGTCTCGCATTACCTCGAGGCGGCTGGCCTGCAAGAAGATCTTGATGCCATCGGCTTCAACCTCGTGGGCTATGGCTGCACCACCTGCATCGGCAACTCCGGCCCGCTGCAAAAGGAAATCTCCGAGGCGATTGCCGAAGGCGACCTGATGGCCACCTCCGTGCTCTCGGGCAACCGCAATTTCGAGGGTCGCATTTCCCCCGACGTGCGCGCCAACTACCTCGCCTCGCCGCCCTTGGTTGTGGCCTATGCCATCGCGGGCGACATGAACATCGACCTCTCGACCGAGCCGCTGGGCACCGACCGTGACGGCAACCCGGTCTATCTCAAGGACATCTGGCCCAGCCAGAAAGAGATCGCGGATCTGGTGGAACGCACCGTGACGCGCGAGGCGTTCCAGTCGAAATATGCCGATGTCTTCAAGGGTGATGACATGTGGCAAGCCGTCGAGACCTCCGAAGGCGAGACCTACGACTGGCCCGCGCAATCGACCTATGTGCAAAATCCACCCTATTTCAAAGGCATGGCCAAAGAGCCGGGCACGATCTCCAACATCTCGGGCGCACGCGTTCTGGCGCTGTTGGGGGATATGGTCACCACAGACCACATCTCGCCCGCGGGCTCTTTCAAGGACAGCACCCCCGCCGGCAAATACCTGACCGAGCGTCAGGTGCCCGTGCGCGAGTTCAACTCCTACGGATCGCGGCGCGGCAACCACGAGGTGATGATGCGCGGCACCTTCGCCAATATCCGCATCCGCAACGAGATGCTGGATGGGGTCGAGGGCGGCTATACCAAGGGGCCGGACGGCGCGCAGACGTCGATCTTTGATGCGTCCATGGCCTATCAAGAGGCGGGCACGCCGCTGGTGATCTTTGGCGGCGAGCAGTATGGCGCAGGCTCTTCGCGCGATTGGGCGGCCAAGGGCACGGCGCTTCTGGGCGTCAAGGCCGTGATCGCCGAGAGCTTTGAGCGGATTCACCGCTCCAACCTCGTGGGCATGGGCGTGATCCCGTTCGAGTTCACCGACAGCGACACGCGCAAGACGCTGGGCCTTACCGGCGATGAAACCGTGGCCATCTCCGGCCTCGACACGATCAAACCGTTGCAAGAGGTGCCTTGCGCCATCACCTATGCCGATGGCTCGACCAAGACGATAACGCTCAAATGCCGGATCGATACCGCGATCGAGATCGAATATATCGAACATGGCGGTGTCCTGCATTACGTGCTGCGCAACCTCGCCAAATCCGTGGCCTGATCTAGTCCACGGCATCATCGACAGGGCGGCCCCGCATACGGGCCGCCTTTTTCATTTCCTGCGCAAGGTTTCGCCACCTCTGCCCAAATTCCGGCCACTCGCCGCCGATCGCGCTGATCTGATGTCATTGTGACGTGAGTCCCCTTTCAAACACGGTGTCGCCCCCCAATCTTGAAGGCAAGACATTGAAGAAAGGTAAACCATGCGTAGCACCGCACTCATTCTCGCTCAGGCCGGGCTGATCAGCCTGCTTGCCGTCTACGGCGCTTTCGGCGAAAGCACGGCACGGCACGCCTGTCCTCTGCCCGAAATGACCACCGGATCAGCCACCTGTCACGTTCCTGACTAACGGATGCTGTCCCTTGTGTATAAAACCCGCGTACACAAGGCACATCCTGTACACCTCAGCGCGCCGCCTCGATCGCTGGCAGGATCGTGCTCTGCATGACCCGTTCGGTGATTGGTCCAGCAAAGCGCAAAACGATGTTGCCTTTGCCGTCAACGATATAGGTCTCAGGCACGCCATAGACACCCCAGTCGAGCGCCATCCGTCCCGTTTCATCCGCCCCCAGAGCGGCATAGGGATTTCCAAGTTCCTTAAGGAAATTCAACGCGTTATCTGGCTTATCTTTGTAATTCACCCCATAGATCGTGAGACCATCCTTGGCGAGTTTCTCGAGATTGGGATGCTCCACCCGACACGGCGCACACCAGCTTGCCCAATAATTCACAAGCTTGACAGTTCCGTCTCGTAAATCATTGTCATTGAACGTTTTTCCATCACCCAGCGGAGTCACCACCACCGCTGGTGCCGCTTTGCCCGCCAATGCCGAAGGCAACTCGTT
Organism: Roseovarius sp. MBR-51; assembly: GCF_053628575.1. Classification (NCBI taxonomy): domain Bacteria; kingdom Pseudomonadati; phylum Pseudomonadota; class Alphaproteobacteria; order Rhodobacterales; family Roseobacteraceae; genus Roseovarius; species Roseovarius sp. MBR-51. The sequence goes on from NZ_JBRJGQ010000007.1 coordinate 20,900, forward strand.
GGGGTTGTCCCGCTGCAACCCGACAAAGGCCAGACCGGCAAATCCCGCGAAAATCACCAGCGGCAGCACCATCATCGGCGAGATCTTAGACATTTGATTTCACCTTTTTTTCAACCTGTTGCAGCTCTTTCTTCACGCGGTTTGAGCGCATCACACTCACCGTGATGAGGCCCACGATCAGCACAATCGACACCGCATAAGAGGACAGAACGGCCTCGGCGTATTTTCCAAGTTCCGGCATCATACCCCCATCCTCTCACGCGCCAAGAGCGCCCGCATCCGCCGCGCCCGGATTTCCGTGCGCGTCCGCATAAGCACCAAGGCTATGAAAAGAAAAACAAATCCTGCCATGCAGACCAACAGCGGATACCAAAACACATCCGCCACATTCTCCTCTTTGTCGAGGCTGAGCGACGCCCCTTGATGCAATCCCTGATTCCAGAAATTCACCGCATAGCGGCTCAAGAGGGCAAAGACCGATCCGACGAGGCACAGAATGCTGGTCAGATCCGCCGCTGTATCATCGTTCTCGATTGCCTCCCACAGGGCTATGTATCCGAGATAAAAGAGAAAAAGGATGAGAAAGCTGGTGAGTCGCGGATCCCACGCCCACCATGTCCCCCACATCGGTTGACCCCAGATTGCCCCGGTCAAGAGCGCAATCACGGTCATCACCATCCCCACCGGCGCCGCGGCCCGTGCCGCCAATGCGCTCACATGATGCCGCCGCACGATCCAGACCAGCGAGGTGACCAGCATCATCAGCCAGGCATTGATCGCCATCAGGGCGCTAGGCACATGTAAATAAATGATTTTAACGGTCGACCCTTGGCGGTAATCGGCCGGTGTAAAGAAGAATCCCCAGATCAGCCCCCCCACCAACGTCACCGCTGCCAGCCCGGCAAACCAAGGCAGAACCCGGTCCGTGGTCTGGATGAATTTCTTGGGATTGGCATATTCCCAGAGTGTGTTCAGGTTCATCGCTTTCCCCGTGTCATCAGCGCAGGTTCACTCTCAATACCGCAGCCGAGGCAAAAGGCAAAAGCGCGATGGTGCCGCAGGTGATCCCCGCCAGCATCAAGAGCGGCGTCGTGGTGTCAAACCCGTCTGCCCCTCGCCGCGCGACCTCGGCCCCGAAAATCAGTGTAGGCACATAAAGCGGTAGCACAAGCAGGCTCAGCAACAGGCCTCCACGCTTGAGGCCCACGGTCAGCGCGGCCCCGAAGGTGCCGATCACACTCAGTGCAGGCGTTCCCACAAAAAGAGATATAATCAACCACTTATAACCCGCTTCTGGCAGGCTGAGCAGCAAACCAAGGACCGGTGTCACCGCCACCAGAGGCAAGCCAGTCGTCACCCAATGTGCGAGGGCTTTCACGCTGACGAGCCCCTCCATCGGCAACGGAGACGTCGCCAGAAGGTCGAGACTGCCATCCTCCCAATCGAGCGCCAGAATGCGATCGAGCGACAACAGGCAGGCCAGAAGCGCGCCCAGCCAAAGCATCCCCGGCGCAATCTTCGCCAGAAGCACGCTCTGTGGCCCGACGCCAAAGGGAACGAGCACGACGACGATGAGAAAGAACGACACCCCAAGTCCAAAGCCACCGCCCGCCCGCATCGCCAAACGAATATCGCGAAGCAACAGGGCGATCACAGGAAGGCCCCATCAAAATCGTTCTCCGCCAGCGGCTTGGCACGATAACCCCCGACATCGAGCACCTGCGCTTCACTTAGCCCAAGGTCGATATGCGTCGCGATCAGCGCCAAGCCCCCTGCCGCCAAATGTCCGCGCACAGCGGTTGCGAACAGCGCAACGGCCTCTGCATCCAAGGACACTGTCGGCTCGTCGAGAACCCAAATTGTCCGTCCCGTCACCAAGAGCCGCGCCAATCCGAGACGGCGTTTTTGCCCCGCTGACAGTGCGCCGGCCGGTCGCTCGGCAAGCGGAGCCAGCTTGAAAGCGTCAACGGCATGAGAATATTCTTTATTTCCAAAGATCTCCGCCCAAAACTTGAGGTTCTCGACAACGCTCAGCGTCGGTTTGATCCCATCCGCATGCCCCGCATAAACGAGGCTGTCAGGTGGCACGTCGATGCGCCCCAACACGGCCGGTTGCAGCCCCGCCACTGTGCGCAAGAGCGTGGTCTTGCCGCTCCCATTCGGCCCTCGCAAAACAAGCGCCTGACCAGGGTCCAGCGCAAAGCTCAACCCTTCCAGCACCGGAATTCCGCCGCGCGCAATCGTCAGGTCTGAGACTTGCAGCTTCATGCGCTTTGCTTAACCCAATGCAGCATAATCGAAAAGCGCGATCGTTGCGCGGATCGTCACACTGGCAACACCGCTGCCGCCACCCTGCGCCCTTCGGACAAGAGCACGTTATAGGTCCGGCATGCGGCGGGAGAATTCATTGTCTCAGCGCCAATTCCAGCCGCATCAAGAGCGGAGCGTAACGCACTGGGAATATGCGTAACTTCTGGACCGGTACCAATGAAAACCACGTCGATATCATCCACCAGCGCGAGCAATGCATCGACATCGCCATAGCCGCCCCAGCTTCGGGCTCCGGTTGGCGTGACCAATATCGCCCCCTCCATAACCTGTCCGGCCACCCGAAAGTACCCCGTCCCGTAGCCATCAATCGGAGTCGCGCCAGAAAAACTGATTTCAGTCATACGCATGGCTCATACCCCCTTGTTCCAGATTGGCAGGCCGCTCAAAACCGCAAGGCCGATGACCCCATAGGCCACCCAACGATAAAGCCGCTCGTGACGCGGGTCAAACAACGATTGACCAATAAGCGAGGTGATAAAATACGGCACGGCCAGCACCAGCGCCAGCAGAAAGATCTGACCGTTGACCGCTCCGCGCAGCAGCAGGTTCACGACAATCACCACATCAAGAGCCGCCAGAAACAAGATCGTGTTGGCCCGCACCGACTGCGCCACCGACTGGCCTGCGAGGTAAAAGAGGATCACCACCGGGCCGGTCAAGCCGGTCAGGCCACCAATCACCCCGGCCACGCCGCCGATTGCCACGAGCATGGGTCGACTCACATGCCCCGAGAACCGCCAACCGGTGATCAGGGCACCAAGGGTAACGGAGCCCACAACAGCAACCACCCAACGGATGCTGACCGGATCAAGCTGCGCCATGAGCCACAGTCCGACCGGAACGGTCACAAGGGCTGCACATGCCAGCACCGCCACCTCTCTCCGGTCCGCGTGCTTCCATGCGCGCGGCAAGAGTGCAGAGGTGCTGGCAATACCTGTCAGCGTGATCACCCCAACGATAATCTGCGGCGGCAGAAACATTCCCGCCACCGGAACAAAAATCAACGCGGTCCCAAACCCGGTGAATCCCCGGACAATGCCCGCAAACCCGATAGCCAGCATGAGCCAGATTAGGCCTGGTGTTGCTCCGACTGCGCTCAGCGCCTCAGGCATCTATATTGGCGAACTGAGTGCCTGCATTGGCATCCGGTTTTGACCAATCACGCTTGATTCCAAGCCACATGAGAACCGTGCTTGCGACGAAAATCGAAGAATACGTCCCCACGATCACGCCCCATATCATTGCAAACACAAAGCCCCGGATCACATCACCCCCCAAGAAGTAGAGCGCGACCAAGGCCAGCAATGTCGTGACCGAGGTCATCATGGTCCGGCTCAGGGTTTCGTTGATCGAGAGGTTGAGCACGTCACGCAGTGGCTTTTGCTTGTATTTGCGCAGGTTCTCGCGGACCCGGTCAAATACCACCACCGTATCGTTGAGCGAGTAGCCGACGATGGTCAAGAGGGCCGCAATGATCGCCAGATCGAACTGAATCTGAAGCTCCGAAAAGACACCAATCGTCAAGGCAACATCGTGCACCAAGGCAATCACGGCCCCGACGGCGAATTGCCACTCAAACCGCATCCAGATATAGACAAGCACCGCTCCGATGGCGAGCGCCACCGCCAGCATGGCCGCTTGAATGAGCTCGCCTGACACCTTTGGCCCGACGCTTTCAACCGAGGTGAACTGAATATCCGGCACGGCCTGCTGCAAGGCGGCCTCCACCTCTGCAATCACCTCTGGTGTGACACTTTCGGCCTCATCCTGCGCCTGAATCCGAAGCATCGCGACGTTTTCATCTGGGCCGAAGGTTGGATCGAACACCTCTGTGATGCTGATATCGCCCAATCCCAGCCCGCCAATCGCCTCGCGATAGGTGCCGATATCCACCTCCTGCGCGCTTTGCGTGCGGATTGTGGTGCCGCCCTTGAAATCAATCCCAAAGTTCAGCCCCTGCACTGCAAAAGAGCCAAGCGCCACGAGGATCATGACCCCGGAAATTCCCAACCATAGCTTCCAACGACCAAAGAAATCCAGTGACGTCACCTCTGGCACGATTCGAAGGTATCGTCCGGTCAGGACCGTCTTGGGACGCCGCCGTTCGAACCAGATGACCGCAATAAGACGCGTGACAAAAAGCGCCGTAAAGACGGAGGTAATGATCCCAAGCCCAAGCGTGATGGCAAACCCCCGCACCGGACCCGAGCCCATCACATAGAGAATGAGGGCCGTCATAAAGGTGGTGATATTGGCATCGACGATGGCGCTCATCGCCTTCTCATAGCCCAGATCAATGGCCCGCGCGGCACCTTTGGCTGATTTCATCTCTTCGCGGATGCGCTCAAATACCAACACATTGGCATCCACCGCCATCCCGATGGTCAGCACGATCCCGGCGATACCCGGCAGGGTAAGCGTAGACCCGATCAGGCTGAGAAGACCAAAGATCAAGCCAACATTGATGATCAAGGCGATATTGGCAAAGATGCCGAAGACGCCATAGCTCAGCACCATGTAAACCAGCACCAGGGCAAAGGCCACGAGACAGGCCAGCTTGCCCGCCTCGATACTGTCCGCCCCGAGTTCTGGCCCGACGGTCCGCTCTTCGAGAAACTCGAGCCCCGCCGGCAACGCTCCCGCCCGCAAAAGAACGGCAAGATTGGTGCTGTCTTCCACATTGAAATTACCGGTGATGATGCCAGAGCCACCGGCAATATGGCTCTGGATCACCGGTGCGCTGATCACCTCGCCGTCGAGCACGATAGCAAATGGATTGCCAATGTTCTCAGCCGTGTAATCGCCGAATTTGCGCGCGCCCGTCGGGTTGAACCGGAACGACACCGCTGGTCGCCCGTTCTGGTCGAAATCGGGCTGCGCGTCGACCAGTTCCTCACCTGTCACCACCGGGGCCCGCTCTAGGATGTAGAACACGCCTTCCTCATCCAGCGACGGCAAAACCTCGTTGCCCGCACCGGCCTGCGCGTCCGCAGACGACGCGCGGCTTATTACCGGTTGAAAGGTCAGTTGCGCCGTCGTGCCGATCAGCGCCTTCAACTCCGCAGCGCTGCCAATTCCCGGAACTTGGATCAGGATGCGGTCCGCACCCTGCCGTTGAATCGTCGGCTCCCGCGTGCCCACCTCGTCGATCCGGCGTCGGATAATCTCCAGCGCCTGCCGTACAGTGCGATCATCGGTGGCGCGTCGCTCGGCCTCGCTCAGCCGCACGATGATGTCAGCGCCATCACTTGTCACATCGATGTCGCTGCCCCCGACACCGGTCAGAGTATCGGTCACAGGCCGGGCAATACCACGCACCAGAGCGGCAGCCTCAGCCGCCATCTCTGGCCTCTCCACAAGACGAATCCGCAACTCCGGCGCCTCGGTCGGTTGCAAGCGGATCGGTCCGACCCGATCACGCTCCTCGCGCAAGAGATCGCGCACCTCTGGCCACATGCCTTCGACGCGCGCCTGATAGACATCCTCAACCTTGACCTCAGCAAGAAGATGCGCGCCGCCCCGCAGGTCAAGACCCAGATTGACAAGGTTGGACGGCATCCACTCCGGCCAAAGCGCGAGGTCCTCGGCCACCGAGTCCGGATCAACGCCCGCCTCGACAGAGGTGACGGCATCATTATGCCGCTCGACGCGTGAATAAAATCCGTTGGGCAGGGCCAGCATCAGACCAAGAGCAACGAGCCCCCAGATACAGAGGCGTTTCCACAGGTCGATTTGCAGCATTTTCCTGCCCTTTCAGTGCTTTGGCGCGGGTAGGATGGGCTTAGCCCTCGGCGGGCTCGGTTTTCGAGAGCACCTGCGCGATGGTGGCGCGCACGACGCGAACCTTCACGCCGTCGGCCAATTCAACCTCTATCTCACTGTCATCCTTGACCTTCGACACCTTGCCGATCAGACCGCCTTGCGTCACCACCTGATCGCCTCGACGCAGCGCCTCGACCATCGCCTTGTGCTCTTTGAGCTTCTTTTGTTGCGGACGGATCAGCAGGAAATACATGATCGCAAAGATCAGAATGAGCGGGATGAACTGGCCAAAGGCTTCCATGGGGTATCCTCTATCTGTGGCGCGGACACCTGCCCGCGAATTGCCCGGGAACCTAGGCGCGGCGGGGGGTATTTGCAAGGCGCGAAAGCATGGCGCAGGCCCGGTTTCTGGTGCATAACGCCGCCCAAGCGATTCACCGATAGCTCCGAGGACCAAGGCCATGCACGATATCCGCGCCATCCGCGAGACCCCAGACGCCTTTGACGCCGCCCTCGCGCGCCGTGGTCTGGCCCCGGTCACGCCAGAGATCCTCGCGCTTGATGAGGCCCGTCGCATCCGCATCCACGCGGCTGAAACCGCGCAAGCCGAGCAGAACCGCGCCAGCAAAGAAGCGGGCGCCGCCAAAGGGCGCGGCGATGAAGCGGAATTTGAGCGGCTTCGCGCATTGGTGGGCGATAAAAAGGCTGAAATGGCCGCAATGCAGGCCGAGGCCAAGGCGCTCGACACACAACTGACCGATCACTTGATGGCCCTGCCGAACCTGCCCTTCGACGATGTGCCGGACGGCGCAGACGAGAGCGGCAATGTCGAGCTGCGCCGCTGGGGCACGCCCGCCACGTTCGATTTCCAGCCCAAAGAGCATTTCGAAATCGCAGGCGTTCTTCCGGGGATGGATTTCGAGACCGCCGCCAAGCTTTCCGGCGCGCGCTTTGTCGTCCTCTCGGGCAGCATCGCCCGCCTGCACCGCGCGCTCGCGCAATTCATGCTCGACACCCACATCGAGGAAAACGGGTTGCAAGAGACATGGACCCCCGTTCTCGTGCGCCCTGAGATGATGCTGGGCACCGGGCAATTGCCGAAATTCGGCGAGGACAGCTATGAAACCACCAATGGCTGGTGGCTGGTGCCCACCGCCGAGGTGACGCTCACCAATATCGTGCATGGCGAGACGGTCGAAGCCGCCACCCTGCCGCGCCGCTACGTGGCCCACACCCAATGCTTCCGCTCCGAGGCCGGCAGCGCGGGGCGCGACACCGCCGGCATGCTGCGCCAGCACCAGTTCGAAAAGGTCGAGATGGTCTCGATCACCCGGCCCGAGGACAGCCGCGCCGAGTTGGACCGCATGACCGCCTGCGCCGAAGGCATCCTCGAGCGGCTTGGCCTGCCCTATCGCACCATCGTGCTTTGCACGGGCGACATGGGCTTTGGCGCGCGCCGCACCCATGACATCGAGGTCTGGCTACCGGGGCAGAACACCTACCGCGAAATCTCTTCCGTGTCGGTCTGCGGTGACTTTCAAGCGCGCCGCATGAACGCCCGCTTCAAACCACAAGGCGGCGGCAAGCCCGAATTCCTGCACACGCTCAACGGCTCCGGCCTCGCCGTCGGTCGCTGCCTGATCGCAGTGCTGGAAAACGGCCAACAGGCCGACGGCTCCGTCCGCATTCCCGACGCCCTCCACCCCTATCTGCGCGGCAAAACGATCCTCAATGCGGATGGAAGTCTGGGGTAAAGCACGTTGCACCTCATCGGGTTCGCACCGCCCCGGGCCTGACCCGGGGCCTCCACCCCGCCTCGGCGAGGTCCCGGGTCAAGCCCGGGACGGGTATGTTTTCGATCAAGCGCAACACGCCCTATGCAGGGCTTTAATCTCGCCTTACACACCTCGCGAGGGCAACCGTCGAACAGTCTGGCATTCTTGAGCAAAAGGCCGAGCACGTCCATCCAAGACCCGACCTTCGAGACAGAGCGCGCGAAAGTCTACAGAGCGGACAAAGCTGCCATTGCGCAGATCAGAGTCCGTTTAGAGCTACAAAGACAAACCATGTCCACGCCGCAGACACCAAAACCACGAACCGCAGCCAGCCAAAAACTGGCTGGCCCCGCCGCTTCTGGCGGATATAGATCGGCCATGCGATGGCGCAACAAATGGTCGGCATCAACATCAGCCCCAGAAAGGTTGTCGCCTTAGCCAGACCGGCGAAATAACCAAGATGAAATCCGTCGGTATAGAACGGCGGAGTAAATAAGTCAGCAAAGAGGATTATCAGCAAGACGAAACTAGCCACCAGCGCCACCGTTGCTGCGACGTCCAAAATTGCACCAATTCGTGATGCTGCATTCGGCATATTTTTCCCCTTCGTCATCAGCTTAGCTTGAAGCCCTTTTTTTGGTAGCTATGGCCTCTTTCAAAACCTACCCCACACACAGCAAGAATGTCCGATTAAGGTCTTGCCTAAACGTTATGCCTTGGAAGTCAAATAACCTCCCCCCTACTCCGCCACCACGATCCCCACCGCGTCTACCTTCGGAAACGGCACCAACCGCCCCGCGTCCTCATCCCAGAGTTTCAGCCGAAAACTCCGGATCGCCTCGGGCCAGCGGATCACGTCATGCGCGCGCAAGGTCTCGGGCAAGTCCCTCTGACAGCGCCGCAGGTGATAGGACGGGATGCCGGGGTTGTAGTGATGCAGATCGTGATAGGCGATATTGCCCGTCCCCAGATCCCAGAGCCATCCCAGATCAAGCGAGCTTGACCCCACAAGCGTCGCCCGACGGAAATCCAGCGTCGGTTTGCGGTCCCAATAGGTCTCTTCGAAATTATGCTGGAGAAAGACCAAAAAGACCCCGATCACCCCAGCAATCACCGCACTCAGACACCAAACCAGGACTCCCGTCACGCCAAACATGGTCCAGACAAGCCCAATAAAGCCCACCAACATCACATTATGCGCGATGACCCCCCACACGCCCACCAGCCGCGTGTTGCGCGGCCAGCGATAGGCGAGGAAATAAGCATAAATCCCGCCCAAGGACAGCATCACCAGCGGATTGCGATAGAGGCGATACCACAGCCGCCGCGCCCACGGTGCTGCCTGCCACTCGGCCAGCGTCATCGTAAAGACCTCGGTCGTCTCCCGGTGATCGAGATTGCCGAGATAGGCGTGATGCTGATTGTGATTGTATTGCATGACCCGGTAAGGGGTGAGGGAAAAGATCGACAGCAGATGGCCCGCCGCGTCATTCATCCGGCGATTGGCAAACAGCGACTGATGCCCACAATCATGTTGCAGTACATAAAGTCGAACCGAAGCAAAGGCCATCACCACGATCAGCCCCCCTGCCCCGACCCACTGCTGGTGCATCGCGAGCCATGCTCCAAAGATGAAAGAGCTTGCATAGGTCGCGAATGTCCCTGTCAACGACAACGCGCCGCGCCAGTCGCTCTTGGCCGTGTAGGGTTTTAGAAACGCGCGTAGTGCGGCCTGATCGGGGGTCTCGGTCACGTCAGCCTCCTTGCCACAGAGAGGTAACAGTCTTTACGTGCCAAGGATTTGAACTTGTCGGCAGCGAATGCAAGAGGGCAAATTCGATTTTCATCTCGATGCCCCCCGTGAAAGGAACATCGGCTAGTCGCTCGAGCGGCCCGACAAATGCTTGCGTAGGCTCGACGGGCCCGCCTTCTTTTTGGCCTTGTAGGGGTTCTTGTCCGCCTGACTGCGGAAATAGAGGCGGATCGGCGTGCCGGGCATGTCGAAATCCGTGCGCAACCCGTTGACCAGATAGCGCGAATAGCTCTCGGGCAATTTTTCCGGGTGGCTGCACATGACGACAAATCCCGGTGGGCGCGTCTTGGCCTGCGTCATGTACCGCAACTTCACGCGCCTACCGCCCGGTGCGGGGGGCGGGTGCTGTTCCAGCATCCCCACCAGCCACCGATTGAGCTGCGCCGTGGTCACACGCCGATTCCAGACTTCATGCGCCTTGGAGACGGCATCGCGCAGCCGGTCGAGCCCCTTGCCGGTCTTGGCGGACACTGTCACCAGCGGCGCACCGCGCAACTGCGGCAAGAGCCGCTCAAAGGCCTCGCGCAATTCGCGGATCTTGTCGCTCTTGTCGGGTTCCATATCCCATTTGTTGATGGCTACCACCACCGCGCGCCCCTCGCGCTCGGCCAGATCAGCAATCCGCAAATCCTGTTGTTCAAACGGAATCGCAGCATCCAACAGAACCACAACCACTTCGGCGAATTTCACCGCCCGTAACCCATCCGACACGGACAGCTTTTCCAGCTTGTCTTGAATCCGCGCCTTCTTGCGCATGCCCGCCGTGTCGAAAATCCGCACCGGCAACCCATCCCAGTCGATCTGGAGCGAGATGGCATCGCGCGTGATCCCGGCCTCAGGGCCAGTCAAGAGCCGCTCCTCGCCAAGGATCTTGTTGATCAGCGTCGATTTTCCTGCATTGGGTCTCCCCACGACCGCGACCTGCATCGGGCGCGCCTTGGTGGGCTTGCGGTAAGTCAGATCCTCGTCGTCCTCGTCTTCCTCAAGGGCAACGTCAACTTCGGGCGCTTCTGCCTCGGCACGTTTTTCAAAGGCGTCCGATAGCGGCATCAATTGGGAATAGAGGTCGTTCAGACCCTCGCCATGCTCAGCCGACAGGCGAATAGGCTCGCCCAGCCCAAGCCCCCAGGCCTCTATCACGCCCGCATCCGCTGCCGACCCCTCGGCCTTATTGGCCGCAAGGATGACATGGGCCGAGCGTTTGCGCAGGATTTCAGCCAGAATCTCATCGGTAGGGGTCACGCCCGCGCGCGCATCAATCAAAAAGAGGCAGACATCTGCCATGTCGACTGCGCGCTCTGTCAGCTTGCGCATGCGACCCTGAAGGCTCTCGTCCGTGGCCTCTTCTAGACCGGCTGTATCAATGACGGTGAACCGCAAATCACCCAACCGTGCCGCACCTTCGCGCAGATCACGTGTGACGCCGGGCTGGTTATCAACCAGAGCAAGGCGTTTGCCCACCAGGCGGTTGAACAGCGTCGATTTGCCAACATTGGGACGGCCCACGATGGCGAGAGAAAAGGTCATGTTGCGGCTCCGGTGCGGATCAAGTGGCCCTGATACAGGATCGCGCGCTCAACGGAAAGCCAGCAATTGACCCTTTTTCGACACGACATAAAGCGTGTTGCCAGCCACCACTGGATTGGACGTGGCCCCACCCGGAAGATTGCGCGCGCCCGTCAACTGACCAGAGGCCGGATCGAAGAATCGCAGCTGCCCATCACCAGAAGCCAGAATCAACTGTCCACCGGCCAGAATGGGTCCGAAATGGCCGACAATCTCGGCTTGGCGCTTGGGTTTGCGATCCGCAAAGAGCGGCAGTTCGTGGCCCCAGATGCGTGTGCCATCCTCTGTCGAGAGACGCACCAATTCATTGCGGTCCGTAACCATAAAGACCGAGTCACCCGCAGGCCAAACCGGATTGAGCGGACCTTCTTCAGCCGTCCAGAGTCGATTGCCGCTGCCAAGGCTCAGGGCCACCGTGCGTCCAGAGTGACTACCAGTATAAATCCGGTCGCCCACAACCACCGGATCGCCGGTGATGTCATCCACTCGCGCACTCGCCACGCCCAACCGCTCGCCGGCGATTTGTGCATCCCATAGACGCAGGCCACCTTTGCGGAACGCGCCCTGCAATTCCCCTGCCCCGAAGGCAAAGACCGCGTATTTGTCGGTGATCGCCGGGGCCGGGCCGCCCAGAACGTTGTGAATATCCGGCGTGCCGCTCAACTGCCATGCAATACGCCCGGTATCTGCGTCCAGCGCCCAAGCGACATCGTCGCCCGCAACCACATAGACCAGCCCGTCCAACACGGCAGGATTTCCGGTTCCGGTCGATCCAAGCTCTTGTTGCCAGACCACAGCCCCCGTTGCGGGATCAAGCGCAGTTAAACGACCAAAACCTGATGAAACAAAGAGCTTGCCGTCGCCATAGGCCAAACCGCCGCCGCTTGCGTTGCTCGAGTTGTCATTCGCCGGGGTGAGATCGGTTGTCCAGAGCAGTTGTCCAGCGGTCGAGACCGCCGCCACCTGTGCCTCGGCGTCAAGGGTGAACACGCGTCCCCCTGCCACGACCGGATCTGCCGTGATCCGAACACGCCGCCCGTCGCCTGCGCCGATGTTGACTGTCCACGCCAACTGCGGCGCACGCCCTAGCGCCGGATGCGCCGTGCGTGTTGCAGGCGAGCCGATCCGTTGCCGCCATTCTGCATTCACCGTCGCTGCTGGCAAGGCAACTGGACGAACCTGATTTTCCGGGGTCACGTCGGTCTGCGCGCGTGCCGCCTCGCTCTGGAGCACCTCGCGAATACCTTCCCGCTCGCCACTTAGAATCTGTGCTTTCTTACTACAGGCCGTAAGGGCAAGGACTGCAACCAGCCCAAGGATCAATCCGTTCGGTTTCACTGCTCTTGCCCTCATGCTTAGTCTGCTGGCGCCCCGTCAGCCCTTGGCCCGAAGCGGCATCTGTTATTCACCCACGGTCGTCGCACCCTGCACCGGTTCCGGCAAGTCGGGTAAGTCTTCACCAAGCGCCACAATCACTTGTGTAACCCGTCTACGCAAGCCTGTCGTGGCCTCGGCATCGGCGGCGATCGCGGTCAGTCGCGCGACAGCCTCGGTGCGATTGCCGGTTTCAAGATCAATCAGCGCAAGTTGTTCCTCGGCCAAAAGCCGCAAAACACCACCGCTGAGGGCCAGACCGTTCAAGCGCGTGCGCCGTGCCTCGGCATCAAGCCCAGACCCCGGCAGCATCACAGCCTTGAGTGTGGCGATGTTGCGATATACCGCATCCACATCCGAGCGATCGGCAAGCGTCAGCAGGCGTTCCGCCGCTGTCTCGGGAGTCTCCGCCGCCGCCTCTGCGGCAGCCAAAAGCGCAATCACCGCCTCGGTCTGCGGATTCTGCACCTCGATGGCGTTCAGGGCATCAGCGCGCGCAGAGCGGTCTTCCGTCGCCAAAGCCGCAAGCAACGCATCGCCAAGCGCCTGCGCAGCGGCCCGGTCCTGCGCCTTGCGCCATTCATTCCACGCGGCCCCACCCACCAGCATGAGGATCGCCAGAACCGCAATCCAGCCATATCGACGCATCAGCGCGAAAAGCCGATCTCGGCGGACCTCTTCTGTGACCTCGTCGATGAAACTGTCGGTATTGCTCACGCCGCGCCCCCTTTGGAGTTTTGCCCCTCTTAACCCGAAGCCTGCGCCCTGCCAAGGGGCGCTGCGCCTCAGACGCAGAGACATGCTTGCAGCATGCAACGGAAAAGAATAATCTGAACCGGTCAGTTTAGCGTATCTCGTTCATGTCTGTTGCCCCTGTACCAGACACCCCGTTACGCCACCACGGCCCAAAGGTATATACATGCGTTTGCTTCCTGTTTTCATAGCCTTGGTGGTGACCGCCCTGATCTATACTCTTGTGTTCGAGCATGAGCGCTTCACAGACACTCAGCCAACCTCTGCCGCCGAGAGCGTCACGCCATCAGCCTCCGACGACGGCGCTTCGACCGAGCCTGACATCATGCGCGTTGTCGCCGTCCGATCTGTGGGCCGCGACGTGGACAGCGCCGTCGTCGTGCGCGGCCGGACCGAAGCGGACCGAACGGTCGAGTTGCGCGCCGAAACCTCTGGCCTCGTGATCAACGATCCGCGGCGCAAAGGCACGATGGTCGAACAGGGTGACCTCCTCTGTCGCCTTGACCCCGCCGCCCGCGAGGCAACTTTGGCCGAGGCTCGCGCCCACCTCCTCGAGGCGCAAAGCCGTGTTCCCGAATCCGAAGCGCGCGCCAACGAGGCCCGCGCGCAACTGGAAGAGGCGCAGATCAATGCCAACGCCGCCGAAAACCTCGTACAAGACGGCTTTGCCTCACAGACTCGCGTTGCCGCAACCCGTGCAGCTGTCAGCTCTGCACAGGCGGCGGTGCAATCGGCGACCTCTGGCCTTGAGGCGGCGCGCGCCGGGATCGAATCCGCCCGCGCCGCTGTCGCCGCCGCTGAACAGGAGATTGAGCGCCTGACAATCTCCGCGCCCTTCGCAGGTGTGCTTGACACCGACACCGCCGAAATCGGCAGCCTGCTGCAACCCGGCGCGCTTTGCGCCACCGTGCTGCAACTCGACCCGATCACCTTGGTGGGCTTCGTTTCCGAGATGCAGGTGGCCCGAGTGGAAATGGACGCGCCCGCGACTGCCCGCATGGCCTCCGGTCGCGAGGTCGAAGGGCTCGTGACCTTTGTCTCCCGGTCCGCCGATGACACGACCCGGACCTTTCGTATCGAAGTAAAGGTGCCAAACCCGGACATCAGCCTGCGCGATGGCGAAACCGCCGAGATCATGATCGGCGCCGAAGGTCGGATTGCCCATTTGCTCCCGCAATCGGCCTTGACCCTCAATGACGAGGGGACCTTGGGTCTTCGGATCGTGGACACAGAAAACCGCGCGCAATTCAAAGCCGTCAGTCTCTTGAGGGATAGCCCCTCTGGCGTCTGGGTGACCGGCTTGCCGGATGAGGCGGATGTCATCATAATCGGACAGGAATATGTGACCGACGGTGTTCTCGTCGAACCTGTCTATCAGGAACTGGGCCAATGACCGGCCTCGTCGACTGGGCCGCTGCCCGCGCGCGGATGGTGCTGGCCTTTATCGCGCTTTCGATCCTTGCGGGGACCATGGCCTATATCGGTCTGCCCAAAGAGGGCGAGCCAGACATCGAGGTGCCTGCTCTCTTCATTTCGGTTCCCTTTCCCGGCATTTCCGCCGAGGACAGCGAGAAACTGCTCGTCAAGGTGATGGAAACCGAGTTGAGCGACCTTGACGGGCTCAAAAAAATGACCGGCACCGCCGCCGAAAATTACGGCGCTGTGGCACTCGAATTCGAGTTTGGCTGGGACAAGACCAAGACCCTCGCCGATGTGCGCGACGCGATGGATACAGCCGAAGCTGACTTTCCTGACGGGGCGGAAAAATACTCGCTGAACGAAGTGAATTTCAGCGAATTTCCGATCATCATCGTCAATCTGTCCGGCCCGGTGCCAGAACGCACCATGTCGCGACTCGCCAATGATCTGCAAGACACGCTCGAGGGGTTGGAGCCGGTTCTGGAGGCTGGAATCGCGGGCAATCGTGAAGAGATGCTCGAGGTCATCATCGACCCGCTGCGCCTTGAAGCCTATAACGTCACGGCCCTTGATCTCATCAATGTCGTGCGCAACAACAACCAGCTTATTGCGGCAGGCGAGGTGGATACCGTCCAAGGCGCATTCGCTGTCAAGATCCCGTCGTCCTTTGAGGATACCAGCGATTTCTACAACCTGCCGGTCAAAACCAATGGCGACAGCGTCGTGCGGCTTGGCGACTTGGCCACGATCAACCTGACCTTCGAGGATCGCCTCGGCACGGCGCGCTTTAACGGAGAGACCACGGTCGCGCTTCAAGTTGTAAAACGCAAGGGCTTCAACATCATCGAGACTGCAGATCTGGTGCGCAAAGTGGTGGCTGAGGCCGAAAAGACATGGCCAGAAGAGTTGCAGGTTGCAGTCAATGTCGGCACATCGAATGATCAGTCGCGCACCGTGGCCTCCATGGTCAGCCAACTCGAAGGCTCTGTTCTAACAGCAATCGCACTCGTGATGATTGTCACGCTGGCTGCCTTGGGGATTCGGCCAGCGTTGCTCGTTGGCTTCTCGATTCCCACCTCATTCCTCTTGTGTTTCGCTCTCCTGGCCGTGATGGGCGTCGCGATTTCCAATATCGTCATGTTCGGATTGATTCTCGCCGTGGGCATGCTGGTGGACGGCGCAATCGTGGTGGTGGAATACGCCGACAAACGCATCTCCGAAGGCGAAGGCCCGATGCACGCCTATGTGGGGGCGGCCAAGCGCATGTTTTGGCCTGTGGTCAGTTCAACCGCGACGACGCTTTGCGCCTTCCTTCCGATGCTCTTTTGGCCCGGGATTCCCGGTCAGTTCATGGGCATGCTGCCGGTCACGCTGATCTTCGTGCTGTCAGCCTCCCTCTTGGTGGCACTGGTCTATTTACCTGTCATGGGCGGTGTCACGGGTCGATTGGAGCGGTGGCTCAATGATCGCACCGAACAGATTGCTGTCGGCTACTGGCTCTGGCACGTGCTGCTCTTGCCGGGTGCAGTCGCAGTGGTGCTTTTGGCCGGTCAGACTTTACCTGCGCTCTTGAAAGAGGTCAGCGCACAATTCGCAGGCATGGACGGCGGACAGATCATCGGTTCGGTCGTGCCAGTGCTGATCGCGGTGTTTGGCTTGCTCTTGGGGGTGTCACTTCTGGCCGCTTGTGGACTTGCCGGGGTCATCGCCACACTCCTCTCATTGCTGGCATTTCCACGCCGGATAGGCAATCTCCTGCGGGCAAAACGTATGCAACTCTTTCCACCCCGAAAACCGCGGGTGAAGAGTGGCTATCAACGGTCGGCCTTTGGCTGGGTGATCCATATGATCACCGGCAATCCCATCGCGCCGCTTCTGGCTTTTGCGGCGATCTTCGTGCTCGTGGGTTCTGTTTTGATGTTCTACATCAACAACAACAACGGCACCGAATTCTTTGTGGATAGCGAACCTGAACGGGGCGTTGTCTATGTCCGCGGTCGCGGCAACCTGTCGATTGAACAAAAAGACCAATTGGTCAATCAGGTCGAAGACATCATCCGCGCGCATCCCGGTATTCAAACGGCCTTTGCCTTTGCAGGGGATGGTGGGCTCAACACCAATACCGGCGGCGCTCAGCCTCCGCGCGACACCATCGGACAGGTGCAGTTTGAAACGATCCCATGGGAGGATCGCCCACAGACCCGCGAGACATGGTTTACCATCCCCCTGCTTAATCTGGCAGTGTCGCGAGACGTTGTTGCCGCCGATTTTGACGGTGACGCTGTGATCTCAGAGCTGACAGCCGAGATGCAACAGATCCCCGGCATCAAGATCGAAATCCTCGCCCAGTCGCGTGGTCCCGCTTCTGCCAAACCGCTGCACCTGCGCATCAAGAGCGACAAGTGGGACGACCTCATTGCCTTCACCGAAGTGGCGCGGCAGAAGTTCGAAGCGACGCAAGGCCTGCATCAGATCGAGGATACCTTGCCCCTGCCCGGCATCGACTGGCAGATCGACGTTGATGTCGAGAAGGCCGGTCGATTTGGCGCAGATGTCGCGACCGTGGGCGCTATGGTCCAACTTGTCACGCGCGGCATCCTGCTCGACACGATGCGCGTGGACAGCAGCGACGAGGAAATCGAAATTCGCGTGCGCCTGCCCGACGAGGACCGCGTGCTCTCGACCCTCGACAGTCTTAAGGTGCGCACAGACGACGGGCTTGTGCCACTCTCGAATTTCATCACCCGCAAACCGGTCAAGCAATTGGCCCAGATCGACCGCATCGACCAGACGCGTTTCTTTGACATAAAGGCCGCCGTTGAGGATGGATTATTTCGTAACATATCCGGCTCAGATGTTACAGAACGTAAGGTCCCGATCACCGCAAATGAGCGGACAGAGCATCTGACCGAATGGCTGGACTCGGGCGTTCTGCCGCCCGGGATCAGCTATGAATGGACCGGCGACGCTGAGGATCAAGAGGAATCCGGCGCCTTCCTGCAACAGGCCTTTGCGGGCGCGCTTGGCCTGATGTTCATCATTCTACTGGCGCAATTCAACAGTGTTTACAATGCTGTACTGGTTCTTTTGGCCGTCGTTCTGTCGACCACCGGCGTCCTCATTGGCATGCTGGTGATGGACCAGCCTTTCTCGATCATCATGACCGGCACCGGCATCGTGGCCCTTGCAGGGATTGTCGTGAACAACAACATTGTCTTGATCGACACCTACCAAGATTACGCCCGCTACATGCCAAAAATAGAAGCCATAACCCGAACTGCTCAGGATCGCATCCGCCCAGTCCTGCTGACGACGATCACCACCATGGCAGGCCTTGCGCCAATGATGTTTGGGCTTAGCCTTGACTTTGTGAATGGTGGCTATGCCTTTGATAGTCCTACAGCTTTATGGTGGAAGCAGCTTGCGACAGCGGTGGTTTTTGGTCTCGGCATTGCCACGGTTCTGACGTTGATTTTCACACCCGCGATGCTGGCACTCAGGATCTGGGCAGGTACCTATCTGCTCTGGGGGGCGCAATTGCTGGCCAAACTCTCAATGGGTCGTACCAGCCGTGCGGCGCGGGACTGGGCGCTCGCAGCGTCAGCCCGGCAAATGCAGCAGGCCGATATCGTGTGGCCGGACGAAACGATGACGCCCTCTTCTTTCGGCAAACACACAGAAACCGAGACTCCGCGACTGAAAGACATTGAACGCATTCACGACAAGCTTGACGATGGGTCGCCCCTGCGCGCCGCAGAGTGATTCCGTGAAAGTTGGGACCTAACCGAAGACATTCGCGTCAATCTGCCCTAATTTCCGGCAAGCATCTACTGCTACAGGAAACAAAGCGACCATTTGCGCCAGTTCGTTTCCAATATAGAGTTTCACTTAGCGCGATGCTTGAAATATGTCGAAAATCTGGCATAACTCAGGCTCGAATTAGACGCATACCCTTGGGGAGACTTTAAATGTTTGACTGGTTTTGGAACGGATGGATCGGCACAACACCTACAGGCGGTTCGTCCTCTGCTTCTTCTGTTCCTGAAATGGACGCGGCGAGCGGCACACTCGCGCTTGCAGTCGTGCTTGCGGCCCTTGTGCTAGCTTGGGAAATCAAACGCCGTCGCGCGCGGAACTGAACCGTTAAGGTCAGATCAGCGCCCAATCTCTCCTCCAAAGGGCGACGGTGGCGATAACAGCATTGGCAACAGAATGGGCGGCAATGGCATCAGCCAGCCGCCCTTTTTGCATGTAAAGGAGAGAAAAGAGAACACCGGCCAAAGCCGCCTCGATCCAGCGTCCATGAACAAGGGCGAAGAGGCCAGCTGAGACGGTAACGGCGACAACTCGGCTCGCTACCGTTCCACGATCCAGACGCGCCTGAACATAACCCCGAAATAGCAATTCCTCGATCACGGGAACCAGAGCGACTGTTCCGAGAATGCGCAAAGTGGCCCATACGGCGAATGCCATTCCGCTCAGATCAAGAAGCGCCTCAACGGGAGGCGCAGACGGAGGGGCCGTAGCGATCCAGGCCACCCCGACACCGAGACCCGCGAACACTGACAAAACTGAAGGCCACGCAACGTAGCGCGCGAGCGTCCGTCGAACCCACCACAAAACAGTGAGCATCATTCCCACTTGTAGCGGATAGGCAAGGGTCGGTTCTGTCCAGAAGGCCTGTGCAATCAGGCCAGAGATCGCGAAGACGATAAAAGGCAGAATACGCCCTGCCGCATCATCTTCTGCCAGCGGAGAGCTCGGTCGCAAGTGTGGTGTCGATATCGCCTGAAGCGCATAACCGCTGCGTCCAACCACAACGAGGATCCCAATCGACAGAGCCGTGAACATGAGCCAACCCGCAAAGCTGTGAAAGCCATTGACCGCCAGCTCGGGCGACACATGCACGCCGAGTAGGATCAAAACCGTGATCCGGACAGCGTTGAACAACCAACTAACCAAGAGTGCCAACGGCCAGATCACGAGACCGAACCGACGTAGCCGTAACTCATCGCGAAAAAGCACTCCGTAGAGAGCCAGAAAGGCGGTGATCAGCACCAGACCTTCTATGCCCGAACAGCTGTCTGCTACCATAACCTGAAACTCTGGCGTACCTATTACATAGGTCGCGGGATCAACAACGACGTCGTCCGAAAACAAACGCAGCACCAAGAACACGGTGATGAACGTGACATCGGTCACAGCCTGCACGGTCCAAAGGGGCCCCGCCAGAACCACCGCTCCCGGAAGCGCTGCGGCAAAGATCGCAATTGCAAGCAACGACCTGCGACGCCCATGCAACCACTCAGACCATGCCTCAATTCGCATGAGCCAGAAGACTCCCCCCAAGGCTGCCATCATCGCGCCTAGACTCGCCAACGGAAATATTCCCTTGAACTGCGCGCTTAGGTCTTCAGGCGAAATCAGGAGCAATGGGGATAACATGCAAAAAACGCCAACGCCGTGCAAAACCGCCCATCGACGCCCACCTGGCGCCTGTGCGGCGGCCCGTGCAAAGTCAACCTGCGCCGCAGGCCGCGCCCAGAGATAAATCCCCATAAGTGAACTGGAACAGACCAACCAAAGCGCCAGCAACCGAAGTCCTCGGCAAGCGTGCTCGATTCCAGTAGCCCGGCATTCCAGATCGCTGAAAACCTGATACCCCAGAACAAGTAGCGCCATCTCGGCGATATAGAGCGCACCAAGGTTTATCGCCCGTCTGGGCAAGGTCAGGGTTTCAGAGTTCTGAGTCATCCTCACGCTATTAGATCATCCACGCTGTGATAATATGGCAAGGCTAGGGCGATTTGCGGGACGCCTTCATAGTCCTAGTTTGTCGCGCATGAACGCCAGAGCCACCGACAACCCATCAGGTGCGATACCATGCCCCGTGCCCTTCATGATATGCGCGTAGACATCCTGCCAACCGGCGCCCTCTAATGCCTCGGCCGCCTGTGGCAGAGACTGCACCGGCACCACCTCATCGGCATCGCCATGCACCAATAGAACCGGCGGGCGGCTCTGCACGTCGTCTGCAAGAGATTCCGGCGACAAAAGCCGTCCGGAAAAGGCGACAACACCGGCCAAGGCGTCTTCGCGCCGAGGGGCCACATGCAGCGCCATCATTGTGCCTTGGGAGAAGCCAAAAAGAACCACTTGCTCGGGCAGTAGATCTTCGTCCACCATCAGAGCATCAAGGAATGCGTTGAGATCCGCTACTGCAGACACCAGCCCACGGTGGGATTCTTCCTCGCTGGACCCGTCAATCCAGGGGATCGGGAACCATTGCAGCCCAAAAGGCATGCCTGGAATGCTCTCCGGCGCGTCAGGGGCTACAAAGAGCGTGTCGGGCAAATGGTCTGCCAGTGGGTCCGCCAACCCCAACAAGTCGGCTCCGTTCGCACCGTACCCATGCAAGAAAACCACAGCCGAGCGCGTCTCGCCCGAAAGCGGCTCCTTGCGATCTGCCTTCAAAACCCGTGTCATCTGATCCCTTCCCTATCCTTGGCGATCCGGTAATAGGCCCAAAGCAACCGCGCCGCAACGGACCGCCATGGCGACCATGCCTCTGCCATTTGACGCAATGCACGTTCCTTCGGTCGCTCGGGAAGGTCGTAGAGCAGCCGCGCAGCCTCTTGCAAGGCCAGATCGCCCGGTGCAAAGATGTCGGCACGGCCAAGGCTGAACATCGCATATATTTCTGCCGTCCAGACGCCAATTCCAGGCACTTGCGTGAGCGTAGCGATCACGTCTTGGGTCGGTTCCGTGCGCAGAGCAGGATAGTCGATTCTTGCCTCTGCGAGCGCACGTGCGTAACGCGCCTTTTGTCGGCTAAGGCCCACCGCGCGCAAATCGTCATCACTGACCGCGACAATTCGTTCGGGTTCAGTAAACCCGGCCGCCTCAAGCCGTGACCAGATCGCATTGGCCGAGGCGACGCTGACCTGTTGGCTGACGATCGCACTGAGAAGTTGTGCAAACCCATCCGGGTTCCGCCGCAGAGGCAACGGCCCGGTCAACCCTTGCGCGTGACGCATGCGCGGACAGATCGCAGCGAGATGTGCCGCCCCGGCGGCCACGTCCAGATCGGTCTTGATGATCCGCCCCGTCATACCCCCCGCATCCAATCCAGTGCCGCCGGGACGGTTTCGACCCGCATCGCATCGGGTTGAGGCGGGCGAGCGATCATGGCAACCGGCAGGCCGAGCGTGCGCGCGGCTGCGAGCTTACTTTCAGAATCCCGACCACCGGCGTTTTTGACAACAAGCCAGTCCACGCCAAGACGCTCGAATAGACGACGTTCTGCCTCCGGGGTGAAGGGTGGGCGACCCACGAGATACTCTCCATTCTCAAATGGAAAAGCCTCATCTGGCAGATCCACCACGCGGCAGATCAGATGTCGTCCGGTCAGATTCGCAAAGCACGTGACACCTTGCCGACCCGTAGCCAGAAACACGGTCATCCCCTTTGGAATATGCGACGCCGCGTCCTCCTCTGCCGCTAGTATAGTCCAATGATCCCCCGCGACGGGCACCCATTCCGGGCGCAAAAGCTGGCAATATGGCAAGTTCATGGTCGCGCAGATCCGTGCCGTCCTCTCTGAAATGCGCGACGCAAATGGATGGGTGGCGTCGAGGACCGCTGTGATCCCTGCTTCCACAAGATATCGGACAAAACCGGCCTCTCCGCCAAAGCCTCCGATCCGCGTCGGCAATCCTAACGGGCGCGGCCGCCGTGTGGCACCGGCAAGCGAGGCAACAGCGGCGCGCCTCTCAGATGCCAAAACCTGAGCCAAATATCGTGCCTCCGCCGTGCCCGCCAGAAGCAAGAGCGTCATTGGCTGCCAGCCCTCGCCAGGATTGTACCGGCGCGGTCAATCACCACCGTATCGACCTCGACACCCTCTGGCAGCATCGCAAGCACCTTGTCACGGCTCTCACGCGCAACCCAATTTGCCATTTTTTCTCCTGCGAATTCAGATGCTTGCAGCGCTGTATTCATGTACTTTAGGTCCGGCAAATCCAACGCATCAGCAAGGCTTTGAAAATCTACCTGACTGCGCCCCGAATGGAGATCACGGGCTCCCTGCGCCAGTTTGATCATCTTACCGATACCTCCTCCGATGGTCAGGCGCGGCAACGGATGTTTGGCAAGGTACTTCAGCAAACCACCGGCAAAATCCCCCATGTCCAACATGGCGTGGTCAGGCAAATCATAGAGCCCTTGGACCACGCGTTCGCTGGTAGCCCCGGTGCAACCCGCCACATGGGTCAAGCCGGACCCGCGCGCAACATCGATTCCCCGATGGATAGAAGCGATCCATGCCGCACAGGAAAACGGTCGCACAATCCCTGTGGTGCCAAGGATCGACAATCCCCCCTTGATTCCCAACCTCGAATTCCAAGTCTTTTGCGCAAGGGACGCGCCACCGGGAACCGATACTGTGATCTCTATATCGGGACGCTCGCATAGACGCTCGGCCATGTCGCTTACCGTGGCCTCCATCATCTGGCGTGGCACGGGATTTATCGCGGGCTCACCCGGCGGGATGGGCAGGCCTAGCATGGTGACACGCCCCACGCCCTCACCCGCGCGAAATACTACGCCGCCCTCTGAGCGCGCCACGCGTGCGATAATCATCGCACCATGCGTTACATCCGGGTCGTCGCCTGCATCTTTGATGACCCCTGCCTCGGCCCAGCCTTCACCACTTGCATGATGGGCGATGTCAAACTCTGGCGTCTCGCCACGTGGCAGGGTGATGCGGACGCGGCGTACCTTACCTTCACCCCACAAAAGACTAAGCGCCGCCCGCGTCGCCGCAGTGGCGCAGGCACCCGTGGTCCAGCCACGGCGTAAAGGGGTTTCGGGTTTGCGGTCCATGTCAGATCAAGACTATAGGGAGACCAGAGCCCGAGGCCAAATGCCAAATCCCATATCGCTGCCTGCGCCTCGCGGCTTGCACGAGGCGCAGATGCCTTTATTCGGCAGCAATATTGGCCGCTTCAACCTTGACGGCCGAGAATTTGAACTCAGGGATCTTGCCATAGGGGTCGACCGCTGGATTTGTCAGGATATTCGCCGCCGCTTCAACAAATGCGAAGGGCAAGAACACCATATCCGGCGCCACCGCGCGGTCAGCCCGCGCCATGATACGGATCGAACCGCGCTTGGTGGTCAACTGCACCAGCCCTCCCGGCTCTACGCCCAGCTTGCGAAGTGTCGCGGGGTGAATCGAGCAGTTCGCCTCTGGCTCGACCGCATCGAGCACGCTGGCACGGCGGGTCATGGACCCGGTGTGCCAATGCTCGAGTTGCCGCCCTGTCGTCAGAATCATCGGATAGTCAGCGTCTGGCACATCGTCAGGCGGGATGATCGCCGCCGGAGTGAATTTCGCCCGTCCCTCGGGGCGCGGGAAACCATCACCGAACACAACCGCCTCACCCGGTTGATCGGGGCCTTTGCAGGGATAGGTCACAGCCCCTTCACGCTCCAACCGCTCCCATGTTATATTATCAAGTGAACGCATGTTCACTTTCATCTCGGCAAAGACATCGGCCGGGCTGTCGTAAGACCAATCAAGCCCGATGCGGTTCGCCAACTCAACCGTGATGGCCCAGTCCTCGCGCGCCTCGCCCGGAGGGGGCACCGCGGAACGGCCCATTTGTACCTGACGGTTGGTATTGGTCACAGTGCCGGATTTCTCGTAGAACGCGCTCGCGGGCAGGATCACATCGGCATAGTTCGCCGTTTCGGTGATGAAAATATCCTGCACCACCAGATGCTCGAGCTTGGCCAGAGCATCGCGGGCGTGCTCCACATCAGGATCGGACATCGCCGGGTTTTCACCCAAGATATACATGCCCTTGATCTTGTCCTCATGGACCGCATCCATGATCTCGGTCACGGTCAGGCCCTTTTGGTTCGAGAAGTCGCCCGATTGCCAGACTTCGGTAAAGGCGCGGCGCACGCCATCATCGGTCACGGTCTGATAGTCGGGCAGGAACATCGGCACGAGGCCCGCATCAGACGCACCTTGCACGTTGTTCTGGCCGCGCAGCGGGTGCAACCCTGTACCGGGACGGCCCACATGGCCGCACATCAGCGCCAGAGAGATCAGGCAGCGCGAATTGTCGGTGCCGTGGATATGCTGGCTAACGCCCATCCCCCAAAAGATCATGCCTGCCTTGGCCCCGGCAAAATCGCGGGCTACGGCGCGCAACGTCTCGGCGGGAACGCCGCAGATGCCTTCCATCTTCTCGGGCGGGAATTGCGCCAGATGCTTCTTCTCCGCCTCCCAGTTCTCAGTAAACGCAGCGATGTATTGCTGGTCGTAAAGCCCTTCCTCAACGATCACATGGCAGATCGCGTTCAACATTGCCACATCCGCACCCGGGCGGAATTGCAGCATATGGGTGGCAAAGCGCTTCATGCCTTGGCCGCGTGGGTCCATGACGATGAGCTTTCCACCGCGCTTGGTGAATTGCTTGAAATAGGTCGCGGCGACAGGGTGGTTCTCCAGCGGATTCGCCCCGATAATGATCGCTACATCGGCATTTTCGATCTGGTTGAACGTCGCCGTCACGGCACCCGAGCCGACATTTTCGATCAGAGCCGCCACGGAGGAGGCATGGCAGAGCCGCGTGCAGTGATCCACGTTGTTGTGACCAAAGCCCTGACGGATGAATTTTTGAAAGAGATAGGCTTCTTCATTGGTGCATTTTGCGCTACCGAAACCTGCCACGCTGGTGCCGCCATGGGTGTCTTTGAGACCCTTGAGCGCCCCGCCGACCAGATCGAGCGCCTCGTCCCATGACGCCTCGCGGAACACTTCCTGCCAGTTTCCAGGATCGACGTTCAAGCCCTTGGCGGGCGCATCATCGCGACGGATCAGCGGTTTGGTCAGGCGGTGCGGATGGTGGATATAATCAAACCCAAAACGCCCCTTGACGCACAGACGTCCTTCATTGGCCGGACCATTTATTCCTTCGACAAACTTCACTTTACCGTTCTTGACCTTGAGAGACACCTGACATCCCACGCCGCAGAACGGACAGATGCTTTTGACCTCGTCGTCAAAATCCGCACTGTCACCCTGTTGGGCGTCATCCAGCACGGTGGCAGGCATCAGGGCGCCGGTCGGGCAGGCCTGCACGCATTCACCGCAGGCCACGCAAGTACTCGCGCCCATCGGATCGGCCAAGTCAAACACCGGGTAGGCATCATGCCCGCGCCCTGCCATGCCAATCACGTCATTGACCTGAACTTCTCGGCAGGCGCGCACGCAGAGACCACAGGAAATGCAAGCATCCAGATTCACCCGCATCGCGATGTGACTGTCGTCTAGCAGGGGAATGCGGTTGCGCTCGACTTTGGGAAAGCGGCTTTCGGATACGCCATTGGCCGCAGCCATGTCCCACAGATGACTGGAGCGATCATGTGACACCTCGCGTTCCGGCTGGTCTGCGAGCAGCATCTCGACCACCATTTTGCGCGCGGTTTCCGCACGGGAGGAATTTGTCGTGACCACCATGCCTGCTTTGGCCTCGCGGATACAGGAGGCGACCAGCGTCCGTTCACCCTCGACCTCGACCATACACGCGCGACAATTGCCATCGGGCCGATAGCCTGGTGCCGGCTTGTGACAGAGATGAGGGATGACCAGCCCGCGTCCGTTCGCGACTTCCCATATCGTCTGCCCCGCCTCTGCTTCGACTTCGTGGCCGTCCAGTACGAATGTGATCTTGTCGGTCATCAGCGCGCCTCCCTAGCTTTGGGCCTTTTTAAAGCATGCTGTGGCATCCAAGTGGCTGTCAATCCCGACACCTCACCCCATTTTTGCGCCACATTCGTCGAAGGGCTCCGGAATTGGCGATTCATTCTGGTCTAAATTCATTCTGGTCCAGACGTCACCTTACTTTGCAGACGGCTCGCAAATGGACGCTGTTCCAGAATATTTTACGCCCCACCTTTAACCCTCCGGCAACCGGCGCTAACGTCGCGCGGAAATCGGGAGGCGTTTAACTTGGCAGAGCTAATTCTGGTGCGGCATGGGCAGGCGAACAGCCATGCCACGGATGAGGCGGGCTATGATCGGCTTTCTCCACTCGGCGTGCAGCAGGCCGAATGGTTGGGAGCGCATATGGCTAGGACAAATCCGCATTTCGACCATGTGATCACCGGGACTCTCAATCGTCAGGTCGGCACCGCCCGCGCCATGGGCTATCATATTACCGAGCAAGACCCGAGGTTGGATGAACTGAGCTATTTTGCTCTGGCTCGCGCCATTGAGGCACAGCATGGAATTCCTGCGCCAAACGATGCAACGGAGTTTGCGCGCTACCTGCCGCAAGTGATTGAGCACTGGGCGCGGGGGGATCTTGTGGATGTTCCTGAAACATTTGAGAATTTCACCTCGCGGATAACCACTCTGATCGACGACATATGTCATCACAACGGGCGCATCCTGATCGTCACCTCGGGCGGCGTGATCGGTATGGTTATGCGGCACGCGCTCGGGCTAGATATTCCCGGCATGTCCAAGGTCATGCTTCAGGTCATGAACAGTTCGCTGCACCGGCTTGAACATGTGCATGACATGCTGATGCTAGGCACCTTTAACGCCACACCACATCTCGACACACCTGACCGGGCGCATGCCCGCACCTTTATCTGACAGCAGGAGGAATGCGCCATGAAACTCTATTATGCCAAAGGCACCATCTCGATTGCGGCGGCGATCGCGCTGCACGAGGCGGGGCTCGACTTCGATCCGGTGCGCCTCGATTTTCGCGCGGGAGAGCAATCCGGGGTCGCCTATCTCGCTATCAATCCGAAAGGGCGGGTGCCGACGCTTGTTACTGATCAGGGCATCCTGACCGAAACCGGCGCATTGCTTGATTACATTGCCGACATCGCCCCTCAGGCCGGATTGCGCCCCACCGATCCCTATCAAGCCGCCAAGATGCGTGAGGCCATGTATTATATCGCCTCCACCATGCATGTGAACCACGCCCACAAGATGCGCGGCCACCGTTGGGCCGACCAACAGAGCTCTTTTGACGATATGAAGACCAAATCGGTCCAGACCATGACCGACAGCGCGACTTATGTGGAACATAACCTCATCACAGGCCCCTTCGTTATAGGCGACACCCTAACGCTCGCTGACCCATATCTCTATGTTGCCTGCAACTGGCTCGAGGGCGATGGGGTAAAGGTGGCCGAGTTCCCAAAGATTGCCGCGTTCATGCAGGCAATGCGCGCCCGGCCCACGGTGGCAAGGGTGATTGCCGATGATATGATCTGAGGACTTGTCATGACACATCTCTGGGTGCGAGCCGAACAAAGACCGAATGAAGAACGCGTGGGACTGACGCCCGAAGGGGCGGCGCAACTGATCACCAAGGGCATTCGTGTCACTGTAGAAGAGAGCCACAACCGCGCCATTCCAATTGACGGCTATCGCGCGGTGGGCTGCGAAATTGCGACTGAGAACTCTTGGCCATCTGCGCCCACTGATGCAATCATCTTTGGGCTCAAGGAACTGCCCGAGGATGGCACGCCGCTGCCGCATCGCCACATAATGTTTGGCCACGCCTTCAAGGGACAGCATGCCGGGCGGCGCCTCTTGCAGCGGTTCAAGGCCGGGGGCGGCACGCTCTATGATCTGGAATATCTCGTCGATGAAACGGGCCGCCGCGTCGCCGCCTTTGGCTATTGGGCGGGCTATGCGGGCGCGGCCGTGTCGCTCATGGCATGGACGGCACAACAGGGCGGCGCGATCTGCCCGCCCGTCGATACCTATCCGGGGCGCGACGCGCTGCTGGCCGATCTTGGCGCGCGGCTGGATGCCACGGGTGCGTCCCGCCCGCGCGCCATCGTCATTGGTGCCTTGGGGCGCGTGGGCACCGGTGCTGCGGATCTCTGCGAAGCGATGGGTGTCATCGTCACCCGCTGGGACATGGCCGAGACCGCATCGGGTGGGCCTTTCCCGGAAATCCTCGCGCATGACATCTTCCTCAACTGCATCTTCGCGCGCCCCGGCACGCCCGTTTTCGTGCCGAAATCCGCGCTTGATCAGCCCAGCCAACTGAGCGTGATCGGCGATGTGGCCTGTGACCCCGACAGCGATTACAACCCGGTGCCGGTCTATGACGCGGCAACCTCCTGGGCGGCCCCCGTGCTGCGTGTGCGCGGCACCCCGCCCCTCGACGTGATGGCCATCGACAACCTGCCCTCGCTCTTGCCGGTCGAATCCTCGCAGGATTACGCCGGGCAATTGCTGGCCTCGTTGCTGACGCTCGACGCCTTGGATCAAGGGGTCTGGGCCCGCGCGGCAGAGACCTTTCACACCCATATGAAAGAGATCTGAATGGCGCCCTATGTCGGATATCTGGCCGCCTTTCTGGGCACGATCTGCTGGATTCCGCAGGCGGTCAAGGCCTGGGCCACGCGCGACACCTCGGGGCTCTCGCTCCCGTCGAACCTGCTCTTTCTGACCACCGTGTCCCTGTGGCTGGTCTATGGGCTGATGATCGGCGACTGGCCTCTCATTCTGGCCAATATCTGCGCCGTTCTGGCGATGCTGAGCATCGTCGCGGCGAAACTCCGTTACAAGTAAAAGGAGAGACGGACATGACAATCCACTGGGGCGGCACCGGCCTATCGGCCATTCCCGGTCTGCGGCGACTGATCGAAGCCGGGCATGAGGTGACGGTCTGGAACCGCTCGACCGACAAGGCGTGGGCGGCGGTGGGCGATCTCACGGACAAGATCCACGCCTTTGACAAGGACGCCTTGGCCAAAGCCCTCAAACCCGGTGACGTGGTGGTCTCGATGCTGCCCGGTGATTGGCACGTGCCGCTGGCAGAGCTTTGCCTCGAGACGGGCGCGCATTTCGTGTCCTCCTCCTATATCGCCCCCGAGATGCGCACCCTTGATCAGGCGGCGCGCGAAAAAGGGCTGCGCTTTGTCAACGAAATCGGGCTTGATCCCGGTATCGACCACCTGATGGCGCATCATCTGGTGGCCGAATATCGCGCCTCCCAAGCCTTTGACGCCGGAAACGACCTGTCGTTCACCTCTTATTGCGGCGGCGTGCCGAAAATACCCAACCCCTTCCGCTACAAGTTCAGCTGGTCGCCCTTGGGCGTGCTCAAGGCGCTGCGCTCGCCCTCGCGCTCGATCCGGGATTTCTCGGAGCTCAAGGTCGCGCGGCCATGGGACGCGATTTCCAGCTATGGTGCCCCTTTGCCCAACCTCGAGACCTTCGAGGTTTACCCCAACCGCGATTCCCTGCCCTTCATCGCCGATTACCGGTTCGATCCCGACTGGCGGATCAAGGATTTCGTACGCGGCACGCTGCGCCTGAATGGCTGGTCAGAGGCATGGAAGGACGTTTTTGCCGAGATCGAGACGCTCAGCGGTGCCGCGGGCGATGCCCGGCTCAAGGAGATGTCCGATCAGTTCTGGCAAGAGAACGCCTATGATGAGGGCGAGCCGGACCGCGTGGTGCTCTGCGTTGATCTCAAGGCAGAAAAGGCCGGTAAACCAGTCTGGCATAAAACCTATGTGATGGACGCTTGGGGCGATGCGCGTGGCACGGCGATGGCGCGGCTGGTCTCGATTCCAGTCTCACTTGCCGTTGATTCGGTGCTGGCGCGGGAAATACCCGCGGGCGTAAGCGCGGCACCGCATGATCCCAAGCTGGTTACGCGCTACCTGGACGAGGTCAACCGGCTGGCACAGCATCTGGCGGTCGTGGATCACGTCAGCTGAGCGTTTCGGCGCAAGGGAAGACTTGAGTATTTGCGCCAAGAAAAAGCAAAGTCGTTTTTCATGGCAAAAATAATCAAATCCGCCGCTGCATCCGCTCAGAACGGTGCGTCATCAGCGCCGTTGATGAAGCGCGCAACGACCTTCTTGGTGCCCGCCTTGTCAAAGGCGATTTCGAGCTTGTCACCCTCTACGGCGATGACCGCCCCGTAGCCGAATTTCTGATGAAAGACGCGCTCGCCCACCGTATGCGAGCTGAGCGCCTCGGCGTCGATGATGCTGTGACGCGTCTCGCGGGGCTGGGTCATGGGGCGTTCGCCGCCGCGCGCCTGAAGCCGCCGCCAACCGGGGCTGTTGTAGACATTGGCCTCGGCGGCACGGCTCTCGATGCCTGAACTGGCCGCAGCCCCGTAGCCTCCGCCATAGAGACCCGGAGGGGTGAGCACATCGACATGCGCCTCGGGCAATTCATCAATGAAGCGCGAGGGCATTTGCGATTGCCATTGGCCATAGACGCGGCGATTGCCCGCGAACGAAATGGTGCAGACCTCTTCGGCGCGGGTGATGCCGACATAGGCCAGCCGCCGCTCTTCCTCGAGCCCGCGGACGCCGCTTTCGTCCATCGAGCGTTGCGATGGGAAAAGACCATCCTCCCATCCCGGCAGGAACACGGCCGGAAACTCCAGCCCCTTGGCGGCGTGCAGCGTCATCAGCGTGACCTTTTCGCCCTCTTCGCCCGCCTCATTGTCCATGATGAGGCTCACATGTTCCAGAAACCCTTGCAGGTTCTCGAACCCTTCCAACGCCTTGACCAGCTCCTTGAGGTTTTCCAGCCGCCCCGGTGCTTCGGGTGTCTTGTCGTTCTGCCACATCCCGGTATAGCCGCTCTCGTCAAGGATCATCTCGGCCAGTTCGACATGGCTGATATCTGCATCCCCGACCATCCGGCCCCAGCGGGCAAGGCCGTCGATCAGATCGCGCAACTCGCTCGCCGCTTTGCCGGTGATCCCCTTGTCGTCGAGCAATAGGCGCGCGCCCTCGACCAGCGGCACGCCATTCTGCCGCGCCGTGATCTGGATTTTCTGCTGCGCCTTGTCGCCAAGGCCGCGCTTGGGGGTGTTGACGATCCGCTCAAAGGCCAGATCGTCCGCAGGCGAGACCACGAGGCGGAAATAGGCCATGGCATCGCGAATCTCTAGCCGCTCGTAAAACCGCGGCCCGCCGATCACACGATACGGCAGTCCGATGGTCAGGAACCGATCCTCAAACGCGCGCATCTGGTGGCTGGCGCGCACAAGGATTGCCATCGCGTCGAGCGAATAGGGCCGCATGCCGCGCGTGCCGCGTTGCATCGCGTCGATTTCCTCGCCGATCCAGCGTGCCTCTTCCTCGCCGTCCCAATGGCCGATGAGGCGGACCTTTTCACCCTCCTCGACGGCGGTCCAAAGCTCCTTGCCCAGCCGGTCGCGATTGCCCGCGATCACGCCCGAAGCTGCCGCAAGGATATGCGGGGTAGAGCGGTAATTCTGCTCGAGCCGGATCACCGTCGCACCGGGAAAATCCTTTTCGAACCGCAGGATATTGCCCACTTCGGCGCCGCGCCAGCCATAGATCGACTGATCGTCATCGCCCACGCAGCAGATGTTCTTGTGCCCCCCCGCCAAGAGGCGCAGCCAGAGGTATTGCGCCACGTTGGTATCCTGATACTCGTCCACGAGGATATAGCGGAACCAGCGTTGGTATTGCCTGAGCACATCGTCGTGCTTTTGAAAGATCGTGACCACATGCAGCAACAAATCGCCAAAATCGACCGCGTTCAACTCGCGCAGGCGGGTCTGATACTGCCGGTAGAGCGCCGGACCCTTGCCATCATAGGCGCTCCCTTCTGAGGCGGGCAGATTGTCGGGCGTCCAGGCGCGGTTCTTCCATTGGTCGATGATCCCAGCCAGCATGCGCGCGGGCCAGCGTTTGTCGTCAATGCCCGACACCTGCACCAGTTGCTTGAGCAGCCGCAGTTGGTCATCCATGTCGAGAATGGTGAAGTTCGATTTCAGATCCACCAGTTCAGCGTGACGGCGCAGGAGCTTGACGCAGATCGAATGAAAGGTGCCCAACCAGGGCATCCCCTCGGCGGGCTGGCCCAAGAGGCGGCCCACACGCTCTTTCATCTCGCGCGCGGCCTTGTTGGTAAAGGTCACGGCAAGGATATCGCCCGGCCCCGCGCGCCCGGTGTTCATCAGATGCACGATGCGCGTGGTCAACGCCTTGGTCTTGCCCGTCCCCGCCCCTGCGAGCATGAGCACCGGACCATCCAGCGTTTCCGCCGCGCGACGCTGTTCGGGGTTGAGGTCATCAAGATAGGGTGCCGGACGCGCCGCCATGGCGCGCGCCGAGAGGCTGGCACCCTCAAAGGCATCGGATTCGTCAAATCTGTTCATGCCCGTGACAATAGCGCGGGGACGCCCGGAGATAAAGAGATGTTCGGGGATTGTTCCGCCCCTATCTGACCTCTGGACAAGCCCCTGAAAACCCGCGCAAATGCGCGCCATGAACCTGCATGCATCCTATCCCGCCCTCTCTGATCTGCGCGCCCGTGCGGCGCGTCGCATCCCGCATTTTGTCTGGGAATACCTCGACAGTGCCACCGGAACAGAGGCCACCAAGGGGCGCAACCGCCTGATGCTCGATCAGGTGCGGCTCAGCCCGTCGATCCTGCATGGCGAATTCACGCCCGACATCACCGCCCCCCTCTTGGGGCAGACCCATGCCCTGCCGGTGGGCATCGCGCCTGTGGGCATGTCCGGCCTCATCTGGCCGGATGCCGAGCGTCTTTTGGCGCGGGCCGCAACGCAGGCGGGGATACCTTATGGCCTCTCGACCGTGGCGAGCCAGACGCCCGAAGTCGTAGGCCCGCATCTGAACGGCAATGGCTGGTTCCAGATGTATCCGCCGCGCGACACGAGCATTCGGACTAACATGCTGAAACGCGCGCGCAATGCCGGGTTCTCGGTGCTGGTGCTGACAGTTGATGTGCCGGTGGGCAGCCGCCGCGAACGGCAGGTGCGCTCGGGGCTTACACAGCCGCCCAAGTTGACCCCGCGCCTGATGGCGCAGGTCGCGCGCTGTCCGGCCTGGGCGCTTGGAACTGCACGGCTTGGCATGCCGCGCATGCGGATGATTGACGATTACGCAGGCCAGACCAAAGGTTTGCCTTCGAACAAACACGCTGGATACCTGCTGCGCACCTCGCCCGATTGGGAGTATCTGCGCTGGCTGCGCGATGCCTGGGATGGGCCCTTGGTGGTCAAGGGTGTGCTGCGCGCCGACGATGCCGCCGCACTCGAGAAAGAGGGCGTGGACGCAATCTGGATCTCGAACCACGCAGGCCGCCAGTTCGACGCCGCCCCCGCCACCATCGAGGCGCTGCCGCAAGTGCGCGCCGCGACCACCTTGCCGGTGATCATGGATGGCGGCATTGAGGGCGGGCTTGATGTGCTGCGCGCCATCGCCCTTGGGGCGGATTTCGTCATGATGGGGCGCGGCTGGCACTATGCGCTTGGGGCCTTGGGCGAGAGTGGCCCCGCGCATCTGGCGGATATTCTGGCCGAGGATTTGCGCGCCAACATGGGCCAGTTGGGCACACGCACGCTCTGGGACGTGCGGTCGCGCCTGATCCCCAACGGGTAGGGCCGACCACCCGTCGGGACAGGAAATTTCCCTTGCCGGTGAATACCCAGTTTGCCGGATTGCACAAACCTTTCACAAATCTTACAAGGATGCAGCGCTGCAATGCGGCATAGACTGCCGCGCCGCCAGAACTGATAAACCGGGGGACAGGCATGGCCGACTTCAAGAAAATTCTCATTGCCAACCGGGGCGAAATCGCCATCCGCATCATGCGGGCCGCCAATGAAATGGGCAAGAAAACCGTCGCTGTCTTTGCCGAAGAGGACAAGCTCGGGCTGCACCGGTTCAAGGCGGACGAGGCGTATCGCATCGGTGAGGGCATGGGACCGGTTCAGGCCTATCTGTCCATCGAGGAAGTCATCCGCGTGGCCAAGCTCTCGGGTGCGGATGCGATCCATCCCGGCTATGGCCTCTTGTCCGAAAACCCGGCTTTTGTCGATGCCTGCGACGCGGCGGGCATCACCTTTATCGGCCCGCGTGCCGAAACCATGCGGGCCCTTGGCGACAAGGCAAGCGCGCGGCGTGTGGCGATCGAGGCGGGCGTGCCCGTGATCCCGGCCACCGAAGTGTTGGGCGATGACATCAAGGTCATCCGCAAACAGGCCAAGGAAGTTGGCTATCCCTTGATGCTCAAGGCATCCTGGGGCGGTGGCGGACGCGGCATGCGCCCCATCGAGAACGAAAGCGAGCTTGAGGACAAGGTCCGCGAAGGCCGCCGCGAGGCCGAAGCGGCCTTTGGCAATGGCGAGGGGTATCTCGAAAAGATGATCCTGCGCGCGCGCCACGTCGAGGTGCAGATCCTCGGCGACAAACATGGCAATATGTATCACCTCTTCGAGCGCGATTGCTCGGTGCAGCGCCGCAATCAAAAGGTCGTCGAGCGCGCGCCCGCCCCCTATCTCTCAGAGACGCAGCGCGAGGAAATCTGTCAGCTTGGCTATAAAATCTGCAAGCATGTGAATTACGAATGTGCCGGCACGGTCGAATTCCTGATGGATATGGACACCGGCAAGTTCTATTTCATTGAGGTCAATCCGCGCGTGCAGGTCGAGCATACCGTGACCGAGGCCGTGACCGGTATCGACATCGTGCAGGCCCAGATCAAGATCGCCGAAGGCAAGAGCCTGATGGAGGCCACCGGCAAGGCCAGCCAGTATGACATCACTCTGCATGGCCATGCACTCCAGACCCGGATCACGACCGAAGACCCGCTCAACAACTTCATCCCCGATTATGGCCGGATCACCGCCTATCGCTCGGCCACCGGCATGGGCATCCGTCTTGATGGCGGCACCGCCTATGCGGGGGGCGTCATCACGCGCTATTACGACAGCCTCTTGACCAAGGTCACGGCCTGGGCACCCACGCCGGAGCAGGCGATTGCCCGGATGGACCGGGCCCTGCGCGAGTTCCGTATTCGCGGCGTGAGCACCAACATCGCCTTTGTCGAGAACCTGCTCAAGCATCCGACCTTCCTCAACAATACCTACACGACCAAATTCATCGACACGACGCCAGAACTGTTCAAATTCGCCAAGCGGCGGGATCGCGGCACGCGCGTTCTGAGCTATATCGCCGATATCACGGTCAACGGGCATCCCGAGGTCGAGGGGCGCACCCGCCCAGCCGCCGATCTCAAGCTGCCGCGCGCCCCGCGCCCCGCCAACCCTGAGATCAAGGATGGGCCAAAGCAGATCCTTGACCGCGAGGGCGCACAGGCCGTGGCCGACTGGATGGCGGCGCAAAAGCACCTCTTGATCACCGACACCACCATGCGCGACAGCCATCAGTCGCTCTTGGCCACGCGCATGCGCTCAATCGACATGATCAGCATCGCGCCCAATTACGCCCATGATCTACCGGGCCTCTTCTCGGTCGAATGCTGGGGTGGAGCGACCTTTGACGTAGCCTACCGGTTCCTTGACGAATGTCCGTGGCAGCGGTTGCGCGACATTCGCGCAAGGATGCCCAACCTGCTCACGCAGATGCTGCTGCGCGGCTCGAACGGGGTGGGCTATACCAACTATCCCGACAATGTGGTCGCGGCCTTTGTCAAACAGGCCGCCGAGAGCGGCGTCGATATCTTCCGCGTGTTCGATCCGCTGAACTGGGCCGAAAACATGCGTGTGTCCATGGATGCCGTGCTGGACTCGGGCAAGGTGCTGGAGGCCGCGATCTGCTACACCGGAGACATGCTGGACCCGGCGCGGTCCAAATATGACCTCAAATATTACCTCTCGATGGCCAAAGAGCTGAAGGCCGCTGGCACGCATATCCTCTGTATCAAAGATATGGGTGGCTTGATGAAACCGGCCACGGCGAGCGTGCTCTTCAAGGCGCTCAAGGAAGAGGTGGGGCTACCGCTGCACTTCCATACCCATGACACGGCGGGCCTTGCCGGGGCCACGATCCTTGCGGCGTCCGAGGCCGGTGTGGATGCAGTGGATTGCGCGATGGACTCGCTCTCGGGCAATACCTCTCAGGCGACGATTGGCACGATCATTGAGGCGCTGCGCCACACGCCGCGCGACACGGGCCTCGATATTACCGCCATCCGACACATCTCGAACTATTGGGAATCGGTGCGCAACCATTACGCCGCTTTCGAGAGCGGGATGCAGTCGCCCACTTCCGAGGTCTATCTGCACGAGATGCCCGGCGGGCAATTCACCAACCTCAAGGCGCAGGCACGCTCGATGGGGATGGAGGACCGCTGGCACGACATCGCGCGTACCTATGCCGATGTGAACCAGATGTTCGGCGATGTCATCAAGGTGACACCGATCGCCAAGACGGTGGGCGATCTGGCGTTGATGATGGTGAGCCAAGGCCTGACTTGTGAGGACGTGCTCGACCCCGCGACCGAGGTTAGCTTTCCCGACTCGGTGATCACACTGATGAAGGGCTATGTGGGACAGGCGCCAGGCGGCTTCCCCCCCGCCATCGTCAAGAAGGTGCTCAAGGGCGAAAAGCCCATCACCGTGCGCCCCGGCACGCTGTTGCCGCCCGAGGATCTGGACGAGCAGCTTGCAGAACTGACCGAGCGCTTTGGCAAGAAGATCGACAACGAAGACCTGATGGGTAGCCTCATGTATCCCAAGGTCTTTGCCGATTACATGGAACGTCATGCGCAATTCGGGCCCGTGCGCACCCTGCCCACCCGCACTTTCTTTTACGGGATGGAGACGGGCGAGGAAATCACCGCCGAAATCGACCCCGGCAAGACGCTGGAAATCCGGCTGGTCGCGGTGAGCGAGACGCAAGAGGATGGCGAGGCGCGGGTATTCTTTGAACTCAACGGCCAGCCGCGCACCGTGCGCGTGCCCGACCGCCGGATCAAGGACAAGGTCGCAGCCCGGCCCAAGGCGGAACTGGGCAACGCCAACCACATCGGCGCGCCGATGCCCGGTGCCGTGGCCACGGTCGCGGTCAAGGCAGGACAAAAGATCAAGGCAGGCGATCTTTTGTTGACCATCGAGGCCATGAAGATGGAAACCGGCCTGCACGCCGAGCGTGACGCGACCGTCAAAGCTGTGCATGTCCAGCCCGGCAGCCAGATCGACGCCAAGGATCTGCTGGTGGAGATGGAGTAACGTTTCCCGTGACCCTCGGGCTTGACCCGAGGGTGACAGCCACGCGCGCCCACCGAAAGCGCTTTTGCAATCCCGTCAATTCGGCCATGCTGCGCGCCATATGCCCCCTGACAGGCCGCGACATGAAGAAAATACTCGTATTCACTGACATTCACATCGTTGTGCAAGGCCAGTCCATCATCGGCCTTGATCCCTTCGCGCGCTTTACCCAAGGGCTTGTGCACGCGCTGACGCGACACCCTGATGCTGCCCGCATCGTGCTCTGTGGCGACTTGACCCATCACGCCGCGCCAGAGGAATACGCCCGACTGCGCGGGGCACTGGCGGATTGCCCCCTGCCCGTCAGCCTGATGCTAGGCAATCACGACCGCCGCGCGCCTTTTCTGGAGGCGTTTCCCGAAGCGGCCTGCATGGATGCAGGCCATATCCAGCATTACGCCGACATCGGGGCGCACCGCCTGATCTGTCTCGATACGCTGGACGAGGCGGCGCCGGATCAGCACTCGGGCTGGCTCTGCCCCGCGCGGCTTGACTGGCTGGAGCAATGCTTGACCGAGGCAGGCGCGCGGCCGGTGATTGTCTTTACCCATCACCCGCCCATCGACACGGGCTTTGCCGGAATGGATGCCATCGGGCTTCGCAACCGGGCGGACGTGATCGCGCGCCTCAAGGCGGCGGGCAATGTCGTGCAGATCGTGTCGGGCCATGTTCACCGCACGGTTCAAGGATCGGCGGGGGGCATTCCCACAGCCATCCTCAAAAGCCCCTGTCACCAGATGCCCATGGCGCTCGACGCCAAGGACACAAGCCTCTCGATTGATGAGCCGGGGGCTTATGGCCTCTTGCTGCTGAGCGAGACAGGGGTGATTGTCCATACCGAGGATTTCACCCTGCCCCCGACCCGTTCGGCCACCTATTCCTGACCAGAAAGCACAGCGCATGTCCCTTGCCATCAGCCCTCTCTACGCGGGCCTCGTCGGCCTCCTCTTTGTCCTCCTGAGCGTGCTGGTCATCGCCGCCCGATTAAAAACCAAGGTTTCTTTGGGCGACGGCGGCAAGGATCTCTTGATCCGTCGCATCCGGGTGCAGGCAAATTGCGCCGAATACGCCCCGCTCGGCCTGATCCTGCTGGGCATGGCCGAACTTCAGGGTGCGCCGGGATGGGTTGTTCATCTGCTGGGCTTGATGCTGCTCTTGGGGCGGGTGTTGCATGCAGCGGGATTTGGACGCGTGCCCGAAATCATGCCGATGCGCAGTGCCGGAATGGTGCTGACCTTTGCCATGCTGATCCTCAGCGCGCTTGCCAACATCGGCCACGCGTTGCTCTGACGGCGGTCAGCGCGCAGGCGGTGACGGCGCAGGAGACTTCCCCTGCTGGAAAAAATCGGCCATCATCCTAAAACGTACTGAGATCCGCGCCGCGCGCGTCCCTGCCGCGACCCGGATGAGGGAGGACCTGATCATGTGTCGAATCTTTGCCGGGCAAGACCCCGACCGCTACGCGCTTGTAACCCGCCGCATGCGTCTGAATGGCCAGAGCACGAGCATCCGTCTTGAGAAATCCTTTTGGGGTATCCTCGACGAAATCGCCGAGAGCGAAGGGCTGACGACCCCCGGTTTCGTGTCGAAACTCCATGCCGAAGTGCTCGAACTGCACGGCGAACCTGCCAATTTCACCTCGCTCTTGCGCTGCACCTGCCTTGTGCACCGCGAAAACCCGCTCGATGGGGATGCGCGTCAGATGGCGGCGGAGTGAGACAAATCAAGGCGTAGTATCCCCTTACTACCCGCCCCGCCCCTACTTTGGTAACTTTTCCTAACCAAATACAGGTTTCGGAGGGCATGATGGCCAAAGCCATTCACAGCATGATTCGCGTTCTCGACGAGGCGCGGTCGGTCGATTTCTATTATCGCGCCTTTGGGTTGCGCGTGGCGGACCGGCTGGATTTCGAGAAATTCACCCTCGTCTACATGTCGAATGACGAAAGCCCGTTCGAGGTGGAACTGACCATCAACAAGGGACGCACCGAGCCATATGACCGTGGCGATGGTTACGGTCATCTCGCCGTGCTTGTGGAAGATCTTGCCGCCGAGCATTCACGATTCGAGGCAGAAGGATTGAGTCCGCGCAAGATCGTGGAGTTCGCCCCTGACGGCAAACTCGTGGGCAAGTTTTTCTTTGTCTTAGATCCTGATGGTTACGAAATCGAAGTACTGGAACGCGGCGGGCGTTTCAAATGAGAGCAAGGGCGCGTTCGGGGAGGGACGCGCCCATTTTTTGCATGGGAGGATAACACATGACTGACACCAAACCCCGCAAGGGGCTTAACCGGCGCGAGTTGCTCTCGCGCTCTATCGCGGCGGGCGCAAGCTTTGTCGTCGGAACTGGCTTTGTCGCCAGCACCGATGCGGCCTGGGCGCTCGAGACCCAAGCACTCAAGCCTGAAACGATGGCAACTTTGATCCAGATGGCCCGCGATATCTATCCGCATGACCATCTGGCCGATGAATACTATGCCATCGCGGTCAAGGGCTATGACACGGCAGAGGCTGCCGAAGCCGTAGAGGCCGGGATCGCAGGCCTCAACGCCGTAGCGCAGGGCAAAGGTCACGCCGATTACCTCGGCGTCGGATGGGAGCGCGATCGCGTCGACATTCTCCGCAGCATCGAAGACAGCGCGTTTTTCCAGCAGATCCGGGGCGGGCTGGTGACGGGCCTCTATAACCAAAAGGCGGTTTGGCCGCTCTTTGGCTATGAGGGCGAGTCCTTTAGCCAGGGCGGTTACATCAACCGCGGCTTTGACGACATCAACTGGCTCTGAGCCATAGCCATCTAGGGAGGAAAGACTATGGCTGCACCTTTTGATCATAATGACGACACTGTGATTGTTGTCATCGGCACCGGCGCGGGCGGCGGCGTGCTGTCCAACGAACTGGCGCAACGCGGCGTGTCCGTCGTGGCGCTCGAAGCAGGCGGGCGTTATCTGCCCGAGGATTACATCAACGACGAATGGGAAAGCTTTGGCCAACTGGCCTGGCTCGACCCGCGCACCACGTCAGGCGACTGGCGCGTGGCCAAGGATTTTTCCGGCCTTCCCGCTTGGATCGTCAAGGCGGTGGGCGGCACCACGACGCACTGGGCCGGGGCCTCGATCCGCTTTCAGGACCACGAATGGAAGGCCAAGACCAACTATGGCCCGGTGCAGGGTGCCAATCTGCTCGACTGGCCCATCGACGCTGCCGAAATGGCACCGTGGTATGACAAGGCCGAGAAAAAGCTGGGCGTGACCCGCACCAACGATCTGGCCGGGCTGCCGGGGAATAACAATTACAAGGTGTTCGAGGCAGGCGCCAAGGCGCTTGGCTACAAGGACGTCCACACCGGGCGCATGGCCATCAACTCCGAGGACTATGACGGGCGCATGGCTTGCCAGCAGACGGGCTTCTGTTTTCAGGGCTGCAAATGGGGTGCCAAATGGTCTGCGGCATATACCGACATTCCGCGCGGCGAGGCCACGGGCAATCTCGAGGTGCGTTCCAAGGCACATGTCGCGCGCATCCTGCATGACGACAGCGGCAAGGTAACGGGCGTCGAGTATTTCGACGAAGCGGGCAATCTCCAGATGCAAAAGGCGCGTGCCGTTTGCGTCGCGGGCAACTCGTTCGAATCGCCCCGTCTGCTGCTCAACTCTGCCTCGTCGATGTTCCCCGACGGGCTTGCCAATTCCTCGGGCCAGGTGGGGCGCAATTACATGCGTCACATGACCGGATCAGTCTACGGCGTGTTTGACAAGCCAGTGAAGATGTGGCGCGGCACAACCATGGCGGGCATCATTCAGGACGAAGCGCGGCACGATCCTTCGCGCGGCTTTGTGGGCGGCTATGAGCTGGAAACGCTGGCGCTTGGCCTTCCCTTCATGGCCGCGTTCCTCGATCCCGGTTCATGGGGGCGCGAATTCACCACCGCGCTTGACGCCTACGAGAATATGGCCGGCATGTGGATCGTGGGCGAGGATATGCCGCAGGAAACCAACCGCGTCACCCTCAACCATGACGTCAAGGACCAGTGGGGCCTGCCCGTGGCCAATGTGCATTTCTCGGATCACCCAAATGACGTGGCGATGCGCAACCATGCCTACAGCCGAGGTATCGCGGTTTACGAGGCGGTGGGGGCCACGCGCACCTTCCCGACGCCGCCCTACCCCTCGACCCACAATCTGGGGACCAACCGCATGTCCGAAAACCCGCGCGACGGGGTGGTGAACAAATGGGGTCAAACCCATGACATCCCCAACCTTTTCGTCTCGGATGGCTCGCAATTCACCACGGGTGCTGCGGAAAACCCAACGCTGACTATCGTGGCACTTGCCATGCGGCAGGCGGATCACATGGCAGGTGAACTCTCACGCGGCAACCTCTGATCGGTTGCCCTGTCCCTCCCCCGGCGCCTTATACTCTCCCCGAGGCGCCGGGGGATATGGGCCTAGCCTTTTGGAAGATAGGGGATGGAACCGGCAGCATCCGTGTCGTCTATCACCCAAAAATGTCCCTCGCTCCCCGCCTGACGGGATTTGGCGAGTGGAGCATACTCAGGGTCATACGCAAAGGCGTGCGCAGCCTCAGTCGACGGAAACTCAATGAGCGCGATAAGAGTGGTATCGGGCGCGAGACCTTCTACGGTCTCAATATTGGCGCTGCGCGACAGATACCGTCCTCCGTGTTTTGCCGCGATGTCATGCGTCCTGGCCGCATAGTCCGGCACCCAGGCATCATTCGTGATCTTCACCTGCGCGATTAGATAGGCTGGCATGCGTTTCCTCCTCCTGTTGCGGGCCTTCTTCCCACGACCCAAACGCCGAGCGAGCCTAGCATGCTCAAGGAAATTACGGAGCTTTTTGACCATCCTACTTACGTCGCACCTGACCCATTCAAGTTGGCCGCAAAAAATTGCCGTCCCTGGCAATTTTCCTCTTGCAGCGGCGCGCCAGAGTTTATAGATCACGCCTCACCCAAGGATGCGGGCGTAGCTCAGGGGTAGAGCATAACCTTGCCAAGGTTAGGGTCGGGCGTTCGAATCGCCTCGCCCGCTCCAAATTTCCTTATATTAAAGAAATTTGGAGCGATCCGCCGGGGGGATCGTGACATTCCGCGCTTGGCGCTTGGCCTGCACCGCAGAGCGCAGTATAGAGCCACGAAAGCTTGACGGAGGCCCCATGCGCAGCGCCACAATCACCCGTAAGACCGCCGAAACCGACATCACCGTCGAGATCAATCTTGACGGCTCTGGTCGCTATGACAATCAGACCGGCGTGGGGTTCTTTGATCACATGCTGGATCAACTCGCGCGGCATTCTTTGATCGACATGAGAATACGATGTGCTGGCGATCTGCACATTGACGACCACCACACGGTCGAAGACGTGGGAATCGCTCTCGGTCAGGCGCTCGCGCAGGCCCTCGGAGACAAACGTGGCATCCGCCGTTACGGAGCCTGTCTGTTGCCAATGGATGACGCGCTCGTGCGCGCGGCACTTGATCTGTCGGGGCGGCCCTACCTGGTGTGGCACATGGACCTGCCGACGCCCAAGATCGGGACATTCGATACCGAACTGGTGCGTGAGTTCTTTCAGGCCTTCAGCACCCATGGCGGTATTACGCTGCATGTGGACGCGTTGCATGGGATCAACAGCCACCACATGGCGGAGGCCGCGTTCAAGGCTATAGCGCGCAGTTTGCGCGAAGCGGTTGAGACCGATCCACGCAAAGCGGATGCAATCCCCTCTACCAAAGGAAGTCTCTGAGAGATGACCACTGTCATCGTCGACTACGAGAGCGGCAACTTGCACTCGGCGGAAAAGGCATTTCAGCGCATGGCGTCGGAGACCGGCACAGGCGACGTTATCGTCACCTCTGACCCCGAGGTCATCCGCGCTGCAACCCGGATCGTTTTGCCGGGGGACGGCGCATTTCCCGCCTGCCGCAAGGCGCTCTATGATCACCGCGGTGTCTTTGAGGCTATCGAGGACGCAGTGATTACGCAGGCCCGCCCCTTCATGGGGATTTGCATCGGCATGCAGATGTTGGCAACGCGCGGATTGGAATATGAGGAAACAGCCGGATTCGATTGGATTGGGGGGGCGGTCGAGCACATCGAGCCATCTGATCCCGCGCTCAAGGTGCCACATATGGGCTGGAACGATCTGGTGATTGACAACCCGCACCCAATCTTTGACGGAGTTCGTAGCGGCGATCACGCCTATTTCGTGCACTCCTACCACTTCCGCGTGACCGACCCGGCACATCGTCTGGCGCATGTTGAGTATGCTGAGGCAATCACCGCCGTTGTCGGACGCGATACGATTGTCGGCACGCAGTTCCACCCTGAGAAAAGCCAGCAAACCGGCCTTCGACTGATTGCCAATTTCCTGCGCTGGAAACCTTGAATGCCTCGCGCAGCTGCCGCGCTCCAGAATGTGCTGGATGAGATCACGGAGATTGCCCGGACCTCTGAGAACCGGGGCAAGGTGGCAGACTACATTCCAGAGCTGGCTGGGGTGAACCTCGACCAATTCGCCATAGCCATTGCTCGCCCCGGCCAGCCCACGCTGGTTGCGGGTGATGTGGATGTGCCGTTTTCCATCCAATCTGTGTCAAAGGTGTTCATGCTGGCACTTGCGCTTGGCAAACTAGGAGACAGGCTCTGGTCCCGAGTCGGGCGTGAGCCATCGGGGTTGTCGTTTGACTCGATGCTGCTTTTGGAA
This sequence comes from Roseovarius sp. MBR-51, assembly GCF_053628575.1. Classification (NCBI taxonomy): domain Bacteria; kingdom Pseudomonadati; phylum Pseudomonadota; class Alphaproteobacteria; order Rhodobacterales; family Roseobacteraceae; genus Roseovarius; species Roseovarius sp. MBR-51. The sequence continues at coordinate 65,511 of NZ_JBRJGQ010000007.1, forward strand.
CTGGAAAAAGGCTATCCACGCAACCCGTTCATCAACGCGGGCGCTATCGTCACCACCGATGCGGTCTTGCAAGGGTCAACCCCGCGAGAGGCCCTTGGCGCACTTTTGCGATTCATCCGTGCCGCAGCAGGGGATGAGGCGATTCATATCAATGAGCGGGTCGCGCAATCCGAAATTGCAACTGGCCACCGCAATTTTGCGCTAGCCCACTACCTAAGCTCGCACGAAAACCTCAAGAACCCACCGGACTTGACCCTTGGCACATATTTCCACCAATGCGCGGTCGAGATGACCTGCGCGCAATTGGCCAATGCAGGGCTTTTTCTGGTCGGTGGGGCTGGGGCGCCGCGGCTCGTGTCACAGGCGCGTATTCGCCGCATCAACGCCCTCATGATGACCTGCGGGCATTATGACGGGTCAGGCGACTATGCCTTTCGTGTGGGGCTGCCGGGCAAGAGCGGGGTCGGCGGTGGTATCCTGTCGATCGTGCCGGGCGTGGCCGCGATTGCGGTCTGGTCGCCGGGGCTCAATCACTACGGCAACTCCAAGCTTGGCACCGAAGCAATGGAGCGGCTCGCGTCGCGCACAGGCTGGTCGGTTTTCGGGCCCGACCCTCGGCAAACCGACGGATAAGGGCAAATCTCGAACGTCAGCCACTGAACGCCTATTTCTCCCACAAACGCGGCTCTGCCATTTCAATGGAATTCCCCGCCGGATCGCGAAAATAGATGGATCGTGCCCCGTTCGGCCAGTGAAAATCCGCCTCGATCTCGACACCTGCAGCCTCAAGTCGTGCACACCAATCATCGAGCGCCAGCCCTTCGACCGCAAAACAGAAATGGCCCGGCCCTTGGGTGCCATGCGGCGGGACTGGCAGTTCGGGATTGTTTGGTGGTTTACGCGTTTCTTCGGGGTTGAAGATCAACAGGATGCCGGCACCCACCCTGTAAAACACATGGCGATTTCCGACCCGCACGATCGGATCGAGCTCGAGGATAGTGCCATAAAACCGCTCTGCCGCGTCAATATCCGGCACGTAAAGAGCCGCCTCAAGAAGTTCGGTTGGCGGTGCGGCGAAGGGAAGGTTGTGATCGATCATGGTGACATCATAACGCAGATGCAGATCTGACCCAACCGTCCCCTCGCGAATGCAATGCGACGTCGCGCTTACTTGACCTTTTGCCAAGTGCCTCCGTCGCGGCAAATGCCCAGAACGCAGCCGCTAACCTTGAGCGTCTCGCCGGTCAATTGCAGCTTGGAATTATAGGTCTTGCCGCGGTCCGGGGCATAGAGCTTGCCTTTATATTCGCCGCCACCGGTCGGCACAGTTTCGGAAATGATGTTCCGACCAATACTGTCACTGGCCGTTTCATTGCCATTGGCGTCATAAGACTTAACCAGCTTTCCGCAAAGAGCGTTACCGCAAGGTTTGACCTCAATCAGCCCGGATTTGCCGTTGTCGTCGCGCGTGGTCTGCCACGTTCCCAAGAGCGGCTCTGCCATCGCCATCCCGGCCCCCATCGTGAACACCACTGTCATCATCACCAGTTTACGCATGTCTGTTCCTCCCTGACATTCGCAAGAAACCTGTGCCATTGGCATGGCACAAATCAAGTCTGACGTCGGGTCGCGTTGCATTTCCTTCTCTCTCATGCCAAAGGCCGGGCACCCGAAGATGAAAGGCCCCGCGATGATCCTCTATCCTGCAATCGACCTCAAGGACGGCAAGGCCGTGCGTCTCGTGCGTGGCGATATGGGGCGCGCGACGGTGTTCAACGAAGATCCGGCAGCGCAGGCCTTGGACTTTGTCGCAGCGGGCTGCGAATGGCTGCATCTTGTGGATCTTAATGGGGCCTTCGCCGGGGCGCCGGTCAACGCGGCCCCGGTCGAGGCGATCTTGGCCGCCTGCAAAGTGCCTGCGCAACTTGGTGGCGGCATCCGGGATATTGCAACCATTGAGGGCTGGCTCGACAAGGGGTTGGCGCGGGTGATTCTTGGAACAATAGCAGTGGAGAATCCCGCCCTCGTGCGCGAGGCCGCGCGCGCCTTTCCGGGGCAGGTGGCGGTGGGAATTGACGCGCGGGGTGGCCGTGTGGCGACCAAGGGCTGGGCCACCGAGACCGATGTTGACGCGACCGATCTGGCAAGGTCCTTTGAGGATGCCGGGGTGGCGGCGATCATCTACACCGACATCAACCGCGACGGGGCCATGCAGGGACCCAATGTCGAGGCGACGGCGGCGCTTGCCCGTTCTGTCAGCATCCCGGTCATTGCCTCGGGCGGCGTATCATCTCTTGAAGACCTGATCGCGCTGCGCGATTGTGGGGTGACGCTGAATGGGGCCATTTCGGGTCGCGCGCTCTATGATGGAGCACTCGACCTCACGGCAGCCCTGGCCGCGCTCAGGGGCTGAACGCGGCGATAGGCTGTCGCTTACTGTTCGGCGGCCTTGGCCGTCAGTTTCCCAAGCGCGCCGGTCATCATCTTGATATAGTCAGCGTCGTCATTGATCCCCGTGTCGTCAAACATATCCTCGGGCTCCTGATAGGCGAGCCATGTCTCGCCCGTGCCATCCTGATAAACCAGCACTTTCATAGGCAAAAAGAGCCCTGCCACCGGGTCATCCTGCATCGCCGCCGTGCCCATTTTCGGGTTGCCGAAGATCAACACCTGCGAAGGATCAAGCGCCAGATCCACACTTGCGGCACCTTCCGCATGGTCCACCCGTGCAAAGACCGTGGCCCCAGCACCGGTGACAGCCGCCTCCAAGCGGTCCATGGTCGTTGCGACGTCACTGGTAGATTTGACCTTGATGATGTCATCCTCACCACCGAGTGCCGGAAACGCAGTGAGAGTGATCGCGGCCGCGACAAGAAAACGCTTCATGATAAACTCCTTCATTTGCAACTCTTATATGGGTCATATCCTCTGGCATGTGAACCGATTTGCCCATAAACAACGGCAAGAAATCTCTGTAACAGCGGTAAAATGCTCAAGACCCGTATCATCCCCTGTCTCGATGTTGCCGATGGCCGCGTGGTCAAAGGTGTAAACTTTGTCGATCTGCGGGATGCAGGCGATCCGGTCGACGCCGCGCGCGCCTATGATGCAGCGGGGGCAGATGAGCTTTGCTTTCTGGACATACACGCCACGCATGAGAATCGCGGCACAATGTTCGATGTGGTCCGGCGCACTGCTGAACAATGCTATATTCCGTTGACCGTAGGGGGCGGGGTGCGCTGTGCGCAGGATGTACGCGCTCTTCTCCTCGCAGGAGCGGACAAGGTCAGCTTCAACTCCGCCGCCGTGGCTGATCCCGATGTCGTAGCCCGTGCGGCCGATCAGTTTGGCAGCCAGTGCATCGTTGTAGCGATCGACGCCAAGACCGTATCCCCCGGCAGATGGGAGATTTTCACCCATGGCGGGCGCAGGCCCACGGGCATTGACGCGGTGGACTTCGCGCGAACGGTTGCAGCCAAAGGCGCAGGTGAAATTCTGTTAACCTCGATGGACCGCGACGGCACGCGCGCCGGCTTCAACATCCCTCTGACACGTGCGATTGCCGATGCGGTGCATATTCCCGTGATCGCTTCAGGAGGCGTCGGCACACTTGACCACCTCGTTGAAGGCGTGACCGAAGGCCATGCGTCGGCCGTCCTCGCCGCCTCGATCTTTCATTTCGGCACCTACACCATTGCAGAGGCCAAGACGCATATGGCCGCCGCTGGCATTCCCATGAGGCTGGCCGCATGACGCTTGACGATCTCGCCCGTACCATCGCCGCGCGCGCAAGCGCAAATCCCGAGAGCAGTTGGACAGCAAAGCTTTTGGCCAAAGGCCCAGAGAAATGCGCCGAGAAGTTCGGGGAAGAAGCGATTGAAGCAATCATTGAGGCCGTCAAGGGCGACAAAACCCGTCTCACGTCAGAGGCCGCCGACGTCCTATTTCATCTTCTCGTCATGCTGCAATCGCGCAACGTCGCCCTATCTGATGTGATGGTCGAACTCGACCGCCGTCAGGGCAGCTCTGGAATCGCAGAAAAAGCCTCTCGTTCGAAAGACTAAGACATGATTCGCCATATCGTATTCTTCTCCGCCACCAACGCGGATGACGTTGAGCGCATTCGCGAGGGTCTGATGATGCTCGCCAGCATTCCGCATTCCACCCATTTCGAGGTGGGACGCAACCTTCAGAGCGATGCCATCTCAGCCGAGCGGGTCGATTTGGTGGTCTATGCCGAATTCACGGATGAAACGGCCCTCGCCGCCTATAAGGCCGATCCGATTTATGCCGATTGCATTGCCTTGGTTCGCCCCTTGCGGGAATTGCGCATCGCTGCGGATTTCAAGTCTGACTAGGGTCGCGGTGCCGCAGCTCGGCGCAACCGGTCATTGATTGCACGCCCAAGCCCGATTTCCGGGATTGGAGAAACCGCGATACCCGCTGCATTTCGTGCATCCAGCGCGTGCAAATGACCAAAGAGATTGGCCGCAGCCTCTACCAGATCGCCGGACGGCGATAGATTGAGATCAGCATCGAGCGGGCCAAAGCCCAACAATACTTCACCGTCCTGCCGATCAGTCGCATTCAATCGCACGCGCGCACCGGGTGCGTAATGTGATTGCATCTGCCCCGGCGCGACAGGCGCATCGCCTGTTTGATAGAGGTCCAGCGGCATGCCCAAAGCCGCTTCGAGCACCTCACTTGGGATCCCTCCGGGACGCAACAGAGTGGGCGCGCCTGCGAGGCCGACGATGGTTGATTCCACCCCAACCGGACAGGCCTCGCCGTCTACCACGGCTTCAATCCGACCAGAGAGACCTGCCAGAACATGTCCTGCCGAAGTCGGGCTGATCCGGCCTGAGGGGTTTGCAGAGGGCGCCGCCACGGGTCCACGAAACTCTGCCAGCAATGCATGTGCTACGGGATGTGCAGGCACGCGAATTGCAAGCGTTGGCAAATCCGCAGTCACAAGGCGGGAAAGGCCACAACCGGCCTGCATCGGCAACACGAGCGTTAGCGGACCGGGCCAGAACGCGGAGGCCAGGATTTCCGCAGCATCCGACCACTCGACATATGTTTGCGCCATTGCGGCACTCTCAACATGCACGATCAGCGGGTTGAACCTAGGCCGTCCCTTAGCCTCGAATATCCGCGCTACGGCCAGATCGTTGCGTGCATCAGCCCCCAAACCGTAAACCGTCTCGGTTGGAAACGCTACGAGACCGCCCGCGTGCCAGATCTCTGCGGCGCTTGCAAATCCGGCCGGATCGGGGGAAAGAGAGCGCGTTTGCAACGAAGAGGCCTTTCTGACGCGGCGTAGCAGTTGAAGGTGCGCCGCGATGGATTACGCTAGGATCAGGATAGATTTCATACAGGGGTCGGGCGATGGTGCCAAGACGCCCCGGCAGTCTCAGGAGATTTCAATGCCGTATCGCGCACCGGTTGAAGAGTATCAGTTCATGTTCGACCATATCGTCGGCCTTGCTCAGGTGGTCGCGACTGATCGCTTTGCCGAAGCCACACCGGACATGACAGCCGCAATCCTGTCCGAAGCTGGGCGGATGTGTGAAGAAGTGCTCTACCCGCTGCAGCGCAAGGGTGACCTGCACCCCGCCCGACTGGAAAATGGCGTCGTGCGCACCTCGCCGGGCTATGCCGAGGGCTACCGCGCCATCGCTGACGGGGGCTGGGTGTCAATTAGTGCGCATCCCGATCATGGTGGCATGGGCCTTCCGATGACCGTGACCGCAGCAGTCAACGAAATGATGTCCTCTGCGTGTCTTTCGCTGCAACTCAACCCTTTGATGACGCAAGGGCAAATCGAGGCGTTAGAGCATCACGCATCAGACGAACTAAGGGCAGTTTACTTGCCCAAACTGGTCAGTGGCGAATGGTCTGGCACTATGAACCTGACCGAGCCGCAGGCCGGGTCCGATGTGGGCGCATTGCGCTCCAAGGCCGAGGCGAGCGCAGATGGAACCTACGCGATCACTGGGCAAAAAATCTATATCTCTTGGGGCGACAATGACTTTACTGAAAACGTTTGTCACCTAGTGCTCGCCCGCCTGCCGGATGGCGTGCAAGGGACCAAGGGAATCAGCCTCTTTCTGGTGCCTAAATTCATCCCCGATGAAAGCGGCAATCCTGGCAAACAAAACAGCCTCAAAGTCGTCAGCCTCGAACACAAAATGGGCCTGCACGGCAGCCCTACGGCAGTCATGCAATATGATAGGGCAACCGGCTGGCTAGTGGGTAAACCGCATGACGGCATGCGCGCGATGTTCACCATGATGAATAATGCGAGGCTGGGCGTTGGGGGACAGGGCATCGGCGTGGCTGAAGGGGCATATCAGCACGCGCTCGCTTATGCGATGGATCGCAAGCAAGGGCGCACCCCCAGCGAGGCGGGTACTGGTAGCATCATAGAACATGCCGACGTGCGCCGAATGCTGGCGACCATGAAAGCCGACATTTTTGCTGCTCGTGCCATCGCACTGGCCTGCGCGCAGGCCATCGACATGCAGACCTCCACGGGCAAGGCGCATTGGTCTTCGCGCGCGGCGTTCCTTACGCCCATTGCCAAGGCATTTGGCACCGACACCGGCATTGCTGTGGCCGAACTGGGAGTTCAGGTTCACGGTGGCATGGGTTTTATTGAGGAAACTGGCGCGGCGCAGTATTATCGCGACGTGCGTGTCACGGCAATTTACGAAGGCACCAACGGTATTCAGGCCATGGATCTGGCCGCTCGCAAGCTTATGGATGGTGGCGAGGCTGCGCACGCAATCCTGGATGACATCGAAGCGCAGGCCGAAACAGCCCGCAGCAGCCTGCCGGCACTGGCCGAACCCGTTTGGCAAGCCTCCGAAACACTGCGCGAGACGGTGGAATGGATGCTGGGTCAAAAGGATCTCAACCACCGTTTTGCAGGTGCAGCGCCATTTCTGCGCGGGTTCGCGCGTGTCCTAGGCGCACATTTTCATCTCAAAGCGGCACTGGCCGAGGGGGGCGATGGCCCCCGCACTCGGCTCGCAAGGTTCTATATAATGCGGCTACTGCCCGAACATGCTGGCCTTCTGACCCATGCAGCGCAAGGAGCTGATGATCTCTATGCGCTAACTGCTGAGGATTTTGCAGCCTGATGGATGGCGGACAGATCATACACAGCCCTTGGGAAGATCCCCCTGCTTCCGGCAGCGCTACACAGGTCGCGCCGGGCGTCTTGTGGCTACGGCTGCCCCTGCCCATGGTCCTCGATCACGTCAATATCTATGCCTTGGATGAGGGCGACAGTTGGACCATCGTCGACACGGGCATCTACTCCAAACGGAGCGTGGCGCTCTGGGAGGATATACTTGTTGGCCCCTTGCAAGGCCGCCCTGTCAGCCGGGTGATCCTGACCCATCACCATCCTGATCACATCGGCATGGCCGGCTGGTTGATGGATCGGTTCGGGGCTACACTCTGGGCATCGCGCACCAGTTGGCTGATGGCGCGCATGTTGATCCTTGACGTCGAGGACCGACCGACCCCTCAGGCGCTTGCGTTTTCGCGTGCGGGTGGCATGGACCCTGACATCTATGAAACGCGCAAGGTGGAACGCCCTTACAACTTCTCGGATATCTGCGCCCCGATTCCGGTTGGGTATACCCGCGTCCAAGACGGTGAGGTCATCCGCGCAGGGGGGCGCGATTGGGATGTTCACATGGGGGGCGGGCATGCACCCGAGCATATCACTCTCTGGTCTCGCGAAGACAATCTGGTCATTGCAGGTGATCAGATTCTCCCATCTATCAGTCCCAATATTGGAGTCTATCCGACCGAGCCAGAGGCCGATCCGCTGGCTGACTGGCTCTCCGCCTGTGACCGGCTGGCCGCTCATGCCCGCGAGGGTCACCTCGTCTTACCGGGGCACAAGCTGCCTTTCACCGGCTTGCCCTTTCGCATGCAACAATTGCGTGACAATCACCACGGCGCGCTCGAGCGGTTGCGCAGTTTTCTGACAAAACCGCGCACTGCAGCCGAGTGCTTTCCACTTCTCTTCAAGCGTCGGATTGACAGAGGCACCTATGGGCTAGCCCTTGTCGAGGCTGTTGCGCATCTCAATCATTTGCGTCACGCTGGAGAAATAACGCGTTGGCGCCGCGCGGATGACGCTTGGCTCTGGCAGATGAAGGGCAAATAATTCGGAAGGCTTTTGTCCGATGGACGACAAGATTCAAACGACGGCGGAACATGCCGAGGCCGACGCAATGCCCCGCGTTCATGAGGTACACTCCGACCCCAACCAACCCTGTATCCAGACGGCGGCCCTGAACCTTTCTCAAGGGCTGATGGCAGGCAAGAGTCAGGCGCAATGGGCCTATGAGAGATTGATTATCTACATTGAGAATTTCGAGAAATCCCTCGACGAGGCACATGAGGTTGCGATGGGATTTGCCGGAAGCGACAGCGGCGTGATCCGGATCGAGGGAATGGGATATTTTGAGCCCGACATCATAACCTTTTATGGGCAGGATCACATGGGCATGCGCACCCAGCTGGTGCAACATGTGGGCCAGCTCAGCGTGATGCTTCGCGCCCTACCCAAACAGATCGAAACAGCTGAGCCGAAACGTATCGGATTTCGCCTCGCCGAAGATCTGAACAAAGCCTAAGTCTGCGGCAGCTTGGGACGTGACAGGGTCTTTCAAATGGGCTATCCAACGGCGGAATTCGTACTGCAAGCAGCAAAGGACACGCGCGTGATGGCCGAGCATAAACATGGCGAAATGAATATCGACGTTCAGGAAAAGACCTTTGATGGCTTCATCAAATGGGTGACCTATACGGCTGTGGTATGTATCGCGGTTCTCCTCTTCATTGCTGCGGTCAACGGTTGATAGGTCAAGAGCGGCTCCGGGCCGAGGGGAAGTGATGCGGTCTTTGGCTTTGGCGGTTGCCGCCTCTCTTACGCTGGCGGGCTGTGCCGCTGAATCGGTCTGGGCGCCGGATGACGAGGTGGCCCGCGCAGCCTATCGCCATGATGGTCCACCGCGCCTGACTGTCTATACGATGATCAACAACAACAACGGATCGGGTGCGCATACATCCCTCATGATCAATGGATCGCAACGCGTGATCTTTGATCCCGCAGGATCCTTCAACAAAGGCAAGCACTTGCCCGAGCGCAATGATGTGCTCTTTGGAATCACGCCTGCCGTCGAGGATGTCTACACCCGTTATCACGCGCGCAAGACCTACCGGGTTCAGATCCAGCGTCTTGATGTTTCTCCGCAATTGGCCGAGCGCGCTATGCAGCTTGTCAAAGCTGCCGGTCCCGTGCCGCAGGCGCAATGCTCGTTGGCAACGTCTCAAATCCTAGCCGAACTTTTCCCCGGACAGGTGAGCAGCTCTTGGTTGCCACGCAAAACGGCTGACGAGTTTGCGAAAGTTCCCGGAGTAACCGGGGAAACGCTTTATGAATACGATGATGATGACAATTCAAACGTCCTTGCAGCGTGGGACCCGGCGCGCGCAAAGGCACAGTAGCGCCCGCCTTGGTGCTATCTCACGCGGGGGTTAAGACCGTGTCTTATGGTGAATGAATTCACATCCAGCAGGCAAAATCATCCTGCACTCTGATACTGAAAGACATAATAACCCCGCCCGTTTATCTCGGGCGGGGTTTTGCCGTGTGTTGGCAACGGCCTAGTTTTGGCCGCCGCCCATTACGGACAATCCACGCAGAATATCAATTGCATAGGCCAGTTGATAATCATCTTCGCGCAGCTTCGACGCCTGTTCGGCGCGGGCACGATCTTCTTCAATCTGCTTGATCTCATCTTCGGTTAGGCTGTCGTTATTGAGACGTCCACGCAGGTCCGCCTCAGAGCGGCCCGGCGGCGTGCTTGTCTCTTCCTCTTCCGTCTCCGGTGCGCGGCGGGGCTGTTCCACGAGGATATCAGGACTTACGCCGAGGGCCTGAATGGATCTGCCAGATGGCGTGTAATAGCGTGAGGTCGTCAAGCGCATCGCGCCATTGCCACGCAGCGGCATGACCGTCTGGACCGACCCTTTGCCAAAGCTTTTTGTTCCGACAACGATCGCGCGATGGTGATCCTGCAGCGCCCCTGCAACGATTTCTGAGGCACTGGCCGAGCCGCCATTGATCAACACGACGATAGGTTTGCCATTGGCAAGATCGCCCGGCGTGGCGTTGAACCGCTCACCATCCTGTGGGTTACGTCCGCGGGTGCTCACAATCTCGCCCTTGTCGAGGAAGGCATCGGAAACCTTGATCGCCTGGGTCAAAAGACCACCAGGATTGTTGCGCAGATCAAGAATTATGCCGCTGACCTTGTCCGCGCCGCCCAGTTCCTCGACCTTTTCCGCCAGTCCGCTTTCAAGATTGGCATAGGTCTGGTCGTTGAACGTGGTCACACGCAGGACAACGGCATCCTGTTCTGCCCGGGCGCGTACCGCCGTGAGTTTGATCGTGTCACGGATGATTGAGACGTCGAAGGGCTCGGGAGTTTCTTCGCGTACGACGGTGATGATGATCTCGCTGCCCACTGGGCCACGCATCAGATCCACCGCCTCGTCCAAGGTAAGACCCAGCACGCTCGCGCCATCAACATGGGTGATGAAATCACCCGCCTCAATCCCCGCTTGATCCGCCGGAGTGCCATCCATCGGCGAGACGACTTTGACGAAACCGTCCTCTTGCGTGACTTCGATGCCAAGACCGCCAAATTCGCCGCGCGTCTGTACCTGCATGTTCTCAGCGTCATCAGGCGAAAGGTAGCTGGAATGTGGGTCGAGCGACGTCAGCATTCCGTTGATCGCCGCCTCAATCAGATCCTTTGTCTCAACCTCTTCGACATATTGCGCGCGGATGCGTTCGAAAATATCTCCAAAGAGATCAAGCTGTTCGTAGACGTTCTCTGTCGTTTCGGCCTCCTGCGCCAGCAGCGGTGCGGCCACCTGTGTCGTCACCACCGCGCCGGTCAGAATGCCAACGGAGGCAGCCATCAGGAATCTTTTCATATCTCAACCATCCTTATCGGTCTTGAACCACGTGAGCGGGTCCACTGGAGAATTGTCTTGCCGGACCTCTATATAGAGCGTTTGTGTTCGTCTGGCACCCGTATCCTGCGTATCGGCGGCAAGCAGCAGATCGCCCTCTGTCCCCGCTCCGCCCATCAGGCCGACCGGGCTTCCACCCGGCAGGACTTGCCCTGCCTGACCATAAACAACATCGAGACCTGCAAACACCAGCAAAATTCCGGCCTGCGGCTCTAGAATGATCACATTTCCGTAGTCGAGCAAGGGGCCGCGATACCGCACTGTCGCCGCACTTGGAGCGGTCACAAGCGCGCGTGGGCGAGTGGCCAGCAGGATGCCGGGTCGCACGACCCCTGCGGCATCGGCTTCGCCTGCGCGGTGCAGGATGATCCCCTCGGCGGGCAGTGGCAGGGAGCCCTTGCGTGCTGTGATATCAGGCAGGCTGCCCACGGCCTCGTCAACCGCTATCTGACTGAGACCGCTGGCAAATCCCTCGAGGGTTTCGGTCGATGCAATCAGCAACGCCGTCCGAACCGGGTCTTCGGTGAAGCGGCGCGGCAGATTTGTGCGTTCTGCCATGGCGGTGCTGAGCGCAGTGCGCGCCTCTTGCACACCCTCGAGGCCCTCTTGCAACTTGTCGGCGGCACTTTGTTGCAATACGCGCAGCACACTCAATTCCTGAACCTGATCGCGCAACACTAGGGCTCGGGAGTCCAGGGCTGGCGCGACTTCGGACAGGATCATCCCCGCGCGCGCCGTGCCCACCGGACCTGAGGGGTGCATCAGGAGCACCGGCACCGGGGCATTTCCCATCGTCGAGAGCACGCCGAGTAGCTGAGCGATCTCATCCTCGCGGGCTTGCAATTCAGCGCCAAGGGCACGCTCGCGCAAGGACGCCCGGCGCAGTCCGTCGCGCATCGCTTCGAGCCCGTCCTCGTAGGCTTTGATCACCTGTGTCAGGGCTTTGACGCGGTTTTGCGCGCCCTCTGCGTCCGCAAGAGCCTCTGAGGCGAGATTGAGCTGTTCTGCGGCTGAGCGCGCCGCTGTGGCGGGGTCCTGTGCCGCAGTCGGCACCGCCAAGCTGCAGAGCAGGGACAGGCCAAGTGCGGCCGAAAAGCGCCTCATGTCAAAAGTGTCTCCCCGGTCATTTCCTCAGGCTTTTCAAGGCCCATAAGTTCGAGAACCGTGGGGGCCAGATCGGCAAGCCGCCCACCTTGGCGCAAAGTTGCATTCTTGGGTCCGCCCACCAGAATAACCGGCACGGGATTGAGGGTATGGGCCGTGTGGGGCCCGCCGGTTTCGGGATCGACCATCACCTCGCAATTGCCGTGATCGGCCGTGACGATCAATGTGCCCCCGACCTCATCGAGCGCCTCAATCGCACGGCCCAAGCCCTTGTCCACGGCTTCACAGGCGGCCATTGCGGCTTTGAGATCGCCAGTGTGGCCGACCATGTCGGGGTTGGCATAGTTGACGACGATCAGATCGTAGCGCCCTCGGATCGCCGCGACGAGTCGAGTCGTGACTTCTTCGGCGGACATTTCGGGTTTGAGATCGTAAGTCGCGACGTTTGGCGAAGGCGCCATATAGCGGTCTTCGCCGGGTTCGGGATGTTCCTTGCCGCCGTTAAGAAAGAACGTAACATGCGGATATTTCTCGGTTTCTGCCAAGTGAAACTGGCGCAATCCGTTCTGTGCTACCCATTCTGCAAGAGTGTTGACGATGTCGCGCGATGGAAAGACGGTTTCGAACCACGCGTTGTGCGTCTCGGAATATTCCACCATCCCCAGAAGGGCCGCCCAGTTCGGGCGCGCGCCACGCTCAAAGGCAGAAAATTCAGGATCAGCAATAGCTTGGAGGATTTCCCTCGCGCGATCTGCACGGAAGTTAAGGCAGAAGAGACCGTCGCCGTCGCGGGCGCCAAGATACTCGCCGATCACCGTGGCGGAGATGAATTCGTCAGTCTCAAAGCGGGCGTAGGCGTTGCTGATCGCCATGCGCGGATCGGCGCAGCGGAGACCTCGACCCAAGACGATGGCCTCATAGGCTTCTTGCACGCGCGACCACCGATTGTCGCGGTCCAGTGCAAAATAGCGACCGGTCACCGTGGCAATTGTGACCTCCAATGGCATGATTTCACGAAGTTTTTCAAGTTGGACGCGTGCCGACTTTGGGGCCACGTCGCGGCCGTCCGTGAGCGCATGCAAGAGCACCGGAACACCTGCGTCGGTCAGGGCTTTGGCCGCTGCGGCGATGTGATTGATATGACCGTGAACTCCGCCATCCGACATCAATCCGAGCAAATGAGCGCGCCCGCCGGTCGACTTCATTCTCTGAACAAAGGCTTGCAACTGTTTGTTTTCAAAGAAAGACCTATCTTCTATGGCCAGGTCGATCTGGCCTAGATCCATGGCCACCACCCGACCCGCGCCGATATTGGTGTGACCAACCTCTGAGTTGCCCATCTGGCCGCGCGGCAGACCGACGTCCGGCCCATGTGTGATCAGGGTCGCATGTGGGCATGAGGCCATAAGCCTATCAAAAACAGGGGTTTTTGCCAGATGCGGGGCGTTGGCATCGGGGCAATCGCTGAGCCCCCAGCCATCGAGGATACACAGAACGACGGGTTTGGGCATACTCTCTCCAAGCGTGGTGTTGCCGCCTTCTAGCCTGTTGGGACCGCAGGGTGAAGCGGCTTTGCGGCCCTGTGCCTGTGTGTACAGGATGTCCGTTATGTACGCGGGTTTTGTACACATCCGGCGGCCCGCGTTCCACGAGGCAAAAGCGCGCCATGCGCGCCGCGCTAACCTGATGTTAACCCGACCCCATCAGGCTGGCACCATGACAGCGATTCTCCTCTTCTTGATCTGCGGCGTCTTGATTCTGAAGTCGGTCCGCCCGGCAAAGGGTGGCTGCGCCTGTGCGGTCCGGTCCCGGTCTGGCGTTGACCGCCGGGATCGCGACGCAATCGTGCCTGAAGATGTCGCCGCCTGTCCGGCCATGAACGTCGCATGGTTTACCAAGGCGGAACGGGCCATCGTCTGGCAAGGCTTTGCAGCGTGGAGACCTTGCGGATTGTGCGGAATTCCGCTTGAACGGGCCTGCGAACAAGGAAAGGCGCCCGATGACAAGCTGGATCACCATCTGCGACACCTGCAAGCGCGAGGATTGGGATGCCACCACACATGCGCGCCCGCATGGCGAGGATCTGGCCGAACTGATCGAACGCGCCGCTCAGGCGCGCGCGGATATTCGCACGCGGCGGGTTTCCTGCCTGATGGGCTGTGGGCAAGGGTGCAATGTGGCGATCCAAGGCGCGGGCAAACTGGCCTATACGCTGGGCAATTTCCCCCCTGACGCCGAGGCGGCGGAGGCGATTGTGACCTATGCCGCGCTGCATGCCGAGAGCAGCACCGGGCAAGTGCCCTACAAACAATGGCCGCAGGGGGTGAAAGGGCATTTCGTGACCCGCCACCCGCCCTTGCCCTCTGAGCCCGAGGCATGACGCCCTTGGGCCGGGATCATGGCGGGGGGATTGATGCGGCTCTGACGCAATATGGCGGGACGCGGGCGGAGTGGCTCGACCTGTCGACGGGGATCAATCCCCTGCCCTATCCCGTGGGAGAGGTATCCTCGGAGGCTTGGAGCGCCCTGCCCGACCGTGCCGCGCAAGAGGCGCTGATCCGCGCCGCACGCGACTTCTGGCAGGTGCCGGACGGCGCATCGGTGCTGGCCGCCCCCGGAGCCTCGGCGCTGATCGCGCGGCTGCCGGGGCTGCACGCGCTGGGTGTGGTGCATATTCCCGGCCCCACCTATAATGAACATGCCGCCAGTTTTCGCGCCCATGGGTGGCAGGTGATCGAGGAGCGCCACACCGAGCAACCCGTGCAGGCGCGGGTGATCGTGCATCCGAACAATCCGACAGGACAGTTTTACGGGGCGGAGGATCTGGGTGCCACCCTGACCGTGATCGACGAGAGCTTCTGTGATGTGGCCCCGGAGCGGTCGCTGCTGCGCCATGCGACGGCGCCGGGGGTGATCGTGCTCAAGAGTTTTGGCAAGTTCTGGGGGTTGGCTGGTCTGCGGCTTGGCTTTGCCATTGGGACGCCGGGGGATCTGGAGCGTTTGGCAGAGATGCAGGGACCATGGGCTGTCTCCGGTCCGGCGCTGGAGATCGGGACGCGGGCGCTCTGCGATTCGGCTTGGGCGCGCGAGACGCGGGTGCGGCTGAATGAAGAGGCAGCGCGTCTTGATGCCTTGATGTGGCGCGCGGGGGCCGAAGCGGTGGGCGGCTGTGCCCTGTTTCGGCTTTACCGGGTGAGGTCAGCGGCGCAGTGGCAGAACCGGCTGGCAGAGCGACGGATTCTGGGCCGGGTGTTTCCCTATGCGGAGGATCTGATTCGGCTGGGGCTGCCAGGGCCGGATGGCTGGGCGCGGCTCGAGGCCGCGCTGTGACGCTTGTGCTGGCGATGCTGCTTGATGCGGCTTTGGGGGAGCCGCGCTTGCTCTGGGACAGGGTGCCGCATCCGGCGGTTTTGATGGGGCGGGCAGTGGGCTGGTGCGACCGGGTGCTCAATCGCGGTGCGCTGCGACGCGCGCGCGGCGTGGCCGCTATGACCGGCCTCGGACTGCTGGCTCTCGGACTGGGCTGGGCCCTTGCGCAATTGGGTCCGGTGGTGGAGGTCATCGTCGCCGCGATCGTGTTGGCGCAACGGTCGCTGGTGGATCATGTCGCCGCGGTGGCCCGCGATCTGCGGATCTCCTTGGGGGACGGACGCCGCGCGGTGGCACAGATCGTGGGGCGCGATACCGGCGCAATGGAGGCGTCCGATGTGGCGCGCGGAGCCATCGAATCAGCGGCGGAAAATCTGAGCGACGGGGTCATTGCCCCGGCATTCTGGTTTCTCATCGGAGGGCTGCCGGGGCTCTTGCTCTACAAGATCACCAACACCGCTGACAGTATGATCGGGTATCGGACGCCACGGCATGAGGCGTTCGGTTGGGCGGCGGCGCGGTTTGACGATCTGCTCAATCTGCTTCCCGCGCGGCTGACGGCGGGGCTCATTCTTGCGACGCATGGGATCTGGTCGCAATGGGATCAGGTCGCGCACGAGGCACGGCACCACCGTTCGCCCAATGCCGGTTGGCCCGAGGCGGCGATGGCGCGGGCCCTGGGCGTGGCCCTGTCCGGCCCGCGCTCCTATCACGGCACGCGGCAAGAGTTTCCCTATGTCAATGCGGACGGGCAGCGCGATATCGGGGCCGTCGAGATCGAGGCCGCCTGCCGCGCGCTCTGGCGAACATGGGGCGCTGCGCTGGTTGGGGCGGGCGCTCTGGCCCTAGTGATCTAAAAGTTCAGCCAATCAGCATCTTGAGCCCTTGGGTCACGTCAGAGCGCACCGCGAGGCGCAGGCTGGGCTCGTCCCCCGCCTTGAGCGCAGCGATGATGAGGCGGTGATAATGCGGCGGGTCCTTGCGCCGCAGACGGCCATAGAGGGCGCGCATGGTGGGGCCAAGCTGAAGCCAGACGGTTTCGGCCATGGCAAGCATGGCCGGCGCTTGGGCGCGCAGATAGAGCGTGCGGTGAAATTCAAGATTGCGGCGGATATAGGCCACCGCGTCCTGACGGGCTATATCCTCGGACACGCGGGCGTTGATGCTCTGGAGGCGGTCGATGAGCGCGATATGGGCGCGCGGCAAGGCGCGGCTGGCCAGCTCCACCTCGATCAAAGAGCGCAGGGCGGCCAATTCTTCGATCCGCTCGCTGTTGAGTTCCGGTGTGGACACGCGACCCGAGCTTGACATCGTGAGCGCCCCCTCGGCGGAGAGGCGGCGCACGGCCTCGCGCGCAGGGGTCATGGAGACGCCGAATTCGGCCCCAATGCCGCGCAGGGTCAGGGCCTGACCGGGGGCGATCTCGCCATGCATGATGCGCGAGCGCAGGCCGCGATAGACGCGGTCATGGGCCGAGGGAGAGGGATCGGGGCGCGGAGGGAGCAACATAGCGCTATGTGATCACAAATCACGCGTCCGTCAATCGCTGAAACGATAGCGATGCAGCGCGCTGCCTTCGCGGCGCAGCCAGCCGCGCGGGGTTTCATAGTCGGGCATGAGGCGCGCGACCTCGGACCAGAACGCGGCCGAGTGATTCATCTGCGCCAGATGCGCCACCTCATGGGCGGCCACATACTCTAGCACCCTGGGCGGGGCGAGGATCAGACGCCAGGAATAGCTGAGCGCGCCGGTGGAGGAACACGACCCCCAGCGCGAGCGCGTGTCGCGGAGGGTGAGGCGGGTGTAGCGCCGCCCCAAGAGGCCCGCGTAATGATCCGAGGCCGCCGCAAGCCGATCGCGGGCGCGTGCCTTGAGCCAGCCTTCGAGACGCGCGGCGACGGTATCAGCCGGGCCGGGCACGCAGATCTGCGCCGCCGCGCGCGTCACCCGCCGCCCGGTGCCGGGCACGATGAGCAAAGTCTCGCCTTCGACGGGAAGATCGGAGCCAAGCCCCACGACCCTGTGATCGGGCCGCTCGGACAGGTGGCTGCGCAGCCAATCCGCCCGTGAGCGGGCAAAGGCCAGTGCCTCGGCCTCGGTCACGCCGCGCGGAATCGTCAACGTGACCCGCCCGTCGAGACCCGATACGCGCAGCGAAATCCGCCGCGCTCTTGGGCTGCGGCGTAGGCAGAGCTCAACAGGGGGGTTGCCCGCAAGCACGTGATGGCCCATATGACCTCCTGATTAGGGTCCGGGTGTCTCTGTCAAAGGCTTTGACAGCTGTTGAATGTTATGGCAGGGGACGCGGATCATCGACAAGTCCAGAGATTCAAAGGGGATCACCCATGCCCAAAGAAGAATGGGGCGTCAAGCGTATCTGCCCGACCACCGGCAAACGCTTTTACGACCTGAACAAGACCCCGATCGTCAGCCCCTACACGGGCGAGGTTGTGGAGCTGTCCACGAGCAAGACCCGCTCGATGACACCCGATGCCGAGGATGCGGAAACGAAGAAGCTGAAGTCCGGGAGCGTCATTGATGATGATGGCGATCTGCTGGATGATGATGACGTCGATGTCGAGTTGGATGATGATCTGCTCGAGGATGACGAGGACGAGGATGTGTCGCTTGACGACATCGCCGATGTGGCCTCGGACGACAACGATCTTTAATGATCCTGGGGCGGGATTTTCCACTTGATCCCGCCCGCCGCTTTGCTTAGAGAGCGGCGCACGGCCTGAGGGCCATACGGAATTGGGGCCTTAGCTCAGCTGGGAGAGCGCTTGCATGGCATGCAAGAGGTCAGGGGTTCGATCCCCCTAGGCTCCACCAATTCCGCAACTCCACACTGTTTTTCTGCATATAAGTCAGCAGGTGACACAGGCGCGCAGGCGGGTTTTTGCCATTTGCGTTTCATCCTGCGATAAACACTCTCGTCAAAGGCGTCCGGGGCGAGCCACTGAAATACAGTCCACGAAAGAGGTGGAATTGCAGCAAATTCGGCGGGAGAATCCCTTGACGCGCCTGCGGTTTGGGCCTAAAGACCCCAAACGGAATTCGGGGCGCTGCCTGTGGTGGTGCCCGTTTGTGTTAAGAAGGGCCAGCACGCGCCCTCAGCAAGAACGAGGATGACCCCATGTCGCGCCGCTGTGAACTGACTGGAAAAGGCCCGATGGTTGGAAACAACTCCAGCCACGCCAATAACAAGACACGTCGTCGGTATCTGCCGAACCTGAACGACGTGACCCTGCAATCCGAGACCCTGAATCGCGGCATCAAGCTGCGGATCTCGGCGCATGCCCTGCGCAGCGTCGATCATCGTGGTGGTCTGGATGCATTTCTGGCCAAGGCCAAGGACGACGAACTGTCGGCCACCGCGCTGAAGGTCAAGAAAGAGATTGCAAAGGCACAGGCCGCCGTCGCCTGAGGCATCTGATCTAGAAGACTGGCGTGCAGCCCTGCCCAATGAGGCGGGGCTGTTTGCGTTTGTCGCTTGCCGAGCGTGACGGTGCGGGCCTATATCTCGGTCCCATGAGACAGCATCGCCCGATATTGGCCTTGGGCCTCTGCCTGCTTCTGGCACTGACGAGCCAGAGCCTTGCCGTGGCGCGCGGGGCAGCACAGCCGGTGGGCGAGATCGTGCTCTGCACTGGAACTGGTCCTGTGACTGTCACAGTGGATGGTGAGGGCCAGCCCGTTGTCACGCCGCATCTCTGCCCGGATTGCCTGCCGGGGTTTGCCGTGGTTCTGGAGGCGCGCCCTGCCCTGACGGAGTGGCGCGCGCCCGCGCGGCGTCTTTCGGTCACGATAGTCATCTCGGATGTGGTGACACGCAGCCTGCCTGCGGGCGTCGCACGGGCACCGCCCTTGGCGGCCTGACCCCCACGCCAATACTGACACACAGACCTGAAAGGAGCGACTGATGTCCCTCAAATCCAAGCTATTCGCGGCGCTTGCCGCAACCGCCCTTGCCACGCCCGTTCTGGCACAGGAAATTCACGTGCTTGACACCTATGCCCGCAGCGCCAGCCCGACGGCCAAGACCGGCGCGGCCTTTATGCTGATCGAGAATATCGGCGATGCCGATGATCGTTTGATCGGCGCTGCCTCTCCCGCCGCACAGAAGGTGGAATTGCACACCCATATCGAAGAGGGTGGCGTGATGAAGATGGTGCATGTCGAGGAAGGCTTTGCGGTGCCAGCCGGAGAGACGCTGGTGTTGCAGCGTGGTGGGGCGCATGTGATGATGATGGGTCTGACGGAGAGTTTTGAGCAAGGCAAAATCGTGCCGCTGACACTGGTGTTCGAGAAATCCGGAGAGATTGTGGTGGATGTGCCGGTCGATCTGGCGCGCACGCCCGAGGACGGACATGGCAAAGCGCATGGCACCGGCAACTGAGCAAGGGTGAGACTTTGCGTGGTCCTCGGCTTTCAAGCCGAGGGCTGGGAGTTGGCCTGAGCAAAATGATGCAGCGGGGCGGGCGTCGGTCAAGTTGGCTGTCGCTCGCTCCGAACCCCGGGCGGAGGCGGCCCGCTGTATTGCGTTTACAGCCAGGCCAGATAGATGAACAGGACCAGCAGGACCACAACCACCTGGGCGACCATTGCAACGATCAAGAATTTCGACCGCTTGAAGTCCTTGTCTACGTCGATCTTTTTCATCAAGGACCACCTTCCTTTTGTGGATGATCCAGCGACGCCACCGCGCCCCTCGACCAATGTTCCTAATGTAAGTATGGCCCAACGGTCCCACAACCGGGCTCCCGAGGAAACCTTCGAGAGCCAGCCGCTCTCGCCCCGCTCTGCGCCATGTCTTGTAAAGGGCCGGGTGTGGCGTCTCTTTTGCTACCGGGGGATGTGGGCAAGAGGCCGTCGGGGCCTCCGTGCGTCTCACTCCGCGGCGCGGTCCGCCATCTTGTCGAGATGGGCGCGCAATTGCTCGGCCTCGTAGCGCGCCTCGCGCAGACCGTCCATGGTGGCGGCCAATTCGGCCTCGGTCTGGCTGATCTGGTTTGTCAGATCTGCCTCGCGCTGTTGCAGATAGGTGATCGCCTGATCGCGGGTTTCCTCGGCTTCGTGCAGTTCCTGCGCCATGCGTTCAAGTTCGCCGACATCGGACCCCGGCACCCGGATGAAGCGGTGCACCAGCCAATTGGCGAACCAACCCATGCAGAACGCCACAAAGAGGACGATGGCGGTCGCGATGATAAATTCGGTTCTGTTCATTCGGTGGGTTGGTCCTGCGTGGTCTCTTCGGCCTCAGTCCCTTCTTCCCCCGGTTCTTCCAGGCTTTCAAGCGCTGTTTGCTCATCTGGCACCGGCTCGGGCCGGATCAGGCGGAATTCGATGCGCCGGTTGGTCTCGCGGCCCTCTTCGCTCTCATTGTCGGCGATGGGGGTGCTCTCGCCGTAGCCCTTGGCGTCGATGGACGAGGTGAGCACCCGGCGCAGGCGCAATTCATCCAGCACGGCGCGGGCGCGGGCGAGACTGAGTTGCTCGTTCATTTCTTCGCGGCCCTGGCTGTCGGTATGGCCACCGATCACCATCGGAATTTCGCCGCAGTCTTTGAGGATGTCGGCGATGTCATCCATGATCGCGGCGCCCTGCGCGTCGATGGTGGCCGATCCCGGTTCGAAGTTGATCTTGCGGGTGGATTGGATCTCGGCGATCAGCGCCTCGCATTCGTCTGGCGTGGGCAGGCCTGCCACCGGATCGAGCGCCTTTTTGTAGGTCACGTCGATCGAGTATTTCTCGGCTCCGCCAAATTTGTCCGAGAGGAACTGGGCGATTTCGGCGCTGGCGCTTTTGCGGCCTGTATTGCCTTGGACGCTGAGATTGTCGGGGGTGACGGTGACGACCCCGTTGGACAGATAGGACAGCACCTCGAGCCCGGTCAAAACGCGGATGGACCAGTCGCGCGGCAAGCCCTCGGCGACGCGGGCGGTCAGATGCACCGCATTGGACGAAAACCGCGCCTTGGCAAAGCTGCGCACGGTTTCGCGGCTGGTTTCGCTGCCGACGCGGCCACGAATCAGCACTTGGCCTTCGGGCGAGAGCGTGGCCACGAATTCAGGCGCGACGGGTTCTGCGGTATCGGGGGGGGGCGGCAGGGTCGCGGTAAGGGCGAAGACATCGGGCAGATCGGCCTCGAGCTTGCCTGCGACATCGTCGAAGTGGCTTTGCGGGGTGCCCTCGGGGGCGAGAAGGGCGACATCGGCATCCGAGAAGGTGATCGAGCCACCGCCGAGGTCGGCGACGGCCCCAATTGCCAGTTCGGCGGCACGCGCCCATTGTGGCGAGGGCACGCCCATGCCAACCACACAATCGGTACGCTTTTGCATTCCCGCCTTGCCGGCGGCGCGCAGGATACGGTCGCGTGCCTCGTCGGTATCGGCGGAGCAGGCATCGAACCGCGCGCCTGTCCCGTCGATCACGAACCGCAGGGTAAAGGGGGTGATCACCGGACGGGGTGCCGAGATGGCCAGCGCAAGGCGCACATCGTCCGGGGCGCTGCGGGCCAGCTCGGTCTCGATCTGGCGCTGCGCCTCGGGGCTGTCGACCATGGCCGTGATCTCGACTCGGTCGGCGCTCACCGATATTTTGGTCCGGGGCAGTTTGCCTAGCGAGCGCACGGCAAAGCGCAGCGCATCGGGCCAGGTTTCGGGATAGGGATAATCGGCGGCGTCCAGCAGGTCGGCCACAGGCACGTCATTGGTTGCAGAGGCGATATCCGCCAGAAGTTTATCGCGGTCCGTGGCGGCGGGGACGAGGCCAATCAACGAGATGCCGCTGTCATTGCGCAGGATTTCGATGGCAAAGCGCGGCGGCGCGATATCGGCCGCATCCTGCACCAACATCTGGTCGATCACCCGCGCGGCATCGACCACGGTGCCCGCGAGCGAAAGTGCCTTGAAGCGGGTCGCCTCGGACGGGGCGGTGCCCGCGAGGAAAAGCTGGAGTCCGTCACTGTCGACATCAGCCCAGACAAGGCCCGCGCGGTCGAGCGTGTCACGCACGGCACGGCGCGAGCTGTCCTCGATGGCGCTGACGGCAAAGCCAGCGGCGACGACCGCAAGCACCGCTGCGCCGGCAAAAGTTCCTGCGATCGTGAAGGCGGATGATAAACGCATCGGGCTATGGCCAATTTATGAGTGCTGCCCACGTCTTTAGGCGTGCGGCGGGGTGAGTTCAATCACAGCAGACAGGCAACGGCGAAAAACGGCACAGGCAAGAGGCCGGCGTCGCGGTTGGATCGAAAGAGCTGAAGCAGGCGCGCGGTATCGTCGAGACGCAGGTGGCGCATCTGGCGCTGCATATGCCAGCCCATCGCCCAAGGGCCGCAGAGCGCCACAAGGAGTGCTGTCAGCCGCGCATCGGGCACCGCGAGAATGACGGCCACCGCCATGAGCGACACGGTCGCCACCAGAAACCAGCGCAGCCAGCGCGGGGAGCTGTCGCCAAAGAGCCGGGCCGTGGATTTCACACCGATGAGCGCGTCATCCTCGGCATCCTGATGGGCATAGATCGTGTCATAAAAGAGCGTCCAGGCGATGCCTGCGAGGTAGAGGATCACCGCTGGCGCCTCCAGCCGACCGGCATGGGCCGTCCACGCCAGAAGCGCGCCCCAATTGAAGGCAAGCCCAAGAAAGACCTGCGGCCACCAGGTGAACCGCTTGGCAAAGGGATAGATTGCGACCGGCAGGAGCGAGAGCACGCCAAGCGCAATCGCGGCTGTGTTGAAGGTCAGGAGGATGGCAAAGGCAATCAGCGCCTGCGCCGCCATCCAGATCACAGCACCCCGCACCGTTACCTGACCCGAGGGAATGGGCCGCGAGGCGGTGCGCGCCACCGACCCGTCGATATGCCGGTCGGTGATGTCATTCCAGGTGCAGCCCGCGCCGCGCATGAGAAAAGCACCAAGCGCGCAGCCGATGAAGATCCAGAGATCATGCCACCCTGCCCGACCGTCCGAGAGCATGGCCAGTGTCAACCCCCACCAGCAGGGCAAGAGCAGGAGCCATGTGCCGATGGGCCGGTCCGCGCGCGCCAGCCGCAGATAGGGGCGTGTGGCGGCAGGGGCGAGACGGTCCACCCAATTGCCAGCATAGGCATCGGCCACCTGCCCCGTGGCCTCTGGCGTCTGGTTCTTTGCGGTCATATGTTGGCCCCATGAAAGCAGCGAAGATCAGGCTTTATGTAGAGCACCCGTTGGGGGAAGGGCAAACCATTCCTCTGAGCCAGCCACAGGCGCATTACCTCTTTGGGGTGATGCGGCAGGGCGTGGGCGATGCGGTTTTGGTGTTTAATGGTGAGGCCGGCGAATGGCGTGCCGAGGTGAAGGAGGCGGGAAAACGCGGCGGGGTTTTGCGGGTCACAGAGCAGACCGCGCCGCAGCGCGATCCGCCCGATCTGTGGCTGATGTTCGCACCGATCAAGAAAGCGCGCACCGATTTCATCGTCGAGAAGGCCGCCGAGATGGGGGCGGCGCGGATCATTCCGGTGCAGACCGAGTTCACCAATTCCGAACGCATCCGTCAGGACCGCTTGCAAGCGCATGCGGTCGAGGCCGCAGAGCAATGCGGCGGCACCTATGTGCCTGAGGTCAGCGATCTGAACCGGCTCGACCGGATGCTGAGCGATTGGCCAGAGGAACGGCAGGTGATGTTCTGCGATGAGGGGCTGGCGGGGCGCGCGCAGGCGCTGGGCCGCGATCTGCCGCACGACGCGCCTTGGGCCATTCTGATCGGCCCCGAGGGTGGGTTTTCGGAGGCCGAGCGCGCACGCTTGGCCGCGCTGCCGCAGGCGCATGCCGTCAGCCTCGGGCCACGTATCCTGCGCGCCGATACAGCGGCAGTGGCGGCGATGACGCTCTGGCAAAATAGCTTGGGGGACTGGACATGAGCTTCATGCGCGCCGAGGCACGCGCCGCCCTTTGGCGCTGGCGCGAGGTGGTGAGCGGACTCGGGCTCACCGCGCTTGGGCTCTGGTGGGGGATTGGCAGCTACGGCCTCCTGCAATGGCTGGGCTATGCGCTGTTGATCCTTGCCGGGGCGGTTCTGCTGATGGGTCTGCAACGAGCGCGGTTTCGCGCGGGCGCGGGCGGTCCCGGCGTGGTGCAGGTGGATGAGGGACAGGTCGCCTATTTCGGGCCGCTGACGGGGGGCGTGGTGGCGATCCGCGATCTTGAGGCGCTGACGCTCGATCCAACGGGAAAGCCCGCGCATTGGGTGCTGAGCACGCAAGGCGCGCCCGCGCTGCATATCCCGCTCAACGCCGAAGGGGCGGAGGCGCTCTTTGACGCCTTTGCCGCCCTGCCCGGCCTGCGCACCGAGCATATGCTGGCACAGATGCGCCGCCTGCCCGATCACCCGACTGTGATCTGGCAGAAAACGCAAAGCGCGGCCTCGCACCTTAGGCTGCATTGACAGTCCGAGCGTTTGACGCCAACTGTGTCGCCCGAGACAATGCCCTGATCAGGAGGCCCGAACATGTCCATCCCACAATCCGGCGGCGGGCCGATCGAACGCCATGAGCAACTCGCCGAATATCTGGCAAGTGGTTGCAAACCCAAGGAAGATTGGCGCATTGGCACCGAGCACGAGAAATTCGGCTATTGCAAAGACACGCAGCGCCCCATCCCCTATGAGGGACCGCGCAGCATTCTGGCGGTGCTCGAAGGGCTGCGCGATGGGCATGGCTGGGCCCCTGTGGAAGAGGGTGGCAAGCTCATCGGGCTGGAAAAGGACGGGGCCAATGTCAGCCTCGAGCCGGGCGGGCAACTGGAATTGTCGGGCGCGCCGCTGGAGACAATTCACCAGACCTGCGACGAGGTGAACGACCACCTGCGCGAGGTCAAGGACATTGCCGACAAGGTGGGCGTGGGCTTTATCGGCCTCGGCGCTGCCCCGATCTGGATGCATGACGAGATGCCGCTCATGCCCAAGGGCCGGTACAAGCTGATGGACAGCTATATGCAAAAGGTCGGCACCATGGGCCGCACCATGATGCGCCGGACCTGCACGGTGCAGGTCAATCTCGATTTCGCCTCTGAGGCGGATATGGTGCAGAAACTGCGCGTGGCGCTGGCGTTGCAGCCCGTGGCGACCGCGCTTTTCGCCAATTCGCCGTTTTTTGAGGGCAAGCCCAATGGGCACAAGAGCTGGCGCGCGCGGGTCTGGCGCGATCTGGACCCGGCGCGAACCGGCATGTTGCCGTTTGTGTTCGAAGAGGGCTTTGGCTTTGAGGCTTATGCCGATTACGCGCTCGATGTGCCGATGTATTTCGTCTATCGCGACGGGAAGTATATTGATGCTCTGGGGCAGTCGTTCCGCGATTTCCTGCGCGGTGAACTGCCTGCCCTGCCCGGCGAAAAGCCCACGTTGAGCGATTGGGCCGATCACCTGACCACCACCTTTCCCGAGGCGCGGATCAAGAAATTCATGGAGATGCGGGGGGCCGATGGCGGCCCGTGGCGCAGGCTTTGTGCGCTGCCCGCGTTCTGGGTGGGGCTGATGTATGATCAATCCGCCTTGGACGCGGCATGGGACATCTGCAAAGGCTGGGATGCCGCGACGCGCGATGCGCTGCGAGTGGCGGCCAGTGTGGACGGGTTGCAGGCGCGGGTGGGCGACATCCACATGCATGAACTGGCCCGCGCGGTGCTCAATATCTCTGAGGCCGGTCTCAAGGCGCGCGCGCGGTCGGGCGGTGGCGGCATGATCCCGGACGAGACGCATTTCCTCAATGCGCTGCGCGAGAGCGTCGAGACCGGCAAGACCCCGGCGGATGAATTGCTCGATCGTTATGATGGCGATTGGCAGGGCGATCTCAGCCGGATTTATGCCGAATACAGCTACTGACAGGCATATCAGGCCGGCAGGGGGCTGCCCGTCCGGGTGCGGGTGCGCAGCAGGATCAGCACCATGATCCCGATGTTGAGGAAATTCCACGCGATGCCGTTGAGAAACGCCATGTGATAGCTGCCGGTCAGGTCATAGATCCAGCCCGACATCCAGCCGCCGATTGCCATGCCGATGATGGTCGCCATCATCACAAAGCCCACGCGGCGTCCCGCCTCGGCGCTGGGCATGTATTCCCGCACGATGACGGCATAGCTGGGCACGATGCCGCCCTGTGCCAGTCCGAAGACGAGGCTCACGATGTAAAGCGAGGTCAGCCCGCCCGAGGGCAGGTAGAGGAAAAGCGCGAGACACTGCAGCGCCGAGCCGATCAAGAGCGTGCGCACGCCGCCCAAACGGTCCGCGAGCAGACCTGAGACAATGCGCGAGGCGACCCCACCCAACAGCATGAGCGACAGCATTTGCGAGCCCACGGCAGGGCCATATCCCAGATCGACGCAATAGCTCACGATATGGACCTGCGGCATCGACATGGCCACGCAGCAGCCAACCCCGGCGAGACCCAAAAGCAGGGCCAGAGTGCGCGGCGAGAGGCCTGTGGCCCCGGCGCGGGCGGACGAGAGGCTATCGGCATGGGCGCGTGCGCCCAGCGGCACCCGGCGGCGCAGGAGCAGGGCCAGGGGGATCACCCCCGCCACGGTCACCACGGCCAGCACCATATAGACCGCCCGCCACCCCTGTTCGGACAAGATCCCCGCAAGGATCACCGGCCAGATCGCGCCCGAGAGATAGTTGCCGCTGGCGGTGATCGCCACCGCGATGCCGCGCCGTTTGAGAAACCAGAGCGAGATGTCGGCGATGAGCGGGCCAAAGCTCGCGGCGGTGCCGAATCCGATGAGAAATTGCAGCGCCGACAGGATCAGCACCGTGGGGCTGATCGCGGCTAGCGCCGTGGCGCAGGAAATCAGGATCGCCGCGCCAATCAGGGCTGTTGTTACACCGTAGCGGTCCACCACCCGGCCAATCCCGAGATTGCCCAGCGCAAAGCCCACC
Organism: Roseovarius sp. MBR-51; assembly: GCF_053628575.1. Lineage (NCBI taxonomy): Bacteria > Pseudomonadati > Pseudomonadota > Alphaproteobacteria > Rhodobacterales > Roseobacteraceae > Roseovarius > Roseovarius sp. MBR-51. The sequence continues at coordinate 92,966 of NZ_JBRJGQ010000007.1, forward strand.
ATGGTCAAAGTATAGGGCATCGAGGCCGCCGCGCGGTCGACGCCAAATTCGGCCTGCATGGCGGGCATCACGACGATGATCGACCACATCCCGACATTGCCAATCGTGGCAATGGCCAGCGACACGGCAAGGCGTGTCCAAGCGTAACGGCTGTCGAGAAGGGCGGCATCTGCGTTCATGGCGCGACGATAGGGTGGCGCGCAGACGCTTACCAGCCACAAAATCGCAAGCGCCGGGGGACGCTGTCCCCCGGACCCCCCGAAGTATTTTCAGCAGGGTGAATGGCACAGTTTCGCAGGGTTCATTTGCCGCAAATCAGCATCCTCCGCTTGGCCCCGGCCGCGTGACACGCTAACAGTTGGCGCAAAAGGAGGGCTGCGCCCATGTCTACCGACAAGACCCAAAGCGAGACCCCGAGCGAGACCCCGAGCGAGATTGCCCGCGACGTCATCCGAATCGAGGCCGAAGCCCTGACCGCGATGGGGGCAGCCCTGCCCAGCGACTTTGACGCGGTTGTGGCGCGGCTGTTGGAAGTGCGGGGGCGGGTGATCGTCTCGGGCATGGGGAAGTCCGGTCATATCGCCGCCAAGATCGCGGCCACCATGGCCAGCACCGGCACGCCGGCGCAATATGTCCATCCCGGCGAGGCAAGCCACGGCGATCTGGGGATGATTACCCGCGAGGATGCGGTGATCCTGATGTCCAATTCCGGCGAGACCCGCGAGTTGGCCGATATCATCGCCCATTGCCGCCGCTTCGCGATTCCCTTGATTGCCATTACCAAGAAGGCCGAGAGCACCTTGGGGCAACAGGCGGATTTTCTGCTCACCCTGCCGAACGCCCCCGAAGCCTGTGCCATTGGCATGGCCCCCACCACCAGCACGACCTGCACGCTGGCCCTGGGGGATGCGCTGGCCGTGGCGATGATGCGGTTGCGCGGGTTCGAGCGCGAGAATTTTCTGGCGTTTCATCCCGGTGGCACCTTGGGTGCGCAGCTCTTGCGGGTGTCGTCGGTGATGCATCGGGGCGATGCCTTGCCAGTCGTGCGCGAGACCACACCGATGGGGGAGACATTGCTGGAAATGACCGCCAAGGGGTTTGGTGTGGCGGCCGTGGTCGAGGATGGTCGGCTCTTGGCGGTGATCACCGATGGTGACTTGCGCCGGAACCTGTCGGACCTGATGGCGCGTACCGCCGGAGAGGTGGCAACCCGCAATCCCCGCAGCATTTTGCCGGATGCGCTCTTGTCAGAGGCGTTGGGAGTGATGAACACCAACAAGATCAGCGCATTGTTTGCCGTGGACGAGTCCGGGCAACTTTGTGGGCTTGTGCATATTCATGATGCGTTGCGCGCCGGGGTGGCGTGACGCCGGTCAGGCGCTGAGAAAGCTCGTATAAGGGATATAGCGGACCGGGTCGCCGGGCTGAATAGTGGCCGCGCAGTCCGGCAGTTCCACCAGCCCCTCGGCCCAGCTCAATCCGCTGATGCGGCCAGAGCCCTCAGAGGCGAAAACCTCAACTCGCCCGTCTCGGATGCGGGCACGTAGATATTCGCGGCGGCCGGGTTTCTTGCGTTTCTCAAAACCGGCGGGCACATCAAAGCCTTGGGGCACGGACCACCCTGCGCCAGACAGAAGCCGAAATGCGGGGCGCGCGAAGATCAGCGCGCAAACGAGCGCCGCCACCGGATTGCCCGGCAGGCCAAAGACCGGCACGCCGCGCCAGAGGCCAAGCGCCAGCGGGCGGCCCGGTTTGAGCGCAATCCGCCATTGGGCCATCGCCCCCGCCTCATTCAACAGGGCCGAGACGTGATCTTCATCCCCCGCCGAGGCCCCGCCGGAGGTGAGGATCGCATCGGCATTCTGGGCAGCGCGGTCCAAAGCGGCGCGCAGGGTCGCGCGGTCATCGGCAATGCGCCCGAGATCAAGCGGCGCATAGCCCATCTGCTGCAAGAGACCCAGGAGCATGGGACGGTTGGCGTCATAGATTTGCCCCTCGCGGGCGGGCTCGCCCGGCTCGACCAACTCGTCCCCGGTCGAGATCACCGCGACGCGCAACTGATCATGGATGGGCAGGTCAGAGAGCCCGACGGCGGCGCAGAGCGCAAGATCGGCGGGCGTAATCACACGGCCCGGCGAGAGCACCGGCGCGCCGGCCGCCACATCCTCGCCCGCGCGGCGGGTGTTTGCGCCGGGTTTGAGGCCCGCACGAAAGGCGATGCGGCCCTCGCCCAAGGTCACATCCTCTTGCAGGATCACGGTATCGACGCCCGCAGGCAGGGCCGCACCCGTCAGCACGCGGACCGCGTAGCCGGGCGGCACGGTGCCCGGATAGGGCACACCAGCGGCGGCGCGTCCCTCAACGAGCGGCAGCACCTGATCGCCGGTCGTCAGGCTTGCATGGGCAAATCCGTAGCCATCCACGGCAGTGTTCGCCTCGGGCGGATTGGCGCGGGGGGCGGTGACGGGGGCGGCGAGAACGCGGCCAAGCGCCTGCGCCAGAGGTGCGCGGGTCTGGCCGACGACGGGGCGCAGCCGATCGCGCAGGAGGGCGAGCGCGTCATCGACCGGCGTCCAATCGACGCCAGCAGGCAGCGCAAAGCAATCGTTGCGCAGGGGCGGCGGTTTGAGCTGATCGTCGCAGGCGGCAATCAAGTCGTCTTCATGTCCCAGACCCAGTATCCAACCTTCCTCGGGGGCATCCACGTCCAGCATGGCGGCAAGCGTGGCGGGGCTCACGCGGCCAAGGGCGCGCGCCATCAGGCGCACCTGATGGGCGTCACGGATGCCACCCTCCGCTTCGGCGCGCTTTACAGCAGGATTGATCAGACCCGGCCAAGTCTCGACCAGCGCCACGGGCTTGTCCAGCACCTCGAACGGCCAGACGGAGACCTGCCCGTAGAACCTGCGCCGCAACCGGTTGAGCACCGGCAGCCCGGTCAGCATCTGCCCGCCCACGGCCCCCGCGCCCCCCAGCTGCCAGCAGGTGAACGCGCCCGGCGCCCGCGCATCCGCTTTGCGCTTCTCGGGCAGGCCGTGCCCTGCGCGCGTGTCCTTGCGCGGCAGGTTCGTAATGTCACGCTGCACTCCGTTGAACCAGAATGGTCCCACACCGGGAAAGCGGCCATTGATTTCGCCTGCCACGTCAAAGCGGTTATTGGCCTTTGGTGCATCCTCGATCACCGTTTCCAGCCAGTCCCAGACCGCAAAGGGATTGTCGCACCCGGTCAGCCCCTGCGCGAAGCCTGTCGGGAAGCCGAAGGGAAAATCCACGCCGATCAGCAACCTGCGCCCCGCCGCAATCTCTGCCGCGATGAGGGACATGAGCGCCGCTTCGGCCTCTGCCCGGTTGCGCAGATAGAGGGGGGCCTCCTCCGTCGCGTGGCGCGTGACCCCGAGCCAGATCGCATCCCGACACGGGCGCGGGCCGGTATCCTTGCCCCCCGACCAATCCAGCATCGCAAAGGTGTCGAACGGGGTCACAATCCCACCTCGGCCAGAATGAAATCGGCAATCGCCGTGGTGTCGTTGAGATCAAAGAGCGGACGGTCGATTTCAAGTGCTGTATCGGTGGCCACCGCGCGGATGGTGGGATCATCGGTGGCAATCAACGGATTGCCGGTCTCGGCCCGAAACGCCTCGACCTTGGGGTGGCGGTCACGCTTGTAGCCCTCTACCAGAACCAGATCGACCGGGGCGAGTTTTTGCAGGAGGGTTTCGAGACTGGGTTCTTCAGCATCCCGCAATTCATGCATCAGGGCAAAGCGGTTGCGCGACGCCAAGAGCACCTCGGTCGCGCCTGCGATGCGGTGGCGATGGCTGTCCTTGCCGGGTTGGTCCACGTCAAAGGTGTGATGCGCGTGTTTCACGGTCGAGACAGTATAGCCGCGTCCGGTGATTTCCGCCACCAGCCGCTCCATCAGCCCGGTCTTGCCCGCGTTCTTCCAGCCGGTGACGCCATATATCCTCATGCTGCTGCTCTCCTGCGTGCCACGTCCAGATCCTCGGGCGTGTTGACGTTGAAAAAGGGATCAAGCGCGTCGTCGAATACCGCCTCGCGCCCCTCGTGTTTGTCGGTCCAGATCACCACCTTGCGTAGCCCATCCATCAGCGCCGCGCGCAGGTCATGGCGCAGCGCCGTGGGCCAGAGGCCAAAGGTGGGGTGGCGGATCAGACCGCTGCCGCTCATGGATTTGGTGTCCGTATCGCCGCGCGGAGTGGCGGCAAGGACGAGGGGATGCGCCATGCCTGACGCAACCTCGATCAGATGCGCCACCAGATCGGTCGGGAAAAACGGTGTGTCGGCGGCGACGGTGACGATGGTGTCGGCCCCCTGCCCCGCTGCCCAATCAAGACCGGCCAGAACCCCCACCAGCGGCCCGGCGAAACCGGGGATGGGATCGGGCAGAACCGGCAGGCCAAACGCCGCAAAGCGGGCAGGATCACCATTGGCGTTGAGCGCCATCGCCCCGACCTGCGGGGCCAGACGGTCCATCACATGCGCAAGGATCGGGCGATTATCGAGCAGCAACAACCCCTTGTCGCCGCCGCCCATGCGCGTGGCCTGCCCACCTGCCAGAATCACCCCGAGGGGACGGTTCATACGTCTGCCCCTTTGCGGCGGTGTTTCTTGTCCTCATCCCCTACGCTGTCGGGGTCTGCATCCCGCAAGAGGCGGTCATCCCCCGAGAGGCAGACAAAGCGTTTGCCGCGCATCCGGCCAATCAGGGTCAGCCCCACCTGACGGGCGATTTCCACACCCCATGCGGTAAAGCCCGAGCGCGAGGCGAGCACAGGAATCCCCATCATCGCCGTCTTGATCACCATTTCCGAGGTCAGACGCCCGGTGGTGTAGAGGAGTTTATCGCCCGCCTCAACGCCTTCGCTGAGCATCCATCCCGCGATCTTGTCCACGGCGTTGTGGCGGCCCACATCCTCCATATAGACCAGCGGGCGGTTGCCCTGGCAGAGCACGGTGCCGTGAATCGCGCCTGCCTCAAGATAGAGCGAGGGGGTGCGGTTGATCACGCTGGCCAGCGCGTAGAGATCAGACGTTTTCACCGTCACGGCAGGCAGGGTCACGCCCTCGAGCCCCTCCATCATATCGCCAAAGACAGTGCCCACGGCGCAGCCGCTGGTGCGGGTCTTTTTCTTGAGCTTTTCCTCATAGTTGGTCTGGCCATCGGTGCGCACCACAACGGTTTCCAGCTCGTCATCATAATCCACGCCCAAGACAGTTTCTTGCGGTCCGAGCATGCCCTGATTACGCAGGAAGCCAAGCGCCAGATATTCGGGATAATCGCCAATCGTCATGGCGGTCACGATTTCCTGCGCGTTGAGAAAAATCGTGAGCGGGCGTTCCTCGACCACCGAGATTTGCGTGTGGTTGCCCTCATGATCCATGCCCTCGACCGAACGGGTCAGGCGGGGGGCTGCGGGATCGGGCGCGATGAGATAAGACAGGAGGTCCTCGGTCGTGGCCAATTGCATCTCCTTCTGGCATTGGGTAGGCGGTGTCAGAGCACGGGGGCAACTTAGGGGCAAGCGGTGCATAGGCAAACCACCAATTCGACCTATTGGCAAGGCGTGCGCGACGGCGCGCCCTTCATTCTGGTGATTGTTCCCTTCTCGCTGCTCTTTGGCGTGGTGGCGACCGAGGCTGGGCTGAACGTGTTTGAAACGCTCAGCTTTTCGGTTCTGGTGATCGCCGGGGCTGCGCAATTCACGGCGCTGCAATTGCTCAGCGATGGCGCACCTACCGCGATTGCGCTGATTTCCGCCTTGGCGGTCAATCTACGGATGGCGATGTATTCGGCCTCGCTCACGCCCTATATCGGCGGGGCGAGTTTGGGACAGCGGGCGCTGGCCGCCTATTTCACGGTGGATCAGAGCTATGCCTGTGCGATCGTGAAATTCGAGCAGAACCCCGGATGGACAGTGCCGCAGCGGCTGGGGTATTTCTTTGGCGTGGTCACGCCGATCTGTCCGCTCTGGTATATTTTCACGCTGGTGGGGGCGCTGGTGGGCACCTCGATTCCCGAGGGGTTGGCGCTCGACTTTGCGCTGCCGATCACGTTTCTTGCGATGATTGCGCCGATGCTGCGCACGCCGGCGCATCTGGCGGCGGCGTTTGTGTCTGTGACCTTGGCGCTGGTGTTTGCGTTCCTGCCCTATAACCTCGGGCTGCTGATCGCGGGCCTTGCGGGCATGATGACCGGCGCGCAGGTCGAGTTGATCCTTGAGCGGCGCAAGGAGGCGCGTTTGCCATGATCGACAAGACAAGCCTCTGGATCGTGATTGTGCTGCTCGGGCTGGGTAGTTTTGGCCTTCGCTTCGTGTTTACCGGGCTGATTGGCGACCGGCCCTTGCCTGCGTGGCTGCTCCGGCATCTGCGCTATACGGCGGTCGCGGTGCTACCGGGATTGGTTGCGCCGCTGGTGGTCTGGCCAGCCGCTACCGGCGGCACGCTGGATGCGCCGCGCATGGCGGCGGCGGCCGTGACGTTGATTGCGGGCTATGTGCTGCGCAATGTGATCGTGGCGATTCTTCTGGGCGCCGTGACGCTCTATGGCGGGCTGGCGCTGATGGGGCAGATCTGAAGCGGCGACGTCAGGCGAAGATTTGCGCCGCGTGCTCGGCCATGTAAATGCGCAACCACGGCGTATAGCGGGTGGGATGCATGCGGATCGCGGCATAGAGCGCGTTGAGCGAAATCCAGCGGGTGTCCATCACCTCTTCGGGATTCGGCGACAGGGCGCAGCGCGCAGGCAGGCGACACATGAACATGTCCACCACCTCATGCTCGGTCAGCCCGCCGCCGACATCGGCGCGGTATTCGACCTGATCACGGGGGGTTAGGGTAAGGCCGGTGATGCCCAATTCCTCGGACAGCCTGCGATGCGCGCAGGCGAGCGGGTCTTCGCCCCAATGCGGATGGGTGCAACAGGTGTTGGCCCAGAGACCGGGGGTATGATATTTTCCAAGCGCGCGACGTTGGATCAAGAGATCCTCGCCCGCCATGACAAAGACCGACACCGCCTTGTGCCGCAGCCCGCGCTGATGCGCCTCGAGCTTGTCGACAGCGACCAGATCGCCGCCTATCCATGTGGGGATCAGCGCTGTCATACGCGGGTCGCGGAGACCAGCCGCGTCAGATGGGCGAGGTTCTTCAACCCGATCTTGAGATGCGCCATGGGCCGCGCCTTGACCAGTTTCTTGTTCATGTAGGCCTCGAATGTCAGCCGTTGCACATCAACGTCATGGCAGAGCGAGACAAACCGCTCGCGCCGCTCGTCGGACTTATAATAGGCATTCTGCATCGAGGCCAGAACCCGGAACACGGTTTTATGGTCGCGCATGAAGAGTTGACGGGCGAGTTTGAGATCGCGAGTGCGACCGGAGGCGAGGCAGGCGCTTGCGGCTGTCGCGGCAACCCGGCCACCCACCATGGCGTAATAGATGCCCTCGCCCGAGGACGGAGCAACGACACCCGCGGCATCGCCTGCCAACACGACGTCACGGCCATTGTCCCAGCAGTCCATCGGTTTTAGGGGAATCGGTGCGCCCTCACGGCGGATGGTCGGGCAATCGGTCAGGCCGGAGGCCGCACGCAGATCGGCGGTGGCCTGTTTGAGATCCACGCCCTTGACCATCGAGCCCATGCCGACGCTGGCGGATTTGCCATGCGGAAACACCCAGCCGTAGAAATCCGGCGAAATCGCCCCGTCATAGATCACATCACAGCGTTTTGGGTCATAGGCGGCTGTCGCTTCCGGGGCCTCGATGATCTCGTGATAGGCGATCACATAGGGGATCTTGTCGCCGCCCGGCACCTCGGCGCGGGCCACGTTGGAGCGCGCCCCATCCGCACCGATGATGAGGCGGGTGCGCAGGCTGCGTTCGTCACCCGTTGCCTTGTCGCGGTAGATCACCGCCGGTGTCGGCCCGCTGCGGTCGATGCGCAGATAGGTGCCGGTGGCGCGGATTGCGCCGGCCGAAGCCGCGCGGGCCCTCAGGAATTCGTCAAAATGCTCGCGATCCACCATGCCGACAAAGCCGTTCTCAATGGGAATATCGACATGCCGCCCGGTGGGCGAGATCATGCGCGCGGTGGTGATCTTGGCGACGATCTGATCGTCGGGCAGGTGGAAATCAGCAATGAGGCGCGGGGGAATTGCGCCGCCGCAGGGCTTGATCCGTCCGGCGCGATCCAAGAGCGCCACCTTATGCCCTGAGCGGGCCAGATCCTCGGCTGCTGTGGCCCCGGACGGGCCGCCCCCGATTACGACGACATCAAACATGGTCATTCCCCCGGAACAAGTGTCGCGCCCCGGTCGCGACCGTGATCAATCACCCTGAGCGCGAGCAGCGCCGAGAGCACGAAAAGGCCAGCTTCAAAGAGAAAGACCGCGCCAAAGGCTGTTACATCCGTATTGGAGAGCGCCCGCATGATATCGACGAGAGCGGCGCCCGAGAGGCCGCCAAAGCCTGCGGCCATCGCCTGTGCCGCGCCCCAGAGCCCCATGCGCGTGCCTTCGCGGGCCTCGCGCCCCTGCCCTGCCAGTGCCATCATCGCGCCAATCGCGCCCACTGCGAACATTCCGTTGAAGAACCCAAGCACGACGACGATCGGGACGAGGGCCGCCGCCGCGCCCGAGGCCCCGAGCAGCGCAATCGCTGCAAGCGCCGACGCCGATCCCAGACAGCCCGCCACAACCCAATGCCGGATCGACCCGAGGCGCAGGCCGGTGGCCGCAATGCCCACTGTGAGCATGCCGAGAAAGACCCCGCCATTCTGCGCGCCAGAGAGTTGGGTGGATTGGCCGGGCGTAAAGCTGAAGACAAGACCGGCATAGGGTTCAAGGATAAGTTCCTGCATGAAATAGGCAGTCATCGACAGAAAGACAAAGATCGTGAAATGCCGCGCCTCACGCTCCCCCCAGATCTCGGCCAACCCTTCGCGAAATCGCAAGGGGGCATCGGCGCGGGCGGGCTGAACGCCGACACGCGCCTCAATGCCGTGAATGGCCAGCGCTGTCAGCACGACCGCGCCGACCGCGACGACACCGACGATTTCGAGCAGCAACGCAGGGCTGTAGGGGTCCAGAAACCCGCCAACAACGGTCGCCGTCACCGCGATGCCGCCGATCATCATGAGCCAAGTGATCGTGGCCGCCGCCGCCCGGCGACGTGGGGCCGTGGCCGTGGCCAAGAGCGCCAGAAGCGAGGTGCCAGAGGCCCCGACCCCCACCCCGATCAGCGCATAGGCAAAGATCGAGAGGGCGAGGCCAAGCGCGAAATGCGACTCCATCACCACGACGCCAAAGGCCGCAAGATAGCCGCCCGAGGCCAGCACCGCCATGCCGCCAATGATCCAGCGGGTGCGATGACCGCTGGTGTCGGAGAGATAGCCCCAATTGGGCCGTGTGATCTGAATCCCGTAATGCAGCGCCACCAGAAGACCCGGCAGAACGGCGGGCAGCGCCAATTCCACCACCATCAGGCGGTTGAGCGTCGAGGTAGTCAGCACGACGACCGCGCCAAGGCACATCTGCACCAGACCCATGCGAAAGATTTGCAGCCAGTTCAGTGTCATCCTGCCCCTCCGACGATGCGGACGGCAAAGGCGGCGATCATCATGCCAGTGACATATGCGGTCACGCCCGTGCCGTTATACCAAGGGGCGCGGCCCTTGGGATCGGAGAGCAGAATACGCATTGCCCAGAACTGGCCAAGGACAAGTATGCCGATTGCGGCGGCATGCCACGGGCGGCCCCATGCGAGCAGCAGACCGATCACGGCCAGTTGTGGCAGGGCCATGACGATGCAGGCGACGCGCGCGGCGCGCTCTGGTCCGAGCGTGACCGGCAAGGAATTGACGCCGGTCTGGCGGTCGCCCTCCAATGCCTTGAAATCGTTGAGGGTCATGATGCCATGCGCGCCGATGGCATAGAGAGCGGCCATCAGGATGACCGGCGCGCTCGGCGCGCCAGCGGCCAGAACAGCCGCGCCCGTGAACCATGGCAGACCCTCATAGCACAGCCCGACAAGACCCGGCCCCCAGATGCCCGAACGCTTGAGGCGCACCGGCTCTGCCGAATAGGCCCAGGCGGCGAGCACTCCGAACACGGTTGCCCCAAAGCCCCAAGGGCCAAGGAATGCCCCCATGATCAGCGCCAAGACCGACATGGCGAGCGCCACCCAGAGGCCCCAGCGACCCGGCACGCGACCAGATGGGATTGGGCGATGCGGTTCGTTGATCGCGTCGACATGGCGGTCACACCAGTCATTCGCGGCCTGACTCATGCCGCAGACCACTGGCCCCGCCAGCACCATGCCAAGCACCACCAGCCCCCAATTGCTCAGGGGGGATACGCCGGAGGATATCACCCCGCAGAGGTAGGCCCAGATGGGCGGAAACCATGTGATCGGCTTGATCAGGGTGAGCAGAGCCCGAGGCTCTGGCAGGCGGCGCGCAATGTGTAAAGACTCTGTGACACTCATAGTGTCAATTAAACTATACATTCACCTGTGAGGGAAGCAGTTTCTCGGGCCAAGCGATCACAACGCGGCTTAATCTTCGTCCTGCGCGTTGATCAGACCAAATTTACGAAGCTTGACATAAAGGCTCTGACGCGAGAGCCCCAGCATTTCCGCAGCGGCCACGCGGTTGTTGTTGGTCAGACGTACGGCGGTTTCAATGCACATCTTCTCGACCACATCCGAGGTGGCCGAAACCAATTCCTTGAGGGACGCGGTGCCGACAAGGTCCATGACATTGCGCATCGCCTCTTCGCTGACCACAGCCGAGGCCTCTTCGACCGTTGGCATGTCACGCGGTGTGGTATCGCGGATGATCAGCCCGACGCCCAGATCGACATTGCGCCCGCGCAGACGTGCCGCCGAGATGTCAACCGAGGCGCGGCTGCCGACGATGCTCTGGATGTGCGCGCCATAGTTGCGCATGCGCCCCGTCTTGCGGGTATTGTCCAGAATGATTTTGAGATCGACGCTGCCGCGCGACAGGAAATCCGCCATGGACCGGCCCTGCACGTCGCGCAATTGAGCCGCATCGGACAACACCAGAAATCCCTCGTTGGCATCACGGATGAGACCGTTGGAATCGAGCAGTACGATAGCGTCGCTGGCCGCCTCGAAGAGCGCCGTCAGCGATTGTGTGGATTCGGGGCGCGCCGCCTCTTCATCCTCGATCGGGGCCATACGGCAGAGCATGAGAACTTCGCCGGAGGCGCGAAAGAGATCAGGGGTCAGCTGAAGCAGGCGACCATTCCGTCGGGCCACGGCCTCGACCCCGGTGATTTCATCCGAGGCGGCGGCCGCACGCAGCTGGTCCATGAACGAGCCGCGTCGCTGCCCTTCAAAGGCCTGCGCAAAGGCATTGCCGTTCAGCACGTCGCGCTTGGAGCCAAGCAGAAGCGCCGCGGCGGAATTGATATCGCGGATGCGACCCTGATCAGGGTCGATCAGCACAAGCGGTGTCTCGGAGGCTTCGAGCACGACACGGTAACAGGTCTCAATGCCGCGGAATTTCTCAAGCTCGCGTTCGCGGGCTATCTGTTCGCGCACAAGCCGCTGCTGGATTTCCGCCAAGGGCTGCATATCCCGGCCCAACAGCAGAACGCCACCGCTCTCGGGTTCGCGGTGGAGTGTGTAGCGCACCGGAAATTCCCAATTGGCATTGTCGCGGTGATTGAGTTCGATGGGGCGAGGCAAGCTGTCGGGGTCAGCGCGCATATCAGCGATGCGCACGTCGAATTTGATCCGGCTCTCCGACGTCAGGAAGTTGCGGAAGTCCCGCCCGATCCAATGTTCAAGGCTGCCCAGCTCGGGGAGATCAGGGCTGACAGATATGGCCGTGACAACCGTCCTGTCATCGACCATGACGGCGATGTCAGAGGCTTGTTCGATCAGGCGATCTACGCTTGACGACCCGGGCAATCCACCCGTGTGAGGCCGCTCAGTCGTCCTGTTCTGCTTCGTCACGCTGTCATCCCAACTCTCGCGCGCGAGGCGCGCGGATTACGCACTGGTGTCGATTGATAACGCGTCAACCACTGATGCAAGACCGCACAGCTCAATCGCTTCCCGTGCTGTCCGTACTGCAAAATCCGCGCCAGTCCTCTTTTCCACTTCTCTCGGCTCATCTACAAGGCGCCCCCCAATGACGATTGGCGGACAGTATTCCAGATTAGAACGTAGGTAATCTATTAGTTCTGTCAATCGTTCAAGCGTTTTTGCGCTTCCTGCGGTAATACCTGCCATTGCAAATCTGCCTGAGCCCAGAAGGTGCTGCAACTCCTGATCCTCAAGCCCGATGGCCATATGAACCCAAATGCCATGCCGCCGGAATTGATCCGCTGCGACAAATGCGCCGATGGAGTGGTCCTCGAACGTCGGCACGATCATCAGGACCGATTGGCCCAAGGGAATGCTGCGATCCATCCACCCGCCGAGATCCGCCGCGTCGCGCGACCGAAACAGCGCTTGAAGGCGCGCCGCCCCTACGGTGACATCGACAAAGCTGGCCTTGTCCTGCACCCACATTTCGCCGAGAAAGCGCGCCGCGTCCGGCACGTAACTCTGATATATCTCATTCGATGGAATGCCATTGGCCACCATCGCCGCAACCACGCGCTGATGCGCGGCCTCGGATTCATCTGTCAGCGCGGCGCAGAGTCTGGCAATCCACTCGCTCCGGCTCTTGGGAATTTCCCCGCCCTGCTTGTCGAGCGCCACCTTGCGCAAGGCAGATTCGACGAGAAACCTAATTCCAGATGCTTGCGGACCAGACCCACTATCGTCGGGTTCTCTCATGCGTTGCCCTCCCAGGCGACCCTGCTGTCCCACGATCCTCTGCGTGCCGCTATACTGCGAATCGCACATGGAACAAAAGGTCGGCGCGTTTTCTGCTCCGTCTGATTTAGTGTGCGTCTACAAACGTCAAATGTCAAATTATCCTGACAGGTCGTCCTGATAAATCGTACATGCACCTGTAATCCCCTCATATTCCTTGTGAGCAAGGCCTGAGGCGTGCGTTATTGCCTAAATTTTACCCCTGAATGCCATAGGGATCAGGTGCGTCCAGCGAGAATGACAGATGCGCGGCCGATTAAAGTGTAAATTATAATTGACACATTTGGACTTCAAATCGTAGCATCAAGGAGAAGTGACCAGACAGGACCGGAGGGGATATGGCGCGACAGGCGCATCATCAACAAGCGACCGGGACGCTGTACACCGCCGCAGAGCGGATGCGCCGCGATGCTACGGCCTGGACGCTTGTACAGGGCATTCTGGCGCCTGTGCAGTTTCTCGTCTTTCTGGTCTCGCTGGGTCTGGTGCTGCGCTATCTCGCCACGGGCGACGGGTTCGCGGTCGCCACCGGGTCGATCGTTGTTAAAACCGGAGTGCTCTATCTCATCATGGTGACAGGGGCGATCTGGGAAAAGGTCGTGTTCGGGCAATACCTCTTTGCACCTGCGTTCTTTTGGGAAGATGTTTTCAGCTTTGGCGTCATCGCCCTGCACACCGCCTATCTCTGGGCGCTATGGACCCACGCGCTGTCACCGCAAGGTCTGATGGGTCTCGCGCTGGCGGCCTACGCGGCCTATGTCATCAACGCCGGACAATTCCTGTGGAAGCTGCGCATGGCGCGCCTTCAGGCGGGGGAAGCGGCATGAGTTTCGACACGCCCCCCAGCACTGGATGCCGCGACGCCCCGGTCCTGCGCGAGCGCGGTCAGCACGAGGTGTTTTGCGGACTTACCGGCATCATCTGGCTGCATCGCAAGATGCAGGATGCGTTCTTTCTGGTGGTCGGCTCGCGGACCTGCGCACATCTGCTGCAATCCGCCGCTGGCGTGATGATCTTTGCCGAGCCACGATTCGGCACCGCCATTCTGGAAGAGACCGATCTTGCCGGTCTCGCCGATGCACAGGTCGAGTTGGAGCGCGAAGTTGGCCGCCTGATTGCGCGCCGCCCCGATATCCGGCAACTCTTCCTTGTGGGGTCTTGCCCGTCTGAGGTCATCAAGCTCGATCTCGCGCGCGCCGCCGAGAAGCTGAGCGTGCAGCACGCCCCCCATGTGCGGGTGCTGAATTATTCCGGTTCGGGCATCGAGACAACCTTTACCCAAGGCGAGGATGCCTGTCTGGCCTCAATGGTTCCGGGCCTGCCCGAAACCGACGCACGCCAGTTGATGCTGGTCGGCGCGCTGCCCGATGTGGTCGAGGATCAGGCGCGCGATCTGTTGGCGCAAATGGGGATCACGGATGTGACCATTCTGCCCGCGCGCCGTGCAGATGATCCGGTGGCCGTTGGACCGAATACCGTCTTTGCTCTCTTGCAGCCTTTCCTTGGCGATACGCTGGCCGCGCTCGAACGGCGGGGCGCACGGCATATCCCGGCCCCCTTCCCCTTTGGCGCAGAGGGCACGACCGGCTGGTTGCGCGCCGTGGCCGATGAATTCGGCGTCGATGACGCCACATTCGAGCGTGTCACCGCCGCCCCGCGCGACCGCGCCACCCGCGCCGTCGCCCAAGCCGCCGAGAGCCTGCGCGGCAAGTCGATCTTTTTCTTCCCGGACAGCCAGCTTGAAATCCCGCTGGCGCGGTTCCTGACCCGCGAATGTGGCATGCGCGCCGTCGAGGTGGGCACACCCTTCCTGCACAAGAACATCCTCGGCCCCGATCTCGACCTGCTCGAGGCAGGCCCGCAACTGACCGAAGGGCAGGATGTCGAGCGTCAACTCGACCGGTGCCGCGCCGCACAGCCCGATCTGACGGTCTGTGGTCTCGGCCTTGCCAACCCGCTCGAGGCCGAGGGGCTGGCGACCAAATGGGCGATCGAGCTGGTCTTTACCCCGGTGCATTTCTACGAACAGGCAGGCGATCTCGCAGGGCTCTTCTCGCGCCCGATGCGCCGCCGCGCGGCTCTCAAACTGGGGGCAGCATCATGAAGCTCACGCTCTGGACCTATGAAGGCCCGCCGCATGTTGGCGCAATGCGCGTCGCCACCTGCATGAAGGGGCTGCATTACGTGCTGCACGCACCGCAGGGCGATACCTATGCCGACCTGCTCTTTACCATGATCGAACGGCGCAACCACCGCCCGCCCGTGACCTACACCACCTTTCAGGCGCGCGACCTTGGGGCCGATACCGCCAATCTCTTCAAGACCGCCTGTCAGGCCGCCTATGACCGGTTTCAGCCGGAGGCGATGATTGTCGGTGCCTCCTGCACCGCCGAACTGATTCAGGACGACCCCGGCGGCATGGCCGAAATGATGGGCCTGCCGGTGCCGGTCATCGCGCTGGAACTGCCCAGCTATCAGCGCAAGGAAAATTTCGGCGCGGATGAAACCTTCTTTCAGATCACCCGCACGCTGGCCAAGCCGGTCGAGAAAACCGCGCAAATAAGCTGCAATCTGATCGGCCCGACCGCCCTCGGGTTCCGGCACCGGGACGACATCACCGAACTGACCGGCATGCTGGCCGATATGGGCATCGCGGTGAATGTGGTGGCTCCCTATGGCGCGTCCCCCTCGGATATCGCCCGGCTTGGGGCCGCGCATTTCAACGTGCTGATGTATCCTGAGACTGGCGAGAGCGCCTGTCGCTGGATGGAGCGGGAATTGAGTCTTCCCTTTACCAAAACCGTTCCTATCGGCGTCGGTGCCACCCGCGATTTCATTCGCGAAGTCAGTCTTCTGGCGGGCGTTCCTCAAGCGATGGATGAAGAGCGTTTGCGTCTGCCTTGGTATTCGGCCAGCGTCGACAGCACCTATCTGACGGGCAAGCGCGTGTTCATCTTTGGCGATGGCACCCATGCCGCCGCCGCCGCCCGCATTGCCCGTGACGAGATGGGGTTCGAGGTGGTGGGGCTTGGCTGTTACAACCGCGAGATGGCGCGGCCCATTCGGGCATTGGCCAAGGCCTATGGGCTCGAGGCGCTGATCACCGACGACTATCTCGAGGTCGAGGCCGCGATCGAGGCCGCATCACCAGAGATGATCCTTGGCACCCAAATGGAGCGGATGATCGGCAAACGGCTGGGCATCCCCTGTGCCGTAATCTCTGCCCCCGTGCATGTTCAGGATTTCCCGGCCCGCTATTCCCCGCAGATGGGGATCGAGGGGGCCAATGTGATCTTTGACACTTGGGTACATCCGCTCGTGATGGGTCTCGAAGAGCACCTCTTGCATATGTTCCGTGACGATTTCGAATTCCACGACGCCGCAGGCGCCAGCCACCATGGCGGGCAGCATGTGGCCAATGACGCAGGGTCAGCCCCCTCTCACCCTGAGGCCAGTGTGCCCCAGGAAACAGCGTCCGCTGTGGTGATCTGGCTGGCGGATGCCGAGCGCGAGCTCAAGAAAATCCCATTCTTCGTGCGCGGCAAGGCCCGGCGCAACACCGAGATCTTCGCGACGGAAAAGGGACTGAGCGAGATCGGGATCGAGACGCTCTATGAGGCAAAGGCACATTATGCGCGATGATCTGACCCCTGCCGCCCCCTACCGCGTCGTGATCGTGACGCTGGATGCCCATGCCGCAGGGGCCTGTGCGCGGGTGGCCGAACGGATGGCGGCGGAATTTCCCGGTCTCACATTGAGCGTGCATGCCGCCGCCGAATGGGGCGAAAACCCCGAGGCTTTGCAGACTGCGCGCGCCGATGTGGCGCGCGGTGATCTGATCCTTGTGAGCCTGCTCTTTCTCGAAGAACATCTCAAGGCGATCCTGCCCGACCTGCAAGCGCGGCGGGATCACTGCGACGCGATGATCGGTATCATCGCCGATGCGCAGATCGTCAAGCTGACACGCATGGGCACGCTCGATATGGCTGCTCCTGAAACCGGGGCGCGCAAACTGATCAAGCGGTTGCGCGGGTCGGACAAGCCCTCGGTCGAGTCGGGCGAAAAGAAGATGAAGATGCTGCGGCGGTTGCCGCGTATTCTGAAATTCATACCCGGCAAGGCGCAGGATCTGCGCGCGTGGTTTCTGGTCATGCAATATTGGCTGGGCACGTCGGATGACAATATCGAGGCGATGTTGCGGTTCCTCATGTCGCGCTATGGCCATGAGGCCCGCTGGCGCGGATTGCGCGTTGCGGCACCGCAGGATTATCCCGAAGTTGGGGTGTATCACCCCGATTTGCCGGAGCGGATCACGATTGATGCCGCGCGCCTGCCGGTGCCCGCAGGGGCAAGCGGTACGGTCGGCCTGCTGGTGATGCGCAGCTATGTGTTGTCGGGCGATCATGCGCATTATGACGCGGTGATCCGGGCGCTTGAGGCGCGCGGCCTGCGGGTGATCCCGGCCTTTGCCTCGGGTCTGGATGGACGCCCGGCGGTCGAGCGGTATTTTGAGGGACGCGTCGATGCGCTCTTGTCGCTGACCGGGTTCAGCCTTGTGGGGGGACCGGCCTATAATGACAGCGCGGCGGCGGTTGATCTGCTGAGCCGCCTTGACGTGCCCTATGTGGCCGCCCATCCGCTGGAGTTTCAGACCTTGGCGCAATGGGCCGGGTCTGCGGGAGGTCTGGGGCCGATCGAGACCACGATGCTGGTCGCGCTGCCCGAGATTGACGGGGCGACCAACCCGACCGTTTTTGCGGGACGGCACGGCGATGTGGCCTGTGACGGCTGCGCGCATCGGTGCTCCGGCGGAGGGGATGGAGCCAAAGCGATGGCCCCCTGCCATGAGCGGATCGACGTGCTCGCGCGGCGGGTGGCGCGGCTTGCGCATCTGCGGCGGCAAGAGGTGGCGGCACGCCGGGTTGGCATCGTGCTCTTCGGCTTTCCACCCAATGCGGGCGCTGCGGGCACGGCGGCCTATCTCGATGTGTTCCAATCGCTCCATAACATGCTGCATGCCATGGCCGCTGAGGGCTATGACGTGACACCGCCCGAAACGGTCGAGGATCTGCGCCGCGCCGTGCTGGAAGGCAGTGCGCGCCAATATGGCCAGGAGGCCAATATCGCAGCGCATGTCGGCGCGGATGATATGGTGCGCAATACGCCTTGGCTGCGCGAGATCGAGGCACAATGGGGGGCGGCCCCCGGCAAGGTGCAATCGGACGGGCGCGGGGTCTTTATCCTTGGCGCGCAATTCGGCAAGGTGTTCGTCGGGTTGCAGCCGGTCTTTGGCTATGAGGGCGATCCGATGCGGTTGCTCTTTGAGCGCGGATTTGCCCCGACCCATGCCTTTGCACAGTTTTATCTGTGGCTCAGGAACAGCTTTAACGCCGATGTGCTCTTGCATTTCGGGATGCATGGCGCGCTGGAGTTCATGCCGGGCAAGCAGGCCGGGCCGGGCGCGGGCTGCTGGCCCGACCGCCTGATCGGCGATTTGCCCAATGTCTATCTCTACCCGTCCAACAACCCCTCGGAAGCGAGCCTTGCCAAGCGGCGCAGCGGTGCGGTCACGGTCACGCATCTGACGCCGCCGCTGGCAAGCTCTGGTCTCTACAAGGGTCTGGCGGAACTCAAGGACAGTCTCAAGCGCTGGCGCGAGATGGCCGGGGACGCCCCCGAGCGTGCCGAACTCCGCGCCTTGATTGCGGACCAAGCGATCGTGGTCGATATGGGCGGACGCGAGCCGGATACGCTCTGGCTGAAACTGCTGGAGACCGAAGAGGCGTTGATTCCCGAGGGCATGCATGTGCTGGGGCGGCCCATGAGCGCCGAAGCGCGGGCGGGCTATCTTGCGATCATGGACAGCACCGATGCCGAAACGCGCGCTCGGGTTGATCTGATGCTGCAACAGGAAACGGAGATCCCCGCCCTGCTGCATGCGCTGGGCGGGCGGTTCACCGCGCCGGTGCCGGGGGGCGACCTGATCCGCTCGGCGGATATTCTGCCCACGGGCCGCAATATCCATGCCTTCGATCCCTTCCGCATGCCCACTGAATTCGCCTGTCGGGATGGTGCGCGGCAGGCACAGCGTCTGCTCGACACGCATAAGAGCCTGCCGCGTTCAATCGCGCTGGTTCTCTGGGGATCGGACAATATAAAATCCGACGGTGCGCCGATGGCGCAGGCGCTGGCGCTGATGGGGGCAAAGCCACGGTTTGACTCTTTTGGACGCCTCTCCGGTGCGGACCTTATCCCGCTCGAGGTGCTGGGCCGCCCACGCATTGATGTGATGATGACGCTTTCGGGCATTTTCCGTGATCTGCTGCCCTTGCAGACGCGGATGCTGGCCGAAGCGGCCTTGGTGGCCGCACAGGCCGATGAGCCCGACGAGATGAATTTCATCCGCGCCCATGTGCGCGCTCAAATGGCCAAAACCGGGTGTGATCTCGAGGCGGCAGCGCTGCGGGTCTTCTCGAATGCCGAGGGTGCCTATGGTTCGAATGTGAATCAGATGGTGGACAGTTCCGCCTTTGACGACGAGGACGAGCTGGCCGATGCCTATCAGGCGCGCAAGGGCTTTGCCTACGGCGTCAACGGCAAGGCGACCGCCCAGGGCGCGCTGTTGCAGGCGGCGCTGGAACGGGTCGAAGTGGCCTATCAGAACCTCGAGTCGGTCGAGTTGGGTGTCACCACGGTGGACCATTATTTCGACACGCTGGGCGGCATTTCCCGCGCCGTGCGCCGGGCGCGCGGCGGCAAGGAAGCGGTGATCTATATCTCGGACACCACGCGCGGCACCGGGACCGTACGCACACTGGCCGATCAGGTGGCGCTGGAGACACGCTCGCGCTCGCTCAACCCGAAGTTCCACGAGGGTTTGTTGCGCCATGGGGCCGAAGGCGTGCGCCAGATCGAGGCGCATGTGACCAATACGATGGGCTGGTCGGCCACCACCGGACAGGTGGAGCCGTGGATCTATCAGCGGATTTCCGAAACCTTCGTGCTCGATGAGGTGATGCGCAAGCGGTTGAGCGATCTCAACCCGGTGGCCTCGTCGCGCATGGCGAACCGCCTGCTCGAAGCGCATGACCGCGCCTATTGGCAGACCGATGCCGCGACCCTCGCCGCCCTGCAATCCGCAGCGGCGGCAATGGAAGACCGTATGGAAGGGGTGGCCGCAGAATGACGACTGTTTGCACATGTGACGAGTGCCGGCGTGGGGGCCAGCCCCCACACCCCCGGAGTATTTCGGGAACGATGAAACACAACATCACGGCGCAAGCCGATTGGAGGACAACATGAGCCCGCGCGACGACATTCCCAGCTTGAGGGGACAGGACGGCGAGGGATCGGTGCAGGTGCATCAGGACGCCGATATGAAAATCGAAGGCGCCAAGGTGTTCTCGGTCTATGGCAAGGGCGGGATCGGCAAATCGACCACCTCGTCCAATCTCTCGGCGGCCTTTGCCGCCATGGGCAAACGGGTGTTGCAGATCGGCTGCGACCCCAAGCATGACAGCACCTTTACCCTGACGGGTCAGTTGCAGCCGACGGTGATCGACATTCTCAAGAGCGTCGATTTCCATGCCGAGGAATTGCGCCCCGAGGATTTCGTGACCGTGGGCTGGGGCGGCGTGAAATGTGTCGAGGCTGGTGGCCCCCCTGCCGGCACCGGCTGTGGCGGCTATGTGGTCGGCCAGACGGTCAAACTTCTCAAGCAGCATCACATGCTCGATGATGCCGATGTGGTGATTTTTGACGTGCTGGGCGATGTGGTCTGCGGTGGCTTTGCGGCACCGTTGCAGCACGCGGATCGCGCTCTCATCGTCACCGCCAATGATTTCGACAGCATCTATGCGATGAACCGGATCATTGCCGCCGTGCAGGCCAAATCCGCCAATTACAAGGTGCGGTTGGCGGGCTGTGTCGCCAATCGGTCCAAGGATACGGACGAGGTGGACCGCTATTGCGACGTGGTGGGCTTCAACCGCATTGCGCATATGCCCGATATCGACGCCATCCGCCGCTCGCGTCTCAAGAAAAAGACGCTGTTCGAGATGGAGCTGGATGACGAGGTGCAGATGGTGCGCGACATCTACACAGGGCTGGCGCAGCATCTCTGGAACGGCACCGATCCCTTGGCCCCCGCGCCGATGGAAGACCGCGACATCTTTGAATTGCTGGGGTTCGATTGATGCGTGACTTCAGCTCGCCTCCGGCCCTTGGTGCCCCCCAGGATGACTGGGCGCAGACGCGCGACCGGGTCGAGACCTATTTCGACCGCACCGCGACCCAGGTCTGGGAGCGG
The DNA here is from genome assembly GCF_053628575.1 of Roseovarius sp. MBR-51. Taxonomy (NCBI): domain Bacteria; kingdom Pseudomonadati; phylum Pseudomonadota; class Alphaproteobacteria; order Rhodobacterales; family Roseobacteraceae; genus Roseovarius; species Roseovarius sp. MBR-51. Next base: position 114,146 of record NZ_JBRJGQ010000007.1, read on the forward strand.
CTGACGTCGGATGCGCCGGTTTCGAAGATCCGCCAGACGGTGCGGATCGGTCGCGACGCGATGCGCGCGCAGATGCTGGCGTGCCTACCGCAGGACATGCGTGGTCTGCGGGTGCTCGATGCGGGCTGCGGCGCGGGGCAGATGACGGCGGAACTGGCGGCACGCGGCGCCGAGGTGATGGCGGTCGATATCTCGCCCGCCCTCATCGACGTGGCGCGGCGGCGGTTGCCGGAGACGCTGGCGCCGCATGTCAGCTTTCACGCGGGCGACATGCTCGATCCGGCCCTTGGGGTGTTCGATCACGTCATGGCGATGGACAGCCTGATCTATTACACTGAGGCCGATCTGGCGCGGGCGCTTGATGCGTTGGCGGCGCGGACCAAAAGCACGGTGATCTTTACCGTGGCGCCGCGCACGCCGCTCTTGATGGCGATGTGGCGCATGGGCAAGCTCTTTCCCCGCGCCGACCGGTCGCCCAGCATGGTGCCGCATTCGTCGGCGCGGCTGCTGCGGGCGCTGCGCTACGCGGGCAGCACATGCAGTTTGAAACCGCTAGAGCGGGTGACATCGGGCTTTTATATCTCTCAGGCGATGGAGGTGCTGGGATGAGCATGCGCCGCCCCTCCCCCCTTATGGCGCTGACCACGCGCTGGCTGCCCTTTGCAGATGCGGCAAGCGAGGGTCTGCCGCTTGGGCAGCTCTTGCGCCTGTCGCTCTTTCAGGTGTCGGTGGGGATGGCGACGGTGCTGCTTTTGGGCACGCTCAACCGGGTGATGATCGTGGAGCTTTCGGTGCCGGCCCTCGTGGTTGCGACGATGATCGCGCTGCCGGTGCTGATCGCGCCGTTCCGGGCGCTGATGGGGTTTCGGTCCGACACACACCGCTCGGCGCTGGGGTGGAAGCGTATTCCCTATCTCTGGTTTGGGTCGCTCTGGCAGATGGGTGGGCTGGCCGTCATGCCCTTCGCGTTGTTGGTCCTGTCGGGCCAACAGGTCGTCGGCCCGACGTGGGCGGGCGAAGTGTTGGCGGCGCTGGCTTTTCTGATGACCGGCCTTGGGCTTCATATGACACAGACCGCCGGTTTGGCGCTGGCCAGTGACCGCGCCACGGATGAGACGCGGCCGCGCGTCGTGGCACTCCTTTACGTCATGTTCCTTTTAGGCATGGCGATTTCGGCCATCGTGATCGGCTGGCTCTTGCGGGATTTCGCGCCCTTCACGCTGATCCGCGTGGTGCAGGGCGCGGCGTTGGCTGGTATCCTGTTGAATCTTGTGGCGCTCTGGAAACAGGAAAAGTTGAACCCGATGAGCCGCGCCGAACGCGAGGCTCCACGCCCCGAATTCCGTGCCGCCTGGGCCGACCTGATGGCCGGGGGCACGGCAGGGCGTTTGCTGGCGGTGGTGTTCCTTGGCACCATGGCCTTCAACATGCAGGATGTGCTGCTGGAGCCTTATGGCGGTGAAGTCCTAGGGCTTTCGGTGTCATCCACGACGATGCTGACCGCCGTTTGGGCGATCGGCGCGCTCATGGGGTTTGCGCTTGCGGGACGCGCGCTCTTGCGGGGGGCCAATGCCTATCGGATGGCAGGCACCGGCCTCTTGATCGGGATTGTCGCCTTTTCCACCGTGATCTTTGCCGCGCCGATGCAGGCACCTGCGCTGTTTTTTGCCGGGGCTGGTCTCATTGGTCTCGGTGGCGGACTCTTTGCGGTATCCACACTGACCGCCGCCATGGCGCTGGCCGCGGGCGGCATGGCCGGGCACGGTCTCGCACTTGGCGCTTGGGGGGCCGCACAGGCCACGGCGGCGGGGCTCTCGATCGCGATTGGCGGCGGCGTGCGCGACGCGGTCAATCATCTGGCCCTATCAGGGCAGATGGGCGAGGCGCTGAGCACAGCAGCCACCGGTTATTCGGTGGTCTATCACGGGGAAATTGCCCTGCTTTTCATTACCCTGGCCGTTTTGGGACCGCTGGTGCGGTTCAAGCAATCCGGCAGCACAACACAATCCGGGGGCGGCCGCATCGGGCTGGCCGATTTCCCCACATGACCTGCGTTCGCTCGAAAGGAGTCTGACATGACCGAGCCGTTCTTTGGAAATTTCGATCTCGCGAGCCTCTCACTTTGGCTTTTCTATGGGTTTTTCGCGCTGCTGATCTTTTACATTCAGCGCGAGAACATGCGGGAAGGCTATCCGCTGGAGGATGACGACGGCAGGCCGTCGGCCAATCAAGGGCTGTTTCCGCTGCCCGGCGACAAGACCTTTAAGCTGCCGCATGGACGGGGTGAATTGACGGTGCCCTCGGGGCAGAACCCCGAGCGCACCGATCTGGCGCTGGAAAAGACCGCGGCGGGCAACGGGTTTCCGTTTGCGCCCACTGGCGATCCGATGGTTGACGGTGTTGGTCCCGCCTCTTGGGCACCGCGCCGCGATGTGCCGGAACTGGATGGCCACGGCCACCCCAAGATCGTGCCAATGGCTGCGACCGAGCATTTCGTCGTGGCCGCTGGCCGCGATCCCCGCGGCCTTGCGGTTCATGCCGGTGACGGCGAGATCGTGGGCAAGATCAGCGACATGTGGATCGACGAGCCCGAGCAACTGGTGCGCTATCTCGAGATTGATCTGGCGGCCCCGTTTGGCGAAGGCAAGCGACTGGTGCCGATGACCTTTGCCCGGATCAAATCCGACCGCGTCAATGTTCGCTCGATCTTTGGCAAGCATTTCGCGGGCGTGCCGCACCACGCCTCGCCGCGTCAGGTGACCTTGCTCGAAGAAGACAAGATCAGCGCCTATTACGGCGGTGGGACACTCTACGCCAGTGAAGCGCGGCAAGAGCCGCTGCTGGGATAAGGACCGAAGCCATGAGCCACGACGATTTCGCCTTTGAACCCGTAAAGGGCCTTCCAGAGACACCGCCAGACGGCGAGCGTATTCTCTGGCAAGGTCGACCCGACTGGTGGCAACTGAGCGTTGAGTCGCTCAGCCTGCCGTGGGTTGCGGGCTATTTCGTCGTGCTCGCCGTCTGGCGGTTCGTGACCCTGATGGATCAGATGCCGCTCATAGGGGCCTTTGCCGCCGCCTCGCCGCTCTTGATCATGGGCGTGGTGGTGTGCCTGATGCTGATGTTGGTCGGTTACATTCAAGCGCGCGCCACGGTTTATACGATCACCAACCGCCGCGTTGCGATGCGGATCGGGGCGGCGCTGACGGTCACGCTCAACCTGCCCTATACGCAGGTCGGACGCGCCGATTTGAAGCTCGGGCGTGGCGGCACCGGCACCATCGCGCTCGATTTGATGGGTGAGACCCAGCTGAGTTATCTGGTCTGCTGGCCGCATGTGCGCCCTTGGGTGATGCGCCGCACTCAGCCTGCGCTGCGCTGTATTCCCGAGGCCGCCAAAGTTGCACAGATGCTGGCCGAAGCGGCGGAGACCCGCATCGCCACGCCCAAGATCATGCGCAGCGCGCCCGCGCGTGCCATGGCGGCGGAATAGACAGGAGCCGATGACATGACCGATACAAGCGCCCCAAGGTATAAAGCTCCGCCAGATCGCGACCTCGTGCCGCGCATGATGATCCGCGCGATGCTGGGGCTGGTGCTGGCGGTGCTGGCGCTGGTCACCTACGCGCGCCTCACCGATGCGCCGCTGGTCGCGACCCCGCCCGACAGTGAAATCGTGCTGGAACGCCATGTGTTTCTGAGCGGCGACATGAGCGGGGCGGCGACGGTTCTGGATGCCAATGGCACCCTGATCGCCAATCTCTCGCCCGAAGAGGGTGGATTTATCGCCGGTGTCGCCCGCGTTCTTGACCGCGAGCGCGCCAAGCATGGCGTGGACCTCACCGGCCCCGTCACGATCATCGCCCGCAAGGACGGCCGCCTCTCGGTCTACGACCCCTCGACCGGATGGGGCGCGGATCTGATGGGCTTTGGCCAGACCAACTCGATGGCTTTCACCAAACTTTTGACCCGCTAGGAAAGGAACACCACGATGGGACTTCTGACACGCGAATTTGAACGCGCGCCCTGCACGGTCGAGATCAGCCACTGTTTCGAGAGCCTGCACGCCCATGTGCGTTTCAACAACGGCACCACCGTCTATCCCGGCGACAGCGTCAAGGTGCATGGCCCCGAGATCATGGCCCCCTACGGCATGGTCGTGAGCGAAGACCGCGAGGCCACCATCATCCGCGCGAGCGCGATTGAGCGCCTCTGGACCCGCCTGACTGGCGATTTCGAAGTGATGGAACTCTGTGAATTCTCCTTCTCCGATGAGGTGACGCTATGAATATCGCCGTCAAACATTCCGCCGACGCCACCACCGTCGAAGAGGGTCTCGCCATCCAAGAGGCGAATGCGAAATTCGACAGCAAGGCCGCCACGGACCTCGCGATGCAGAACACCCTGCTTACGCCGCGCTTTTACACCACTGATTTCGACGAGCTTGACGCGATCGACGTCTCGTCGGTGCGCGAGGACTGGGACAAGCTGATCGACCAGATGGAAGCAGACCCCAACAAGGGTCATTTCAAGAAGAACGAGGACTGGGACCATGTCGATTGGGCGGGGATGGAACCGAAACTGAAGAAAGAGTTCATCGACTTTCTCGTCTCAAGCTGCACTGCCGAGTTTTCCGGCTGCGTGCTCTACAAGGAAATGAAGCGGCGCGGCAATAACAAGGACATCACCCAGCTCTTTCAACTGATGGCGCGCGATGAGGCACGCCATGCGGGCTTTATCAACGACGCCCTGCGCGAAGCGGGCGTTGCGGTGAACCTCGGGTTTCTGACCCAGCAAAAGAAATACACCTATTTCCGGCCCAAGTTCATCTATTACGCCACGTACCTCAGCGAAAAGATCGGCTATGCCCGCTATATCACGATCTTTCGGCATCTTGAGGCGCATCCCGAGCACCGGTTCCACCCGATCTTCAAATGGTTTCAGGAATGGTGCAATGACGAGTTCAGCCATGGTGAGGCCTTTGCGCTTCTGATGAAGACCGACCCCAAGCTGACGAGCGGCAAGAACGTGCTGTGGATCAAGTTCTTTCTCACTGCCGTCTATGCCACGATGTATGTGCGCGACCATCAGCGGCCTGCCTTTCACAACGCGCTCGGGGTTGATCCCGATTGGTACGCGCATGAGGTGTTCACCAAGACATCGGACATCAGCAAGCAGATTTTTCCGATCACCCTCGATATCGAAAACCCACGCTGGCAAGCGGGGCTGGTGCGGCTGCAAAAGGCCAATGCAGACCTCGCGGACGCGCGGGCACAAGGCGGGTTTGGCGGACGCTTGCGGTCAATCGGCGCACAGATGCGCGCGGCGGCGGCCTTTGTCGGGCTCTACACGATCCCGGCCAAGAAACATGCGCTGCCTGCGTCGCCCCGGATGGTTCCGGCCTATTGAAACGATGGATCTGGATATTTCTTGCAAGATGAAGGACTGACCGTGCAAAGCCCTTGGATCGCAGCCCTCTTGGCGCTTTTTGTCTGGTGGTTCGCCACCGGGGCGATCCTCTTGGTGGTGCGCCTGTGCGAGCGCAAAGGGGACAGGGCCGGCCGCCGCGCGGTGCTTCTGGCCCTTCCTGTGCTGGGTCTTGGCATCTGGGGCTATGAGGCGAGTTTGGGCTTGACCGGCACCGGGGCGGCCTGCGGCGCATTCCTTGCTGCACTGGCGATCTGGGGCTGGATCGAGATGAGCTTTCTCACCGGGGCGATCACCGGACCCAACACGCGCCCCTGCCCGGCACATGTGGTCGGGTGGGAACGGTTCATCCGCGCCTGGGGCACGGTCGCCTATCACGAGATGCTGCTCACCGGCGTTCTGATCCTGCTCTGGTTCTATGCCGCCGGTGCAGTCAATACCGTCGGGTTGTGGACGTTTACGATCCTCTATTTTGCCCGCATCAGCGCCAAGCTGAACCTCTATTTCGGCGTGCCCAAGATCAACACCGAATTCCTCCCCGCGCAGCTGGCGCATCTGGCCAGCCATTTCCGCGTGGCCCCGGTGGGCTGGTTCTTTCCGCTCACGGTCTCGGCGCTCAGCTTTGCCGTGGCCTGCTGGCTGGAGCGGCTCTGGTCCGCGCCCACGCCCGAAGCGGTTGTGGGATTTGCGCTTTTGGCGGCAATCACCGCGTTGGCGCTGCTCGAACACTGGTTGATGGTGCTGCCATTGCCGGATGCGAAACTCTGGCGCTGGATGCTGCCCGCGCCCAAACCAACACCTGAAAAATCAAGACCGGAGGGACATCATGGATTTTGATGCCATGTTCACGGCGCAGTTGGACGCGCTGAAAAAGGAAGGCAACTATCGCATTTTCGCGGAACTGGAGCGGCAATGCGGTGCCTTTCCCAAGGCCAAGAGCCATGACGCGGAGGCGCCTGCAGAGGTCACGGTCTGGTGTTCGAATGACTATCTCGGCATGGGACAGCATCCCGTGGTCCGCCAAGCAATGAAGGACGCGATCGACGCCTGCGGCACGGGTGCTGGTGGCACGCGCAATATATCCGGCACGGCGCATCACCATCTGGTGCTGGAGCGCGAGCTGGCCGATCTGCATGGCAAGGACGCCGCGCTTCTGTTCACCTCGGGCTATGTGTCGAACTGGGCTGCGCTCTCGACCTTGGGCGCGCGGCTGCCGGATGCCGTGATCCTCTCGGATGAGCTGAACCATGCCAGCATGATCGAAGGCATTCGCCACAGCCGTGCCAAAAAGGTGATCTGGCGGCATAACGACCCCGAGGATCTGGATCGCAAGCTGGCCACCCTGCCCGCTAATGCGCCCAAGATCGTGGCATTCGAGAGCGTCTATTCGATGGATGGCGACATCAGCCCCATGGCGGAAATCGTTGAAGTTGCAGAGAAACATGGCGCGATGACCTATCTCGACGAGGTGCATGCCGTGGGTCTCTACGGCCCGCGCGGCGGTGGAGTGTCAGAGGAACGAGGCCTTGCGCATCGGATCACGCTGATCGAGGGAACGCTGGGCAAGGCCTATGGCTGCATGGGCGGCTATGTCACCGGGTCGGCGGCGATGTGCGATTTCATCCGGTCCTTTGCGAGTGGATTTATCTTTACCACGGCCCTGCCCCCGGCGGTGGCGGCGGCGGCGACGGCGAGTATTCGGCATCTCAAACAGTCGCAGGAGGAACGGCAGGCGCAACGGGCGCAGGTGGCGCGGCTGCGGTCGCTGCTGGACCGGGTGGGGATTCCACATCTGGAAAACGACAGCCATATCATCCCGGTGATGATCAAGGACCCGGTCAAATGCCGGATGCTGGCCGATATCCTGATGCGCGACTACGGGATCTATGTGCAGCCTATCAACTATCCCACCGTGCCTAAAGGCACGGAAAGGTTACGTTTTACCCCCGGTCCGCTGCATTCGGATGCCGATATAGATCATCTGGTCCGGGCGCTGACCGTGCTGTGGAAACAATGCGCTCTGGCGCATGCGGTGGCCTGACAACGCCACCTCACACAGGCTGCGCACGCGGGCTGACAAGCGCGTGATCCGAGCCCTACACTGATTGACTCAGCCTGTCTGCCGCCCACCTATTGAGGGGGCGCGCAGAGGCGAGAGGGATACACAGTGTACAATCTGTACGCGATTTTTGTACTCGGTTTTGTCGGTCTCGCAGGACCGGCCCTCGCCGGGGATGTGGCGCGGGGCAAGGCGCTGTTCAAGGACTGCCGTGCCTGTCATTCGATCATCGACGAGACCGAAACGCCGGTGGTGCGGGGTGGGCGAACCGGTCCCAACCTCTATGGTGTGATCGGGCGGCATGCGGGTAGCGTGCCGGGATTCCACTACTCGACCTCGATGATCGCGGCGGGCAAGTCCGGCCTGCGCTGGAATGAGGAAGATTTCGTGGTCTACGTGCGTGACGCCACGGCCTATCTGCGCAATTACCTCGACGATCCGAGCGCTCGCGGCAAGATGGCCTATCAATTACGAGACGTGCAAAAGGCGCGCGATGTCTGGGCCTATCTCCAGACCGTGACACGCCCTTGAAGCCATATTCTGTCAGAGCACCTGACGCAGCGGCACGACCTCTGCACGACCTGCCAGAGCGGCCCGGATCATATCGGCAATGCCGGTGGCCGACAGTCCGGCATCAGCATACATATCCTCGGGGTTGGCCTGATCAATGAACCGGTCGGGCAGGCAGAGGGTGCGGAGGATGAGACCTTTGTCAAAGGCGCCGCGCCGGGCCAATTCGTGCATCACCATGCTGCCAAAGCCGCCCATCGCCCCCTGCTCCACGGTGATGAGCGCGCGGTGGTGGCTGACGAGTTGCATCAAGAGATCAGTGTCGAGCGGCTTGGCAAAGCGGGCATCGGCCACAGTCACGGAAATTCCATCATCGGCGACCATGTCGGCAGCGACCTGACATTCAAAGAGATGCGCGCCAAAGCTGAGGATCGCCACATCCGTGCCCTCCTCGATGATGCGGCCTTTGCCGATGGCGAGCGGTTTGCCCCGTTCCGGCAGAGCCACGCCGGTGCCGGATCCGCGCGGGTAGCGGAATGCGATGGGGCCGGTATCATGGGCGGCCGCCGTAGCGACCATATGCACAAGCTCGGCCTCGTCTGCGGCGGCCATCAGGGTCATGCCGGGCAGATTGCCGAGATAGCCGATATCGAACGCCCCCGCGTGGGTCGCGCCATCGGCCCCGACCAACCCGGCGCGGTCGATGGCAAAGCGGACGGGGAGCCCCTGAAGGGCCACGTCATGCACCACCTGATCATAGGCGCGTTGCAGGAAAGTCGAGTAAATCGCGCAGAAGGGTTTGAGCCCCGAGGCCGCCATGCCAGCGGCAAAGGTCACGGCATGCTGTTCGGCAATGCCCACATCGAACACCCGCGCCGGAAACCGCTCGGCCATTTTGGTGAGGCCGGTGCCATCGGGCATAGCGGCGGTCACGGCCACGATGCGATCATCGCGCGCCGCCTCATCCGTCAGAGCCTGCCCGAAGACGCCCGTATAAGAGGGAGCGCCGGGTTTTGATTTGGCCTGTGCGCCGGTGGCGGGATCGAATTTCGACACGCCATGCCCGCGGTCGGCGGCCCCTTCGGCCGGGGCATAGCCCTTGCCCTTGACGGTGCAGCAGTGAATGAGGACAGGCCCGGTCGCCCGAGTGCGCGCGGCGCGCAGGACCGATAGAAGCTGCCCCATGTCATGGCCGTCGATGGGGCCGACATACTGAAAGCCAAGTTCCTCGAACAGAGTGCCGGAGCCCGTCAGCCCCGTCACCAATTGGCGCGCCCGCTTGGCGCTCTCGCGCAGGGGCGCGGGCAAGGCGGCCTCGAACCCTTCGGCAAGCGAGGCCATGCGCGCCAGAGGTTCGCTGGCATACATCCGGCTGAGATAAGAGGACATGGCACCCACCGGCGGCGCGATGCTCATTTCATTGTCGTTGAGAATGACGAAGAGGCGGCGGCCCTCGGCCCCGGCATTGTTCAGCGCCTCATAGGCCATGCCCGCGCTGATCGAGCCGTCACCGATCACCGCGATGGCGTCGCCTGTGGCCTGTCCCATGTCGCGGGCCACGGCAAATCCCAATGCCGCACTGATCGAGGTCGATGAATGGGCCGCCCCAAAGGGATCGTAGATGGATTCCGAGCGTTTGGTGAATCCGGAGAGCCCGTCCTTTTGCCGCAGGGTGCGGATGCGGTCACGGCGGCCGGTCAAGATCTTGTGCGGATAGCACTGATGGCCCACGTCCCAGACGAGTTTGTCAATCGGGGTGTTGAAGACCGCATGAATGGCCACCGCCAATTCGACCACGCCAAGCGATGACCCGAGATGCCCGCCGGTTTCCGAGACAGCGGAAATGACCTCGGCGCGCAGTTCATCGGCAAGCAGGGCCAGTTTCTCATCGGGCATCTGTCGCAGATCCGATGGTCCGGCGACGCGGTCCAGAAGCGGTGTGTTGGGTCTGTCTTGGGTCATGGCGGCCTCCTCCCCGGTGGCGCTGATGCCACCCGCGCGAGGGGCGGCAAGGGGCAGCGGGGGCGCATCAAGCGCCCCCGTGCATCATCAGTTGCTGTAATCCGGCTCGCCGCTGGTGGTGGCGAGTTCCGGCCAGTTGCCGATCACATTGGTGCCTTGCAGGGGCTGCTGATAGCCCTTGTGGCAGGTCTTGCAGGCGGCCTTGGGCGCGTCTGCATAGATCGGGCCTAGGCGCTCTTCGGGCAAGAGACCTTCGAGCGGCACGAGATAGGTATTGTTCAACTCCAACACCATCTCGATGCCCAAAATCTCTGTGCCCCATTGCGGCGTCACTTGAGACCCGTCGTAAAAGGCGCGGCTGTTGTGGCAAAAGACACAGTTCACCCCGAGCGAGTTGCTGACATAGTTCATCAGCGCAAAGGTCCGCTCTGCCTGTTGGATGCCGGGATAGTCATCGGTGCCCGGAATTCCGGCCACGCGCGATTCCAAGTCATGCACCTTGATGCTCTCGCCATCGAGCAGGTATTTCTCGAGCGCATCCGAGGGCAGCGAGGTATATTGCGACTGCACCGTCACCCGGTTCTGATTGGCCGACCAGCCTTCGGTGCTCTCGTTCACCGGGTTGATCCTGAACCAGACATCGGACGGCACCGGCTGACCACGGTGACAGGTGTAACAGGTCACACCCACCTCCTTGTTGGCGTTTACATGGCCGGACCATGCCTCGTTGAGGTTTTGGGTCATGCCGATCATCACATGGCCAACAGCGGTCTGGTAGTTGTCCGGGCTCTCGAAGAGATCGGGAATCCCGGTCCAGACACGCATTGCAGCCAGCAGGCGGTCATAGTTCTCGACCGTCAGCCCCTCCAACCCCGGCGGCACGTTCTCACGCGCCTCACCAGCGGTCTGCTCGCCACCCTGCGGCACCACCGGTGCCGAGGTTGAGGCAAGAAAGCTCTCGATCCCTGGATCTGGCTTGGCCAGATCCAGCTTGAACTCGGGCACCGACATGCCGGTGCCGCGCGGGCCGGTCTGGAGGCTCTCGGTGGCATAGGGCTGACCCCATGTCACCAAGACTGCTGCCACGAACACTGCCCCGCCGATCACACCTATGCCAATCGCAGGCCCATAGATATTGGTCGGATTCTGACGGTTCCATTTGTCAAACCATTTGGGAAACATGGCTTACTCTCCTTGTCCGATGAAGGCTTCGTAAGAGCCGTAAGCGTCGTAGCCGTAAGATCCGTCATAAAGGGGCGCAAAGTTGTGTTCCTGTGCCCAGATGAACCAGTTGTCCACGACCGTGCCGGTCAGAAGGATGCCGATACCACCCGTGATCGGGGTGAGAACTGCAAACCACCAGGCCCAGCGGTGAATCCCCTCCATTGTCGCGTTGAACCCCATGGTCCAGCGCCAGAAGAGGGCGGCGCGCTCTGAGGCCGTGCCACGGTCAACGATCTGCTCCAACTCCCGGTCGCCGCCGAAACGGCTAACCGCGAGAATGGTGGCACCGTGCATCGCAAAGAGCAGGACCGAGCCATAGAGGAAGACGATCGAAAGGCAGTGGAACGGGTTGTAGTAGAGGTTGCCGTAGCGGATCGAAAACGCGGTGGTCCAGTCAAGGTGCGGGAAGATGCCGTAGGGCACAGCCTCGGACCACGATCCCATGAGGATCGGCCGGAAGAGGCCCAGCACCAGAAAGAGCCAGATCGCAGAGGCAAAGGCCCAGGCGACATGCTTGCCCATCTTGTGGCTCGCGGCCAGTTGATAGGTGCGCAGCCACCAGCCCAGCACCGCCACCAGCAAAAAGAAGGACGAGATGATATACCAGCCGCCATCATTGAGCGGGGGCATCGACAGGCCGTGCTCGGGCCCCGGCGGCTCCAGTGCCAGCCAGAAGAGTTGGCGCAGGAATTCCGGCAGCGACCAGCCGACCTGCGCCAGCATGTTGAGGCCCACGATAAAGAACCAAATGAAGCCGCTGGCAAGACTGATCACACCCAGCATGCCGAGATTGATCGGTCCGATCTGCGCGTTTCCGAGCCAGCCTATGAGGGTTGAGAAAAACGGCTTGCCAACCCGCTCTTCCATCATCCGGCCGTTGTCGTCCATGCCCCATTCAGGTTGGCCCTGAACCTGCACTTGGGTGAATATATTCTGATACTCAATCATTGTCACATCCCCACTTGGCTAGGCCAGATCGGCAGCTCGAGCCACCAATTCCACCATTCGGGCCAACCCTTGGTCCAGACCGGGCCGGAGATGATGATACAGACAGCCGAGAAAAAGACCGCATTGATCGCCAGAAGAAAGCCGACACGGTGGATGCCCAATGTGCCAACAGAGTAGCCAATGAAGTCGCGAAAGAAGGTATCCTCGTGATCGGGCGTTTTCATCTCTTCGCCCTTCTCGGGATTGGCCGCCGACAGGATCAACCCGCCATGCAGCGCCAGTGCAAAGGTGGTGGTGAAGAACAGTGTCACCGCCAGCATGTGCGCCGGGTTATAGTGGAAGTGCAGATAGGCATATCCGGTGTTCGAGACCCAATCGAGGTGACTGAAGATCCCGTAGGGAAACCCGTGCCCCCAGGCTCCCATCAGAAGCGGGCGAAAGATCACCAGCGTCATATAGGCCAGGATCGCGAAGCTGAAGGCGAAGGGCACATGATAGCCCATCCCCAGCTTGCGACAGATTTCCACTTCACGCAGCGCCCAGCTGATAAAGGCACCGGTGGCGCAGAAGGTGATGATTTGCCACAATCCCCCCTCCATCAGCGGTGCCAGACCCAGACCGTAGCTGAGGTCGGGCGGCGCGATATTGATGAGCCATGGGTTGAACGTCCCTTGTTGCGACGCCCCCCAGAAAATCAGGATCGTGCCCAAAGCGGCGAAAAATGCTGTCGTGACCCCGAAGAAACCGACATAGAAGGGCCCGACCCAAAAATCGAACAGATCGCCGCCTACCAGCGTTCCTCCGCGGACACGGTACTTTCTTTCAAAACTGAGCAAAGCCATCTCGTGGTCCCCGCGTTGTGCGGCTGTCCGGATGTCCCGCTCAGCCGTTTCGTTTCGTTTGGTGGCTGCGGGCGAAGATCGACGCCCCGCCCGCAGCGATCATGTGGACGGCGGGGTCATTACCCGCCATACTTTGCTGTCGCGATTTCAAGCCAGTTGAAACCGTCGGTGCTCAGCAGCACGAGGTGAATCATCACCGCGAGCAGAAACAGGAACACGCCCTGCGCCACGAATACGCGGCGGGGGTCGAAGATGAGCCAGATCTTGTAGAACTTTGCCATGTCTTAACCCCTTTCCTAGAACCACGGGAACCAAATGAAGGTTGCAATATGTGCAACCACTGCAATCGCCGTGAACAGCCATAGGCCGCTCATGTAGACGGAATGCAGCTCTTGGGCCTGCTCGTCTGTGAGACCTGTGAACGACAGGTCAGATTTATCAGCCATGAACTTTCCTCCGGAACGTTATGCTGACGTCGCGTGCCCCGCGACCGGGTCCTTCGAGGCCTGCATGGCCCCGCAGGTTTCTGTCCGCCCCATCATGGGACAGGCAGTCCTTGATCTCGGTCCTTGTCAGGCCGAGAATATCAATGGCGTTGTGCGGTCCGCCTCGGCCCAAGCGCGGGCCAAGGGGCCGCGCAGATCGAGGGTGCGGTACTGAACCGCCTCGCGCATCCAACGGAACGTTGCGAAGGGCAGAGCCAACACAAAGATCATTGCGAAATAGAGCTGAAATTCCAGACCCCGCCGGCGTGCCTGCCGGCTGCGCACACGGGGCGGGTTTGATGTCATGTCAGTCATCGTCTCAGTCCTCCTCTCGAACTGGGGCCCCGGCCATACGGGGTGAAATCGCTTGAACGGTTTGCAGCACGACACGTTCGTCGCCCTGCCGCAGCGCGGCCTCTTCGGCGGCGTCGCGCAATGTCTTGGCTGCGGAAATTCGGGTGAGCACCGGATGGGAGGCGACGATCCGCTCCAATTCGCGGGCCGCGTCCGAATCCCATGGGAAATCCCGGCGCAGGGGCGTGGGCGTGGCCTGAACCGCGTCCATTTCCGTGCCCAAGGGCAGGATGTGAAAGAGCGCATCAAAGAGACTGTTGCACACTTCCTGAACCAGCCATGTGGCCCCCGCATAGCCCATCACCGGAGTGCCGGTCGCGCGCCGGATGGCAGCGCCCGGAAAGCTCATCGGGATGAAAGACGGCTGCGGGCCAAACCCGGCCTTCATCTCGGCCAGATACATTTTCTCGTTGATCGACCCCATCAGGATAAGGGGTCGTTTGGTGTGCACAAGGCTGCGCACCTCCTCGTTGTTGGTCTTTTTCCCGGCTGTCCGGGCCACCGCAAAGGCGCAGGGCAGGCCCATGTCAGTCTCGAGGAAATTGCGCACCCCGCGCGCGTAGGTTTCATTGGCCACGATGCCAAAGTTCGCCGTGGCAAAGAAATCCTGCGTCACCGAGCGCCAGAGATCCCAGACGGGTTTCAGCGTCGAGTGCTTTTCGCGGGCGATGAAGGGTTCTGGGTCAAGCCCGAGCATCTCGCCCAGTGTCCGCAGGAACAGCGTGGTCGATTCGACCCCGATGGGGGCCTGAAGATAGGGCTTGCCCAGAACCTCGGCCAAACCGCGGCCAAACTCACGATACATGACGATATTGACGTCGGCGTTGACCAGATTGCGCATCTCGGCCAGATGCGCGCCCAGAGGCATCACCATGTTCACCTCTGCCCCGACCCCTTCGACCAGACGACGGATTTCATGCAGGTCCGACGGCATGTTGAAGGTGCCATACATCGGCCCAAGGATATTGACGCGGGGGGCGCTGCCCTCTTCGCGCTTTTTCTCGGGGGGCATGCGCCCCTTGGTCATGCCGAATTCGCTGAAGATCCAGGTCATCGCGCGATCCGCCGACTGCCATTGATCCTCATCAATGGTGCGCGGCAGGAAGCGTTGAATATTGGTGCCCTGCGGCGTCACACCGCCGCCGATCATCTCGGCAATAGAGCCGGTGACAACGACCGCTGGCAGGGCGGGATCAAGCGTGCCCCAGGCGCGTTTCATCGCCTCTTCGGTCCCTGATCCCATTTCGCTCTCGCCCAGACCGGTGACCACGATGGGCAATTCATGGGGGGGGAGCGCGTCGGTGTAATGCAGGACCGATGTGACGGGGAGGTTTTCACAGCCCACGGGGCCGTCGATCACCACCTGCAAACCCTTGACGGCGCAGAAGGCATAGACCGCCCCCCAATATCCGCCCGCGCGATCATGATCCTGAATGAGCATCAGATCATCTCCTGCGCGGCTGCGGCGCGGGCCTGCTTGTCGAGTTTCTTCTGATGCTGCGCGCGGAAATCGGGGCGCAGATTCGGGCTGCCCTCCCAGATTCCGGCGGTATCGCCTTCGCCCACACCGGCAAAGAAGGCGCGCATGTGATCCATCCGGGCCTTGTTGCCCATGGCGGCATTGACCACCTCGGCCAAGCTGCCCGCACCGGCCGGCCCCATAAGCGGGCGGGCGGAGATGAGATTGGTGAAGTAGAGCGCCGGGATGCCCTGCTCCTTGGCCTTTTGCACGACGGGCGTGGTGCCGATGGCGAGATCAGGTTTGACCGCCTCCATCGCGGCGCAATCATCCTCGAGCGAGGCGCGGAACTTGACCTTGACGCCTTTGGCCGCAAGCCACTCGGCGTCCGCCGCAGACCACGGGGTTTTCGGGCAGGCGGTGCCGACATAAGGCACATTTGCGCCGCTTTCGATCAAGAGACGCGCCACCAGCAATTCGCTGCCCTCATAGCCCGAGAGCGTGATCGTGCCCTTGATGGGCGCATTGGCCAACGCGCCCTTGATGGCGGGCAGGAAGGCGTTTTGCGCCGCCGCAACCCTGTCCGACGAGAGACCAAAGGCGTCGCCGATACCCGCAAGCCAAGTGGCAGTGCCGTCATGGCCCACCGGGGCCGAGCCCACGATGGGGCGGCCTGCGGCCTCGAACTCGCGGATCGCGGCGGTGTAGAACGGATGGATCGCCGCCACCGCCCCGCAGTCGAGCGCGGCATAAAGCTCCCGCCACTCACGGCAGGGCACGACGGGACCGGCGGCCAAACCCATGGGGGCCAGCATCGCGCCGATCATCATCGGGTCCGCCGGAAACATCTCGCCCAGCAGCGTCACCGTGGGACGGTCGGATTTGCCACCCTGAGGGGCCGCAACCGGGCCTGCCATCACTTCTTTGCGGGCGTAACTCAGCATCGCGCCGGCCAACACATCCTTGGCCTCGGCATGGGTGGGGATACCAAAGCCCGGCACGTCGATGCCCACGATGCGCACGCCGTTGATTTCGCTGGGGAGTAGACGCAGCGGCACGCCGCTCGCGGTTGGCACGCAAAGGTTGGTCACGACAATGGCGTCGAACCGATCCGGGTCCGCCATCTCATGCACGCTCTCGCGGATATCCTCAAAGAGCTTACCGGTAACGAGCGTCTCGGAATTGAAGGGGACGTAACCCACCGAACGGCGCGCCCCGTAGAAATGCGACACGAAAGTCAGGCCATAGACGCAGCAAGCGGACCCGCTCAGCACCGTCGCCACGCGCTTCATGCGCAGGCCCACACGGAGCGAGCCAAAGGCCGGGCACATGCTCTGGGGTTGGTCATGCGGTCCCTTGGGATAATCGCGGGCGTATCGGTCGAGCAATTCGGATTGCCCCGCCATACGCGCGGCCTTGTCCATCTCCGCCCCGGAATGGCAGCCCCCTGCCCCGTCCGAAACCTCGGGCGAAGACTCTACGGCGGTGCCGGAGATCACATGGGCCGTTGCAGCCCCGTCATATGTGACTTCATCGCTCATGAGACCCGCCTTTGGGGGGATGCTCGCTCATCCCGGTCGGTGATCTGATCTGCGGCCCGGTCTGCGGCCCGGTCTGCGGCCTGAATATCGGCCAAGAGGCGGCACAATTGCTCGGGGCGGGCGCGCGCCAGCAGTCGCTGCACCTCGGCCAATGTCTCGCGGCGGGGGTGATCAGGCGTCGTCATAGACCACCTCCAGCGATGCTTTGGGGGCGGCGTATTTGCCGCGCATATCCTCGTCTGTTGCAGGCACCAGGACGTAATCTCCGCCGGTGTCCTTGCTGTCGAAGAGGCCCAGAAGCCCATCCTGATCGAGCGGATTGGGGCGTACCGGGGGCGCGACAGAGACCGCGTTGGCCAGTTCGGCAAAGAGATCACCCCATTGGCTCGCCGCTGTGCCGACGATCTGGTAGTTCGCGGATTTCTTGCGCAGGTCATCATCCTGCGGGATCGCAGCCAGCACCGGGATATTGACCGCCTTGGCAAAGGCCTGCGCCTCTCCGGAATGGTCATCCTTGTTGATCACAAGACCCGCGACACCGACATTGCCGCCCAGCTTGCGGAAATACTCGACCGCGGAGCAGACGTTGTTGGCGACATAGAGCGATTGCAGATCGTTCGAGGCCACCAGAATGACCTTTTGCGCCATGTCCCGCGCGATGGGCAGGCCAAAACCGCCGCAGACCACATCGCCCAAGAAGTCCAGAAGGACGTAATCGAAATCCCAATCGTGAAAGCCGAGTTTCTCCAGCAGCTCAAAGCCATGGATGATCCCGCGCCCGCCACAGCCCCGGCCCACTTCCGGCCCGCCCAGCTCCATCGCAAAGACGCCGCCGCGTTTGAAACAGACATCGCCGATCTTGACCGGCTCACCAGCCAGGTTCTTCTTGGCGGAGGTTTCGATGATCGTGGGACAGGCTTTGCCGCCAAAGAGCAGGCTTGTGGTGTCGGATTTCGGATCACAACCGATCAGCAGCACGCGTTTGCCCATTTCAGCCATCATATGGCTGAGGTTGGCGAGCGTGAAACTCTTGCCGATGCCACCCTTGCCATAAATCGCAATGATCTGCGTCTTGGACTTGGGTTCGCCCTGCGGAATTTCGAGTGTCGGCTCTTCATGCGCTTCGTCGCGCAGCCGCTGGTCGAAATCCTTCAGATTCGGTACTTCGTCCTTCATGCCGCGTCCTTCCAGTTGAGTATCATTTTCAGGCAATCGGGATCGCTGAACGCGGTCCGATAGGCCTGCGGCGCGGCATTGGCCGACGCCTGATGCGTGATCAGCCCCCCGAGGCTGAGCACGCCCGATTCCACCAGCGCACGAGTTGCGGTCAGGTCGTCATTAACCCATTCCGCCGCCACGCGCAGCCGCGCTTCCTTCATGAACGCCATGGGAAAGGCAAAGCTGAGCGCCTGCGGATAGAACCCCGCCAGCACCACCTCGCCGCCCTTGGCCAGACGGCCAATCAGTGTGTTGAGTATGGTGGGGTCGCCAGAGGCGTCGTAAATGGCGCGGTAATCGCGGCGCGTATCCGTATCGGGATGCATTACCGGATACCCCTGCGCGCCCTTGCAACGGTCAGCCTGGGTTTCCCAGACGGTCGGCGCAGGCGCACCGGCGGCAATCGTCAACCGCGCCAGCAAACGGCCCAGAACGCCGTGACCGACGATCAGATCCGGCACTGCCTTGTCCAGCCCCGCCATCGCATGCCGCGCCGTGGCTGCAAGCGCGAGAAGCGCACCCTCGGCCCCGAAACCCGCATCGATTCGACACACACGCGAGGCCTTGGTCACGAGGCGCGCAGAGGCGCCACCAAAGAGACCAAACGCCCCTTCAAAACAATCAGCACCGGGCACGAACACATGATCGCCGGGTTTGTAGCCTGTACCAGGAGCCGCCTCGACCACTTCGCCTGCGGCTTCGTAGCCAGGCACCAGCGGATAGCCCATGCCGGGAAACGGCGGCATCTGACCGGACCAAAAGAGTTTTTCCGTGCCGGTGGAAATGCCTGAATGGGTCACATCAACCACCAAATCGCCCGCACCCGGCGCCTTGAGCATCAGGGTGTCAACCGAGAGATCTTCTGGACCTCTGAGATGGACGGCGCGGGTTTCGATGGTAGCCTCCTATCCCTTGTCTGACACTGTCAGATTTTGGATTCCTCTTCCTTGTAAGTGTAACCGGACACGCCAATGTGTCACTCTTTCTTTACATGTATATTCAAATTTCCGTCAGGCTGACTTGACACACATCACCGCGCTGGCAACGAAAGGGCGCAGGCTGCGCGGTGTGTGGATATGGTCAAATCCAGCGGTCCGGCAAAGCTCGGCGATGCGCGCGGCAGAACGTGCGCGTCCGGTACCCATCGCCATGGTATAAAAGGAAAAATACACATCGCCCGCGCGCTCTGGCCGTGCGCCACCGGCCATTGGCTCGGCCACGATCAGCCGCCCGCCGGGGGGCAAGGCGGCATGTATCTTGGCCAAGAGCGCCGTCACCGTGGCGTCGTCGTGATCGTAAAGCACCCGGATGAGCGAGATTGTATCCGCGCCCGTGGGCAGGGAATCTGTGCGAAACGAGCCGGGAACGAGTGTCAACCGCGCGCTCAACCCAGCCTGTGCCAGACCGGCGCGCGCGGAGGGGATCACCTCGGGGAGATCGAAGAGCGTAAGGCTCAGCCTGGGGTAACGCGCGGCGACGGCGCCCAGAAACGCGCCGCTGCCGCCGCCGATATCCAGCAGGTGATGCGTGTCCTTGAACGGGATCATCCGCAGCACATCCTGCGCCACAAGTCCCTGAGATTGCGCCATGAGGTCCGAATAGCGGCGGGCGACCTCCGGCTGCATTTCTGCGGCTGCGCCAAAGACATAGGGCCAGAAGCGAGCCAATTCCGTCTCGCCCTGCCCGCGCAAGAGGGCGACGGGATCTGCCATGTCGGCGTAAAAGGCGTGATGATGGCGAATCATCGCTTCAAGCCCCGGCACCCCGAGAATGGCTGCGCCTTTGCGGGCCAGGGCATAGCGCCCGTCCCGACGACGTTTGAGGAGATGGAGGGCCGCGCCCGCCTGAAGCAGAATCGTCATGCGATCCTCGGGCACACCCGTGCGTCGCGCCAGACCGGCGGGGCCCTGCGGTCCCTCGGCGAGACGATGCAAAAGCTCCAGCTCGACCAGCGCCGATAGCACCTGGGACTGCACAAACCCTTGGACGATATCGAAAATCTCGGCCCCGTCGCGCCGCGCAATGCCGCGCGTCAAGGGAAAGCCGCTGGCCCAATGCTGAAAGCGTGGATTGGAGATCAGGCGCGTGAGCCAGCCGCCGCGCCTCTGCGGGCGACGCTCTGTCAGGTCGCCGGCCACGGTCATGCGATCAGGCCCGCATGCGCGCGGGCAGAACAGAGATGATCCGCTCGGCCTGCATCTGCACCATCTTGGCCAGACGCGCCTCGCCGGGGCAGGACGGGATCGAGGAAATCGCCCCCGCCAGAATATCCTTGAGCCGCGTCACGGCGCCGGGCACACCCAACTCCGCCACCGCATTGGGCCGCCCGTGCAGATCGTCCTGCCCCACCGGCTTGCCCAAGGTCTCGGCATCCAAGAGCGCGTCGCGCAGGTCGTCGGCCACCTGAAAGGCGGCACCGATACGCGCACCCAACTCATACCACGGTTCGGGTTCGTGCCCCGCCGCGATGGCCCCCATCTGGGTTGCGGCGATAAAGAGCGCGCCGGTTTTCGAGCGGTGATAGGCCTCGAGATCGACCTTTGGTTCGCTCTCCCAGCCCTGCCCTGCGCAGATCCCATTCGGCATGCCGCTGCGGCGGGCAAGCGCAAGAATCAACGCCGTGGCGCGGCCGGCATCGTGATGGGCCACGCGGGCGAGAATTTCAAAGGACATGATGATCAGCGCATCGCCGGTCAGCACTGCCAGCGGTTCGGAATAGGCGCGATGCACCGACGCCTTGCCGCGTCGCAGATCGGCATCGTCGAAACAGGGCAGATCGTCATGCACAAGGCTCGCACAATGCATGATCTCCAGCGCGGCGGCGGCGGCATCGCTGAGGTCGGGCCGGTCATCGCCACAGGCCATTGCCACAGACATGAGAATCGTCGGGCGGATGCGCGCGCCACCGGGGCTTGTCGCGTAATCAAGGGCGTCGGCCAGCCGTGCCGGGGTCTGCCCTGCCTGCCCCCGCGCAATCGCCTGCGCAATGGCCGCCTCAATGCGGGTCTCGATGGGCATAGCCGCTCCTTTTCGCCGGATGTCTCACAAATCTGACACATCATGTGTAAATCATACTGGACACATTGCGTGCATGAGTCAACAATCGCGTTATGAAGTCAGACACCCCTCTTTCAGACGCGCGCAACCGGGTCGTGGTCGTCGGTGCCGGGATCGCGGGGCTGGCGGCGGCTGTGCGGCTGGCGCATGCGGGCCTGTCGGTCACAGTGCTGGAACGCCACGCCGGTCCGGGCGGCAAGATGCGCGCCCTGCCCTCGGAGGCCGGGCCGGTCGATGCGGGGCCAACTGTTTTGACCCTGCGCGGCGTGTTTGACGCGCTCTTTGCCAGTATCGGCGAGCGTCTTGAGGATCACATCGAGCTTGTCCCGCAAGAGATCCTTGCGCGGCATTTCTGGCCGGATGGCAGCGCGTTGGACCTATTTGCCGATGAGACGCGGAGCCGCGCGGCGATCCATGCCTTTGCCGGGGCGCGGGCCGCGCGGCAGTTTTCTAGATTTTCCAAACGCGCACGCCGCCTCTTCGCGGCTTTTGACGGGCCGATGATGCAGGCGACAGCGCCTTCTCCGTTTGCCCTGAGCGCCGTTGTTACGCGACAACCGACGCTGATCCGCGCCATGGCGCCGCTGTCCACACTGGCGCAGAGCCTTGCGCGGCACTTTGACGACCCACGTCTGGCACAGCTCTTTGGGCGCTATGCGACCTATGTCGGCGGGTCGCCCTATCACTCCCCAGCCCTTCTGGCATTGATCTGGCGAGCCGAGGCGGCGGGGGTCTGGGTGGTGCGGGGCGGCATGCACCGGCTGGCGCAAAGTCTGATGGATTTGGCGCGCGCGCGCGGGGCCGAGTTCCGATTTCAGGCGCATGTCGCGCGGATTGATACCGTCGCAGGGGTCGCGACCGGCGTGACCCTTGCCGATGGCACCCATATTCACGCAGCGCATGTGGTTTTCAACGGCGATCCGCGCGCTTTGGCCTCGGGGGCGCTTGGGCCAGACCTGTCGCATATTGCCCCGCAAACACTCAAGACCGCGCGCAGCCTCTCGGCACAGGTCTGGGCCTTTGCCGCCACGCCCTCGGGCATTGATCTGGCGCATCACAACGTGTTCTTTGCCACCGATCCCAAGGCCGAATTTGACGACCTGCGCACCGGGCGCTGCCCGCGTGATCCCACGGTCTATGTCTGTGCGCAGGATCGTGGACTGCTCGAGCCGCCCCCAACGCGGGAGCGGTTCGAGATCATTCTGAATGCTCCGCCGCTCGACGGCCTCACCCAAGCAGCCGAGGATTTTGCCTCATGTCACACCCGGACCTTTCAGACCCTCGCGGGTTTTGGCCTACGCTTCAATCCCTTGCCGGGCGAGGGGGCGCTGACGACGCCGGCGCGGTTCGACCGGATGTTTCCAGCCTCGCTCGGATCGCTCTACGGGCAGAGCCCGCAGGGGATGATGGCGGCCTTTCAGCGCCCCGTCGCGCGGACGCGGGTGACGGGCCTCTATCTGGTGGGGGGTGGGGTACATCCGGGGGCGGGCGTGCCCATGGCCACGCTCTCCGCCCGGCACGCGGCCGAGGCGATTCTGAGCGACCGAATTTCAACCTCGACGTCCCAAGCAATGGCTATGCCTGGTGGTATATCGACGGCCTGAGCGACGATGGCCGCCGTGCGGTCAGCGTCATTGCCTTCATCGGGTCGGTATTTTCACCCTGGTATGCGTGGTCAGGCCGCAAGACCCCCGCCAATCACGTCTGCATCAACGTGGCCACCTACGGGCAAGGTGGGCGGTTTACTATGACCGACCGAGGCACCTCGGCGCTACGGCAGACGCAAGAGTGTCTCACGGTGGGTCCGTCGTCGATGCGGTGGGAGAACGGGCGGTTGATCATAGAGATTGACGAGATTTCCTCGCCCCCGCTCATCGCCCGCGTGCGGGGGCGGATCACGGTCACGCCCACCGCGTTGACCGGGGTGGAATTGCCGCTCACACCTGAAGGCACCCACATCTGGCGGCCCTTTGGCCCCACCTCGACCATCGAAGTCGATCTCGACGCGCCCGGTTGGCAATGGCAGGGGCACGGCTATTTCGACGCCAATTTCGGCACGCGCGCGCTGGAACAGGATTTTCGCTATTGGACCTGGGGGCGGTATCCGGTGCGGGGGGGCTCGACCTGTTTCTACGATGCGGTGCGGATGGATGGATCGGAACTGGCGATGGCGGTGCATTTTGATGCAGAAGGCAACGCGGAAACCATTCCTCTGCCACCCAAGGTGGCGATGCGCCGGAGTCTCTGGATGGTGGCGCGCGAGACCCGGGCCGATGCAGGCTATCAGCCCAAGCAGGTCAAGCCAATGCTGGATGCGCCGTTCTACAGCCGCTCGGCAGTCCGCACGCGTCTGGATGGTGAGGACACCGTGGGCGTGCACGAGGCGCTGGATCTGACACGGTTTCGGATGGGGTTGCTCAAGCCGATGCTCGCCGTGCGCGTGCCACGCCGATCACGGTGGCGGTTTGAGTAGAGACGGGAAACTGAGCCAAGATGACATTGCTCGAGGTCAGAGGGGCCGCGTGGGTAAACCGCAACCAAGCTCCGCTCAAGACCAATCGCCGTGGGCTAGCGCACCGCATCCGGGTTGAGCCGCAGCACTGACAGGTTGAGCAGCCCCGCCACGCTGACCCATGTGAGATAGGGTACAAAGAGCAGCCCTGCGATCCAATCCACGGACCAGAGCGCCACCAACGTTGTCGCCACCGAGACCCAAAGGGCGCAGAGCACGATCAGCCCCAACCGCATCCGCCGCAGGCCAAAGAAGACCGGCGTCCACAGGCCGTTGAGGGCGATCTGTAAGGACCAGAGCGCCATCGCAATCCCGTTGCCGGGGCTGACCGCCACGCGTGCGCCCGCCGCCGCAATGCAGACATAAAGGGTCGTCCACGCCACGGGAAAGAGCCAGTTGGGCGGAGTCCACCACGGCTTTTTCAGGCGCGCATACCAGTCACCCGGCGGAAACAGCCCGCCGGTCGACCCTGCCGCGAAGCAGGCTGCCAGAAAAATTCCGAAGGTGATCCATATCATGCAGTCTCTCTAACCTGTCCGACATCGCGGCTCAACCCTGTCTCGCGCTCGATGTCCTGAGCCTTGAGGCGGGCCAGCGCCTCGTAGAGCGTATCGCTCCAGTCGGCGGCGCGCGGGGCATCCTGAGCGGCGGCGCGCACCAGAAACTCGGTTTCAGGCAGGGATTTGGCGTAGATCATGGGGGAGCGGGGCAGGATCACCGTGCCGCCCGCCCGAAGCATGGCCAGCATGAGCCAGCCCAGTTTCTGTCGACCATTGGTGCGGGCGCGCCGGGTGATGCTGTCATAGCCACCGGCCCGCACCCGCCCGCCAATTCCGGCGTAGATGAAGCGCGCGGCAAAGATGCCCGGCCGTGCCGCGATCGGAAGTGCAGCAATGCCGGATTCAGAGCGGTGATAGAGCGCTTCGGCCTCGTGCAGGAGTTTGCGCACCATGCGACGGTTCTCGGAGGTTGCCGTTGTGCTGTGCAGGAACGCCTCGGGCGTCATGCCCGCCTCGGAGAGCCAGTCGAGCGGCAGATAAAGCCGCCCCTCGCGCGCGTCTTCTCCGACATCGCGGGCAATATTGGTGAGTTGCATGGCAACGCCCAGATCGCAGGCCCGTGCCAGCGCATCACGGTCGCGCACCCGCATCAGCACGCACATCATTGCGCCTACGGCAGAGGCCACGCGCGCCGCATAGGCCCGCAACTCGGACAGGGTTGCATAGCGCCGCCCTTCGGCATCCCAAGCCAAGCCTTCGAGCAGCGCATCAGGCAGGGCGCGCGGCATGTCGAACCCTTCGATGATGGCGGCAAAGGCGCGGTCGGCGGGGGCATTGCGGGGTCGCCCCGCATAGGCGAGATCCAGACGTTCGTGCAGCGACAGGACCGCCGCCGCCTTTTCCCGGTTCTCGTCTACCGCATCATCCGCCAGACGGCAAAAGGCGTAGAGCGCCAAGGCCGGATCGCGGACCCGGCGCGGCAAGAGTTTGGAGGCGGCGTGAAAAGAGCGTGACCCGTGGCGGATCGCCTCGGTGCAATGCGCCAGATCATGCGGGTCAATCATCGCTCTACCCCCACGGGCACCGCATCGGGCACCAATTGCGCCAGCACTTCGGCGCTGGAAATCACCCCCGGCAATCCCGCGCCCGGATGGGTGCCTGCCCCGACAAGGTAGAGGCCACGCGCCTCTTCACTGACGTTATGGGGGCGGAACCACGCGCTTTGCAGGATGCGCGGCTCGATGGAAAATCCGGTGCCATAGGGGCTGAGATAGCGGTCGCGAAAGGTTTCGGGCGTGAAGACCTCGGACGCGGTCAGATGCGCGCCCAACCCCGGAAGTAATTGATCTTCGAGCACCTTTTGCACCTTTTTGCGATAGGGTTCGGCCTCGGCGGCCCAATCTACCGGATCGGCATGGCCCAGATGAGGCACCGGGCTGAGCGCGTAAAACGTGTCCCCCCCCGCAGGGGCCACACCCGGATCGGTGACTGAGGGGCGATGCACATAGAGGCTCATGTCCTCGGACAGAATGCCACGCCGAAAGATGTCGCGCACCAGCCCTTTGTACCGGGGGCCGTTCAGAATGGTGTGATGGCCCGCATCCGGCCACATCTCGCGCGTGCCTTGGGTGCCGAAATACCAAACAAAGAGGCTCATCGACCAGCGCGAGCGTTTCAGACGTGCCGGTGTCCAGCGCCGTTTTGCGTGATTGCGCAACAGGTGGTCATAGGTGTGTCCGGCATCGGCATTGGAGACGACGATATCGGCGTTGATCGCCTCACCACCCAACAGCTTGACGCCCGTTGCATGGCCCTTGGTGATGACGATCTCATC
Source organism: Roseovarius sp. MBR-51 (assembly GCF_053628575.1). Classification (NCBI taxonomy): domain Bacteria; kingdom Pseudomonadati; phylum Pseudomonadota; class Alphaproteobacteria; order Rhodobacterales; family Roseobacteraceae; genus Roseovarius; species Roseovarius sp. MBR-51. The sequence goes on from NZ_JBRJGQ010000007.1 coordinate 140,078, forward strand.
GACATCGGCCCCCTGCCGGATCAGACCGCCCTGCCCCTCGATCACCCGGACCATGGCGCGGGCGATGGCATCGACACCGCCGATGGCGTAATGCACCCCAAAGGCCGCCTCCAGATGGCTGACGAGCGCGTACATGGATGTCACGTTGAACGGATCACCGCCGATGAAAAGCGGATGGAAGGACAGCGCCATGCGCAGGCGTTCATCCTTCATCCGCCCTGCCGCATGGGCATAGACCGAGCGGTCGGCCCGCAGCCACGCGAATTTCGGCAAGACCTTGATCAGATCGACCAGACGGTGCATGGACCTGCGCCCCAGATCCTCGAAGCCGAACCAATAGCGCGCCTCGCTGTCCTTGACGAAGCGATCATAGCCCGCCAAGTCACCGGGTGACAGGCGAGAGACCTCAGCGCGCATCGCCTCCCGGTCCTGACGTGCCGTAAAGGTGCTGCCATCCGGCCAGCGGATTTCGTAGAATGGATCGAGCGCGCGCAGATCGACATCGGTGTCGAAATCGCGCCCGCAGGCCGCCCACAACTCGCGAAAGAGCTGCGGCACGGTGACAATTGTCGGCCCCAGATCAAAGCGGTGACCGTCCTTGGTGATGCTGGAGCCGCGACCGCCGGGGCTGTCAAGGCGGTCCAGGACTGTCACGCGGTATCCCTTGGCCCCCAGTCGCATCGCGGAGGCCAAACCCCCGAGCCCTGCCCCAATGACCACAGCATGCGGGGCATCGGCGCGTGTGGCCTGTTCCATCAGGCGCGGATCGACTCTTGTCAACATAAGATGACCCTACATGTGTCTAGTTTAATTGACAATCATTTCTCGCGCCTCTTTTCTTGCGCGTCAAACCATGTCAGACTTATCTGACAGCCTGGAAAGGAGCGGTGCCATTCAAACCGTCAGCCTCAGTTTTTTCCGCTTTTCGCGCGGTATCGACCGGCTCTGGGCGCTGACCATGATGGGCGCGGCACGTCTGGCCCTGCCAAAGGTGCCGGAAATCGGGTTCTGGAAGCTGTTGGGGTCCGGCACAGGTGAAGGATTCACCCCCATTCCGAACACTGGCGTCTATGCCATTCTTGCCGTCTGGCCGGACGCGGCCACGGCCCGCAAACAGACAGAGACCGCGCCGATTTTTGGCCGCTACCTGACGCGCGCCACGGAAAGTTGGACGCTGTTCCTATCGCCCACCTCGGCGCGGGGGCATTGGTCGGGCGAAGCCCCGTTTCAGATCACCAGCCCCGCCAGCACCGGCCCGCTTGCGGCGCTCACACGCGCCACGGTGCGCCCGCGTAAGGCGCTGCAATTCTGGCGCCGCGTGCCAGATATCAGCGCGGTGATCGGAGCGGACCCTAATGTTGCGTTCAAGATCGGGGTGGGCGAGGTGCCGTTCTTGCATCAGGTCACATTCTCGATCTGGCCCGATGCACAGAGCATGACAGCGTTTGCCCGCCATGATGGTCCGCATGCCCGCGCCATCGCCGCCGTGCGCGACGGCGATTGGTTTCGCGAAGAACTCTACGCCCGCTTTCGTGTCATCGGCGAACGTGGCACATGGGGGGGCGCGAGCCCGCTCACTCACATCAAAGGACAGATATGACCGCAGCTTTTCCGTTTTCCGCCATTGTCGGTCAGGACGACATGAAACGTGCCATGATCCTCACGGCAATCGAGCCGGGGCTTGGTGGCGTGTTGGTATTCGGCGACCGGGGCACTGGCAAATCCACAGCCGTCCGGGCGCTGGCCGCGCTCTTGCCGCCCATTCGCATGATCGACGGCAGTCCGATCAATGCAGAGCGTCCCGAAGACACGCCCGACTGGTCCACCGCGCCTCTGGGCGACATGGTCGAGCGGCCAACCCCGGTGGTCGATCTGCCCTTGGGTGTGACCGAGGACCGCGTGACCGGCGCGCTTGATATCGAACGGGCGCTGACCTTGGGCGAAAAGGCGTTTCAACCGGGGCTCTTGGCACGGGCCAACCGCGGCTATCTCTATATCGACGAGGTCAATCTGCTCGAGGATCACATCGTCGATCTTTTGCTCGATGTGGCCCAATCCGGCGAGAACGTGGTCGAGCGCGAGGGTCTCTCGATCCGCCATGCGGCGCGCTTTGTGCTGGTGGGCTCTGGCAACCCCGAAGAGGGCGAATTGCGCCCGCAACTCTTGGACCGCTTCGGTCTCTCGGTCGAGGTGCGCTCGCCCAAGGACATCGAAGAGCGCATCGAAGTGATCCGCCGCCGGGACGCCTATGAGCGCGACACGGCAGCGTTCATGGAGAAATGGCAGGCCGAAGATGGTCACATTCGCGCCGCCATCCTTGCCGCGCGCGACGCCCTGCGCCGCGTGGGTACTCCCGACGAGGCCTTGCGCGATTGCGCGACGCTCTGCATCGCCATCGGCGCAGACGGGCTGCGCGGCGAATTAACCTTGCTGCGTGCCGCCCGTGCATTGGCGGCCTATGAGGGGGATGCCGCCGTGACCCGCGATCATCTTGCCCAAGTGGCGCCCCTGGCACTCAGCCACAGGCTGCGCCGCGATCCTTTGGACGAGGCGGGCAGCGCCACGCGCATCGCGCGCGCCATGTCCGAGGTCTGGGGATGACGCCGAGTCCGGCATGGGCGCGCGCGCTGCGGGCGCTCACCTTGCTGGCGATTGATCCCGAAAGGCTCCGTGGTCTGACGCTGCGAGCCCGCGCAGGGCCGGTGCGGCAGGCGTTTGAAATGGCCCTCGCCCGCCTGCCCGGCCCCGCCCGCCGCATCCATCCCGACCTGACGGATACACAGCTGTTTGGCGGGGCGGATATTGCCGCGACACTGGCCGCCGGATGTCTCATTCAGAGTGCGGGACTGGCGCAGAGCCCGTCCCGGCTTATCCTGACCATGGCCGAGCGCACACCGCCGTCGCTTGCCGCACGGCTGGCGCAACTGCTGGACCAGAGCGGCGCGCATGCGCTGGTGCTGTTGGACGAGGGGATCGACGGCGAGGAGGCGGCACCGGCGACCCTGACAGAGCGGCTTGGACTGCATGTCACACTGGACGATATTCGCCACGATGCGGCCCCCGCCCTGATGCCGGCCCCCGCAGATCTGATGGAGGCGCGCGACAGGCTTGCGGGCGTGACGCACAGCCCCGAAGATATTGCCACGCTCACGGCGCTGGCTGCCAGTTTCGGCATTGACAGCCTGCGCGCGCCGCTCCTCGCGCTGTGGGCCGCCCGCGCTCTGGCCGCACTGGCTGATCGCGGCACGGTCACGCAGGACGATCTGCGCGAAGCCGCAGAGCTGGTGTATCCGTCGCGGGCCACGCAGCTGCCACAAGAGCCCGAAGACGAGAGACCCGACGAGACACCCGAACCCGAGGACCAATCCAGCGCGGAAACGCCCGACATTCCCGATGAGGTGCTGCTCGAGGCGGTGGCGGCCCTGTTGCCCCCCGCGCTGCTGGACAGTCTGGCCAGCCGCTCGGGTCAACGCCGCGCGGCTGGCTCGGGCGCGGGGGCGCGGCGCAAGGCGCATCAGCGCGGTCGCCCTCTTCCGGCCCGCGCCGGTGCCCCGGATGGGCGAGGGCGGATTGATCTGATTGCCACGCTGCGCAGCGCAGCCCCCTGGCAAGCCCTGCGGCGGCGCACCCGGCCCGATGCGCCGGGTCTCATCATTCACGCCTCGGACATCCATATAAAACGGTTCGAGGATCGCGCCGACCGGCTGGTGATCTTTGCCGTGGATGCCTCTGGCTCGTCAGCGCTGGCTCGTCTGGCCGAGGCCAAGGGTGCGGTCGAACTGCTGCTCGCTCAGGCCTATGCACGGCGCGACCGTGTGGCGTTGATCGCGTTTCGGGGTCAGGGCGCAGAGCTGATCCTGCCGCCGACGCGCGCGCTGGTGCAGGCCAAGCGGCGGCTTGCAGGTCTGCCCGGTGGCGGCGGCACGCCTCTTGCTGCCGCGCTTGAGGCGGCGCTGATCCTTGCCCGTCAGGCCGAGACCCATGGTCTGAGCCCGGCGCTGGCGCTGCTGACCGATGCGCGGGCCAATATCACGCTTGATGGCCACGGCGACCGGGTGCAGGCGGGGTTGGATGCCACGCGCATGGCCCGCCTGTGGCGCGACCAGAGCCTGCCCGCCATCGTCATCGACATCTCAGCCCGTCCTGGCCCGGAACCGGCACATCTTGCGGCCGAGATGGGCGCGCGGCACCTGCCTCTGCCCCGCGCCGATGCACGCGCAATCTCTGCGGCTGTGACCTTGGCCTTGGGAGATTGAGTCATGGACTGGCAGCGCGATCTGGCGACATGGCCCCATAACGCGCATTCCCGGCGGCTATACAATGCGCCACATCACTGGCATGTGCAGGAAATGGGCAGCGGTCCGCTGGCGCTCTTGCTGCATGGGGCCGGGGCCTCGACCCATAGCTGGCGTGATCTTATGCCGCTTTTGGCGCAGAGCCACAGGGTGATCGCCATTGATCTGCCGGGTCAGGGATTCAGCCGCGCCGGTGCCAAGCGTCGTCTGGGCCTGCCCGGTATGGCAGAGGATATCGCAGCCCTTTGCGAGGCGCAGGGGTGGCAGCCCGATCTGATTGTTGGGCATTCGGCAGGGGGCGCGATTGCGCTCGAGCTGGCCACGCGTCTGAGGACCCCCGAGGGCACGCCGCCGGACATTGCCTGTCTCAATGCCGCCTTGGGCCCCTTTGAGGGCGTCGCGGGCTGGCTGTTTCCAGTGTTGGCCAAGCTGCTCGCGCTTAACCCTTTGACAGCGGCGCTCTTTACGTTGGGTGCGGACAAGGTGACGCGCGCACGTCGTCTGATCGAGAGCACGGGATCGCGCATCCCGCCCGAGGGTCTGACGCTCTATGGGCGTCTGATCGCGGACCGGGCGCATGTCGATGGCACGTTGCAAATGATGGCGCAATGGAATGTGGCCCCCTTGCTGGACCGGTTGAGTGCTGTTCCCAACCGGTGCCTCTTGATCACCGGTGTGCGGGATCTGGCGGTGCCGCCCGATACCTCGATGCGCGCGGCGGCACGCCTGTCCTGCGCGCAGGTGGTTGCGTTGGACGGGTTGGGGCATCTGGCCCATGAAGAGGACCCTGCGCGTATTCTGGCGACGTTGAACGACAGCGCAAACTGGCCCGGCTGATCCGGCTCAGGCGAGGCCCGGCAGAGGGGGCGTGCGGCACGGTTGCGCGGCGTGGACGATCGCGCGTCCGCGGCCTGACGCCTTGACGGCATAGAGCGCCAGATCGGCGTCGGCCATCATCCGAACAGGCTCTGGTCTATCATAACCACAGCTCAACGTGACGCCGATACTGGCTGATATCCGGCACTCCTGAGCGTGAAAGACCACGGGCTCTTGCAGCCGGGCAATCATGCGCGTGGCTAGGTCTCTGGTCGGCGCGTGGTCTGTCATACCCAAGAGGAGAATGACGAATTCATCCCCGCCCACCCGCGCGATCAGGTCGTCGGCGCGCACTTCGGCCAAGAGCCTCTCTGCGACCACTTGCAACACGTGATCGCCCGCGGCATGGCCCAGTGTGTCATTGACCTGCTTGAAGAAATCGAGATCCAGATGCAGAAGTGCGAAATCCTGCTCGCTCTGCATCAGTCGATCAAGCACATGATCGAGCGCGCGCCGGTTCCTGAGACCGGTCAACGTGTCGGTGAAGGCCTGTTCTTCGGCAGCGATGCGCGCGCCCTGCAGCCGTAGATTCAGCTTGCGCGAGGCCTCCATTGCGGCGGATTTTGCCTCTATCAGATAGAGCATCTCGGTCGTGAGATCGGTCGCGGTGAAATCCGCGCCGGTGAGGCCAAAATCGCGCACGGCCTCCCCAACCGAAATCCCGAAGGAGAGGTTCACCACCGCGCCGCCGCCGGGCAGGGCCAGCAGCAAACCCTTGAGCGTGGTCCGTGGCGCGGCCCGCAGACGGAGCCGCAGACGCACGCCGTGACAGGCGCGCAGCTCCACCATATCGCGCGCTTTTTGCGGGCGGCAGAGGTCGATCAGGTCCAGAAACCGCACGCCGTGCATCGGACTATCTCCAAAGAGCTTGGCAAGGGTTGGCCCCGACCCCACCACATGCCCGGTTTCGTCCAGCACTGCATGCATCGGGCAAAAGCCCGTCAGAATCTGGCACAGCACCTGATCGCAATTCGTCATGGCGCAGCCCCTCCCGCCCCCAGAACAAAGGCGCGCCCATCGGCAAACCCCTCGTCCAGAAGCCGAATTTCGAGGATCTCGCAGGCCCCGCCCTCGCCCTGATGCTCGACCACCGCGAGCGCGCCGTAATCATCCGCCATCGCCCGCAAGAGCCCGACCATAACTGGCCCGAAACGCAGCCCATCCCCTTCTGGACAACCGACATGCAGGCGGTAGAGCCCACCGCCCTGATCAAGCAGTTCCAAGGCGGGCAAGTCGAGGTCGGAAACCGCAAGGCGCGCGCGCTCGGGCAGGTCATCGAGCGAATGCAGGAAATCGACAAAATCCACACCGCTGAACCGCAGCAAGCGGCGCAACGCCTCGGTCGCCGGATTGGAGACCAGATAGGTGCCGATATCCTCGAGCAGATCATCGCTCCCGCGCGCAAGCCGCGTACCTACCGCCGCAAGCACCCGTGCGGTCACCTGCGGCTCATAGATCATCATCGATTCAAATTCGGTCAGGCCCAGATCCAATCGCCGGACCGTGTCAATCCACACATCGCGCCCATAGGTATCCCTGACAAATCTCTCGATGGCGCGGTTGACCAGCCCGTGCATGACACTCTCCCCTCAGATGGCGCCAGCCTGACAGCCAAGTCCTAACAAGCGCTGAACATCTAAAATGCAGGGTATATTCCCTACGCCACCCCAGACTTGCCAACCGCAAGACGCATTGCTAAACCTGACATATCCGTTGGGGTGCCCACTTGGGGCTGAGAGGCGAAGAGCCAACCCATCGAACCTGATCCGGCTTGCACCGGCGGAGGGAACGGAGACCGCGCAGCCTTGCGCCCTTCTTCCCCTTAGCCTGCGGCCCAAGTTTGAAGAGGCCGCGCATGACCGCACCGCCCAGTCTGACCCTCGATGGCAGCGCCCGGATTGGGGCGGTGCCGGTCTTTGGACCGCTGCGGCTAACCCTGAAGGCCGGGCGCATAACCTGTCTGCTCGGACCGTCCGGCGTGGGCAAGACGACGCTCTTGCGCTTGATTGCCGGGCTGGACGAGGTGACGGAGTTTGCCGGGACAATCACCGCCTCGGACGGTCTGCCGCTTCCGGGGCGCATGGCGCTGATGGCGCAGGGTGAAATGCTGATGCCCTGGCTTGATGTGCTGGGCAATGTGACGCTTGGGGCGCGGCTGCGCGGCAGACCGCGCGACAGTCTGCGTGCGCGCGAGATGCTGGCGCGCGTGGGTCTGGCGGATCATGCCGACAAGCGGCCCCATGCGCTCTCGGGCGGGCAGAAACAGCGCGTGGCGCTGGCCCGCACGCTGATGGAGGATCGGCCCATCGTCCTCCTCGACGAACCGTTTTCGGCGCTGGATGCGCGCACCCGCGCGCAGATGCAGGATCTCACGGCCACGCATCTGACGGAGCGCACCGTGCTGATGGTCACGCATGACCCGGCCGAGGCCGCGCGCATGGGACACGCCATCCATATCCTGACCGAGACCGGGCTGGAGGATGTGACGCCGCCCTCTGCTCCGGTGCCGCGCGCGGTGGATGACCCCGAAACCCTCGCCGCACAGGGCCGCCTCTTGGCCCGCCTGCGTGCGCCCGCCTGAGAGGACCCCGCCTTGCGCCCCACCGACCAACTCAAATCCCTTGTGGCGACCGATTGGCAGGCCGCCACCCGGCACGCATTTACCGACCAGCTTGCGGCGGGCACGCTGCCCGAGGCGCTGATGCTCGCCTATTTGCAACAGGATTACCTCTTTATCGAGGATTTCGTGCGGCTCTTGGCCTCTGCCATCGCCCATGCGCCCAGCCTGCCCGATGCCATCCCGGCGGCGCAGTTTCTGGGGCTGATTTCAGGACCGGAGAATACCTATTTCCTGCGAGCGATTGACGCTTTGGGCGGCACAACAGAACCGCCCGCCGCGCCCCACCCGGTGACAGCCGAATTTCAGGCGCTGATGCGCGCGGCGGCAAGATCAGGGCGCTATGCGCAGATGATCGCGGTGCTGAGCGTCGCCGAATGGACCTATCTGGACTGGGCCAGCCCGCATGCAGAGCGTGCCGAACACCTGCCGTTCTGGTTCGGGGAATGGATCACCCTGCACAGCGGGCCGGGGTTCGAGGGCGTCGTCACCTATCTGCGGGATCAGCTTGATCAGGTCTGGCCCACGCTCTCGCCCGAGGATCAAGCCGCCGCGCAATCCGCCTTTGTCACCGCCACGCAACTGGAGCGCGCCTTTTTTGACGCGGCCCTCGCCGGATACCCGACCGCATGAGCCGCCTCATCACCATCGCCACCTCGACAGCCCTCGCGCTGGTGCTCTGGCAGGCGCTGGTGACGCTGGCGGCATTGCCGCCCTTTATTCTGCCGGGGCCGCTGCGCGTGGCCGAAACCCTCTGGGCCAGCCGGGCGCTGATTGCCCATCATGCGACCATCACCGCCGCAGAGGTGCTGCTTGGCTTGGCCTTGGGTGCCATACTCGGCGGTCTCTCGGCGATTGGCCTTGCCTCCTCGCCTATGGCGCGGCGCCTGATCCGCCCGATGATGGTATTTTCCCAAGCGATCCCGGTCTTTGCCCTCGCGCCGATCCTCACGCTCTGGCTGGGCTATGGGCTCTGGTCCAAGGTCGCGATGGCGCTCTTGATCATCTATTTCCCGGTCACTTCGGCGTTTTTCGACGCGCTGATGCGCACACCGCCGCAGTGGCTCGACCTTGCGCGGGTCATGGGGGCCAGCCGCCGCCGCCTCATGTGGTACATTCGCGTGCCAGCGGCCCTGCCCGGTTTCGCCTCCGGCCTGCGTCTGGCAGCGGTCTATGCCCCCATCGGGGCCATTATCGGCGAATGGGTGGGGGCGTCCAAGGGCTTGGGCTACCTCATGCTTCTGGCCAATGGCCGCGCCAAGATTGATCTGATGTTCGCCGCCCTGATCGTGCTGGCGATCCTGACGCTTTGCCTTCATGCCGGGGTGGACCGGGGGTGTAGAAGGTGGCTGGATGGCAGGGCGGCGGGCTGAGCTTTTTCTTGGACAAATACTCCTACCCGCTACTGCCCCGCAGTCACGCACCTGACGTGCGCGCCATAAAAAAGATCGTCTGCCGTCCCAATTCCATCCATATTCACGTTCTAAGCTGCAGGCATGAGCACATTGCCCCCGACCCGCCTTACGGTGCCGTTGCGCCTCTCGGTCTTTGTCGACGCCGAGAATATCCCTGTGACGCATGCTCAGACCATCCTTGATCTGGCCCACCGCCACGGTGCCCCTGACCTGCTGCGCGCCTATGGCAATCTCGGCCTTCTGCCTGATTGGGACAAGGTCGCCGGCTTTCAGTTCATCCATTCCGGCAGCGGCAAGAACGCCACCGACATGCTGATTTGCGTTGACGCGATGGAGCGCGCGCTCTCGGATCAATGTGCGGCAGTTCTCTTGGTCAGTTCCGATCAGGATTTCACCCATCTCGCCACCCGCTTGCGGGGCTATGGTCTCACCGTAATCGGGGCGGGAGAGGCCAAGACATCAGAGCGGTTTCGGGCGGCGTGTTCAGAGTTTAAAGTGCTTGCGTTCAATCCGACAATTTCCAGGCCGGTCTCACAAACAAAGTCAGAAGCCGCAAAGCCATTGATGGCAGACCCCGTGACAGAATTCGATCAGAAAATCCGCAATCTGATCCGGTCCAACGGCAAGGACGCAACCGGGCTCGAAGTCAATGTGCTATCTGGGCTTATGTTCAAGGCACATAACTTGAAGATCGGCACGACGCCTGAGAAGACGTGGCGCGCTTACTTTGTAAAACGCCCAACGCTCTACGCGCTTGACCCTAAGGGGCCGAATGCGAAGGTCCGCTATAGACCCGAAGCCTTTAGCAGGCTGCTGAAAAAGTCGGCCCTCGACGCGGTTATGAGAACATGATTCACTTCCGGCATGGCAGCGGCAGCAGGAGGTGGCGATGCGTGGGACGGACGAGGCAAGCGGGTCGCTGTTCAGCTATGTTGATCTTGAGCAGCGGGTTCCGGATCGTCATCCGCTGCGGTTGATCCGTCGGGTCGTCAATGACGCGCTGGCCAGCCTGGATGCCGAGTTCGCCGCGCTCTACACCGATTTTGGCCGCCCCTCCATCGCGCCGGAGCGACTGATCCGTGCGAGCCTTCTTCAGCTCCTGTTCTCGATCCGCTCGGAACGGCAGCTGATGGAACAGATGAACTATAACCTGCTGTTTCGGTGGTTCGTCGGCCTTGGCATCGACGATCCGGTCTGGGTTCCTACGGTGTTTACCAAGAACCGCGATCGGCTGCTGACGACCGACATGTCGCGCAAGCTGATGGCGGCGATCCTGGCGCACCCGGAGGTCCGTCCGCTCCTCTCGGATGAACACTTCTCGGTAGACGGCACTTTGGTCAAGGCGTGGGCGTCCATGAAGAGCTTTCAGCCCAGGAACAGCGCGCCGCCACCGCATGACGATGATCCTGGCGGACCGCCACCACCGGCCGACGCGACCTTCGCAAACACCGAACCGCAGCCCCAGCAGACAGAAACGCAGCCGATGCCCGACACGCCCCGCCATATCCGCAACGCCGCAGTGAACTTCCGGGGCCAGAAGCGCTCGAACGCAACCCACATCTCTGTGACGGACCCCGATGCCCGTCTCTACAAGAAAGCACCGGGTGCCGCGGCGACATTGTGCTTCATGGGACATACGCTGATGGAGAACCGCAACGGGCTGATCGTGCAGGCCGATTTGACCCATGCCGATGGTTACGGCGAGCGCAAGGCGGCCCTCGAGATGATCAACCGACACTCCCCTGGCTCGACCCGGCGCCTGACGCTTGGAGCAGACAAGGGATATGACAGCGCCAACTTTGTTGCCGCACTCAGGCGCATGGTTGTGACGCCACATGTCGCGCAGAAGGCCCGGAGTTCCGCAATCGACGGGCGAACCACCCAGCATCCCGGTTATGCCTTGTCACAGCGGCGCCGGAAGAAGATCGAGGAACCCTTCGGCTGGGCCAAGACCGTGGGCGGCATGGCCCAGACTGTTCATCGCGGCCTCGACAGGGTCCGCGCCCAATTCACAATGACCATGGCAGCCTGCAATCTGGCCAGACTACCGAAACTCCTTGCCCCCTGACGAAGGGGTCAAACCCGACCCGGCGTCCGCAGTCGCAAAGAGCCACCTTCAAACCGTGGGGGAAGAATAACGTCCTTCAAGGCTGACTTCTTCAGCAGCCTGTTAGGACTGCATCCGCCTGAAACACTTCGGTTTCCATCATGGAAGGTCACCCCTTTTGCTTTGGGACTCAAAGTGGACCAGTATAGCCCTCAATCAACAAGCCTCTCACGCACCGCAGCGACACCGACGTCATACCGACAAGAGACCGACGCCGCGTTCAACACCCTCAGAAATCCGTCGGTGCCCCGCCCTCGGCCTTGCGCCGGGCCACGAAATCCGCCAGTTCCTCGCGCACCGCATCCTCCATCGGGGGCGGCTCAAAGCCCGCGATGATGTCTTGGAACACCTGATGCGCACGCGCGGGCGTCCAGACGGCGCCTGCCGCCTCCCATGCCTCATAGTTTCGCCAATCGCTGAGGAAGGGCTGATAGAAGGCCGTGGTATAGCGGTCCTGTGTGTGCTGGATGCCAAAGAAATGCCCTTTGTCGCCGACCTCCCGGATCGCCTCAAATGCGATTTCGTCGGGTCCGGTGGCCCAGAGCATCGGGTCCATATAGCGTTGGATTTGCTGCAGGATTTCGCAATCCATGATGAATTTCTCAGGGCTGGCGATCAATCCGCCCTCAAGCCATCCGGCGGCGTGATAGACCATATGCGCCCCCGCCTGCACCGCGGACCAGAGGCTGTTGGAGGTCTCCCACATCGCCTGTCCGTCGGGCACATTGGCGGCACAGACGCCAGACGCGCGCATCGGCAGCTTGTAGAACCGCGCCAATTGCCCGGTCATCTGGGTGGCGCGCATGTATTCCGGCGTGCCAAAGGCCGGTGCGCCGGATTTCATGTCAACATTCGAGGTAAAGGTGCCAATGGCACAGGGCGCGCCGGGGCGGATGAGCTGCGCCAGAACCACCGCACAGAGCGCCTCGGCAATGGATTGCGCCACCGCGCCCGACATCGTTACGGGAGCCATGGCGCCAGCCAGAGTGAAGGGTGTGACCACAAGCCCCTGCCCCCGCCGTGCCAGACGCATCCAACCATCGAGCATCGGGTAGTCGTGTTTCAAGGGCGAGGTCGAGTTGATGTTGGTATACATGCGGGGCGTCGCCTCGAATTCCTCGTGGCTGAGGCCGCCCGCGATCCGCACCATCTCCATCACGTCCTCGACCCGCTCTGCGCCCAGGCTATAGGCATGCATCGCCTTGTCGGTCAGCGTCAGCTTGTCGTAGAGCACGTCGAGATGCCGGACGCTGGCGTGAATGTCCTGCGGCTCCACCGGATAGCCGCCCGCGAAATGGATGCAGTTGAAATACTGCGTCAGTTTCAACAGGTTCTGGCACATCTCGCGGGTGCCCGAGACCTTGCGTCCGATCTTCATATCCCAGTAACTCGGCGGTGAGGATACGTTGCCGAAGTTGAGGTGATTGCCGCCGATGGTGATCACGCGGTCCGGGTTGCGCGGTGTGATGGTCCAGCTTTCCGGTGCCTTGCCAATCATCTCCATGACGAAATCGCGGCCCATCCGGACGTTTTCGCCGTTGATCTCGCAACCTCCCGAGGCGCGTAGAATTTCGACTGCTTCCGGGTTGAGGAACTCTATTCCTATCTCTTCAAGAATGCGCATCGCGCCATCATGAATTGCCAGCACCCCCGCATCGGTCAGCGGCTCGGTCGGGCGGTCGCGGTTGATGGGCGGGTTCCACGGCATCTGTTCGATGACCGCGCTGCCGCGCCGGGCCACCCCGCCTGCGCGCCCACCGCTGCGTGTCCTGCGTTTGAGATCTTCGGCCATCTGATGCCCCTCCGGTGCTCGTTTGACCTCACGAAACACCGCGCAAGGCTGCGTCACATGCCGCTTTGCGACTTATGCTGTCGTTTTTGTTTTTTGCGCATCACGTTTGCTGCGCCATGCGCCGCCGCCCGGTCTGCCAGAGGTAGATCGCCAGCGTGACCACCACGATCACACCCCCCGCCAGCATCATGGGTGTCGGCCCCTCGCCCGTGCCCAGCCAGACCCAGAGCGGTCCCAGCACCGTTTCAAGAAGGAGCAACAGGCTCACATTCGAGGCATGGGTGTAGCGTGAGGCAAGCGACAGCGAAAAGAACGACACCGGCAGGATCACGAGGCCGCAGATCGCAATCGCCCAGACCTCGCCCTGCAGCATCATTGCAGGCCCGGTCACGATCACACCGGAGGTGCCTGCCAGCACCGCGCCCAACCCGATCACCAAGAGGATCGGGATTTGTGGCTGTGCCCGGAGGATCACGAAATTGAGCGCCAGCACCATCGCCACGCCCAATCCTGCGAGCGCCCCCCAGAGCGCGGCGCGGTCCAGCGTCACATCGCCATGCCCGCCGCCAAAGACAGCGAGCGCGATGCCCGCCATGACGACGACAATGGTGATCCATGTGGCGGTGCGCGTCGGCTCTCCGATGATGAGCCGGGCAAAGAGGGCCGCGAACACCGGCACGGTCGCCACGGCACAGAGCACGACAGCGACCGGCGCATTGGCGATGCCAAGGCTGAAGAGCGTCGCATTGGCATATTGGCAGACCACGATGCCAATCCCGTAACCGCTCACCAGAACGCCCAGGTCACGCAACCGGTGCTTGGACGTCAGACCCCAGAGGATCAGGAAGACCAGCCCCATCAGCAAGCCGCGCCAGCCGACCATCTGATAGCCGCCCATGCCCGACCAACGCATGAAAAGCGCATCGGGCGTGAGCATCAGCGCGCCGAACGTCGCCAGCGCCAGCCCGAACAGGGGGTGTTGCCTCATGCGGTCAGCCAAGCCGGGATATGGCCGATGTCGGGCAACACGATATCGGCGAGCGTTTCCAGATCGGCGCGGCTTGCCGTGCCGGTCAGCACGCCCACGCATTGCATCCCCGCCGCGCGCCCCGCCATCAGGTCATGGGTGCTGTCACCCACCATGACGACGCGGGCAGGGTCCAAGCCCATAGCGCGAGAAAAGGCCAAGAGCGGCCCCGGCGCGGGCTTGGCCCCATAACCGGAATCAAACCCGGCAATGAAATCGAAATGCGCCAGCACACCTGCCGCAGTCAAATGCGCGCGCGCGCCGTATTCGGTGTCATTGGTCATCACCCCAAGCCGGAGTCCCCGCGCCGAGAGCCCCTCAAGATAAGGGGCCAGCGGCACCGCCGAGGCCAGGGGGGCGGTGGCCGCACTCAGCCTCAGATGATCCTCGATCTCGTCAATCGTGCGGTCTGGCAGGGCGCGGCCCAGACATTCGGCGGCTTGCCGGTTGGTGCACGCGATGATTGGGCTGGTGGGGCGAAACCGCCGCGCCCCCAAGTCGTAATGTGCCTCATGGGCGATCCGCTCCATGACAGCGGGATCGCCCGTTGCAAGATCGGAGATCACCCCATGCGCCCAGACGCTCCAGGTGGCGTGGAAATCAAACAAGGTGCCGTCCTTGTCGAAGAGGACGCCATCAGCGCGGCTCATGTCCAGCTCATCTGCGCGCCGCCCGGCAGCGCCGCGCGCGCCATCATCGGCGTCTCGTATTTCAACCCCTGCGCATCGCAGAAGCCAACAACCCAGGCGTCATCCATCATCAGGAAATCCAGCACTGCGCCCAAAAACTCCGGCTCTGTTGCGCGAGCCCGAATATCGTCCTGCGAGGCCCCCGTCGCCCCCAGAAACACAGGCAACAGATCGTCCTGACCAGCCAGCCAGCTGAGAGCCTGCAACGCGATTGTTTCGGCGGTTTCCTGCTGCATCGTCATCCCGGTTAATTTCTGGAAAGGTTTTCTTAACCTCTGCCATGGATAGTGAACCAATCGTAAAGGGCAAGAGCAAAGGCGCTACGTCCATGTCAGGTAGAATTCTGATCGTCGACGATCTTGCGACAAATCGGATCGAGTTGAACGTCAGGCTTTGCGCTGCGCATTATGAGGTTTTACAGGCTTCTTCGGCCAAAGAGGGCATGACGTTTGCGGTCCGGGACCGTCCTGATCTCATCCTCGCCAATGCCCGTCTTGCCGATGTCACGGCGGCAGAGTTCGTGACCGCGCTGCGCCGCTCCGACGCGGTGCGGGGCATTCCGCTCATGCTATTGCAACCCGGCATCTGTCAGACGGAACGCCGTGCCGCACTCTGTGCCGGGGCGGATGACATTCTGATAAAACCGGTGTCCGAGGCGTTGCTTTTGGCACGATTGCGCAACCTCTTGCGGCAACATCACAGCGAATTGGAGCTCAGCGGCCAGATTGGCACCGCACAGGCCTTTGGATTTGCCGAGGCGCATGCCGGTTTCGATCTTCCAGGACGCATTGGCATCATCTCAAGATCACGCACCGAGGCACTTGCCCTGCAAAGCTGTCTCGCAGGGCGCTCGATCCACGGCACCAGCATAATCGACATGGATCACGCGCCGCCCCTTTCAGGGATGCAGTCGTCTGCCGATATTTACTTGCTGCGCATCGCCGCTGTCGACTCAGAAGAAGGGTTACGCCTGTTGGCGGAATTGAAGACGGCGCAACGCACCCGTTGCAGCCCGGTTATCGCCCTCTTGGATGCCGAGACAGACTCCCTTGCAGTGACGCTGTTGGATATGGGGGCGGATGACGTCATCAATGGCCAGTCGGATCACGAAGAACTGATCCTGCGCATCTCCACGCAACTGCGGCGCAAGCGGCGTGCAGAACGGCTTCGGGCGGCGTTACGCGATGGGCTAAAGGCGGCGATGATTGACCCGCTCACAGGCGCGCACAACCGCCGGTTCGCCATACCCTTCCTGCAACGGTTGATAGAAACGAGCCAGAGCACCGGCGAGAGCTTTGCCGTGATGGTCGCCGATCTCGACTTTTTCAAACAGGTCAATGACCGATACGGTCATGCGGCAGGCGACCGGGTGCTCTGCGAAGTGACGCGCCATCTTCGGGCGCATCTGCGCGAGGGCGACATGCTCGCCCGTATTGGCGGCGAGGAGTTTCTGATCGTGGTGCCTGCAACCACCCGCCTGCGCGCCCAACACACCGCCGACCGGCTCTGCGCCATGATCGCTCAGACCCCGATCACCCTCTCGGGGCACAAAGCTACGCTGCATGTGACCGTGTCGATTGGTGTCACAATGGCCAATCCCTCCCCTCGCCGGGCCGCTCCGCCCGTCGGGCAACTGCTGGAAGAGGCGGATCGCGCGCTCTATGCGGCCAAGGCACAGGGCCGAAACACGGTCACCTTCTGCGCCCGGTCCGCCGCCTGATCACCTGTCCTGTCCCAGCCGAAAGGCGCGCGGCGACTGCCCCCATGCCTCGACAAAGGCACGGGTAAAGGCGCTGCGGCTGGCGAATCCCACCATCTGCGCCACCCGCTTGACCGGCACACGTTGATCGACCAAGAGCTGTGCGGCCCGCGCCAGACGCAGCGCCCGGAGAAACCCCATCGGACCCTGTCCATAGGTCGCCTGAAACCGCTCGGCAAAGCGCGACCGGCTCATGCCCGCCGCCTCGGCGAGGCTCTCGAGCGCATGGGGGGCGCCGGGATCTTCGAGCATCGCACAGAGCGCCCGCCACAGCCCCGGATCGGCCAGCGCGCCCAGCCAGAGCACCGCCGGATCGCCCGCCTCGAGCCGTCCGCGCAGCATCTCGATCACGCATTGCAAGAGCAGCACCCGCACCATGGCCCGGCCACCGGGGCGCTCTTGCGTGACCTCGCTCATCAGCGTCTCCATCGCGCGGGCCGCGCCCGGCGTCGTCGTCAGATCAAGGGTCAGTGGCGCGCGCATCAGATCAATCAGACCATGTGTGCCGCGCAAGCCCAGATGCAGCCGCGCACAAAGCACCACCATCGTGCCCTCGCCCTCGCCTCGTGCGACATGTTCTTCGAGATCGAGCCCGGCAGGTCGACACTCGGGCAGGCCTGTCGCCCCCGTGCCATTATGACTGAGCGAATGGCGCGCACAGGACGGCACCAGCACCATCCGCCCCGGAGCAAGGAGAATCGCGGCGTGATCCTGAAGGCTCAGATGCCCCTCGCCGCTCAGGACATAATGCAGTGTCGCCCCCGGAACCCGCCCCAACCCAAGGCTGCACATCCCCTCCAACGCACAGAGCGCGAAGGGTTCGGGCTGAATATCCAGCTCGCTCAGGATGCGGTCATGGGCCGCTGTCATGTGCTCAGGGACAGGCATAGACAAATAGTGCCACGCCTCGGCGGTATTGGCACGAAAATAAGATACGACGCCCCGCATTCGGGACGCAAAGGCACATTGACCCTGTCACAGTCAAGGCACTCACACATCACTCAGGAGAGAGACCATGTGCAATTGCCCCGATCACAACCACGATAAGACCCTCACCCGCCGTCAGGCGCTGACCGGCACCGTGGCCCTTGCCGCCGCCGCAACCGGCCTTGCCGCCACCGGCGCTCAGGCGCAGGACAATCCCTACGCGGAGCCTGCAGAACCGGCGCTGCCGCCCAGCGACATGAAAATCGACCTCGCCCGTGTCGCCCTTGTGGTTACCGACCCGCAAAACGATTTTCTCAGCCCCAATGGCGTCACTTGGGGCGTCGTTGGCGCCAGTGTCGAGCGCAACAACACCGTCGCCAATATCGAGAGCCTGTTCAAGGCGGCCAAGGCGGCGGGCATTACGGTCGCGGTGTCGCCGCATTACTACTACCCCACCGATCATGGCTGGAAATTCGAAGGCGCGCTCGAAAAGCTGATGCACAAGATCGGCATGTTCGACCGCAAGGACCCACTGTCGCTTGAAGGCTTCGAAGGCTCGGGTGCCGATTTCCTCGATCTCTACAAACCCTATATCAATGACGGCAAAACCATCGTCACCTCGCCTCATAAACTCTACGGGCCAGAGCATAACGACCTTGCCCTGCAACTGCGCAAACAAGGCGTCGATCAGGTGATCCTCGCCGGCATGTCCGCCAATCTCTGCACCGAGAGCCATATGCGCGAATTGCTGGAACAGGGATTCGAGGTCGCGGTGATCAAGGATGCCACCGCCGCCGCCATGCTGCCGGAAGGGGATGGTTATCTCGCCGCCCTGATCAACTTCCGCTACATGGCCAACGCCGTCTGGAGCACCGAAGAGGTCGTGGCGATGCTGGGCTAACGCCCGCTGCCATAGCGCCTGCTTGCCGGGGATGACAGGCAGGCACGCCCGCGCGGATCACGGACCGCGCGGGCATTTTCATTTGCCGCGAACCGTCGTAACCATGACCCCAAGAGGCATCAGACAGGACAGCAGCACATGACACAGACCATGATCGGGGTGATCGGCGGTTCCGGGCTCTACGAGATTGACGGGCTGCAAGGGGCTGAATGGCGCACGGTGGAAACCCCTTGGGGCGCGCCCTCGGATGCGATCCTCACCGGCACGCTCGACGGGGTGCCGATTGCCTTTCTGCCCCGTCACGGGCGCGGTCATGTGCATAGCCCCTCTTCCGTCCCCTACCGTGCCAATATCGACGCGCTCAAACGTCTGGGTGTCACGGATGTGATCTCTGTCTCGGCCTGCGGCTCGTTCCGCGAAGATATGGCACCGGGCGATTTCGTCCTTGTCGATCAATATATCGACCGCACCTTTGCGCGCGAGAAATCCTTTTTCGGCCCCGGCTGCGTGGCCCATGTCAGCGTGGCGCATCCCACCTGTCCCCGCCTCTCAGAGGCTTGTGCGGCAGCAGCGGAAGCGGCGGGCATCCCCGTGCATCGCGGCGGCACCTATCTTGCCATGGAAGGCCCACAATTCTCGACGCTGGCCGAGTCGAAGCTCTACCGCACCGTCTGGGGCTGCGACGTGATCGGCATGACCGGCATGCCCGAGGCCAAACTCGCCCGCGAGGCGGAACTCTGCTATGCCTGCGTCGCCATGATCACCGATTACGATAGCTGGCATCCGGATCACGGCGCTGTCGATATCACCGCCATCATCGCCACCCTCACCGGCAATGCCGAGAAGGGGCGCAACATGGTCCGCCGCCTGCCCGCCCTTCTGGGGGCCGACCGCGCGCCTTGCCCGCATGGCTGCGACCGTGCGCTCGATTATGCGCTGCTGACCGCCCCCGAGAAACGCGACCCGGCGCTGATGGCGCGGCTCGATGCGGTGGCGGGGCGGGTGCTGGGCTGATCGCACCTGCTCAACTCTTCGCGCGCGGGCTGTCACACCACTGGACGCCCGCGCGCGCCGCGCCCACAACAGGCGCATGAGCCATTTCATCGACAAACTCACCAATCAACAGTGGCGCTACGCCATGGGGCGCCGGTTCGAGGCGCTCACCGATGAGATATTTCAGGTCATCCGCTGGGTTCTGGTGGTGGGCTTTGCCAGCTATCTGGCGCGCACCAATCATCAGCCGATCATCCTCGCGATCTATTGGATCCTCTCGGCGCTGCTCTTTGGCTATATCGCCTCGCGCTTTCTCTTGCGGCCCGAGATTGCCTTTCTTGGTAACCCTGAGGGGCGGCTGGCGCGGCTGGCCCAATCCGCGCTCAATTTCCTCCTCTGCATCGTGGTCTTTGGCCTCACCCTCTGGGCCATCGGCACCCTGACCGAGGTCATCGCCCAGTATCGCACCACGCACTGAGCGCTTGCGCCCACGCGCGCCCTGCGCCACAACCCTGCCGCAGCCAGCCGGAGCCACACCATGCCACCGATTAAAACCGTCCGCGACTATATCCGCACCATCGTCGATTTCCCGCATGAGGGTATTCTCTTTCGCGATGTGACCACGCTCTTTGCCGATCCGCGCGGCTTTCGCATGGCCATCGACCAGATGCTGCATCCCTATGCAGGCCAGCCGATCGACAAGGTGGCAGGGCTTGAGGCGCGCGGCTTCATCCTCGGCGGTGCCATCGCGCACCAATTGTCCGTGGGTTTCGTGCCGATCCGCAAAAAGGGCAAACTGCCCGGCGCGGTGATCTCAGAGGAGTATCAGCTCGAATATGGCGAGGCGGTGGTCGAAATCCATGATGACGCCATCCAGCCCGGCGAGCGCGTGCTCTTGGTCGATGACCTGTTGGCCACGGGCGGCACGGCGGCGGCGGGCATTCGGCTCCTCGAACGGCTGGGCGGGATCATCACCGGCTGCGCCTTTGTCGTCGATCTGCCCGACTTGGGCGGCCACAAGCGGCTGACCGACATGGGCATGGAGGTCCATACGCTCTGCACCTTCGAAGGCCTCTGACCCCGCCTTTCATCGGTCTGCAAATACTCAAATCGCCCCACCAGCCAAGAGACACAGCGCATCCGGCTATTTCAGCGCCTCCCAAAAGAGCGCCAGATGCCGCTGGACAATCTCGCCATAGCGCCCGCTCTCGCGCAGCTTGGCCAGTCCCGCATTGAGCCGGTAGAGATGCGTCGTGCCGCGCCAATGGGTCTTGGAAATCACCGCATGGAGCGCCTCACGCGAGAGCGGTTGATCCACCGGCACCACCTGCCCGCGCAGGCCCATGGCCACGATTTTGGCCGCGCCCTCGAACACATCGAGGCTGACGGCATCGACCGCCCCCGCCATCAAGAGCGCAAAGCATTCCTCGGGGCTGCCGGGCTGGGTCAGGCTGATCTTGCCTTCCGCCAGCCACCGCCGGTCCGCCCGGTCAAGATCATGGGTAAAGCGCCCCGCCGGACGGCAGAGCCGCTTGCCCAGAATATCGGCATCCTCGGAATAGCGAAAATCGCTGTCGGCGCGCCGGAACAGCATCACCGGCAAATCCATCACGGGCTCGGAAAAATGAAACGCGGTGCAGAGCGTTGCATCCGGCGTCAGGTTGCAATCGGGCTTGATCCAAGGAAAGCCCATATCATAGCGCGTCTGCCCCAAAAGCGGCTCCGGAGTCTGGCTGCGCTCCGGCTCCCACACGATTTCATAGGGCACGGGCGAGGGGCTCAGTTCCAGCGCGGCATTGACCAATTCCGTGACCATGCCCCCACCCGGCCAGTCCTGATCAACAAAGGGCGCATCCCCCCCGGCGGTGAGCAAGGTCAATTCCGCGCCGCGCTGCAAGAGCGGCGTGGCGTCCGGCTCCGGGTTCTGCGCCGGACAGGGAATATAGACCTCGCTCCCTGCCACCAGCGCCTGACCCTGCCCTGCCAGCCCGGCCTGATTGGCGTAATAGATCAGCGCCCATTGCTCGGCATCCTCGTAATGCACAGTGGCAATCGAGGCCAGCGTATCGCCCGGCTGCACGCGATATGTCACATCGCAGAGCGCCTGCGCGCCGCCCGGCAGTATCAGGCCCAACGCCAGAACCCAGCCTGCACCCCAGTCCTGCATCCCTCAGAGCCCCGCCCAGACGCGGGTCATATGGGCCTCAATGATCTGTTGATAGGTGCCGTTGGTCCGGATTTCTTCCAGACCTCTGTTGAACACGGCAAGCAGCGCTTGGCCATCGGGATGCGATTTATGCACGACCATATGGGCACCATCGACCGAGATCGGCTGACCATCGGCCACCATGACGCGGTCCTCCAGCCCCAAGTCCTTGACCTTGCGCCGACCCTGAAACTCGTTGAGGACCACACCGTCAACCGTCCCCTCCACCAGCATGCTCAGGCAGGCCTCCGCCGTTGCCGGTGTCGTGAGCGTGATCACTCCCGCCCGCAACCAGTTGCGCCCCTGATGTTCGAAGAGGGCAGTATCAAGGCCAGCAGGCTGACACAGCGTCTTGCCCTGAAAATCCGCCGCTGAGTGAAAGGCGATGGGGCGCGTTCTGTCCACAAAGAGCAGGATCAGCACCTCGAACATCGGGTCAGAGAACAGCAGGTTGACACAGCCGTAGACCTCTGGGGCCGCGGTGCAATCCGGCTTGGGCCAGGGAAAACCAATATCGAGGAGCCGATTGGACAGGAGGGGGTCCTGATGCGCGGACCAGTCATCTATCCAGTGGATGGCAAAGCCCTGCGCGGGCTGTGCCGCCTCCATCGCCGCGCGCACGACCTCTGTCAGCATACCCCCTTCAGGCAGGGACTTGTCGGCAAAGGGCCACAGATCGCTGCCAGTGAGAATAGTGATCCTGTCCTGCCCGGACGCCATGTCGGGGGCGACCGCCCAAGCCGCAGAGGTTGCTTTTTGGGGCTTTGCCGTCACAAAGGTCGATGCGTCCAATCCGACGGGCAGGCCATTGATACAGCGCAGGTGCAATCGCATCCCGGCCCGGACCGTGTTGGGGTCATTGCCGATCTTATCCAGATTGGCCGATTGGATCACCGTCCACTTGCCCGCATCCTGATAGTAGCGTTCTGCGATCATCGACAGCGTTTCGCCGGTCTGGACCACATAGCTGCCCCCGCAGCCCTGCGCCTCTGCCTGCCCGCCCAACGCTCCGGCGACCAGCAACACAGCCCCACAAATAGCGCTTCTCATACAAACTTCCCCAGATAATGGGGGTACTAAGGCTATTCTGGCAGATTCGGTCAAGACGTTTCCACCCGGCTGCCGCCTTTGCAGGCTCAGTGCGCGCCCGCGTGACCAATCCGCGCCGCCAGCCGCAGCGCATGGCTTGCGTCCTGACTGACCGGCGGCAAAACTGGATCATACCCGGCCCGGATCAGCGCCCCAATCTCGGGGCGCAGCACCACAGCGCCACCCGGCAGCGTAGCCAGCGTCGAGCGGTCCTGAAACGCCCGGTCCGACCACACCAGCATGCTCTGCACAATCTGGCTCAGCGCCAATGTCTCGGCGGGCACCGCACTCAGATGCGCGTCCATGCGCAGGAACACAAAGCAGGCCCGAATGGCCCCCGCCGGATCAAAGCGGAAAATCCGGTATTGATTGGCCTCCGCCACCTCCAGCTTTGCCACCAGCGGGCCAAGATCCGGGATCAGCCGATCCAGCCCCGGAACCTCCGGCAATTCCTGCCAGTCGCGAAAGAAAAAGAGCATGAGGTTCGCGCCCAGCTCCGGGTCGGTTTCGGCCATCTGATGCCCGGCCAAAGCCACAACCGCCTCGAGCGCGCCCTTGACCACGCTCAGGGTCGCGTCATCCGTGCCGAACACCACCGGCACAATGGGCCGCCCCCAGCGGGCAAAGAGAAATTCCCCATCCGCACGGGTAAATAGCGCCGCAATCTCGTCAGGTGTCAGGGTGTCGCTCATGCCAAGCCCCTGCAATCCAGGCACACCTTGCCTTTCATCGTTCTGAAAACACTCAACTCCGACATCACCAACCGCGCCTTACCCCTCGAAGAGATCACTCTGCCCTTTCGGCCCCGGTGCAAGACCTACGGCACAATCACCTCGTCTCTCGTGTAGTCGATGGTCATCAGTCAGACGACTCTATCATTTCAATTTTTCCTCCGAGAGGGAAATGGCAATTTCTGCAGTTTCGGAAATAAGAACTGCCCTACGTGGTTGCGTCCAGACAAATTCATCCGGGAATTCAATCGGCACCTCGTCGATGAACTCCTGAATGATCGACTGCGCGTTCAAAATGAGATTACGCAGGTTTCTCTTGGCGAAAGGGCCAATCTCGATCCGAAAATTTCCAGAACTCGGATAGGCCGTAAGCTGACATGTCGGATTGGGAACGGCGTCAAGCGTAGAACACTCCACATGGGCAAAAATCTTCTCATCATCCATCAGAAGGTAGTTTCTCGGCAATTTTGCAGAGCTTCGATCATAACCGGAAAAGCAATGTTCAATTTCTTCGGGCACAATACTGACGGATACGTACTTTCGATCCTTGGAAAAGGTAAGGCTTCGCAGCAACACAGCTTGATCCAGTTGCGTGCAGTACGATGTTGCCTGTTCATATTGCGGCAGAATTTTATTCCTTAAAGGAATGGGAAAATCTCTTATAGGAGGGAGTATATTCTGGAGCATTTCCAGATCTGAAATCTGTTGGCCACCAGCGCGAGAAACGTATGCATAGGCGGAATATTTACAGGGAAGGTCGGAATAGTTTTGCAGACAATTTTTCAACAGTACCCCTGCAGGGCGCTGTATCCGATACTGAAAATCTGAGTCCCTGTCCGATAGATCTACGCCTTGGGCAAGCCCCAAGTGCGTGTACGAGATAATCATGAAAACGGTTACACTCAAAAAACGCACCAAGGTCCGATTAGCCATTTTGATGCGCCTCAATTGATCGCTCGAGTGTCATAAGTCTCTTCATGAATACCTCGCTCTCACGAAAAACGGCACCACGTTCATTACCAAGCAACTTTCCCCGACCGCCAATCCCCCGCGCCGCGATGCACCGTCCCCATGTCTCCGCTCTCCCCGGACATCATTTGCCACTCTCGAATAGATCACTCTGCCCTTTCGGCCCCGGTGCGGCCAGCCCCAGATGCGCCCAGCCGCCCTGCGCCAGCATCCGCCCGCGCGGGGTGCGTTGGATCAGGCCCTGTTGCAGGAGAAACGGCTCGATCACCTCTTCCAGCGCATCGCGGCTCTCACTCAGCGCCGCACTGATGGTCTCGATCCCCACCGGCCCGCCCTGATAGGCCTCGGCAATCAGGCGCAGATAGCGCCGGTCGGCACCATCGAGCCCCAGATGATCCACCCCCAGCCGGGTGAGCGAACTGTCCGCCAGCGCACGGCTGATCACGCCACCGCCCTCAACCACCGCGAAATCCACCACCCGGCGCAGCAAACGCCCGGCAATGCGCGGCGTGCCGCGCGCACGGCGGGCAATCTCGCGTGCGCCGTCGGTATCGGTGGGGATGTTCAAGAGCTTTGCGTTGCGCGTCACGATCTCGTGCAACTCGTCGATCTCGTAGAATTGCAGCCGCGTGGGAATACCGAAGCGGTCGCGCAACGGCGTGGTCAAGAGGCCCAACCGCGTCGTCGCCCCCACCAGCGTGAAGGGCTGCAACTCGATCCGCACGGTGCGCGCCGCCGGCCCCTCGCCGATCACCAGATCAAGCTCGAAATCCTCCATCGCCGGATAGAGCACCTCTTCCACCGCCGGGTTGAGGCGATGGATTTCGTCAATAAAGAGCACATCATTGCGCTCCAGATTGGTGAGGATCGCCGCGAGGTCCCCGGCCTTGGCCAGCACCGGACCAGAGGTCATGCGAAACCCCACCCCCAATTCCCGCGCCATGATCTGCGCCAGCGTCGTCTTGCCCAGACCGGGGGGGCCGTGAAAGAGCGTGTGATCCATCGCATCACCGCGTTGCCGGGCGGATTGGATAAAGACCGCCAGATTGGCCCGCGCTTCCTTTTGGCCGATGAACTCCGACAGCGCCTGTGGCCGCAGGCTCCGGTCCTGATCCTCGGGCAAGGCCGCGCCGCGCAATGTCGGGTCTGGTTCAGCCATGATTTACCCTTTCGGCGCCAGCCGCCGCAGGGCGGCGCGGATCAGATCCGATGTCGTGCCCTCGGGCATCTCGCCCGCCACCTGCGCCACGGCCCCTGCCGCCTCGCCGGGGGAATAGCCCAGATTGGTCAGCGCCGACAGTGCCTCGGCCTGTGCACCGGGGCCGGGGGGGACCGTGGCGGGTGCGGCCACCAGCACAGTTTCGATCACCTCGCCCGTGTCGGGCGCAGGCGGGGCTGGGGGCGGTGCCGCCCCCATCGCCATGACCAACGGCGCCTTGTCCTTCAACTCGTTGACCACGCGCTGCGCGGTCTTGGCCCCGATGCCCTTGGCCGCCGTGACCGAATTCCAATCCCCAATCGCAATCGCGCGCCCCACGCCCTCTGGCCCAAGCGCCCCCAAAATGGCGAGCGAGGCCTTGGCCCCCACCCCCTGCACGCTCATCAACAAGCGGTGCCATTCCTTTTCCACCAGGGTTGGAAAGCCGAAAAGCTGCAAGAGATCCTCGCGCACCAGCAGATCCGTATAGAGCGCGGCCATCCCCCCAACCCCCGGCAGCGCCGAGAGCGTCCGCTCCGAGCAATAAACGAGATAGCCCACCCCGCGCACGTCGATCAGCACATGATCCGTGCCGCGGTAATCAATCCGCCCGGCAACCCGCCCAATCATGCGCTGGCCCTCGCCACCGCCCGCGCCAGCATGTCAGAGGACCGCGCGTGATGCGCGTGACAGATCGCAATCGCCAGCGCATCCGCTGCATCCGGCCCGGCCAGCACGACACCGGGCAGTTGCACCTTGACCATATGCGCCACCTGCTCCTTGGCGGCATGGCCCACGCCCACCACCGTTTTCTTGACCGTATTGGGCGAATATTCCCCAACCGTCAGCCCGTATTGCGCGGGCACCAACAGGGCAATGCCCCGCGCCTGACCCAGTTTCAGCGTGCCCGCCCCGTCCTTGTTGACAAAGGTCTGCTCGACCGCTGCCGCCTGCGGATCAAATCGGTGCAGAATATCGGTGAGTTGTTCATAGAGCGACAAGAGCCGCGCCGCGAGGTCCGGACCACTCGAATGGCAGATGCCGTTGGCCACATGGCTCAGCCTGCTGCCCTCGACCTCGATCACGCCCCAGCCGAGGTTTCGCAACCCGGGATCAATGCCCAATACCCGCATGTCTCTGCCCTGCCTTTTCGCTTTTTTTCAGCATTAGCACGAAACGGGAACAGGCACCAAGCGGAATGCGTGTTCACAAACTGCCCGATTTGGCATCATTGCGTTGCAGAATTGTCTCTATTTGGGACGTAGCGTCATCCAGATGAACTATAAAATCGTTTAAAAACAATAGGATTACCCGTAGTTATACCCATGCATAAAACGCATAAGAACTATGCAATAAACTCGCCTTGTGAGAACGGAATTGCCGGACTACCTGCCACTCAGAAACAGACATGCTCTGTCCCCTCAATTCACAGGAATAAAATCATGGCCGCTCTTGATAGCACCCGCTCCCACACCACAAACGCCGGCTTCGGCGCAGTCTTTTCCCGCGCATTTTCGGTTCTTGCCGCATGGAACGAGCGTCGCGCCACCCGCGCTGCACTGTCTCGCCTGTCGGACCGCGAACTTGACGATATCGGTCTGAGCCGTGGCGACATTGATCTGGTTGCGCGTCAGGTCTGACCCTCCGTCGCTACCCATGAAAAAGCCCGCGCCGGTATCACCAGCGCGGGCTTTTTACATTTCGGAGCCGACTGTAGACCGCTCAGAGCAACCTCAGTGCAGGATCGGACGCAGATAGGACGCGAGTGTCAGGCTCAGGGGATCGGCGCGCATCACAACGGACCCGACTTGCTCGACGACGCTGCCTTGGGAAAGTTGTGACAGGCGGTCTCCGTAGAGAGGCAGCCCGAGATGCGCGATGATCACGGCCTTAAAGAACATGAACCCCAGCAGCATATAGAGCAGCCCGCGCACCGGAATGCCGGAGTTTCGACGTTTGGGGCGAAAAATAATCAGCCCGTCCTTGCCGACCTTGCTGACATAGCCCCGCGCTAATTTTGTCCGCTTGCGGCCAATAGTCTTGAGGCGCGCGTCGAACTCTTGAAATGCGTCACTCATATCGAGACATCCCGTTATCACGACCCCCACCGCGATAAGGAAAAAGGTATGCCCGAAATGTGGCGAAAGAAAGGCAGGCCCTCTGGCTAGCCCTAATTCTGACGCATTTTCATAGACTTTTAGATAGGGTCAGCGTCGTCCAGTCACCAATCTCTTCGCGATGCTCAAGACTGTTTCCAATCGCGCAGTAAACGTCGCATACCTCATCGGCCTGTTCGTTCAAAATACCCGAGAGAATCACCTTGCCCCCGGGGGTCAGCGCCGCCGTGATGCCCGGTGCCAGCAGGATCAGCGGCCCCTTTAGGATATTGGCAAACACCAAGTCATAGGGGGCTGCCGCGCTCAAGCGCGGATGCTCAAGCCCCTCGGCCTCGATACACTCGACCCGGCCTTCAAGGGCGTTTGCCGTGACATTGGCGTTTGCCACGTCAACCGCCACCGCGTCGATGTCGCTGGCCAGCATGACACCCGGCCAAATCCGCGCCGCAGCCATCGCCAAAACTGCCGTGCCGCATCCCAGATCCAGCACAGAGCGCCCGACAAAACCCGCGTTGGCCAGCCGGTCCAGCGCCTTGAGACAGCCCTGCGTCGTGCCATGGTGTCCGGTGCCAAAGGCCATCGCCGCTTCGATCAATAGCGGCTCGCAATCCTCGGGCACCTTGTCGGCATCATGGCTGCCATAGACAAAAAACCGCCCCGCAACGACCGGAGTCAAATCGCGGCGTACCTTGGCCACCCAATCCACCTCTGGCAACTCGGAGATGACAAAAGGCTTTGCCCCGTGCACCTTGGCCAAAAGCGCCAGCGCCACGTCATCGGGGGTGGCCTCGAAATAGGCGCCAATCTCCCACAGGCCCGATCCGTCCTCCATCTCGAATGATCCGATGCCGGTCGGTTCCGGCTCCAGATGCTCCAAGGCTTCGGCCAGCGCCTCGGCATTGGCGCGTCCGGGCAGGGTCGTGAGGGCGGTAAAGGTCGGCATGCAGTTTCCTTTTCGGGAGAACGGGATCACTCGGCGGGGGCGGGAACAAAGCGCGCAAAGATCGTCTCATTGCCCGGCTCCGGATGGCGCGGGATCAACAGCGCAAGGCCGAATGACACCCCCGCCATGCCCGCCGCCCCTACGAACACCGCCGCCGGCGACACCAGCCACAAATAGCCCAGCGCCGCAGGCAGGAACACCGCCGCGATATGGTTGATGGTAAAGGCAACGGCGGCGGTGGGCGCAATATCGCCGGGATCGGCGATTTTCTGGAAATAGGTCTTGAGCGCCAGAGCCAGCGAAAACAGGATATGGTCGATCACATAGAGCGTCGCCGCCAGCACCACGCCCCAGCCAAAGAAGTAAATGCCGCCATAGGCCAGAAACACAATCGCCAGCCCAGCGTATTCAAACAGCAGCGTCCTGCGCTCGCCAAAATGAAACACGGCCTTGCCCATCAGGGGCGCGAAAATCATGTTGACCACAAGGTTGATGAGAAAGAGCGCTGTCACCTCATGCACGTCAAAGCCGAATTTCTCGACCATCATGAAGCCAGCAAAGACGATGAAAATTTGCCGCCGCGCCCCGGCCATGAATTGCAGCGCATAATAGAGCCAGTAACGCCGCCGCAGCACCATCTTCTTGAGCTGCGGATTGGGGGCCTCGAACCGGGGATAGGCAATCAGGCAGAACACCGCCACCAGCGCCGTGAACCCGCCCGAGACGAGATAGACGAAATTGTAACTCAGATCAAAGGCCTGCCACGTCAGCACAATGAGCACATAGGCCACCAGCGTCGCCGCCGACCCGCCCGCCATCAGCCAGCCCAGCATCTGCGGCGCGCGCAGCTTGTCCAGCCATTGCAATTGCAGCGATTGGTTCACGGTCTCGAAATAGTGAAACCCGATGGAACTGAGCATGGTGATCATCAGAATCCCGCCCAGACTCGGGAAATGCGCCGTGATCGCGGTCGCCACCCCCAAGAGCAGCAAAGAGACCAGCGCCAGAACCTGCTCATGCATGAAGAGGATGAGCGCGATCACCCCGATGGCCAGAAACCCCGGAATTTCCCGCACCGTATGCAACCAGCCGATATCAGAGCCGTTGAACCCCGCCACCTCGATCACAAAGTTATTGAGCAGCGCCGACCATGTGGCAAAGGCCACCGGCATCGCGGCGGCCATCAGGAACAGCAGCGTGACAGGCCTGCGCCAGAATGGCAGCTCTTGTGCTCTGCCCAGAGGGAATTGCGGTCTCATATTTTCCCTTTACGCCCAAGTCGCCGCCTTGGCGAGAGGCTGCGCCATGGTCCCCTTCAATAAAAACTCTGCGGATCAATATCGACCGTGAGGCGCATTTGCGCGGGCAACCGCACCTGCGCGATCCACTCGGACACCGCCGCCTGCAACGCCGCCCCCTTCGGGGCCTTGACCAGCAGGCGCACCCGGTGCCGTCCTCGGATACGGGCAATCGGTGCCGGTGCCGGGCCAAAGACCTGCGCCCCCACCGCCCGAATAGGCCCATCGCGCCGCGCCAGCGCCTCGCCCAGATCGAACACCGCCTGCATGTCGGGCGACGACAGGATGATCCCGGCCATCCGGCCATAGGGCGGCACGCCCGCCTGCCTGCGCCCCTCGGCCTCGGCGCGCCAGAACCCCTCTTCATCGCCCGCCAGAATTGCCCGTATTACGGGATGCTCGGGCTGGAACGTCTGCAAGAGCGCGCGCCCCGCCCGCTCGGCCCGCCCCGCACGCCCCGCCACCTGCCGCATCAATTGAAACGTCCGCTCGGCGGCGCGCAGGTCAGACCCTTGCAATCCCAGATCGGCATCAATCACCCCCACCAGCGTCAGCAGCGGAAAGTTATGTCCTTTTGCAACCAGTTGCGTGCCGATGATGATGTCAGCCGCCCCTTGGGCAATCTCGACGATCTGCTCTTTCAACGCGCGTGCAGACCCGAACAAATCCGACGACAGCACCGCGATCCGCGCCTGCGGGAACAGCGCCGCCGCCTCTTCCGCCAGCCGCTCCACCCCCGGCCCGACCGCCGCCAGTTTGCCCGCCACACCGCAGGACGGGCAGGCCTCGGGCATGGCGGCACTCTCACCGCATTGATGGCACATCAACCGCCTTTGAAACCGATGCTCGACCATCCGCGCATCGCACTGCGGGCATCCGATCTGATGCCCACAGGCGCGGCAGATCGTGGTCGGCGCATAGCCGCGTCGGTTGAGGAACAAGAGCGCCTGTTCCCCCGCCGCCACCCGTACATTGACCGCCGCCTGCAACGTGGGCGAAATCCAGCGGTTCGACGGCAATGTTTCCGCCCGCATGTCGATCGCTGCCAGTTCCGGCATCACCGCCGCGCCGAACCGCGCATCGAGATCCAGTCGTTCATACTTTCCGGCTTCGGCATTGGCCCAGCTTTCAAGGCTTGGCGTGGCCGAGGCAAGAACCACCCGCGCCCCACACAGGCTCGCCCGCAAGACTGCCATATCGCGCGCATGATAGAGCGCGCCGTCCTCTTGTTTGTAGGAACTGTCATGTTCCTCATCGACCACGATCAGCGCGAGGTTCTGAAACGGCAGGAAAAGCGCAGACCTTGCGCCCACCACCATTTGCGCGCCCCCCTGCCCGACCATTTTCCACACCCGCCGCCGCTCGGTCATGGTGACACCGGAATGCCATTCCGCCGGGCGCGCGCCAAACCGCGCCTCAACCCGCGTCAGAAATTCGGCGGTCAGCGCAATCTCGGGCAAGAGCACCAGCGCTTGCCCCCCTTGGCGCAGCGCCTCGGCCACGGCCTCCAGATACACTTCCGTCTTGCCCGATCCGGTCACACCGCGCAGCAAGGTTGTGCCATAGCCCTGCCCGCGCAGCCCCGCGCGCAACCGCTCCGCCGCCGCTGCCTGATCCTCGGTCAGCGCCTTGGCGGGCAGGTCTGGATCAAGCTGGGCAAAGGGCGTATCGCGCGGCGTGTCCTCTTCGCGCACGGCCCCTTGCGCCACCAACCCCTTGACGACAGAGGGTGTCACCCCCGCCAGATCGCTCACTTCCTTGAGTGTGAACCCCAGCCCGCCATGGTCGCGCAAGACCTCCAAAACCCGCGCCCGCGCATCGGTCAGGCGCGCAGGCTCCACCTCGCCCAGACGGTAAATCTTCTGCATCGAGGGCGGGTCGCTCAGCCCCGGCGCGCGCGTCGCCAGCCGCAGCATCGCAGGCAAAGGCGTCAGCGTATACTCGCCCGCCCGGCGCAGAAACTCCTGCATTTCCTCCCGCATCGGGGCCACGTCGAGCACGCGCAAAATGCTGCGCGCCTTCTTGAGGTCGAATCCGCCCCGCCCCCGTCCCCAGACCACGCCCAATACCTTGCGCGGCCCCAAAGGCACCTCGACAAAGGCCCCGGCCATGACCCCGCCCTCAGGGGCCAGATAGTCCAGCGGGCCGTCCAATGGCTGCGCCGTCAGCACGGCCACCAACTCGCCCTCGTGATAGAAGTCGGGCAAGGCTTGGGTCAACGGACGGCTCCTGTCGCGTGAGGGGTTTCGGCGGGCGTGCCTATGAGGTAAACGCTTCGGCAAGCAAACCCAACCCGCCACAGAGGGCCCTCCCATGAAATTCTTTGTCGATACCGCCGAAACCGATCAGATTGCCGAACTCAATGACCTTGGGATGGTGGACGGCGTCACCACCAACCCGTCGCTCATCCTGAAATCCGGTCGCGACATTCTCGAAGTGACCAAAGAGATTGCCGAAATGGTCGATGGCCCGGTCAGCGCCGAGGTTGTGGCGCTCACCGCGGACGAGATGATCGCCGAGGGGCGCAAACTTGCCGCCATCGCGGGCAATATCGCCGTCAAGGTGCCGCTCACCTGGGACGGTCTCAAGGCGTGCAAGGTGCTCTCGGGCGAGGGGCACATGGTCAACGTGACGCTCTGCTTTTCGGCCAATCAGGCGCTCTTGGCGGCCAAGGCGGGGGCCACGTTCATTTCCCCCTTTATCGGGCGGCTCGATGACATCAACCTCGACGGAATGGAACTGATCGCCGATATCCGCACGATCTATGACAATTACGGGTTCGAGACCCAGATACTCGCGGCCTCGATCCGCACCGTCAACCACGCCTTTCAGGCCGCCTATATCGGCGCTGACGTGATGACAGCCCCACCGTCCGTGATCAAGAAGATGGCAGAGCATCCGTTGACCGATCAGGGGCTCAAGACCTTTATGGCCGATTGGGAAAAGACTGGTCAGAAAATCCTCTGACCCTCTGCTTCGGATCTCACGATCCACAATCTTCATCGACTTCAAAGGGGCGCTCTTGGGCGTCCCTTATGGTTTTTGCAATCCTATACAGCGTCGTGTGGTCAACAGGACCAAATCAGCCGATGGTCGGGATCAGATCCTTTCGACGGCTGTGCATGGAGGTCTTGATGAATTCCATCACGGCGCGTTCGCGCAGCATGGCGCGCACATCGCGGTGACAGGTCAGCCAATAGCTGCGCAGGATCGTGATCTCTGACGGCAGAACCGGCACCAAATCGTCGTAATGCCGCGCGATATAGCAAGGCAGCACGCAGAGACATAGACCCGCGCGCACGGCGGCCAGTTGGTTAAAGATCGACGAACTCTTGAACACGGGGCGAACCTTGGGATGCACATCCCCCAAATAATCAAGACCGCGCGCAAAGATCATGTCTTCGATGTATCCGGCAAAGGGATGGTCAAGCAGCTGCTCGCGCCGGGTGATCGCAGTCCGGGCCTGCAGATATTGCCGTGTCCCGTAAACCCGGAGCGCATAATCGACAATCTTTTCCGAATGATAAGGCGAGGCTTTGGTCGGATCGAGTGTCACGGAAAGATCAGCCTCGCGGCGCGACAGGGACATGACTTGCGGCAGCGTGATCAACTCCAGCGCGATGTTTGGGAATTTGTCCATGAACTGCGGCAGCAGGCTCTCGCTGAAAAAACTGGCAAATCCCTCTGGCATGGCGACGCGCAACAACCCGCGCTGCGCCCGGATGTCTCCGGTCAAATCCAGCAACAGGCGATCGGCCTCCTGCTCCATCCGCTCGGCCGTTTCAACCAACCGTCGCCCGTTACTCGTGAGTTCATAGCCGCGTGGATTGCGCTCGAACAGGCGCAGATCAAGACCGGCCTCAAGCCGATCGATTCTGCGCGAGACAGTGACGTGGCTGGTTTGCAATTGGCGAGCCGCCCGCGACAACTGCCCCTCACGCGCCACCGCCAGAAAAAACTGCAGATCGTCCCAAGTGAGATGTGCCATATGACCACTTCTGTTCATTTTCGTACAGACAATGTATGAAATTAGCCAAAAGTGAACTGTTGTGTCAAAGTCTAAAAGTTGTATCACTAGGGCGTCGGGACGTCTGGGGAGGCGACCGACGGAATTGAATCGAAATCATAGCTCAACCCGATGGGAGTCCCGTAACCGGGCCCCACAATCGTAGGTTGGCTTGGGAGGATACTCATGCGTAAACTGCTTACATCCGCTGCGGCGATCGGCTTGCTGGCCGCGCCCGCTCTGGCGCAAGTCAGCGACGACAAGGTCAAGATCGGCATTCTGAACGATCAGTCCGGCGTCTATGCCAACTTTGGCGGTCGCTATTCCTATGAAGCGGCCCTGATGGCCGTCGAGGATTTTGGCGGCACTGTCTTGGGCGCGCCGGTCGAAGTGACCACCGCCGACCACCAGAACAAGGCCGACATCGCCTCGAATATCGCGCGTCAGTGGTATGACACCGAGCAGGTCGACAGCATCATGGAGCTGACCACCTCTTCGGTCGCTCTTGCGGTTCAGGCCCTGTCGAAAGAGGCCAACAAGATCACCATCACAACCGGGGCCGCCACGACCGAGCTGACCGGCGCACAGTGTTCGCCCTATGGCTTTCATTGGGCCTATGACACCCACGCTCTGGCTGTGGGCACTGGCGGCGCGCTCGTCGAGCAGGGCGGCGACAGCTGGTACTTCCTGACCGCCGACTATGCCTTTGGCTATTCGCTGGAAGAGAACACCGGCAATTTCGTCAAGGCGAATGGCGGCGAAGTGGTGGGTGCCGTCCGTCACCCGCTGGCCTCGACCGATTTCTCGTCCTTCCTGCTTCAGGCACAGGCCTCTGGTGCCAAGGTGATCGGTCTTGCGAACGCAGGGGCCGATACGCAGAACGCCATCAAGCAGGCTGCCGAATTCGGGATCGTGCAAGGTGGTCAGCGTCTTGCGGCGCTCCTGTTCACCCTGTCGGAGGTCAATGGCCTCGGCGCAGAGGCGGCTCAGGGTCTGACCCTGACCGAGAGCTTCTACTGGAACCGCACCGACGCCTCGCGCGAATTCGGCAAGCGTTTCTTTGAGCGCACACAGGCGATGCCCAACATGATCCATGCCGCGACCTATTCGGCCGTGACATCGTATCTCAAGGCCATCGAAGCTGCGGGCACGGATGAGACCGAAGCAGTCGCTGCCAAGCTGAAGGAACTGCCCGTGCAGGATCTTTTTGCTGAGAACGGCGTCGTCGCTGCGAACGGTCGCATGATCAAGGACGTCTACCTGATGGAAGTCAAAGCGCCTGACCAGATCACCGAGCCATGGGACTATTACAACGTCCTGTCGACGATCCCCGGCGATGTGGCCTATATCAAACCTGCCGAGAGCGGCTGCCCGCTCGTGACGCAGTAAGGCATCCCAGGTCGATGAACGCACAGCCTGTGACCAAGCAGGACCAGCCGCGGGTGGTACTTTCCGCCCGCGGCCTTGGTAAGGACTTCTCGGGTTTCACCGCCGTCAACAACGTCGATCTCGACGTGCAGCACGCGCGCATTCATGCGCTGATCGGCCCGAATGGCGCGGGCAAGACGACGGTGTTCAACCTGCTGACCAAGTTCCTGCAACCCACCCGGGGCAAGATCACCCTGCTCGGGGCGGATATAACCAACATGAAACCTGACCGCGTGGCCCGGATGGGTCTTGTCCGGTCTTTCCAGATTTCCGCCGTTTTTCCGCATCTGACGGTGCTGGAAAACGTGCGCGTGGCGCTGCAACGGCCCAACAATCTGGCGACGCAATTCTGGTTGCCCATGTCGGCTCTGGACCGCCTGAACGGTCGGGCAGAGGTGCTGATTGACGATCTGGGACTGAGTGAATACCGCGACACCCGCGCGTCGGACCTGTCCTATGGCCGCAAACGCGTGCTGGAAATCGCAACCACGCTGGCCCTCGACCCCGAAGTCCTGCTTCTGGACGAGCCGATGGCGGGCATGGGGCGCGAGGACGTCACGCTCGTGGCGGATATCATCCGCGACGTGGCCCGGCACCGCGCGGTGCTGATGGTCGAGCATAACCTGTCGGTGGTGGCCGACATCTGCCACCATGTCACCGTGTTGCAACGGGGCGAAATCATCGCCGAGGGCGATTACGACAGCGTCTCGCAAGACCCGGTCGTGCGCAGCGCCTATATGGGGAGCGAGGCATGAGCGAACCACTGTTGAAGGTAACGGACCTGCATGCCTGGTATGGCGAAAGCCATGTTCTGCACGGTGTGAACCTGCATGTGAACGAAGGCGAGACCATTTGTATTCTCGGTCGCAACGGCATGGGCAAAACCACCACATTGCGCACCGTCATGGGCATCCTGCGCAAGCGCACAGGCCAGATGCAGTTTGCCGGACAGGACCTGATGACAATGCCGCTGCACCGCACCGCCCATACTGGACTGGGATTCGTTCCCGAGGAACGCGGGATTTTTGCGACGCTGAATGTCGAGGAGAATCTGATGCTCCCGCCCAAGGTGGCCGAGGGCGGCATGACGGTCGAGGAAATCTTTCGCCTCTTTCCTAACCTCAAGGAACGGCGCAATAGCCCTGGAACCAAACTCTCGGGTGGCGAACAGCAGATGTTGGCGATGGCCCGTATCCTGCGCACCGGCGCGCGCTGTCTTCTTCTTGACGAACCGACCGAAGGTTTGGCCCCGGTCATCATCGACGCCATTGGCGAGGTGCTGACGGAACTCAAGAGCCGGGGCATGACGGTGGTGCTGGTCGAGCAGAATTTTCGCTTTGCCAGCCGGGTCGCAGACCGCTTTTACCTGATGGATCACGGACAGATGGCGATGGAATTCCCCGTGGGCGACCTAGAGGCGCGCCGTGAAGACCTGAACCAAGCGCTGGGAGTGTGACATGATAACGATATTCGGAGTGCCCACAGCCGCCCTCTTTGGACAGCTTCTGGTCGGCCTGATCAATGGCTCGTTCTACGCCCTGCTCAGCCTCGGGCTTGCGGTGATCTTTGGCCTGTTGCGGGTGATCAACTTTGCGCATGGGGCGCAATATATGCTCGGCGCCTTCGCGGCCTACCTTCTGTCGCTCTGGCTCGGCCTGGGGTATTGGTCAGCGCTGATCCTTGCGCCGGTTCTCGTCGGGCTTGCCGGCGCGGTGGTCGAGCGGACGATGCTCTCGCGCCTCTACAAGCTGGATCATCTCTACGGCCTGCTTTTTACCTTCGGCCTCGCGCTGACCATCGAAGGCACCTTCCGGTACATCTATGGGGCGGCGGGCCAGCCGTATCCAACCCCGGAAGCTCTGGCAGGAGGCGTAAACCTGGGCTTCATGTTCCTGCCGATCTACCGTGGCTGGGTGGTGGTCGCCTCTATGATCGTCTGCCTCGCCGTCTGGCTCCTGATTGAAAAGACGAAACTCGGCTCCTATCTCCGGGCGGCAACGGAAAACCCGATCCTCGTCCAGAGCTTTGGGGTCAATGTGCCGCTTTTGCTGACCTTCACCTATGGCTTGGGGGCGGCCCTTGCTGCCTTTGCAGGGGTTCTGGCGGCCCCGATCTATCAGGTCAGTCCGCTCATGGGGTCCAACATCATCATCATCGTCTTTGCGGTTGTCGTCATCGGGGGCATGGGGTCGATCCTGGGTGCGATCGTGACAGGCTATCTCTTGGGAATTGCCGAAGGTCTCACCAAGGTCTTCTACCCCGAGGCGTCAAACATCGTGGTTTTCGTCATCATGGCGATTGTCCTCATCCTGCGTCCCGCAGGGCTGTTCGGAAAGGATGTGTGACATGGCAGGCAAATCTGAACCCATCGCAAACCAAACCAACACCATTCTGCCGAATGCCGGGCCTGTGCGGATCGTGCTGTTGCTCATCGCACTGGCCCTCCTTCTGGTGGCGCCGTTCTACCTCTATCCGATCTTCGTGATGAAACTCCTGTGTTTTGCTCTCTTCGCAGCGGCCTTCAATCTGCTGCTGGGCTACACCGGATTGCTCAGCTTCGGACATTCCGCCTTTTTCGGTGGTGCAGCCTATTTTACCGCCCATGCGGTCAAGGAATGGGGCTGGTCGCCGGAATTGGGCATCCTGCTCGGGGTTGTGGGGGCTGCGGGGCTCGGGCTGATCATGGGGGCGATCGCCATTCGCCGACAGGGCATCTATTTTGCGATGATCACGCTTGCGCTCAGCCAGATGTTCTTTTTCTTCTGCGTGCAATCGGGCTTCACCAAGGGTGAAGATGGCATCCAGTCGGTGCCGCGCGGCGAATTGTTTGGCTTTATCGACCTCTCGGATGCGACCAACATGTATTATTTCGTGCTGGGCGTGTTCCTCTTGGGCATGTTGATCATCTGGCGCATTGTCAATTCGCCCTTCGGCATGATCCTCAAATCGATCCGCGAGAATGAGAGCCGCGCCACGTCTCTTGGCTATTCCGTGACACGGTACAAGCTGACGGCCTTCGTGATGTCGGCGGCCCTCACCGGCCTTGCGGGCGGGATCAAGGCGCTTGTTTTCCAGTTTGCCACATTGACCGATGTCACATGGCAAATGTCGGGCGAAGTCATCCTGATGACCCTGCTCGGCGGCATCGGCACGCTGATCGGTCCGATCTTTGGCGCGGGCATCGTCGTGACCTTGCAGAACTATCTGGCCACCTCTGACTTTCCGGTGACGATCATCACCGGCGTGGTCTTCATGGTCTGTGTGCTGCTCTTCCGCCGGGGTCTCGTGGGCGAATTCTACGCCTCCCGACTGGGCCGCCGCCTTGGGTTCAACCCGGACAATTGACGCACTGGCCGGGCTGCAAATCGCTGGCCCGTCCGTTTTCTGATCAAAGAGCGACCGGGTGCGGCCCGGTCAGGTGACTCCTGTGGCCAAGCGGCAGGAATGAGAGAGGGTGCATGGATCACTATGATTACATCGTCATTGGCGCAGGCAGTGCGGGTTGCGTGCTCGCCAACCGACTGTCGGCTGATCCCGCAACCCGCGTCCTTCTGCTCGAGGCGGGGGGACGCGACAATTACCATTGGATTCACATTCCGGTCGGATACCTCTATTGCATCGACAATCCCCGCACCGACTGGCGGTTTCGAACCCAAGCCGAACCGGGGCTGAACGGCCGCACCCTGCTCTATCCACGCGGCAAGGTGCTGGGCGGCTGCTCGTCGATCAACGGTATGATCTACATGCGCGGGCAGAGCCGCGATTATGACCAATGGGCGCAGATGGGCTGCAGCGGCTGGGGCTGGGACGATGTGCTGCCGCTCTTTCGCCGCGCCGAGGATCACCACGCGGGCGAGAGCGACCTGCACGGTGCGGGCGGCGAATGGCGGGTGGAAAAGACCCGCGTCCGCTGGCAAGTGCTGGACAGCTTTCTTGAGGCTGCCGAACAGGCGGGAATCCCTCGCACCGACGATTTCAATTCCGGCGACAACGAGGGGGGCGGCTATTTCGAGGTCAACCAACGCTCGGGCATCCGCTGGAGCACGTCCAAGGCCTTTCTGCGTCCTGCCAAAAACCGCAAGAACCTGCATATCCTGACCGGGGCTCAGGCCGAACGGTTGATCATTCAGGAGGGCGAGGTCAAGGGCGTGGTCTACCATCACCAAGGTCGCAGCCTTACCGCCCATGCCGCCTGTGAGACCGTATTATGCGCGGGCGCAATCGGTTCTCCGATGCTGCTGGAACTCTCGGGCATCGGCAATGGCGCGACCCTTCAGACCGCAGGCATCGCCCCCGTGGTCGAAGTGCCGCAGGTGGGGGGCAATCTTCAGGACCATCTGCAATTGCGCCTCGTCTACAAGGTTCACGGCGTGCCGACCCTCAATGAACAGGCGAGCAGCCTGCGCGGCAAGCTGGGGATTGGGCTGGAATATCTGCTGACCCGCTCTGGTCCAATGTCGATGGCCCCCAGCCAATTGGGCATCTTCACCCGCTCAGGCCCGGAAAAGGAAACGCCGGACCTGCAATACCATGTCCAGCCCGTCAGCCTCGACAAGTTTGGCGACCCGGTCCACCCCTTTCCTGCAATGACCGCCAGCGTGTGCAACCTGCGCCCCGAGAGCCGGGGCAGCGTGCATGTGACCTCGCCCGATTTCCGCGCGAGCCCAGCGATTCGCCCCAACTATCTCTCCGCAGAGGCGGATCGCGATGTGGCGGCCCGCGCCATCCAACTGACCCGCCGGATCGTGGCGCAGCCCGCCTTTGCCAAATTCCACCCCGAAGAATACCGGCCCGGACCCGACTATCAGACCCGCGAAGACCTGATCCGCGCCGCGGGCGATATCGGCACCACGATCTTTCACCCGGTCGGCACCTGCCGGATGGGTGCGGATGAGGCTGCGGTGGTCGATCCGCGCCTCCGGCTGAAAGGCCTGGGGCGGTTGCGCATCGCCGATGCCTCGATCATGCCCACGATCACGTCGGGCAACACCAATTCCCCCACGGTGATGATCGCCGAAAAGGCGGCACGCCTCATTCTCGAGGACGCGCGCGGCTGAGGGCCGCCATCATATCCGGCCCATGCTGAGACAGGACAAGGGGCAGCCATGGGCGCCTCTCCATCTGTCCATGTCACCGAGCACATGGACGTAGAGACCTATCCGCATTACACAGCACCGGAAATCCATCGACGCATGCGCGGTGTTCACAAGAGGAGAGTTCATGAGACTGTTTGCCCTTGCCCTGCTGGGCGCGCTGACGCTGAGCGGAACCGCCGACGCGCATGGCGTGAAAAAAGACAAGATCGAGATCATCCATCCGCATATCAACGAACCCTTCGCCGGTGCCAAATCGGCTGCTGCCTATATGGCGATCAGCAATGAGGGCGCAGCGACCGAGCGCCTGATCGGCATCGAAACACCTGCAGCCAAGAAGACGAGCCTGCACACCACCGAGCATGCCAGCGACGGGGTGGCGCGGATGCAACCCGTTGCCGGGATCGAGATCCCGGCAGGCGAAACCGTGGTTCTGGAACCGGGCGGCCTGCATGTGATGCTGATGGGCCTCACCGCCCCGCTCAAGGAAGGGGACATGGTGACCTCAACCTTCGTGTTCGAGCAGGCTGGCCGGATCGAGGTCGAATTCATGGTCGATCCGACCGACGGGGTCGACCATTCAAAGATGGACCACGGCACCGGGACGGACTGAGCCGGGGCGCGGCCGACCACCGCGCAGCACAGAAAAAGGGGTGCCCGAGGGCGCCCCAAGTTTTGCTGATCAGGCTCATCATTTGACCGCTCGGTTTCTGCCTGCGGCCTGATCCGCCCGGGACGAGCGCACCCGCCCCGTGTCTCAATTCCTC
Source organism: Roseovarius sp. MBR-51 (assembly GCF_053628575.1). Classification (NCBI taxonomy): domain Bacteria; kingdom Pseudomonadati; phylum Pseudomonadota; class Alphaproteobacteria; order Rhodobacterales; family Roseobacteraceae; genus Roseovarius; species Roseovarius sp. MBR-51. Next base: position 181,321 of record NZ_JBRJGQ010000007.1, read on the forward strand.
AGCTACACCCGCTCGTTGCCCCACAGGTGTTGCACTTCATGCAGGTGCCGTTACGGACCAGCGTGTAATTGCCGCAATCGCCGCAGGCCTCGCCCTCGTAGCCCTGAAGCCGCGCCTTGGTGCGGGCGTCCATGCTCACCGAACCCGAGGCAACTGCCGTGGTCGTGGTCATCGTCGCCGCCATCGTGGCACTTGAGGTTTCCGGCACCAATCGCGCCAACATGCTCATCGCATCCATGCCGTCGCCCGACGCGCGCGCGATGTTTTGGCCGCCTTGGAACACCGTCAATTCCTGCGGCAGACGCTTGCGCAGATAGCCGGTCGAACTGATCTGACGGAGCACTTCCAAGGATCGGCTGGCGGCGGCCTCGCTCATCTCCGAGACATTGCGCACGCCCTCTTCCTCGCCCCGACCGAGATCGTCAAAGCTCGCCCCCAAGGGTTTGACATGCGCCAGATCGGTCCGGTCGAGATAGCTCACCGCCAGTTCGCGGAATATATAATCGAGGATCGAGGTGGCATTCTTGATGCTGTCATTGCCCTGTACCATGCCCGCCGGCTCGAACTTGGTGAAGGTGAAGGCGTCGACAAACTCCTCCAGCGGCACGCCATATTGCAGGCCAACCGACACCGCGATGGCGAAATTGTTCATCATCGCGCGGAACCCGGCACCCTCTTTATGCATATCGATAAAGATTTCACCGAGCTTGCCATCCTCATACTCGCCGGTGCGCAGGTAAACCTTGTGCCCGCCGACAATCGCCTTTTGCGTATAGCCCTTGCGCCGTTCGGGCAGCTTTTCGCGATGCGATTTCTGGATTTCCTTGATGATCACCTTCTCGACGATCTTCTCGGCCAGCACCTGCGCCTTTTGCTGCGGCGTGCCAGATTCAAAGATTTCGGCGGCTTCTTCATCATCCTCGACAAGGCTGGCCGCAAGCGGCTGGCTCAGCTTCGATCCATCGCGATAGAGCGCATTGGCCTTGACGCCCAACGACCACGACAGCTCATAGGCCTTTTGGCAATCCACGATGGTCGCGTCATTGGCCATGTTGATGGTTTTTGAAATCGCCCCCGAGATAAAGGACTGCGCCGCCGCCATCATGGTGATGTGGCTCTCGACCCCGAGATACCGCTTGCCCTTCTTCCCGCAGGGATTGGCGCAATCAAAGACGTGGTAGTGATCCGTCTTGAGATAGGGCGCACCCTCAAGCGTCATCGTGCCGCAAACATGGTCATTGGCCAGCTCGATATCGCGCTTGGAATAGCCCAGATGCGCCAGAAGGTCGAAGGTCGGATCATTCAGCTTTTCATTGGGGATGCCCAATACCTTGGTGCAGAACTCCGCCCCCAAGGTCCACTGATTGAACACAAACCGGATATCAAAGGCCGAGCCGAGCGCGGCATCCACCTTGGCCAGCTCCGCCTCGCCAAACCCATGACCGATCAGCGACGTGTGGTTGATCCCCGGCGCGTTGCCGATGGTGCCATGGCCCACGGCATAGCTGACGATTTCCTCGATCTGCGCCGGACCATAGCCGAGCTTTTCAAGCGCTGCGGGCACCGAATGGTTGATGATCTTGAAGTAACCACCACCCGCCAGCTTCTTGAACTTCACCAGCGCGAAATCGGGCTCGATGCCGGTCGTGTCGCAATCCATCACCAGACCGATGGTCCCGGTGGGGGCGATCACCGTCGATTGCGCGTTGCGATAGCCGTGCTTTTCACCCAGCTTCAGCGCCTCATCCCAAGACGCCATCGCCAGATCAACCAGCCGCGCATCTGGGCAATTCTTGTGGTCGAGCGGCACGGGTTTCACCGCCAGCGCCTCATAACCCTCGGTCGCGCCATAGGCGGCGTTGCGGTGGTTGCGGATGACGCGCAGCATGTGCTTGCTGTTGCGCTTGTAGCCCGCAAAGGCACCCAGCTCCGCAGCCATTTCTGCGCTTGTGGCATAGGCCACGCCGGTCATGATCGCCGTCAACGCCCCACAGAGCGCGCGGCCCTCGTCGCTGTCATAGCCAAAGCCCATGTTCATCAGCAGGCCGCCGATATTGGCATAGCCCAGACCCAGCGTGCGGAACTCATAGCTGAGTTGCGCGATTTCCTTGGACGGGAACTGCGCCATCGTCACCGAGATTTCCAGCGTCACAGTCCAAAGCCGCGTGGCATGCATATAGGCGTCGGCATCAAACTTGCCGTCCACGTAGAACTTCAAGAGGTTCATCGAGGCCAGATTGCAGGCCGTATCGTCTAGGAACATGTATTCCGAGCAGGGATTCGAGCCGCGAATCTCACCGTCCTCCGGGCAGGTGTGCCAGGCGTTGACCGTGTCGTGATACTGAATACCCGGATCGGCACAGGCCCAGGCCGCGTGCCCCACGTCTTCCCACAGATCACGCGCCTTGATCGTCTTGGCGACCGACCCATCGACACGGTTGATCAGCGCCCAATCGGCATCGTCCTTGACCGCCTTGAGAAAGGCATCGGTGACGCGGATCGAATTGTTGGAGTTCTGACCCGAAACGCTGGCATAGGCCTCGCTGTCCCAATCGGTGTCATAGGTCGGGAATTCGATGCTCTCATAGCCTTGCTTGGCATAGTCCAGCACGCGCTTGACATAGGTCTCGGGGATTTGGACCTGCTTGGCACCACGAATGGCGGCTTTCAGACCGGGGTTCTTCTTGGGATCGACCGAATCCTCAGAACTGCCATCCCAGGCGCGGATCGCGGCAAAGATCTCGTTGAGCTTCTGCTCGTGCATCTTGGAGCCCGCGACGATGCTGGCAACCTTTTGCTCTTCCTTGACCTTCCAGTTGATGAATTCCTGAATGTCGGGGTGGTCGGCGTCACAGATCACCATCTTGGCCGCACGCCGCGTGGTGCCGCCCGATTTGATGGCCCCTGCCGCCCGGTCGCCAATCTTGAGAAAGCCCATGAGGCCAGAGGATTTGCCCCCCCCCGACAGCCGCTCGCCCTCACCGCGCAGGCTGCTGAAATTCGTGCCGGTGCCGGAACCGTATTTGAACAGACGCGCCTCACGCACCCAGAGGTCCATGATCCCGCCATCGCCGACCAGATCATCCTTGACCGACTGGATAAAGCAGGCATGCGGCTGCGGATGCTCATAGGCAGAGGCGGATTTGGTCAACTCGCCGGTCTGGAAATCGACGTAGTAATGCCCTTGGCTCGGACCGTCGATGCCGTAAGCCCAATGCAGGCCGGTGTTGAACCACTGCGGGCTGTTGGGGGCTGCCATCTGGCGCGCCAACATATAGCGCATCTCGTCGAAATAGGCGCGGGCATCGTCCTCTTTGGTGAAATAGCCGCCCTTCCAGCCCCAATAGCACCACGCCCCCGCCAAGCGGTCAAACACCTGCTTGGCCGATGTTTCGCCACCGAATCCGTCATTGTCCGCCGCGGGCACTGACCGCCAGAGAAACTCAGGGACCCCCTCTTCCTTGAGCTTTTCGATCCGGTTGGGGATGCCTGCCTTGCGGAAATATTTTTGCGCAATCACATCGCTCGCGACCTGACTCCAGCCACGGGGAACCTCGATCTCGTCCAGCCGGAACACCGTCGTGCCATCCGGGTTGCGGATCTCGGAACTGGTGGTCACAAATTCAAGCGCGGCATAGGCGTCTTGTCCGGCGGTGGTGAATTTTCTCTCGATTTTCATCTGTGCTGCCCCATCGCAATAGTTCTTGGACCTTTGGCCCGGTGTGAGTTGTTCAATCCGATCCGAAACGGCGTCACCTCGGCGTCACACACGCTCTGCGCGCAAACGATCCGGATCGGTAGCTGGTCGGTCATAGCGAATTCTGATGTCATGTCCCTGCCCGGACTAACCACTATATGTTGTGGCCTTGATGCCCGCCCACACAAACTGACGTATATTGCCATATGCGGTCAACGAAAACTTTTCTGATTAATGCAGAAAAAATGTTTGACTAGGTTTCCGACCAACCCATCCACATGCGTCCCTATGATTCATCCACAGGCTGAGAGGCAGGATGCGCAGCCGCAGCGCCCAAACCAGACAGGCAATAAGCCGTTGTTTCCGGCACAGTTGGACGCCACAGTTGTCAGATTGCGTGAACTGCGCCCTGCACCGGGCACAAACGCAAACAGCGCGCCAGAGTGGCACGCTGAGCGTTTGTCGTCTTGTGAAGATAAACATTGGTCGGGGCGATAGGATTCGAACCTACGACCCCCTGTTCCCAAAACAGGTGCGCTACCAGACTGCGCTACGCCCCGGACCGTGCGCCTGCATACTGACGATTGCAGCGCTTGAAAAGCCAAAAACCGGCATCACGCCGCTTTATTGGCTTTCTGAACAGGGCCAAGCGGCCTTGGTCTGATCTATGGCGGTATGGCGCATGGTCCAACCTTCGGAAATACCGATCTTGCGCGCCAGACCACCGTTGATTTCAAGCACCGCCAGAATCTCCTCCCCACCAAAGATGGGGGACTCGTCCAGGGGCTGTGCCTCGTGATGCACTTTCTTGACGGTCCCGGTCTCGTCCATGAAAATCATGTCGAGCGGAATCAAGGTGTTCTTCATCCAGAACCCCACCGGCTGTGGTTCTGGATAAATAAAGAGCATGCCCGCGCTCATCGACATGGTTTCTCGATTCATGAGACCCTGCGCGCGTTCCTTTTTGTCATCGGCGACTTCGATCCGGAATCGTGCGGTGCCCCCATCGCTTCGCAGCATCGCCACATCCTCGCGACATGATTCCGCTGCCGCAGCACTTGCCAGACAGGCCAGCAAGGCCGTCACTGTCACTCTGACGATTTTACCGCCGTTTCCCATCCACACACCTCGGTTGCCATACGCCCCCTTTTACCATCAATCACGCGAATAGCCAGCGCCTCACCGGGCTGAACATCCGCAAGACCGGAGCGGCGCAGAACCTCGACGTGAACAAACACGTCCTCTTCCCGCCCAAAGGTATTGGCAAAACCGAATCCCTTGCCCTTGTCGAACCATTTGACGCGTGCGGGCTGTAGCGGCGCATTGCGAATGATCTCGGGATCAATATCATCGAGATCGGCCAGGCCCGTATGCTCGAGATCATCCGGTGGATTTATTGCATGCACGGCGACGGCCTGCCGACCGCGTTCGGTCTGCTGTACGTCCAACTCAACCCCGGCGCGATCGGCCACGGAACTTTGACCAAAGTTCCGCAGAACATTGGCATGGAGCAAAATATCAGGGCCACCTTCATCGGCAATTACAAACCCGAACCCCTTAACAGGGTCAAACCACTTAACGCGCCCCTTTACTCTTCGAATTTCATCATCGTTTATCGTCACTTTGTCCTACCTTACAGCCTTCATCCCCAAGACTGCGTTAACACTTGCTTCATATTCACACCTGCTTGCAAGCGGTTAATAATACCTATTTTCAAGCCCTTGCATTTCACGCAACGTGAAATTCATGGGTTGAGGCGTTGAATTTTCCAGGTTTCCGTCGGGGAAGCCCGGCGCCAGACGAACCGATCATGCAGGCGAAAGGCCCCATCTGCCCAAAACTCGATTTCAACCGGAGCGATTCTAAAGCCGCCCCAAAAGGCGGGTCTCGCAGGATTCGGCCCCTTGAGTGCGGTGATCTTGGCCACTTTCGCCATCAATGTCGCACGGCTATCGAGCGGCTGCGATTGCTCCGACGCCCAAGCCCCGAGCCTGCTCTTGAGCGAGCGCGAGGCGTAATAGGCATCCGCACGCTCACCTTCTTCGCGGCTCACGGTGCCACGGACGCGAATCTGTCGGCGCAAGGATTTCCAGTGCAACACCATCGCCGCCTTGGGCGTCGCCGCCAATTCCCGCCCCTTGGCGCTGTTGTAATTGGTATAAAAGATGAACCCGTCAGAGGAGATTTCCTTGAGCAAGACCATCCTCACATTCGGAAGTCCGTCGGCATCCACTGTTGAAAGAGCCACCGCATTAGGGTCATTCGGCTCTGACTCTTCCGCCTCGGCGAGCCAAGTGCGGGCAATCTCAAACGGGTCATCGCCCGCAAACTTTCCATCTCGTTCCATCTAACTGTCCCGATGCCTTATCTCAAAAACCGAACTCTGCGGATCTATCTAACGCACATAGCGGCATTTGACAGCTTGCGCGCCTGAATGACCAGCCCTTGATGCAATCCCCCCAATCGCCTAAAGGTCAGAAAAATCGTGATGGCCGGGGGCTGGGAATGTCGAATAATCTGATGGCGGGAAAACGCGGGCTGATCATGGGGCTCGCCAATGACAAATCAATCGCCTGGGGAATTGCCCGCGCCTGTGCCGATGCAGGCGCAGAGCTTGCCTTCAGCTATCAGGGGGACGCGCTCAAAAAGCGGGTCGATCCTCTGGCGGCGGAACTGGGGTCAACAATCGTCCTGCCCTGCGATGTGGGCAACATGGCCTCGATCGATCAGCTCTTTACCGATCTGGGCACCCATTGGGACAGCCTCGATTTCGTGGTCCATGCCATCGGCTTTTCCGACAAGAACGAATTGCGCGGGCGCTACGTCGACACCAGCCGCGACAATTTTCTGATGACCATGGACATCTCGGTCTATTCCTTTACCGCCGTGATGCAGCGCGCGGAAAAGATGATGGGCGAGGGCGGATCGGCCCTCACCCTTACCTATTACGGGGCCGAACAGGTCATGCCGCATTACAACGTGATGGGGGTGGCCAAGGCCGCCCTTGAGGCATCGGTCAAGTACATGGCCGAGGATCTGGGCAAGGACGGCATCCGCGTCAACGCCATCAGCGCCGGGCCGATCAAGACGCTGGCCGCTTCCGGTATCGGCGATTTCCGCTATATCCTGAAATGGAACGAATTGAATTCCCCCCTGCGCCGCAACGTGACCATCGACGACGTGGGTCGCTCCGCGGTCTACCTGCTCAGTGATCTGGGATCTGGCGTGACCGGCGAGACGCTGCATGTCGATGCCGGCTACCATATCGTTGGCATGAAGGCCGTGGATGCCCCCGACATCGACGCCACCGGCGGGCGCAAGGATCAGGATCAGTGACACTCGCGGCCTTTCTCGCCATTTGCGTCCTGCACCTGATGGCGGCGATCAGCCCCGGACCAGCAGTCTTGATGGCCGCGCGCACCGGCGTCACCGAAGGTCTGCGCACCGGCGCCTTTCTGGCGATGGGCATCGGCGCGGGCGGCGTGATCTGGGCGGCGGCGGCGCTCTTTGGCTTGGGTCTGGTGTTTCAGGCCGCCCCGGCCCTGCTCTGGGCGCTCAAGATCGTCGGAGCCGCCTATCTCATCTGGATGGCTTGGGGCCTGTGGCGCGATGCCGACCGTCCGCTCGACATGGGCGCAGAGGCGCGGCTGCCCCGCTCTGCGGCTTCGGCCTTTCGGCTAGGCCTGATGACGCAATTGGCCAACCCGAAACCGGCGGTGCTCTTTTCCGCAATTTTCATCGGCACCGTGCCCCCCGGCACCTCGCCTTTGATCTTTGCCGCGCTGCTGGCTGTGGTTTTTCTCAATGAAACCCTGTGGAACATCCTTGTTGCGCGCATCTTCTCGCTGAAACGCAGCCGCACCGCCTATGTCAGCCTGAAATCCATCCTTGATCGCACGTTCGGCGGGCTTTTGGCCCTGCTTGGCGTCAAGATCGCGAGCACCTGAGAGGACAGCCCATGACCGCGCTCGATCTTCTGGCCTTCAACGCGGTTCTGGCCGCGGCCATTCTCAGCCCCGGTCCCGCCCTCTTGTTTGCCCTGCGCACCGCATTGGCCGATGGCCGCAGCGCGGGCATCGCCGCAGGACTGGGCCTTGGCCTTGTCGCCGCACTCTGGACACTCGCCGCACTTCTGGGGCTCGAGGCGCTCTTTACCCTCTTTCCTTGGGCCTACATGGCGCTCAAAATCGCAGGGGCGGCCTATCTCCTCTATATCGCCTGGACCACATGGCGCGCCGCGCGGCAGCCCGTGACCGAAGGAACCCGCAAACCGCGCGGGCGCGCATTTCTGGATGGCATCCTGATCAACCTTGGCAATCCGAAATCCGCGCTCTTCGCCGCCTCGGTTCTGGTTGTGATCTTTCCCAAGGGGCTGTCGGCGCTGGAAATCGCGCTCATCACCGCCAATCACATGCTGGTGGAATGGCTCTTTTACGCGGGCTTCGCCACCCTCCTGAGCGGGGCAGCCGCCCGCAGCGCCTATCTTGGCGCAAAACCGGTGATCGACCGCGCAGCAGCCCTCCTTCTGGGCGCGCTCGGGCTGAAACTCCTCTTGAGCAGGTAACGACATGATGGACCGCCTCCCCCATGAAAAGGGCTTTCACGTAAGCTGGGATCAACTCCACCGCGACGCCCGCGCCCTTGCATGGCGATTGCAGGACAAGACGCCCGAGAACGGCTGGCGCGCCGTTGTGGCGATCACGCGCGGCGGCATGGCCCCGGCAATGATCGTCGCGCGTGAGTTGGACATTCGCACCGTCGACACAATCAGCGTCAAATCCTACAACCACCAGACCCAGACCGCGCCCGTGGTGATCAAATCCCCGGATATGACGATCATGGGCGATGGTGCGGGCGTGCTGATCGTCGATGATCTGGTGGACACTGGCCGCACACTGGAAGTCGTGCGCCAACATCTGCCAAAGGCGCATGTCGCCACCGTCTACGCCAAACCGATGGGCCGCGCACAGGTCGAAACCTTTGTGACCGAAGTCAGTCAGGACACCTGGATCTTCTTCCCTTGGGACATGGCGCTGCAATATGTCGAACCCTACCGGGGCACCTGACATGACCAACCTGCCCCGCACCGCCTGCACCTTTTCACCCCCCGTGATGGAGGCGCGGCGTTGGCTCAATGGGGTGACATTCCCGGCCCATCGCCCGCTCATCAACGTAAGCCAAGCCGCCCCTGTCGCGCCCCCGCCAGAGGCGCTGCGCCGTGCGGTGGCTGAGGCGGCGCTGAATGAACCGCAGGCGCATCTCTACGGCCCCGTGCTGGGCCTGCCCGACCTGCGCGCAGAAGTGGCGGCGCACTGGTCCGCGACGTATGGCGGCAGCATCACGCCCGCTCAGGTCGCCATCACCTCGGGTTGCAATCAGGCCTTTTGCGCAGCCATCACCACGCTCTGCGCCGAAGGGGATGAGGTTATCCTTCCAACCCCTTGGTATTTCAACCATAAAATGTGGCTCGACATGGCAGGCGTGCGGGCTGTCCCGCTTCCTGCGGGGGCCGAACTCTTGCCCGATCCGGATCAGGCAGCGGCGCTCATCACGCCCCGCACCCGCGCCATCGTGCTCGTCACCCCCAACAATCCGGGCGGCGTGGAATACCCCAGCGACCTCACCCGCGCCTTCTATGCTTTGGCGCAAGAGCGCGGCATCGCCCTCATCGTGGATGAAACCTACCGCGATTTCGATGCCCGCCCCGGCGCGGGCCATGATCTCTTTCACGATCCCGACTGGGCCGATACGCTCATCCAGCTTTATTCCTTCTCCAAGGCCTACCGCCTGACCGGGCACCGCGTCGGCGCGATGGTGGCCTCCCCGACCCGTCTGGCCGAGGTCGAGAAATTCCTCGACACCGTTACCATCTGCCCCAACCAACTGGGTCAGATCGCGGCGCTCTGGGGGATGCGCAATCTGGGCCAATGGCTCGCAGGCGAGCGCGCCGAAATCCTCGACCGGCGCGCGGCCATCCATGACAATATGCCCAAACTCTCCGGGCAGGGCTGGCGCCTCTTGGGGTGTGGTGCCTATTTCGCCTATATGGCGCATCCCTTCGCGATGGCCTCCAACCAACTGGCACAGGCGCTGGTGCCCGAGGCAGGCGTGCTCCTGCTCCCCGGCACGATGTTCCGGCCCGCCGATGACCCACAGGGGCTTCGCGAATTGCGCGTGGCCTTCGCCAATCTCGACCGCGCCGGCATCGACACGCTCTTTGACAGGCTGAGCGCCCTCCGCTGGCCTCTTGTCCCGAGCGGCGACACCGCGTAGACAGTCGCCCAAGCAGGCAGAAGCCACAAACGGACAGGGGGCCATCATGGCGGTCAAAGGTATTTCCAAAGGCGCAATGTGGGTTCTGATGGGGCTCTTGATCGTGGGCCTTGCCGGGTTTGGCGCAACCAACCTCTCTGGCACCGTGCGCAGCGTCGGTCATGTCGGCACGGCCGAGATTGACCTGACCACCTATGCCCGTGCATTGCAGAACGAAATCCGCGCGCTCGAGGCAGAGCGCGGCTCCGCCATCAGCCTTGCCGAGGCCCGCGCGGCCGGGGTCGATACCGATGTGCTGTCGCGCCTCATCGCCCGCGCCGCATTGGAACACGAGGCCGACCGTCTGGGACTGTCCATCGGCGACGTGAATCTGCGCGAGCAGATTGTTGAAATTCCGGCCTTTCAGGGGCTGGACGGCAGCTTTGACCGCGAGGCCTATCGCTTTGCCCTCGACCAAGCGGGGCTGAACGAGACCCAGTTCGAGGAAAACATCCGCGCCGAAACGGCGAGCACATTGGTGCAGGCCGCAGCCCTCGCCGGGTTGCAAACCCCTGCGACCTATCTGGACACGATGATGACCTATCTGGCAGAGCGTCGCAGTCTGGCCTTTGCCGTTCTGGATCGCAGCGCGTTGCAATCCGGCCTGCCCGTCCCCTCGGAAGAGGATTTGCAAGCCTATCATCAGGCCAATCTCCCGAGCTTCACCACACCTGAAACCAAGAAAATCGCCTTTGCGTGGATCACGCCCGCCATGATCATCGACAGTGTTGAGGTCGAAGAAGCCGCCTTGCGCGACGCCTATGCCGAACGTGAGGCGGAGTTCAACCTGCCCGAGCGGCGGCTGGTGGAACGTCTGATCTTTGCCGATACAGAGGCCGCGACCCGTGCCCGGACCCGCATCGACGAGGGGGTAGCCCTCGAAATGCTCGTCTCCGAGCGCGGACTAGAGATGTCCGATGTCGATCTGGGCGATGTCGCACGCGAGGATCTCGGCAGCGCTGCGGAGCCAGTCTTTTCGGCCGAGGCCGGAGAGGTGGTTGGCCCGATTGACACCAATCTTGGCCCAGCTCTGTTTCGCGTCAACGCCATTCTGGCCGCTCAAGTCACCCCTTTTGAAGAGGCAGAGCCGCAGCTGCGCGATCAACTTGCTAGTGACCGCGCCCGCCGCGTGATCGAAGCGCAGATCGACACCGTAGACGATCTTCTCGCAGGGGGCGCGACGCTCGAAGATGTGGCCAAGGAAACCAACATGGAACTCGGCAGCATCGACTGGCATCCCGGCCTGACCGAAGGCATGGCGGCCTATGACAGCTTCCGCGAGGCCGCCGATGCCGTAGCGACGGGCGATTACCCGGAAGTCGTGCAGCTCGCCGATGGCGGCATCTTTGCCCTGCGTCTCGACGGCATCGACGAACCACGCATTCAGCCGCTTGAGGATGTCCGAGACGCGGTTGTGACCGGCTGGCGTACCAAGGCGACAGTAGAGGCGCTCAAGACCCAAGTGGAGCCGCAACTCGCAGAGTTGCGCGCCGGGGCGAGCTTTGCCGATCTCGGCCTGACCGCGACCGACATCACCAACATGACCCGCCGCGATTACCGCCCCGAGGCCCCGGCCGAATTCATCGACACCGTGTTTGACATGGAAGAGGGAGAGGTTCGCGTGATCGAGGGCGAAGGCCGTCTTTTCGTCCTGCGACTCGACAGTATCGCGCCGCCCGCTGAGGATGCCGAAGACGAGGATCTCGCCCGCCTGCGCGCAGCGCTTCAGGATCAGGTGGCCGGTGATCTCGGGCAGGATCTCTTTCAGGTGCTGGCCAACGATATCCGGGCCCGCGCGGGTGTCGAACTCGATCAGGCGGCCCTCAACGCCGTGCATGCCAATTTCAACTGAGGACCGCGCAATTGGAACTGACCCCGTCGTTCGAGGATTTCGCCCGCGCCTATGAGGCGGGCGAAAATCAGGTGGTGCATGCGCGGCTTGCGGCCGATCTCGACACGCCCGTATCTCTGATGCTCAAGCTGACAGGGGCGGCGCGTGATGCCTTCCTGCTCGAATCCGTGACGGGCGGCGAATTGCGCGGACGCTATTCCATCATCGGCATGAAACCCGATGTCATCTGGGAGTGTCACGGCACCAGCAGCCGCATCAACCGTCAGGCCCGGTTCGATCACGACGCCTTCGAGGATCAGCAAGGCGATCCCTTGACCAACCTGCGCGCCCTCATCGCCGAGAGCCGCATCGCCCTGCCCGAAGGCATGCCCGCCGCCAGCGCCGGGCTCTTTGGCTATCTTGGCTATGACATGATCCGGCTTGTCGAACACCTACCGAATGTGAACCCGGACCCGCTTGGCCTGCCCGATGCCGTGATGCTGCGCCCGTCCGTGATTGCCGTGCTCGACGGCGTCAAGGGCGAGGTGATGGTTGTGGCCCCCGCTTGGGTCGGCACCGGGCAATCGGCACGCGCGGCCTATGCGCAAGCCGCCGAGCGGGTGATGGACGCAGTCCGCGATCTCGAACGCGCCTTGCCGCAATCCAGCCGCAGCTTGGGCGAGGCGCATGAAGACGCAGCGCCCGTGTCGAATTTCACCCGAGAGGCCTACAAGGCCGCCGTGGACAAGGCCAAGGATTACATTCGCGCAGGCGACATCTTTCAAGTCGTCCCCTCACAGCGCTGGACGCAGCCTTTTCGCCAACCCCCATTTTCACTTTACCGATCTTTACGGCGGACAAACCCATCTCCATTCATGTTTTTCTTTCACTTTGGCGACTTTCAGGTGATTGGGGCCAGCCCTGAAATCCTCGTCCGCGTTTTCGGCCAAGAGGTAACGATCCGTCCCATCGCTGGCACCCGTCCCCGCGGCGCGACACCCGAAGAAGACCGCGCTCTCGAGGCTGATCTTCTGGCGGATAAAAAGGAACTGGCCGAGCATCTCATGCTGCTTGATCTGGGCCGCAATGACGCGGGCCGCGTCTGCAAGATCGGCACCGTGCATCCCACCGAGAAATTCATCATCGAGCGCTACAGCCACGTCATGCACATCGTCTCGAACGTCGTGGGGGAGTTGGCCGAAGATCAAGACGCGCTGAGCGCCCTCCTTGCCGGTCTGCCCGCTGGCACGGTCTCGGGCGCGCCCAAGGTCCGCGCGATGGAGATCATCGACGAGTTGGAGCCCGAGAAACGTGGCGTCTACGGCGGCGGCGTTGGGTATTTCAGCTCAGGCGGCGATATGGATGTCTGCATCGCCCTGCGGACTGCCGTGGTCAAGGACGAGAAGCTCTATATTCAGGCGGGCGGCGGCGTGGTCTATGATAGCGACCCCGAGGCGGAATATATGGAAACCGTCCATAAATCCAACGCTATCCGCCGCGCGGCTGCCGATGCCGCACGCTTTGGCGGCGACACCAACGGCTGATCCCATTTGACTCAGGTCAAGGCGTGCGCGCTCTTGCGGGCGTAGGCCTAACCCATCATATTCCAATTTAGGAATATAATGGGGGAAGCCAATGATCCGCATGACCCGATTCGACGCCCCGGCCCTTGTGGCCCTCGCCCTGGCCCTTGCACCGCTCTCCAGCGCCGCCGGGGGCGCGCTACACCTGCAAGACCCCATCGCCGCTGAAACCCTGAGCAAGAGCAAACAGACCACTCCCGGCCTCTATATCACCGCCGCCGATGCCGCCCGCGTGCTGGCCGACCACCCCAATGTGGCGCTCATCGACGTGCGCACCCCGTCCGAGGTGAACCTGATCGGCTATGCCACCGCTGCGGCCGCCAATATCCCCTCGAAACTGATGGACCCCGCCCTCGCCTTCGACGCCAAGAAGGGCATGTATAAAATGGTGGACAACCCCGCCTTCGTCGACGAGATGAAGACGTGGCTCGCGAGCGATGCCGCCGCCGGCGTGGATACCCTGCTGGTGATGTGCCGCTCTGGGTCGCGCAGCGCCGAGGCCATCGCCAAACTGGTCGAGGCCGGTGTCGCTGTGACGCTCTACAACGTCGTCGACGGCTTTGAGGGCGACACCAACGACGCAGGCGCGCGCGTCGTCAACGGCTGGCGCAATGCCGGTCTCCCTTGGACCTACAAGATCCGCGAAGGCCTGCGCCCCGGCTATAACTGAGACTTGCGGCGGGCCTGTCCCTGAGGCATCAGAGGTGCATGGCCCGCCTCATCCTCTTCAACAAACCCTATGACGTGCTGTCGCAATTCACCGATCGCGGCTCTGCGGATAGCCCCCGCGCCACGCTCTCGGATTTCATCGACGTGCCGCGCGTCTATCCCGCCGGACGGCTGGACCGCGACAGCGAGGGGCTCTTGGTGCTGACCGATGATGGCCAACTTCAAGCGCGCATCGCAAACCCCCGTTTCAAAACTGAAAAAACCTATTTCGCCCAAGTCGAGGGACTACCCGATGACGCGGCCCTCGCGGCGCTGCGCGCAGGTGTCACGCTCAACGATGGCCCAACGCGCCCCGCGCGTGTGGAACGGATGGAGCCGCCAACCCTCTGGCCGCGCACGCCACCTGTCCGCTTCCGCAAATCCGTGCCGGATTGCTGGCTGAAACTGACGATCTCCGAGGGGCGCAACCGTCAGGTGCGCCGCATGACTGCCCATATCGGCCACCCCACCCTGCGCCTCATCCGCTGGCGCATTGGTGAGTGGACACTGGACGGCATCGGCCCCGGCCAGTGGCGGGGCTGACGCGGCGGGTTCAGATGAACGCGGCCTTCGCTTCGGGCATCGCCCGCGCGACCTCCAGAGCCTCGGCCAGATCGACATCCTTGGACAACAGCGCGCGCCCGATGAGTGTCCCCGCGATATTCGGAATATAGCGCAACCGCGCCACATCATCGACCGTCCGCACCGTGCCACGCGCAATCACCGCATGCCGCGTCTTGGCTGCCAGCCCGGAAATCACTCCGAGACTGCCATCACTATCCTCGATGTCGGCATCAATATCGGTAATCAAAAGACCTGCCAGCGGCACACCGTCAAAGGCCGCAATGAATTCGGCCGGGCCAAAGGCGGAAGCCGTGCGCCAGCCATCGGTCATCAACTGACCCTGATATATATCAACTGCCACAACGATCTGATCCGGGTGATACTTGGCCAGAGCCTTGACCGCCTCAGGGTCCTGTATCGCCATCGTGCCCAGCACAATCCGCCCCGCACCTTTGTCGATCCAGCGCTCCACCGCCTCACGCGACCGAAAACCGCCGCCCAATTGCACCGGAATACCCACGGCACGGATGATCTGCTCGATGAGATCATTGTTGTCCCCCGCGCCACGCAGCCCGCTCATATCCGTAAGATGCATCCATTCGGCACCCGCCGCAACAAACCCGCGCGCGGTCTCGACCGGATCCAAATGCCATCGCACGGGCTCATTCAGCCGTCCCCGAGTCAGGGTGACACATTTACCATCGAGAATTTCCAAGGTGGGATAGAGGATCATCGCCATGCCCTTTCGCTATGGGTGTGAGCATATCCTGAGGTCAAACCACCCCTCCGGCTGTCTCCGGTGCGGCATGATACGCGCGTTTCGCGGCCAGAACGGCCCAAGCGCTCTTGGAACTATTCCACCCGGATCATTCCGACCTCAGCACCGCCGACACTGGCGCCAGCGCCACGCTCGCGGCCCGGTCCTGCAATCCCCATAAGAGAAGCGCGCTGATCGTATCCGCCCGCATCCGGCCCAACATGATTACGCCCTCCTCCTGCTGATCCGCCTTCATTGCGGCCTGATCGAGAAACCGCCGGATCGCAGCGGCATTCTGCCCCTCGCCGTCAAAATCCCGGAATAGACTGGCCGAAGGCACGCCTTCACGCGCAATCAGTTTTTGTGCGGTGTTCAGCCCATTGGGATGCATCACCAATCCATGCCCGCTCTCCTTGAGAATCGGAGCCAGTTGCGCACTCGCCTCACGGCTCGATTGCAGGCCGGTGCCGGTCCCCTCAAGCACGGCCACCGCCTGCGGCACCTGAGCGAACCATGCCTGCATCGCGACCTCTGCATCCTCGGGGCGCGCACCCTCTGGCAGATCGGTCATCGCCAAGACCTCGAATCCGGCGGCGCGGTAACGTTCCGCCGCCGCCGCCGCCCCGGTCCATCCGACATCGACCGCGAAGTTCAACGGATAGGGAAAACTCTGAAGCGCCTCGATCCCAATCGGGCTCTTCCCGTCATCCATGAGGATGATCGCCATCAGAGGTTTGCCCTCGGGATTGTCGAACGCCACCCGATTGCGGGCCAGAGCCCCCTCCTGCGTCACGGGCTCCACCGCCGCCTCAACCTCTGGCGCCGGGTCAGCGAGACTGGGGAGGCGATTGGTCGTCACCCCGTCCGCGCGGTTGCCGATGGTGCCGAGGGCGGGCAGCGTCTTGGAGACGGTCTCGTCTTCGGGCGCGGTTGCCGTCGCCGCCTGCTCTTCGGCCTCCGGTGACATATCCGTCATGCCGTCCCCGTCGGATGCCTCTGGAATGAGCACTGGGGCAGGTTCTTCTTCAGGAAAGATCGACAGGTCAGTCTCTGCCTCGGCAGCGTCCGCCGCATTCTCTTGCGGCGCGCTCGGACCGGCGCTCTCTCCCTCCGGTTCAGGGGCGGGCGGCTGCGCCGGATCAGTCGAGATCGCCAAGGACTCCTCGTTGGACGGCACGTCTGGCGGCGACAGCAGCGGGCTGGGCAGCACCGGATCATCCGTCTGCACCGCGACGCCAGAAGTCTCGCCCCCCACCGAAGGGGCCGCAGCCAGTTCCGCCGCCTCGCCGGTCTCAGGAGACTGAGACGGCGTGGTATCCGCGCCGACAGAGGCCAGATCATCCGGTGTGGGCGGTGCGACTTGCGACACGGCCCCACTTTCAGGCGCGGCCTGCGCCTCTGGCAAGGCCGCTTGCTCATCGTCTCGCCGAAGGTCGAACCCTGATCCGGCTGGCACCTCTAGGCTCACCGCCTCTGGCGGAGTGACGCCCGGTCCCCCACTCAGAACCGACAGCGTACCCAAGGCCAGTCCCGAGACCAGCGTTCCCGTCATCATGCCTGCCAATACCCCGCGTGCCACTGCCATTGCCCCCGTATCTGCCTGTTTTGCCTGTTATCCGGCCTAGCGCCTCTTGACGGTACCGCGCAAGACTGAACAAGTATACCGCGACCGGGCCCTTGGCCTCCAGCCCCCTTTGCATGAGGACAGGCGCGAATGCTGCTCTTGATAGACAACTACGACAGTTTCACCTATAATCTCGTCCATTACGTAGGCGAATTGGGTGCCGAAACCCGCGTTCTGCGCAACGATGCGCTCAATGTGCAAGAGGCGATGGCGATGCGCCCCGATGGCATCCTGCTCTCGCCCGGCCCCTGCGACCCGGATCAGGCGGGCATCTGCCTGCCGCTGACACTTGCCGCCGCTGAGGCGGGCATTCCGCTGCTTGGCGTCTGCCTTGGACATCAGACCATCGGTCAGGCCTTTGGCGGCAAGGTCATCCGCCATTCCGAAATCGTGCACGGCAAGATGGGCCAGATCCATCATCAGGGCAAAGGCGTCTTTGGCGGCCTGCCCTCACCCTTCGAGGCCACGCGCTATCACTCGCTGGTGGTGGAACGCTCTAGCCTGCCCGATTGCCTCGAGATCACCGCAGAGCTGGCGGATGGCACCATCATGGGCCTGCAACACCGCGACTTGCCGATCCAAGGCGTGCAGTTTCACCCCGAATCCATCGCCTCGCAACACGGTCACGCCCTGCTCAAGAACTTCATCGACATGATGCAGGTTCCGGCATGAGCGACCGGCTCAAACCCTTGATCGGCGCGGCCGCCGACCGGCCGCTCACGCGACAAGAGGCCGAAATCGCCTTTCAGATCCTGTTCGAGGGCGAGGCGACGCCTGCCCAGACGGGCGGCTTTCTCATGGCGCTGCGCACGCGCGGCGAGACGGTCGATGAATATGCCGCCGCCGCCGCCGTGATGCGCGCCAAATGCAACGCGGTGCGCGCGCCCGAGGGCGCGATGGACATCGTGGGTACCGGCGGCGATGGCAAGGGCACGCTCAATATCTCGACCGCAACCGCCTTTGTCGTGGCGGGCGCTGGCGTGCCGGTGGCCAAGCATGGCAATCGCAACCTCTCCTCCAAATCCGGGGCTGCGGATGCGCTGACCGAAATGGGGATCAAGGTGATGGTGGGCGTACCCGTGGTCGAGCGCGCGCTCGCTGAGGTGGGCATCGCCTTCATGATGGCGCCCATGCACCACCCGGCGATGGCACATGTCGGCCCCGTGCGTACCGAATTGGGCACCCGGACCATTTTCAACATCCTTGGCCCCCTCACCAACCCCGCGGGCGTCAAACGCCAACTTACCGGCGCATTTTCGCGCGACCTTATCCGCCCCATGGCAGAAACGTTGGGGCAATTGGGCTCGGAACGCGCCTGGCTCGTGCATGGCTCGGACGGCACCGACGAGATGACCATCACCGGTCTCTCTTGGGTCGCGGCTCTCGAAGACGACGGCAGCATCCGCGAGATCGAATTGCACCCCGAAGATTTCGGCTTGCCCGTGCATCCCTTTGAGGCCATCTTGGGCGGCACCCCGGCGGAAAACGCCACCGCGCTGCGTGCGCTGCTCGATGGTGCACCCGGCGCTTACCGCGATGCCGTCCTGCTCAATGCCGCAGCGGCCCTCACCGTGGCCGGCCATGCCAGCGACCTGCGCGAGGGCGTGGCCCAAGCCGCCGAGAGCATCGACAGCGGCGCGGCCCGCGCGAAACTCACCGCTCTGGCGAAACTGACATCGGAGACCGTATGACCAGCCCGACCATTCTGGACAAGATCAAAGCCTACAAACTCGAGGAAATCGCGGCAGCCAAGGCCGATCATCCCACGTCTGAAATCGAAACATTGGCCAACGAAGCGCCCCCGGTGCGCCCCTTCGCCGAGGCGCTGCACAAGGCCAGCAAGTCCGGTTACGGTCTCATTGCCGAGATCAAAAAGGCCAGCCCCTCCAAGGGCCTCATCCGTGCCGATTTCGACCCGGCCGCTCTGGCAGAGGCCTATGCGACGGGCGGTGCCACATGTCTTTCGGTGCTGACCGACACGCCCAGCTTTCAGGGTGCACCGGACTATCTGAAAGAGGCACGCGCCGTCTGCGACCTGCCCGTGCTGCGCAAGGATTTCATGTATGACCCCTATCAGGTCGCCGAAGCGCGCGCTTGGGGGGCCGACTGCATTCTGATCATCATGGCCAGCGTGTCCGACGCGCAGGCCCTCGAGTTGGAAGAGGCCGCGACGCACTGGGGCATGGATGCCCTGATCGAGGTTCACAACCGCGCAGAGCTTGACCGCGTCGGCCACCTCACGTCGCGGATGATCGGCATCAACAACCGTGATCTCAACAGCTTTGAAACGTCGCTCGACACCACCCGGCAATTGTCGAAATTCGTCCCCCCCGAGCGGATGATCGTCTGCGAGAGCGGCCTTGCAACGCCCGCCGATCTCTCGGACATGGCGCGTTACGGCGCGCGCAGCTTTCTTATCGGCGAAACCCTGATGCGCGCCGACGACGTGGCACAGGCCACCCGCGACATACTCGCCAATCCGCTCATGCCCGGAGGCTTTTGATGGCAGGGCTCAGCCATTTTGACGGCCAGGGCCATGCCCATATGGTCGATGTCTCTGACAAGGACATCACCGCGCGCGTTGCAGTGGCCGAGGGTCACATCAAGATGGCCCGAGAAACCTTTGATATCATTGCCGAAGGCCGCGCCAAAAAGGGCGATGTTCTCGCCGTCGCCCGCCTCGCCGGGATCATGGCGGCCAAGCGGACGCCAGACCTCATCCCGCTCTGCCACCCGCTCTCAATCACCAAGGTCACGGTGGATCTGACACTCGATCCCGAGCTACCCGGCGTCCGCATCGCGGCCACGGTGAAAACCACCGGCCAGACCGGCGTCGAGATGGAAGCACTCACCGCCGCCTCCGTCTCTGCCCTCACGGTCTACGACATGACCAAGGCAGTAGACAAGGCTATGGAAATCGGAGGCCTCCGCGTCATCCTGAAAGATGGTGGAAAATCAGGGCGGTATGAGGCGACATGATCACCGTTGACGCGGCTCTCGCGCATCTCTTCACCCTCGTGCAACCGCTCGACATCGAAGAGGTGCCGCTCGCACAGGCTGCGGGCCGTATCCTCGCCCGCGATGTGACCGCGACTCGCGACCAGCCGCCCTTTGCCGCCTCCGCCATGGACGGCTACGCAATCCGCGAGGAAGACGCCGCACCCGGCGCGCGATTTACCGTCATTGGCGAGGCGGCGGCGGGCCATGCCTATGTCGGCACCGTCGGCGCAGGCGCGGCAGTGCGCATCTTTACGGGCGCGCCGCTGCCCAAAGGTGCCAGCCGCGTGATCATCCAAGAGGACGTGACGCGCGACGGCGATCAGATCACCCTCGGGGATAAACTGGATACCAAGGACCATATTCGCCTCTTGGGCTGCGATTTCCGCCTTGGGCAGGCGATCACAGCCCCCCGCCGCCTACGCCCCACCGATATCGCCCTTCTGGCCTCGATGAACATCGCCGCCGTGCCGGTGCGCCGCAAACCAAAGGTGGCGCTGATGTCCACCGGCGACGAATTGGTCATGCCCGGAGAGTCCCCCGGCCCCGATCAGATCATCGCCTCCAACACCTTTGGCCTCAAGGCGCTGCTGGATGCGCTCGGGGCAGAGGCGCGCATCCTGCCCATCGCCCGCGATACCGTGGCCTCGCTCACCGCAGGCTTTGCCCTCACGCGCGGCGCTGATCTGATCATCACCATCGGCGGTGCCTCGGTCGGGGATCATGATCTCGTGGGCCGGGTGGCGGGCGATCTGGGCATGGACCGTGCCTTCTACAAGGTCGCCATGCGCCCCGGCAAACCGCTGATGGCCGGTCGCATGAACGGCGCGGCCATGGTCGGCCTGCCGGGCAATCCGGTCTCGGCCATGGTCTGCGGCCATGTGTTCATAGCACCGATGATAAACGCCATGCTGGGTCTGGGCGCGCAGGCCGCGCCCCGCCTGCGCGCGCCACTGGCAATCCCCCTGCCACCCAACGGCCCGCGAGAGCATTACATGCGCGCAGCCCTCACACCGGCGGGCATCCACCCCGAGGACAAGCAGGACAGTTCGCTCCTTAGCATCCTCGCCAACGCCGAGGCGCTCATGGTCCGTCCCGCCAGCGACCCGGCTCGCAACGCAGGTGACATGGTCGCGTATCTGCCGCTCTAGGCTGGGCAGGCTCACAGATTGGATTTGACCCCGATCTCCAAAGCGCGGACTGAAAGCGGAGCATGCGCCACAGCGCAGCGCCCGTCGCTCACGGGCAGAAGATATCGTTGAACAACGCGAACAGCATCAACGACAGAATCAGCGTCAACCCCACGGTCATCAGCACCCGCAGCGCGCGCTCACTCGGCGGACGGCCCGACACGGCCTCATAGGCATAAAACACCAAATGCCCCCCATCCAGAACAGGCACCGGAAAGAGATTGAGCAAACCCACAGCCGTTGACAGCACCGCAATGAACCAGATGAAACTCTCCGGCCCTTGGCTCGCCATCGCCCCCGAAACCTGCGCTATGCCAATCGGCCCGGACATGTTGCAACTGCTGATCGCGCCGGTGATCATGTGATAGAGACCCGAAAGCGAGCTCTGGATGATCTCGCCGGTCTGCCCCACCGCATCGCCGACGGCCTCGACCGGACCCAACCGTTCGGTTGCCGGCTCGAACGCCATGCCGCCCGCGATGCCAATGCGCCATTCGGTGCGAAACCCGCCCTCGGGCTGCGGCTCGTCCACCCGTCGCGGTGTGATGTTGACCTCATAGGTCTCGCCCCCCGCGCGCCACAGCGTCAGCGCCAGAGGCGCGCCATTCGATCCCTCAACCACATCCTTGAGTTCGTCAAAGGCCACAACCGGTGTGCCATTGATCGCCGTGATCACATCACCCGGCTGCAAATCCGCATCGAACGCCGCTGATTGCGGTGCGAGACCGCTGATCAATGGTGGCATAAGCTGCGGCCCCGCCGCAGTAACCCGGCTCCCCGCGCGCTCGACCTCATAGCGCAAGAGCGCCTGCCGGGGCAGCGCATCAATCAGATCGTCATAGACTTCGCCCGCCGCCACATCAGGCAGGCTTTGCCCCTCGATGCTCAGCACCCTGTCACCCGACTCCAGCGTGATCCCTTCCACCGGCAAGGGTTTCAGCGCACCAACTGTCAAAGGATCAGCGGTCTTGCCGCCGCTCATCATCACGGCGCTGAAAATCAGGATCGACAGGATAAAATTGAACACCGGCCCCGCCGCGACCGTGGCCGTGCGCGCCCAAAGCGGCGCCCCGTGCATGGTCTGGCGCAGGCGCTCCGGCGGCAGCGCCGCCATTGCGGCCCCATCCTTGCCGCTCGCAGCATCGGCATCGCCCAGAAACTTGACAAAGCCGCCAAACGGCAGCGCGGCCAGTTGCCAGCGCGTGCCATGTTTGTCGGTGCGCGCGAAAAGCACCGGGCCAAACCCAAGCGAGAACACCTCGGCTTTGATCCCGGACCAGCGGCCGACGATGTAATGACCATATTCATGCACCGCCACGATCACCGAGAGCGCGACAACAAAGGCCAGTATCGTCAGGAAAACATTACCGAATTGCGGCAGAAAAGTCAGAATGTCCAAGCTTTATCCTTGCGTTGTTCGCGTCAACACGACCTGATCGGCCTGCGTCCTTGCCAGATGGTCCATATGGGCCACCACATCAAGGGTCATCTCGGAATTCCGTGCCTCTGGCGCATCGCCCAGGGCGTTCAGCACCTCTTCGACCACCATGTTCATATCGGTAAACCGGATGCGCCCCGCGATGAAATGATCCAGCGCCCGTTCCTTGGCCGCGTTGAAAATCGCACCCGACAGACCGCGCGCCTCCATCACCTCGCGCGCGAGGCGCAGCGCGGGATAGCGCTCGGGGTCAGGCGGGCGGAATTCCAGCGTGCCGATGGCCGCCAGATCCAGCACCTCGACCGGCAAGGCCTGCCGCTGCGGCCAGTTCAGCGCATAGCCGATCGCATGGCGCATGTCCGGTGGCCCCACATGCGCCATCAGCGCCCCATCGCAGAACCCCACCAGCGCATGTACCAAGGATTGCGGATGGATCAGCACCTCGATCTGCTTGGGGGTAAAGCCAAAGAACTCCCGCGCCTCGATCATCTCCATCGCCTTGTTGAACATTGAGGCGGAATCAATGGTGATCCGCTGCCCCATCGCCCAATTGGGATGCGATGAGGCCTCGGCCACGGTGGCACTTGCCAGTCGCTCCAGCGGCCAATCGCGGAACGCCCCCCCAGAAGCGGTGATGATCACCCGGCTCACGGCGGCAGAATCCTCGCCCACCAGCGCCTGAAAGATCGCCGAATGCTCGCTGTCCACCGGCAGGATGGTGGCGCGGTTGGCGCGCGCGGTGCGCATCATCAACGCCCCCGCCGTGACCAGCGATTCCTTGTTGGCCAACGCCAGTGTCGCACCCTGCTCCAACGCCGCCAGACCGGGGGCAAGCCCAGCCGCGCCGACAATCGCCGACATCACCCATTGTGCCGGTCGGCCGGCGGCCTCGATCAAGGCGGCCTTGCCCGCCGCCGCCTCGACCGTGCTGCCCTTCAATGCCTCACGCAGCGATACCAGCAGATCGTCATGCGCCGTCACCGCCACATCCGCCCCAAGCGCTATGGCATCGCGGGCCAGCCTGTCGATCTTGCGCCCTCCGGTGAGCGCCACGACGTCATAGGCTCCCGGCGACCGCTTGATCAGATCAATCGTGTTCTGCCCGACAGAGCCGGTTGCCCCCAAAATGGAAATGCGTTTCATGCCACCCCCGGCAAGAGGCCCACGGCCCACAAGATGACACCAACGAACGCGGCACCCAGCATCGCATCAAACCGGTCCAACACACCGCCATGACCGGGAATGAGGTTCGAGCTGTCCTTGACCCCGCGCAGCCGCTTGACCGCACTTTCGGCAATATCGCCCATCTGCCCGGCAAAGCTCACCAGAACCGACAACGGCACCAGCGCCAGCCCCGCCCCGGTCGGTGCCGCAAAGATCAATCCAACGCCCGCCGCACCAATCCAACCGGCAAGTGTGCCCGACCATGTCTTTTTGGGGCTGTAGCGCGGCCAGAACTTGGGCCCGCCCAACGAGCGCCCCGCAAAATAGCCCGCGACATCAGAGATCACGACCACCGCCACGAGCCATAAGACCCAAATCAAACCAGCCTCGGCGCGCAGCGTGCCCATGGCGTAGCAGCCCAAGAGCGACCAGATCGCCAGCGCGAAAAACGGCCCGCGTTCCCGCTCGATCGAACTCGACGCGACCACCACCGCCGCCAAGAGGATCGGCAGCACCATGATCCCCGGCAACCACAGCGCCAAGGCCACCGCCACGGCCGCCAGAACGCCAGACCGCAACGCATCGGGCGCCGCGAACATCCGCGCCGCCTCCCAGATCATCGCCCCAGCGAGCACACAGACCAGCGCCGCAAAAGGAAACCCACCAAGCCAGATTTCGACCGCACCGACGACAATCAGCACGATGCCCGACACCATACGCGGCCAGAGATCGGTCCAGCGCGCCGCCCCGCTCATACAGGTGCAGCCCCGAACCGACGATCCCGCGACCCGTATTGTGACAGCAACCGGGCAAAAACATCCGGGGTGAAATCCGGCCAGAGCGTGTCGATGAACTCATATTCCGCATAGGCCGATTGCCAGAGCAGGAAATTGGAAATCCGCGCCTCGCCGCTGGTGCGGATCACCAGATCGGGATCGGGCAATACGCAAGTATCCAGATACCGCGGCAGGGTTTCCTCGTTGACGTCCTCTGGGCGCAGCCGTCCCTCGGCCACGTCAACCGCCAGACGCTTTGTGGCGCGCGACACCTCGTCCCGCCCCCCGTAATTGAGCGCGATGGTCAGATTGGTGCCGGTGCAATGCGCGGTCATCGCCTCGGCCTCATCCATCAGACTGCGGAGCTTGGCATCCAGCCGGGGACGATCCCCGATAAAGCGCACCTGCACATTCTCGCGCACGAACTCCTGCATTTCCTTCATGATATAGCGGCGAAAGAGGCTCATCAGCCCCGCCACCTCGGTCTGTGTCCGCTTCCAGTTTTCGGTAGAAAACGCGAATATTGTCAGATATTTGACACCCAATCCGGGGCAGGACTGCACGATCTCGCGCACCCGCCGCGCGCCCGCGTGATGACCGAACAGGCGCGGTCGACCGCGCTTTTGCGCCCAGCGGCCATTGCCGTCCATGATGATCGCCACATGGCGCGGCCCCTCGGTCGGGGATGATTTTCCTGCCATGGGCGCGACTTTCGGCATCAGACCTGCATGATCTCCGCTTGCTTGCCGTCCAGAACCTCGTCCACATGCTTGATAAAACGGTCGGTCAGGCTCTGCACTTCACCTTCCCAGAATTTTTGATCGTCCTCGGACATGCCGTCGGCCTTGGCCTTCTTGATTTGATCCATGCCGTCGCGGCGCACATTGCGCACAGCGACGCGGGCATGTTCGGCATATTGCGCCGCAACCTTGGTCAGCTCTTTGCGGCGCTGCTCGTTCAATTCCGGAATCGGCAGCATGATGATCGTGCCATTGAGCTGCGGGTTGATGCCCAGACCACTCTCGCGGATGGCCTTTTCGACCTTGCCGACCAGACCCTTGTCCCAGACGTTGATCGTGACCATGCGCGGCTCCGGCACGTTGACCGTGCCCACCTGATTGATCGGGGTTTTCTGGCCATAGGCATCGACCATGATCGGCTCCAGCATCGAGGCAGAGGCGCGCCCTGTCCGCAGGGATGCAAATTCCGTCTTGAGCGCGCTCATCGCGCCTTCCATCCGGCGCTCCAGATCGCCCGTGTCGATTTCGATATCTTCCGCCATGTCGTCTTGGTCCTTCTTCCGGCTCTTGTCCTGTCAGCCTTGTTTTGCCTCAACCGTGGACAGTTGTATAGGTGCCCTCACCGGCCAGAATGCCCTTGAACCCGCCCGGTTCGTCAAGAGAGAACACGATGATAGGCAAGTTATTATCCCGTGCCAGCGCAATAGCAGAGGCGTCCATCACTGCCAGATGCTGTGCCAGCACCTCATCATAGGTCACGCGATTATAGCGTTTCGCGTCCGCATACTTGATGGGGTCCTTGTCATAAACACCATCCACCTTGGTGCCCTTGAAGATCGCCTCGCAGGCCATTTCATTGGCGCGCAGCGTCGCCGCCGTATCGGTGGTGAAATAGGGATTTCCGGTGCCCGCCGCAAAGATACAGACGCGCTTTTTCTCAAGATGCCGCACCGCGCGGCGACGAATATACGGTTCTGCCACCTCGTCCATGCGAATGGCGGAAATCACCCGGCAGAACACACCGATTTTTTCCAGCGCCGATTGCATCGCCAGCGCGTTCATCACCGTGGCCAGCATTCCCATGTAATCGGCCGTCGTGCGCTCCATCCCCTGCGCGCTGCCTTGCAACCCGCGAAAGATGTTGCCGCCCCCGATCACCATACAGATCTCGACTCCCAGATCATGCACGATCTTGACCTCGCGCGCGATCCGCTCGACCGTCGGCGGATGCAGCCCATAGCCCAGATCCCCCATCAGCGCCTCCCCGGAAATCTTGAGCATCACGCGGCTGAATTTCGCTCGGTCCGGGCTGGTCATGGGCATTCTCCGCTGCGTCAGGGTAATCGCGCGCAAAATGTCGCAAATGCCGCCCATGTGCAATCGCTGATCATCCCGTTTCGCGGGGAAAAGGCGGCAAACCGCCTCGCCAAACCGAGCGATTGACGCTAACCCGGTCGCATGAGCCTGCCCGTTGACATCCCCCCTGACCGCCCCGTCCTGATCGCCGGCCCCACCGCCAGCGGCAAATCGGCGCTCGCGATGCGCATCGCCCGCACCCAAGGCGGCGTGATCGTAAATGCCGATGCTCTGCAAGTCTATGAAAACTGGCGCATTCTCAGCGCCCGGCCCACCGCAGGGGATGAGGCCGCAATCCCCCACCGCCTCTATGGTCATGTCGGTGCGCTCTCCCCCTATTCAACCGGCCACTGGCTGCGCGAAGTGGCGCAGATCCTCCAGTCCCCCGCGCGCCCCATCATCATCGGCGGCACCGGGCTCTATTTCACGGCGCTGACCGAAGGCTTGGCCGATATCCCCACACCCCCCGCCTCACTCCGCGCCGAGGCGGATCACCTGCTGGCCACCCAAGGGCTATCCACGCTTCTCGACGCGCTTGACCCCCTGACCCGTGCCCGGATCGACACCCACAACCCCATGCGCGTGCAGCGCGCCTGGGAGGTGCAGCGCGCCACGGGCCGGGGATTGGCCGCATGGCACGACGACACGCCGCCCCCGCTTCTGCCGCTCGACGCCTGTACGCCGCTCTTGATCACCGCCGACAAGGAGTGGCTCACCGCCCGCATCGCCCGCCGCTTTGACGCCATGCTAGACGCCGGGGCGCTCGACGAGGCGCGCGCCAACCTCCCCCTCTGGAACCCCACACTGCCCTCGATGAAGGCCATCGGTGCGCCCGAACTCATCGCCCATCTGAGGGGCGAAATGACCCTCGATCAGGCCCGCGAGGCCGCAACCATCGCCACCCGCCAATATGCCAAACGCCAGCGCACATGGTTCCGCGCCCGCATGCGCGCTTGGCAGCCCATCGCAGCGGAAACGCTCACCGCCTGACGCATTCGCATTTCGTGCAGCTATTTCGCATTTCGTGCAGCGCACCGCGATTTTCAGGACATGTGAGGCGACAAATCGCCTCTGCCCTCGCCAAATCCGCCCAAGGCCATCCGGCCCCGTCTTTGGGAGGAGACCACATGATTCCAGCCGCATTCGAGTATCACCGCCCCGGTGATCTTCCCGCCGCCTTGGCCCTCTTGCAGGAGCATGGCGACGACGCCCGTGTGATCGCGGGTGGTCATAGCCTCATTCCGATGATGAAGCTGCGCATGGCCGAGGTGCCGCATCTCATCGACCTCCAAGCCATCGAGGCGCTGCGGGGCATTGCCATAAACGGCAGCCGCATAACCCTGGGTGCGATGGTCACGCAGGCGGACCTCATCGCCCACGCCGGCCTCACCACCCACGCCCCCATCCTGCGCGAGGCCGCACTTCAGATCGCCGACCCGCAGGTGCGCGCCATGGGCACGGTCGGCGGCAATGTCGCCAATGGCGATCCCGGCAATGACATGCCCGGCCTCATGCAATGCTTGGACGCCACCTTCCACGTCACCGGCCCGGCTGGCAGCCGGACCATCGCCGCGCGTGATTTCTATGAGAGCGCCTATCTCACCGCCCGTGAGGATGACGAAATCCTGACGGCCGTCAGCTTTGAGGCACCCACCGGTGGACAAGCCTATGAAAAACAGAAACGCAAGATCGGCGATTACGCCACCGCCGCCGCCGCCGTGATCCTGACCCGAGAGGGGGATCGTTGCACCGCCGCTTCCATCGCTATGACCAACCTGTCGGACACGCCCATCTGGGCCGAGGCGGCAGGCAAGGCCCTCATCGGCACCGCCTGCGACGAGGACGCGGTGATTGCCGCCATCACCGCCATGCAGGACGCCATCGACCCGTCAGAGGACAATCGTGGCCCTGTTGCCTTCAAACGCCACGCGGCAGGCATTGTCCTTGCCCGCGCCATCGCCCGCGCTTGGTCGCGCGCCTGAGGGAGAGAAACACATGTCCAAGAAGATGCAGATCACCCTCACCGTCAACGGCACCCGGCACGAAGTGCTGGCAGAGTCGCGCGAACTCCTGATCCACGTCCTGCGCGAACGCCTCAACATCACCGGCCCGCATATCGGCTGCGAAACCTCGCATTGCGGCGCTTGCACCGTGATCATGGGCGAGCGGTCCATCAAATCCTGCACCGTCTTTGCCGCGCAGGCCGATGGCGCCACCATCACCACCATCGAAGGTTTGGGCACGCCCGACGCGCTCCACCCGCTGCAAGAGGCGTTTCGCGAACATCACGGGCTGCAATGCGGCTTTTGCACACCAGGCATGATCACCCGCGCGGCGCAACTCCTCAAGGAGAACCCAGACCCGACCGAAGAAGAGGTGCGTTTCGGCATGGCCGGCAATCTCTGCCGCTGCACCGGCTATCAGAACATCGTCAAATCCGTGCTCGCCGCAGCCGCCACACTCAATTCCGCCAAGGAGGCCGCAGAATGAACGACCTGACGCCAGACCGCGACGACCGCGCCGCCAAGCTCAAGGGCATCGGTTGCGCCCGCAAGCGCGTCGAGGACGCGCGCTTTACCCAAGGCAAGGGCAATTATGTCGATGACATCAAGCTGCCCGGCATGCTCTTTGGCGATTTCGTGCGCTCGCCTTACGCCCATGCCCGCGTCACCTCCATCGACACCTCCGCCGCCATGGCGCTTGACGGCGTGGTCGCGGTCCTGACCGCCAAGGACTTGGAACCGCTCGGCCTGCACTGGATGCCCACGCTTGCGGGCGACAAACAGATGGTCCTGGCCGATGGCAAGGTGCTCTTCCAGGGGCAAGAGGTCGCCTTTGTCGTCGCCCGCGACCGCTATGTCGCCGCCGATGCCGTGGAACTGGTCGAGGTCGAGTATGAGGAACTGCCCGTCATCACCGACCCCTTCGAGGCGCTCAAATCCGACACCGTGCTGCGCGAGGATCTCGCCCCCGGCGCGGATGGTGCCCACGGCCCCCGCCGCCACCCCAACCATATCTTTCTCTGGGAACAAGGCGACAGGACAGCCACCGAAGAGGTGATCGCCTCCGCCGATGTGGTGGCCGAGGAAATGATCTACTACCACCGCACCCACCCCTGCCCGCTGGAAACCTGCGGCTGCGTCGCCTCGATGGACAAGGTCAACGGCAAGCTCACGGTTTACGGCACCTTTCAGGCCCCGCATGTGGTGCGCACCGTGGCCTCGCTGCTCTCGGGCATCGACGAACACAACATCCGCGTCGTGTCGCCTGACATCGGCGGTGGATTTGGCAATAAGGTGGGCGTCTATCCCGGCTATGTCTGTTCCATTGTCGCCAGTATCGTCACCGGCCTGCCGGTGAAATGGGTCGAGGACCGGATGGAAAACCTGATGGCCACCGCCTTTGCCCGCGACTACTGGATGAACGGCAAGATCGCCGCCACCAAAGAGGGCAAGATCACCGGCCTCTGGTGCCATGTCACCGCCGATCACGGCGCCTTTGATGCCTGCGCCGACCCCACCAAATTCCCGGCCGGGTTCTTTCACATCTGCACCGGCAGCTATGACATCCCCGTGGCCTATGTGGGCGTCGATGGCGTCTATACCAACAAGGCCCCCGGCGGCGTCGCCTATCGCTGCTCCTTCCGCGTGACCGAGGCCGCGTATTTCATCGAACGCATGATCGAAATACTGGCCATTGAATTGGGCATGGATGCCGCAGAGCTGCGCCGCATCAACTTTATCCGTGCCGACCAATTCCCCTATCACTCAGCCTTGGGCTGGGAATACGACTCTGGCGATTATCACACTGCTTGGGATAAGGCGCTGAAGGCCGTGGATTACGACGGCCTCCGCGCCGAACAGGCCGACCGCGTCGCGGCCTTCAAGCGCGGCGAAACCCGCAAACTCATCGGCATCGGCCTCACACATTTCACGGAAATCGTCGGCGCAGGCCCGGTCAAGAATTGTGACATCCTCGGAATGGGCATGTTCGACAGCTGCGAGATTCGCATCCACCCCACCGGATCGGCCATCGCCCGCCTTGGCACGATTTCCCAAGGCCAAGGCCACGCGACAACCTTCGCCCAAATCCTCGCCACCGAAATCGGCATCCCGGCGGACAAGATCACGGTGGAAGAAGGCGACACCGACACAGCCCCCTACGGCCTTGGCACCTATGGCAGCCGCTCAACCCCCGTGGCAGGGGCAGCCACCGCGCTCGCCGGTCGCAAAATCCGCGCCAAGGCGCAGATGATCGCGGCCTATCTCTTGGAAGTCCACGACAGTGACGTCGAATTCGACATCGACCGCTTTGCCGTCAAGGGCGCGCCGGAACGGTTCAAGACCATGGCAGAGATCGCCTATGCCGCCTACAATCAGGCCATTCCCGGAGTCGAGCCGGGGCTGGAGGCGGTCAGCTACTATGACCCGCCCAACATGACCTATCCCTTTGGGGCCTATATCTGCGTGATGGAGATTGACGTCGACACCGGCGAGACGCAAATTCGCCAGTTCTACGCGCTCGACGATTGCGGCACGCGGATAAACCCGATGGTGATCGAGGGCCAAGTGCACGGCGGCCTGACCGAGGCGCTCGCCATCGCCATGGGGCAAGAGATCGCCTATGACGAGATGGGCAATGTCAAAACCGGCACTCTGATGGATTTCTTCATCCCCACCGCGTGGGAAACGCCGCATTACACCACCGATTACACCGAAACCCCCTCGCCGCACCACCCCATCGGGGCCAAGGGCGTGGGTGAGAGCCCGAATGTCGGCGGTGTTCCGGCCTTTTCCAACGCGGTGCATGACGCCCTGCGCCCCTTTGGCTTGCGGCACACCCATATGCCGCATGACCACTGGCGCATCTGGCGCGCCGCGCATGAGCTTGGGCTGCATGGCTGAGAGCGGACGGGGGGCGCTGCCCCCCGGACCCCCCGGAGTATTTCAGGAACAATGAAAGAGCGGGACAGCATGGCGGACTGGCGCGATCTGCAACAGGGCATGGCGGAGCATGGCTACATTGCGGGCGATGATCTGGTCATGGCCTTGCATATCGCGCTGTCGCTGGGGCGGCCTCTCCTGCTCGAAGGGGCGGCGGGCGTGGGCAAGACCGAAGTGGCGCGGGTTCTCGCGGCGTTGAAGGGGGCGCGTCTGATCCGGCTGCAATGCTACGAGGGGCTCGACGCGGCCCAAGCTATCTACGAATGGAACTACCCCCGCCAACTGCTCGCCATCCGCGCCGCAGCCGAAGGCGGCGAGACGGGAGCGGGCGTCGAGGCGCGGATCTTCTCGGATGAATATCTGCTGGAACGACCCCTGTTGCAGGCGATAAGGCAGGCAGAGCCGCCAGTCCTGCTGATCGACGAGATCGACCGCGCCGACGAGGAATTCGAGGCCTATCTGCTTGAAATTCTGTCAGAGTTCCAGATCACCATCCCCGAGATGGGCACCATCACCGCCACCGCGCGCCCCATGGTGATCCTCACCGCCAATGGCACCCGCGACCTCTCGGACGCGCTGCGCAGGCGTTGCATTTATGCCCATGTCGATTACCCGGACCGCGCCGCAGAGCTTGCGATATTGCAAAGTCGCTGCCCCCAGATCGACCAGCACCTTACCCGCCAGATCGTCAGCTTCGTGCAGGCAATCCGCCGCGAGGATCTGGAGAAAACCCCCGGCATTGCCGAGACGCTCGATTTCGCCGCTGCCCTTGCTGGCCTCGGCATCAACGATCTGACCCATGATCCGGTGATCCTGCAAGCCGCCCTTGCAACCCTGCTCAAGACCCAAACCGACCGCGCCAATATCACCACCGAAGTGGCGCAGCGCCTCGCAGGGCAGGCCGCATGAGCCGCGTCACCCGCTTTGCCGCCCGTGATCCGGGGCCATCCGCGCGCGTGGCGGGCTTTATCTCGCATCTGCGCGACAACGGCTTGCGTTTGGGCGTGGGCGAGACGGAAACAGCCCTTCGGGCCCTCACACATATCAACGCGGCCAGTCCCGACGAAACACGCCGCGCGCTCAAATCGGTCTGCGCCAGCACCGCCGATGACGTGGCCCAGTTCGACGCGCTTTTTGACAGCTATTGGCTGAACGCGGGCCGCGTGCGCGAGAAATTCTCCCCCAGCGACCGAAGCGGCAACGCGCACAGCCGCAACAGCCGCGATGCAAACGGCGAAAACAGCACCGCGCGCGGCCAGATTCATGCCCCCGACGAGGACGCAGGCGCATCCCATGGCGACGGCACCGGCACGCTCATCGCCAGCCGCACCGCGAGCCTGATGCACCACGACATGCGCAAACTGGTCAGCCCGCAGGACATTGCAGCGGCTGAATCCATCGCCCGCCGCCTCGCGCACGCCCTCGCCTACCGCCGCTCGCGCCGCCGCCGCGCAGCCCGCCGGGGCGATCAACTGCACTTCCGCCGCCTCATCCGCGCCAGCCTCTCGACCGGGGGCGAGCCGCTGACGCTGCCGCGCAAGAAACGCCCCGATCGGCAAATGCGGATCGTCGCCCTCTGCGATGTCTCCGGCTCGATGACGATCTACGCGCGGGTGTTCCTTGCCTTTCTCACCGGGCTTATCCGTGCTGATGACGCGACCGATGCGTGGCTCTTTCACACCCGCCCTGTCCACATCTCGGACGCGCTGCGCGACCCTGATCCGCTCCGCGCCCTCAATCGCCTGTCGCTCCTCGCGGATGGCTTTGGCGGCGGGTCCAAGATTGGCGCATCACTCGCGCAATTCGCCCGTGGCCCCGCGCGGCATTGCGTCAATTCCCGCTCGGTGGTGGTGATTCTCTCGGATGGATATGACACCGATCCGCCCGAAGCCTTGACCGATGCACTCACCCGCCTGCGCAAACGGGGGGGCCGCATCATCTGGCTCAACCCCTTGAAAGGTTGGAAGGATTACGCGCCCGTGACCGCCGCCATGGCCGCCGCCCTACCCCATCTCGACCTCTTCGCAGCAGCCACGACGCTCAATGATCTGGCGTCCCTTGCCCCGCAACTGGAGCGCCTGACATGATCCCCGACGCGCACGAGAGCGCCACCCGTCGCCTTGCCTCTGCCCGCACCCCCTATGCCATCGCCACGGTGATCCGCACCGTCGGGGCCACCGCCGCCAAACCCGGCGCGCGGGCGTTGATCCTCGCGGATGGCACCATCACCGAGGGCTGGATCGGCGGCGGTTGCGTGCGGGGCGCGGTGTCCCGCGCCGCCCAGAGCGCCATCGCCGAGGGCGCACCGCGCCTGATTTCCATCCAACCCGAAGAGGACCTGGCCGCGCAGGGCCTCAGCCCCGGTCAACGCCACGAAGGCCGCGACATCGCCCGCAACGGCTGTCCCAGCAAGGGCGCGATGGAGATTTTCGTGGAACCTGTCCTGCCCCGTCCCGAACTCGTGATCCTTGGTGCCTCGCCCGTAGCCTTGGCGCTTGCCACCCTTGCGCAGCCCTTCGGCTTTGACGTCACCACGCCCGATGCCATGCCTGAGTCTGGCCCGCTACCCGCCGCCAACCATGCCCGCATGGTGGTCATCGCCACGCAAGGGGTGGGCGATCTCGACGCCCTGCGCACGGCACTGGCCTCTGAGGCCGACTATATCGGTTTTGTCGCCAGCCGCCGCAAATTTGCCACCCTTGCCGCGCGTCTAGACGCCACCCCTGAGGCGCTCGCGCGCGTCCATTCACCAGCAGGCCTTGCGATCAATGCTGTCACGCCCGAGGAAATCGCGCTCTCGATCCTCGCGCAGATCGTCCAGCACCGCCGCCAAGGCCAGCGCCAGACCTGAGATTTCCCCTATTTATCAAGGAGCCCCAAATGGACCTCGCCGATGAAATCACCCTCAATGCGCCCAAGTCCCGCGTCTATGCCGCGCTCAACGATCCCGAAATCCTGCGCCAGAGCATTCCGGGCTGCGAGGAACTGATCAAACATTCCGATACCGAATTAGAGGCGCGCGTCGTGCTCAAGATAGGCCCGGTCAAGGCGCGCTTTACCGGCACGGTCACGCTCGACACCTCCGGCGCGCCGGATGCCTTTTCACTGACGGGTCAGGGCAATGGCGGGGCTGCAGGCCATGCCAAGGGCGGCGCGGATGTGACCCTGACCGAAGAGGAGGGCGTCACCACCCTGCGCTACACCGCTCGCGCCGACATCGGCGGCAAGCTCGCACAATTGGGCAGCCGCCTCATCCAGAGCACGGCAAAGAAGCTCGCCGCGCAGTTCTTTGCCAATTTTCAGGAGGTGGTCGCCCCGGCAGAGGTTTAGAGCTTCTCCAGAAACGCGGCGATCCCGGCCTCTGCGACCTCGCGATCCTGCATCGGCGTGCCCGAACTCACGCCGATGCCGCCGACAACCTCGCCATCCACCAGAACTGGCAGGCCACCGCCCACCACCATCAGCCGCCCGCCAATGGCCGAGGCGATGCCGTAAACCGGCTTGCCCGGTTGGCTCACCTCGCCATATTCATGCGTCGCCTTCTTGGCCCCGGCGGCGGTGAACGCCTTGTCGATGGCGATGGTGATCGACGTGACCTTGCCGCCATCCATCCGCTCGAACGCCACCAGATTGCCGCCCTCGTCGGTGATGGCGATGCACATCGGCACGCCCATCTCGGCGGCCTTGGCGCGCGCGCCTGCCAGCAATACCCCGGCATCCGCCAGATCGAGCCGTTTCACTGTCATCATGGCCTTGCCCCTTATGCCGCCTTGACCCCACGCCGCGCCGCATGCAGCAGCGGCTCGGTATAGCCCGAGGGCTGCTTGGCCCCCTCAAAAATCAGATCCCGCGCCGCCTTGAACGCCGCCCCGTCGAAATCAGGGGCCATCGGGCGGTAGGCCGGATCCTGCGCGTTCTGCGCATCCACCTTAGGGGCCATCCGCCGCAGTGACGCGTCGATCTCTTCGGCCGAGCATATGCCATGGATCAGCCAGTTGGCCAGATATTGCGAGGAAATGCGCAGCGTCGCCCGATCTTCCATCAGCGCCACATCATTGATGTCCGGCACCTTGGAACAGCCGATGCCCTGATCGACCCAGCGCACCACATAGCCCAAGATCGACTGACAGGAATTGTCCAACTCGCGCCGTACTTCCTCGCCCGAGAGGTTCCGCCCCACCATCAGCGGCGGCGTCAAGAGATCGGCGCGCGATGCACGGTCCCGCCCCTTCAGCGCCTCTTGCAGCCCGGCCACATTGACCTGATGGTAATGCGTGGCATGCAGCGTCGCCGCCGTGGGCGACGGCACCCAGGCGGTATTGGCCCCGGCCTTGGGATGGGCGATCTTGACCTCCAGCATATCGGCCATGTCATCGGGTCTGGCCCACATGCCCTTGCCGATCTGACCCCGCCCCGTCATGCCCGCCGCAAGGCCCGCATCGACATTCCCGGCCTCATAGGCCGCAAGCCAGATCGCCTTTTGCATCTCGCCCTTGGGAATGACCGGCCCCGCCTGCATCGAGGTGTGAATTTCATCCCCGGTCCGATCAAGAAACCCGGTGTTGATGAACACGCAGCGATCCTTGACCGCCTTGATACAGGCCATGAGGTTCGCCGAGGTGCGCCGCTCTTCATCCATCACGCCCAGCTTGACAGTATTGCGGGGCAGCCCCAGCATCTCCTCGACCTGCCCATAGAGCGTATCGACAAAGGCGCATTCCTCCGGCCCATGCAGCTTGGGAATGACGATATAGACCGATCCCGCCCGCGAATTGCCCGCCGCGCCACGCGCCAGATCATGCATCGCCGCCGCGACCGTGACGGCGGCATCCAGCATCACCTCGGGCGTTTCCTTGCCCTCCAGCAGCACCGCATCGGTGGTCATCAAGAGCCCCACATTGCGCACCAGCATCAGCGCGCGACCGGGATGCAGCACCTCATTGCCCTGCGGATCGACATAGCTCACATCCGGATTCAGCCGCCGGGTCAAGAGCCGGCCACCCTTCTCGAAGCGCTCTTCCAGATCGCCGCGCATCAAGCCCAACCAATTGCCATAGACCACGCATTTGTCGTCGGCATCCACCGCCGCGACCGAATCCTCGCAATCCTGTATAGCGGTCAGCGCGCTCTCGATCCGCACATCGGCAATGCCCGCCGGATCATCGCGACCAATCGCCGACGCAGGATCAATCACGATCTCGATCATCAACCCGTTGACGCGCAGCATCACACTGCCGCCCGCCGTATGGCCCGCAAACTGCGCCGCATCCGCCAGCCCGGTGATTTGCCCGGCCACGATGACACGCAACCCGCCGTCCACCTCCAAGGTCTCGACATCGGCCCAGGACCCGGCGGCCAAGGGCACCACCTTGTCCAGATGCGCCCGCGCCCATGCAATCACCTGGCGGCCGCGCGCCGCGTCATAGCCCGGACCCGCTGCACGCCCCGAAATCGCATCCGTGCCATAGAGCGCATCATAGAGACTGCCCCACCGCGCATTCGCGGCATTAAGCGCAAAGCGCGCATTCATCACCGGCACCACCAATTGCGGCCCCGCCACCTGCGCAATCTCGGCATCGACATTCTCCGTGCCCAGCTCGAACGCCTCCGGCTCCGGCACCAGATAGCCGATCTCGGTCAGGAATTCTCGGTACGCCGCCCCGTCAAACTGCTGCCCGCGCCGCGCCCGGTGCCAGCCGTCAATCTGCACCTGCAATTCACGGCGCTTGGCCAAAAGCGCCGCGTTCTTCGGGGCCAGATCCCGCAGGAGCGTGGCATATCCCGACCAGAATGCGTCAGCACTCAGCCCCAACAGCACCTCGTCCTCGATCAGACGCGCCAGCGGTGCCGCCACGCTCAGGCCGTGGCGCTCAACATATGTGGTCATGGTCGTCCCTCCGATAATCAGGAAATTCATTGGATTTGCAGCTACTTCAGCGGCACTGTACTTGTAAGAACGGGAAAAATGTTTTCCATTGTATGGAAAGGTATACCGAAAATGTCCGACCCTCAATCCCAAGGCGTCCAGTCCGTCGCCCGCGCGCTGCGCCTGCTCCAGTTGCTCAGCCAGCAGGACGAGGGTATGCGCGTCTCGGACCTTGCCCGTCAGGCGGATTTGGCGATCTCGACCACGCACCGCCTCCTCACCACGTTGGAATTGCAACACTTTACCCAGTTCGATTCCGACCGCGCGCTCTGGCATGTGGGGCGTGGTGCCTTTTCGGTGGGGGCAGCGTTTTCCCGGCGGCAAAATTTCGTGGCCCCGGCCTTGCCGCTCCTGCGCCGCTTGCGCGATGCCACGCGCGAGACCGCCAATCTCGGGATTCTCGATCAGGATGAGCTTGTCACCCTCTCACAGGTCGAAAGCCGTGAAATCATGCGCGCCATCTCGCCACCGGGCGGGCGCGTGCCCGCCTTTTGCTCCGGCATGGGCAAGGCGATTCTCGCGACCTGGCCCAACGCCGATATTGCGGATTTCGTGGCGCGGACCGGCTTTCACCCGATGACCAAGCGCTCGCACCGCAGCCTGAGCACCGCGATGGTCGATATCAGGCGTATCCGCGCCCAAGGCTATGCGCTCGATGACGAAGAACACGTAACCGGCCTGCGCTGCCTTGCCGCCGTGGTCTGGTCGCCTCAGGCCGAGGCGGTCTGTGCCATCTCGGTCTCGGGCCTTGCCGCCCGCCTGCCGGACGCCCGCCTCAGCGCGATCGGACGTCAAGTCGCCGACGCCGCAGCAGATCTAACGCTCAAGATCGGCGGACAGGAGCCGGTTTGAGACGGGGGGCTGTTGCTGACTTCGCCCCAAGCGCCAAAGAGCGGAATCAAGGTGCCGCAGGCACCGCCGCGCCCTCTTCTCACCGCAGCTTCAGCGTCGCCAATCCGACCATCGCCAGAATGAGCGCGATGATCCAGAAGCGGATCACGATCTGCGGCTCGGCCCAGCCCTTTTTCTCGTAATGGTGATGGATCGGCGCCATCAGGAACACCCGCTTGCCGGTGCGTTTGAAATAGAGCACCTGAATGATGACCGACAGCGCCTCGACCACAAAGAGGCCGCCGACGATGCCCAACACAAGCTCATGCTTGGTGGCCACCGCAATCGCACCCAATGCCCCACCCAGCGCCAATGATCCGGTATCGCCCATAAACACCGCCGCAGGCGGCGCATTATACCACAGGAACCCCAGACCGCCGCCCACCAGACCGGCGACAAAGATCAGGATTTCCCCTGTGCCCGGCACATAATGCAGCCCCAGATAATCGGTGAAATCAACCCGGCCCACGGTATAGGCAATCACGCCCAAGGCGGCCGAGGCGATCATCACCGGCATGATCGCCAGACCGTCCAGACCATCGGTGAGATTGACCGCATTGGCCGCCCCCACGATCACGAACATCGCAAAGGGGATGAACAAGAACCCCATGTTGACCAGCACATCCTTGAAGACCGGCAGCGCCAATTGATACTGCAATTCCGTAGGATGATGCAGCCCGGCCCAGTAGGCCGCGATAAAGGCGATCACAAAGCCCAACCCCAACCGCGCCTTGCTCGAAACGCCCTTGACGTTCTGCTTGCTCACCTTGGCGTAATCATCGGCAAATCCGATCAGGCCAAAGGCCACCGTGACGAACAGCACCAGCCAGACATAGGGATTGTCCAACCGCGCCCAGAGCAAGGTCGAGGTCAAGAGCGCGCCCACGATCAAGAGCCCCCCCATAGTGGGCGTGCCCGCCTTGGAAAAATGCCC
Source organism: Roseovarius sp. MBR-51 (assembly GCF_053628575.1). NCBI lineage: Bacteria > Pseudomonadati > Pseudomonadota > Alphaproteobacteria > Rhodobacterales > Roseobacteraceae > Roseovarius > Roseovarius sp. MBR-51. The sequence goes on from NZ_JBRJGQ010000007.1 coordinate 220,752, forward strand.
TTCCGGCCCGTCGCTGCGAATGGGTTGCCCTTTGCCCTGCCGCTTGCGCAGCACAAGGATCAGGGGTGGCCCGAACAGGAAACCAAAGATCAGCGCCGTCATAAAGGCTCCGCCCGCACGGAACGTGATGTAGCGGAAGAGATTGAAGAAATCCCCGCCATCCGACCAGATGGTCAGCCAATAGAGCATTTCGCTATCCTTCCTCTGCCACCCGGCCCGCGCGCCGCAGCGCCTCGACCACAAGGCTCACCCGGCTCCCCTTGGAGCCCTTTACCAACACCACATCACCCGCATCAATCAGTCGGTGCGCCTGCGCCGCGAGATCCTCGGCGGTCGCGGCCCACCGGCCCTGCCGGTCCTCGGCCAACACTTCCCAGAGCGCGCGCATGCGCGGCCCCACACAATGGATTTCGTCGATCTGCGCCATAGATGGCAAATCGGCCAATCCGGCGTGCATCGCGACTTCATCCGCGCCCAATTCCAACATATCACCCAGAATTGCAATGCGCCGTCCACGGGCCACGCGTCCCACACCATCGCGCGGCTGCGCCGCCGCCAGAACCTCGAGTGCTGCGGCCATCGAGGTCGGATTGGCGTTGAATGCGTCGTCGATCAGATCAATGCTCATCCCGTCGCTGGCCAGATCAAGCACAAGCTCCTCGCGGGTGCCGCGCCCGGCAGGCGGGGCCCATCCTGCCAGATCGGCCATCGCCACGGCCCGGTCACAGCCAAGTACCTGCACCACCGCCAGCACGGCCAACGCGTTCATCGCGAAATGCCGCCCCGGCACACCAACCTTGTAGACCAGCGGCGAGCGCCAGGCGCGGGCGTGGCCCACGGTGACACGGTCATGCAGTTCAACGTTGAGCAGGCGATGATGCGCGCCCCGAGCGGTGCCAAAGCTGAGGGTCCGCGCAGCATGGCGCATGGCCTCGGCCCGCAGGATCGGCGCCGTTGCGATATCGGCATTGATCACCGCGACGCCCCCCGGCTCCAGCCCCTCAAAGATGCTGGCCTTTTCGCGCGCGATGCCTTCGATATCCTCGAACGCCTCCAGATGCGCCGCCGCCACCGTGGTGATGACCGCCACATGCGGCCGCGCCATCCGCGCCAGAGGCGCGATTTCGCCCGGGTGGTTCATGCCGATCTCGATCACGGCAAACTGCGTATCGACCGGCATCCGCGCCAGCGTGAGCGGCACCCCCCAATGATTGTTGTAACTGGCCTCCGCCGCATGGGTGCGGCCCTGATGGCTCAGTACATCGCGCAACATCTCCTTGGTCGAGGTCTTGCCGACCGATCCGGTCACAGCCACCACCTTCGCCCGGCTGCGCGCCCGACCCGCGCGGCCCAATGCCTCCAGCCCCGCCTGCACATCCTCCACGACCAGGAGCGGTGCATCCGCACCAACCCCTTCGGGCACGTGGCTCACCAATGCCGCCGCCGCCCCCTTGGCCAGCGCTTGCGCAACAAACTCATGCCCGTCGCGCGCCGCACTCAGCGCCACGAAGAGATCACCGGGCCTGAGCGTGCGCGTGTCGATCGACACGCCCGACACCTGCCAGTCGCCCGTCACCCGCCCACCTGTGGCCGCAGCGGCCTCCTGCGCCGACCAGAGGCTCATATCCGCCCCCCGTCCAATACCGTCACCGCCAAACTCGCCTGCTCCGCATCGTCAAAGGGCAATACATCCTCGCCCACGACCTGCCCGGTCTCATGCCCCTTGCCACAGATCAAGAGCGCATCCCCCGGCCCCAGCGCATCCACCCCGCGCAGGATCGCCTCGGCCCGGTCGCCCACTTCGGACGCCCCCGGACAGCCCTGCATCACCGCCGCCCGGATACTCGCCGGGTCTTCGGAGCGGGGGTTGTCATCGGTCACGATCACCAGATCGGCATAGGTGCCCGCCGCCTGCCCCATCAAGGGCCGCTTGGCGCGGTCCCGGTCGCCCCCCGCGCCCACGATCGCAATCAGCCGCCCCATGACATGCGGACGCAGCGCCTTGATCGCGGTGGCCACGGCATCCGGCGTGTGCGCATAATCCACGAACACGGTCGCACCAGTGTCCCGCGTTGCAGCCAGTTGCATGCGACCGCGCACCGTCTTCATTCCCGGCAGAGTTTCGAACACGCGCTCGGCATCGGCCCCGGCCCCGATCGCCAGCCCGGCGGCCAAGAGGACATTCTCCGCCTGAAACCCGCCAATCAGATCAAGGCGAAGCTGATGCACCTCATCTTCCCACTCAAACCGCAACGCCTGCCCCGTGGCATCGAACCGCTGCGCCTTCAGACGCAGATCGGCCCCGACCTCGCGCCCGACGGTGATAAGATCCTGCCCCCGTTCGGTGGCAATCGCCGCCATCTCGGCCCCTCGGGAATCGTCGATATTGATCACCGCAACCCCATCCTCGGGCAAAACGCGGGAAAACAATCCCGCCTTGGCTGCGAAATACTCGTCAAAGCTGGCGTGATAATCCAAGTGATCTTGCGTGAAATTGGTGAATCCTGCCGCCACCAGATGCACACCGTCCAAACGCCTCTGCGCCAATCCATGCGACGACGCTTCCATCGCGGCATGGGTTACACCCGCCAACTCGCATTTCGCCAGCATACGGTGCAGGGTGATCGGTTCGGGCGTGGTATGGCCAAGGGGCGCGCTATAGGCACCCTCGACCCCCGTCGTGCCCAGATTGACCGCATCAAAACCCAGCCGCTCCCAGATCTGCCGGGTAAAGGTGGCGACGGATGTCTTTCCATTGGTGCCGGTTACGGCAATCATCGTCTCGGGCTGAGCGCCGAACCAAAGGGCAGCGGCAAAGGCCAGCGTTTGACGCGGGTCTTCGGCCACCACGAGCGCCGCATCGCTCAGGCTGAGAAAGTCCTGCGCCAACCGCGCGCCGATGGCATCGGTCAGGATCGCACCCGCCCCTTGCCGCAACGCATATTGAATGAACTCGGCGCCATGCACCTTGGTCCCCGGCAAAGCGGCAAAGAGATAGCCGGGCTTTACCTCACGGCTGTCCACCGCCAAGCCTGTGATGTCAGCCTGCCGTCCGGCTTGGGCTGTTAATCCCAACGCCGCCAATGTTCTGATTTGCCCCACCGCACTGCCCCGTTCCGGCTTAATTCGATGTCAGGCTTATAGCAGCAAGCGGGCTGGGTTCAATCTCGGGTCGCAGCCCAAGCAAAGGGGCTACGCGACGTATGATTTCCGCGGCCACCGGCACGGCGGTCCACCCCGCGGTGCGGCGGGGCTCATCCCCAGAGGTCTCGACCGGCTCATCCAGCGTGACCACCAGCACATATTTCGGGTCATGCGCCGGAAACATGCTGGCAAAGGTAGAGATGACCTTGTCCTTGTAATATCCGCCCCCGCGTTCCTTGGGCTTGTCGGCAGTGCCGGTCTTGCCCCCCACCGCATAGCCGGGCACTTCGCCAAGGCTTGCCGTGCCCTCGGACACGACCTGCCGCAGCATCTTGCGCATGGCGGCCGATGTCTCTTCGGACATCACCCGCTCGCCCGGCGCGCGGGTCGGATCGCGCAAAAGCGTCGGCGTCACCCGACGCCCGCCATTGGCAATCGTTGCATAGCCCGCCGCCAGATGCATCGGACTGACCGACAGACCATGCCCGTAAGAGATCGTCATGGTCGACAAGTCTGACCAGTTCTTCGGCAAGAGCGGCGTGCTCCCCGAGGCTTCGGCAATCTCCAACTGCACAGGGTCGATAAAGCCAAGCTGATCGAGGAATTCGCGCTGCCGCTTGGCCCCGATTTCCAGCGCGATGCGCGCGGTGCCCACGTTCGAAGATTTGACGATCACCTTGGTGACGCTCAATTCCGGCCCGTAATTCTTGAAATCCCGGATACGGAACTTGCCCCATTGCATCGGGCTCTTGGTGTTGACGATCGTGTCCGGCGTGACAAGTTTCAGCTCCATCGCCTGCGCAATCGGAAACACCTTGAACGTGCTGCCCAGCTCATAAACCCCCTGCACCGCCCGATTGAAAAGCGGGCTGTCACTGGGACTGCCCGATGTCGGCAGTGCGGGACGATCATTGGGATCAAAATCCGGAAGCGAGGCCACCGCCACCACTTCGCCGCTCTTTGCATCCATCAGGATACCCGCCGCGCCTTTGGCGTTCATGATCTTCATGCCACCATAGAGCACCCGCTCCATCGCCGCCTGCACACTCAGATCGAGCGACAGAACAAGCGGTTCATGCGCCTGCGCCGGATCGCGCAGCCGCGCGTCCTGATGCCGCTCGACACCGGCGACTCCAACCAATTCGGCGGCATGCACCCCCTCACGGCCAAAACTGGTGCCGCCCAACACATGTGCCGCCAGCCGCCCATTGGGATAGAGCCGCATTTCGCGTGGGCCAAACAACAGACCTGGCTCACCGATATCATGCACCGCCTGCTTTTGCTCGGGGCTCAGCTTCCTCTTGATCCACAGGAATTTACGCGGCCCCGTGAAATCCTTGATCAGCCTTTCCCGCTCCAGATCGGGAAAAATCTCGACCAGCCGGTCAGCGGCATGGCCCGGATCAACCATCATTTGCGGCTGCGCATAGAGGCTATGCGTGTCGAAATTGGTGGCAAGGATGCGCCCCTCGCGGTCCACTATATCCGCGCGCTGTGCGAAGATCTGCGATCCGGCAACGCTGGTCGCCGGTTCCGCAGGCTCGGTTCCCGCCAATACCGCCATCCGTCCGCCCACAACGGCAAAGGCCGCAAAGAACACGGCAGACAGAACCAAAAGCCGCCCCTCGGCACGACGTCGCGCCCGGTCGCGCATCTCCTCATGCCGCAGGCGGATATTCTCGCGCTCGATGGCGTCGGGATTCTCGCCACGATTGCGGGCCTCTAGAATACGCGCCAACGGGCGCAGGGGGGTGCGGATCATGGGAACTGCTCCATGTTCGAGACATCAACAGGATTGGTGATCGGCAATTCGACCGGCTTGGGAAAGGCCACCTGATCCACCCGACCGAACTGATAGGGTTGCAGCGGCAAAAGACCCAGCTTGTCGTAGTTCAACTCCACCAGATCCATCAACCGGTCTGGCCGGTTGAGATAGGCCCATTCGGCATTCAGCACCCGAAGCCGCGCGCGCGCCTCGCCGATGCCGCGCTGCAACGCCTGCGCCTGCGCCTGCGCCTCTTGGGTCCGGTAATTCTCGCGATACGCCCAGAACGCCAAACCGATGACCGTGAGCGCGGTCAAAACACAAATCAGACTGCGCATCATCGCTCTCCTTTCAACATGGGCATCCCAAGCTGTGACCGTTCCGTACGCCCTGCCCGCACGTCCGTACGAACCGCCACGCGCAGTCGGGCCGACCGGGCGCGCGGATTGGCGGCCAGTTCGTCGTCATCCGGCCCGATCGCCTTGCGCGATTTGAGGGAAAATTGCGGCTCTTCACGCGCCATTTCAGGCGCGTGACGGCTGCCGGTGCCACCCCCGCCAGAGCGTAACTGCATGAATCTCTTGACCATTCTATCCTCGATGGAGTGAAACGTCACCACCGCCAACTGCCCACCGGGCCTCAACGCCCGCTCCGCCGCCTCTAACCCCTCGATAAGCGATCCATATTCGTCATTCACGGCAATCCGTATCGCCTGAAAACTACGGGTAGCCGGATGCGCCTGCCCCGGCTTGGAACGCGGCAAACAGCGCTCGACAATGCCCGTCAGTTGCAGCGTCGACTCGATCGGGGTGACTTCACGCGCCTTGACAATGGCCCGCGCGATCCGCCGACTTGCGCGCTCCTCCCCATAAAGATAAAGAATATCAGCGAGTTCCGCCTCATCTGTGGTGTTCACCAAATCTGCCGCAGTTGGCCCGTCCTGACTCATCCGCATGTCAAGCGGACCATCCCTCATAAACGAGAATCCCCGCTCCGCCCGATCCAACTGCATCGAAGACACCCCCAGATCGAGCACAACACCGTCTAGGTCTGCGGCATAGTCATCCATCTGCGCGAAATTGCCCTGCACCAACCGCAGCCGGTCGCCATACTCCGCTCCCCACTCCCGCGCCATCTCCAACGCCAGCGGGTCGCGGTCCACACCGACCACCTGATCCGCCCCCGCCTCAAGCAGCCCGCGCGCATACCCCCCAGCCCCCAGCGTGCCATCCAGCCACACGCCGCGCACCGGCGCCACCGCCGCAAGCAACGGGCGCAGCAGGACGGGGATATGTGGGGCGGTGTTTCTTGGGGCGGCGGCAGCAGCCATGGCTTACGCCCCTTTCGGTTGATCCAAGAGGATCAGCGGATCGAAATCCTCGGGGAAGTCTTCCAGCCAATTCTCGGTTTTCGACAATTCATCGGCGTCGTAGGTTTCAGGCTTCCAGATTTGAAACGTATCGCCTGCCGCGATGAAGAACGCCTCATCCTCAAGCTCGATCTTCTTGCGCAGCTTGGCCGGCAGCACCAGCCGCCCGGTTTCATCCACCGATGTGGGAAAGCTCTGTCCGTGGAACATTCGCTGCAGCATCTTGCGTTCCATAGATCCGCGCGGCAGGGCGTTGATCTTGTCATCGACCTCCTGCATCGCCTCAATGGTATAACACTCAAGGTAGCGCCGCCGATGGTCGCCATAAACGATGATCAGTTCGGGATTGAGGCCGTCGGTCCAGTTCGGGTCTGAGGCCTCGATCACACGGCGAAACAGGGCCGGGATTGATACCCTGCCCTTTCCATCCACCTTGTGGAGACTCTCGCCTCTAAATATCCGGCCCACTGTCCCGTTGGTCCCTTCTTATGCCCCAGCTTGAAAACGAACCCTTGAAACACGAAACGGCGGGTTGATCTGCTGCCACTGATCAACCCGCCGCCCTCGTCCCGCTTGAGCGGGGGGTGTCCGACTGCGCACGCCACCTGGGGGGATGTCTGCTCGCTCGCGCGCCGGATCTCTTTGTTCGATGAAAGCGGGGGCCTGTATGAAACCTGACTTGGGAGTTTTCGGGGTCTTTGCGCCCCTCTTTGATCCCGTCCTCATCGTGTAATCTTCATACAATGGGAAATGCTCCCATGGCAACGATTTTTTACGATACTCGATACAGTATCTAGTTCCTAACATACCCAGAAAACAACATCATGTGGCAAAGCATCACAGTATATTACCGTATATTGTGCACAATATTCAAATAATAACAATATATGCGCCAATACTTCTTCTAAAGAATGTCCCGTAATTTCCCAATAAGTTAATAACTTTTCCTCTTAAAAGCCATCTCGCCCCACAACTATTCCCCGAACAACCTCATAAACCCAAGCATCGACAATCGAAATTCCCAGAGTGATTCGCGGAAAACTGCTTATTTTTCGCAATAAAGCACCTCTATCCCATCCATTCCCATGCCAATGCCTCTTTTGGGCTACAAACGACAGAACCCCGCCTGATTGGCGGGGTTCTTGGAGTGGGGGCTGTTGCCAAGTCGCGACGATCAGGGGTGCGCGTAATCGCTCAACTCACCAATCGCCGCAAGGCAGGCACGCGAGACAGGATCAGAGCGTCGAGTGCGAGCACTGTGATCAACGTCACCCCCGCAAGCGGAAAGGCCAGCGACACCGCCAAACCGACCAGCACAGCTCCCTGCCACATCGGCATGTCCTTGGGCAATGGCGGCGCCGAGAGACGTCCGCCTGCCCCGGCGGGGCGGCGTTTCCACCACATCACCACGGAACTGACACACAGAAACAGAACCGCGAGGCAGAACACCGTATTGGCCAGCACACTCCAGAGCCCCATTGTGCCCATATGAAGCGCGATCCCTACCGCCATCGCCTTGCCCGCCAGCGAATAATCCGCAAAGCGCACATCGGCGAGGATATTGCCGGTATATTGATCTACATGCACCGTGCGGTCGCTGGTAGGATCGGTATTGTCAGTATTCATCGAGTCCCGGTTGATCGTCCAGACGCCAGTTTCGCCGTTGGGCAGGTTGAGCTGATACCGCGCGTCAAAGCCGATCTCGCGGGCGAGCACATCCAGCGTGTCGATATTGACGACGGTCCCGGGATCGACCCCCTCGTGCCCTGCGTGACTGCCAGAGGCCGGCATCGGTGTAAGCTCCAGCGCCCAAGGCACCTCTTTGCGATCATGGTTCATGCTGGCATGAATATCGTCCGAGAGCGGCACGTTATCCCATTTCTCAGCGGGAAACTGACTCCAGGCTTGAACCATCTTCTCGCCCCAGATGCCCGCCCAAGCGAGGCCCGAGACAAGAAAAAAAGCCAGAACAATGGATATCCAGAAGCCCAGAACTCCATGCAAAGACCGCCAGAGCGCCCGCCCACGCCCAAATGTGGGGATCAGTGCGGCACGCCAGCCTGCTTCTCGCGGCCACCACATATACAGACCCGTGGCAATCAGAACCATGCCGAGAGAGGCCGCAATTTCCAGCATGCGATCACCGGTCACGCCGAGCATCAACTCGCTGTGAATTCCATCTGCAAAGTCATACCAGCCAGAGCGGCGCGGGAAAATCTCCAGCACCTGCGCCGTATAGGGATCGACAACGACCATATTGGCCTCGCCCTCGAGATCGACACGGAAAATCGCGGCCAGATCATCGCGACGCGGGGCGACGTATTGTTTGAGCGTGCCGCCTGGAATAGCGCTGAGCGCGCCCTCAGCCTGAACCGATACAGACAGCGCCACATCTTGCGGCACCACCGGCGTGCGTTCTCCATCACGCCCATCAACCCATGAAATCCAGAGCATCATCATGCCGGTAACGGCCAATATGCAGAAGAACGGAATCACGAACAGACCGGCGTAAAAATGCCAGCGCCACGCCGCAAAATAGAACTTGTTGACCCCATGGCGCGCCTGCGCAGGGGTGTAGGCCGGATCAATCGACGTCATGTATATCTCCATCAGAGATGGCCCTCTAACGAGAGGGCAGAATTTGAAATGAGCAGGGGTTTAGAAAAATCAGACGCGCGGCGGAGCGCGGCTTTGTGGCAAGACATTCGACCTTGCCAGTCGCAGACCATGAGAGCCATCGGGCCGCAAATCCACGATGCGCGGAGCGAACCACGCCGTATAGGGCATCTCTGCGGACGGCAGTAGCATGCCATCGACCAGACGACAGGCCTCGCAACCGTTTGTCGCCTGATGCTTTGAATGCCCCGACGGATGGCCTTGCGCCACATGGTCTTCACAGAGATCCTGCGCTGAGCCACCCGCGGCGACAAAGGCAAGGTAGTCCGGGTCCATACTACGCGAACCATCGACGCGATGCGCAAAGCCCACGGCTGCCATCGCCACACTGAGGGCGAAGACCAAAATAAATCGTGGAAAAAGGCTCAATGAAACACGCATCATGGACGAAATCCTGACACAGGTTACAGAGTCGCACCAGCCTCAATTACCTCCGGTCGCAGCGCAATTCCTCGCTCCAACTCGTGGCACATCTGCGCGGCGGGCAGGCTCACTTCAGGAGACAGGCCCAGAACCACCTCGCCCATCGACTGAAATCCACCTGCAATGCAGAATGGCACGGCATTCAGAGGACAGAGGCAGTGCAGGCGATGCACGCCTGCCCGGCCCGCTGTCACCTTGAGATGCTCCAACAGAGCGCGGCCAATTCCCTGGCCCTGCCAATCCGGCGCAACGGCCAGATGCCGCAGATGCGCATGTCCCAGAGGGCAGGTCCGACCAAATGGGCTTATATCGCTCCAACCCGCGATGCCCCGCACATCCTCCCCGACCTCAGCCAGATAGTACCGCCCGCCGAACAGGAGCGTCGGTGCCGAGCGGGTGAGAATGGGGACGGCTTGGCGCACCAATGCCTCGGGATATACGCGTTGCATCTGCAGACCATAGGCCGCACGGAGCAGATCTGAGATCGCGGAATGATCGGCGGGAAAGACTGGGCGGATCAGAAACTCGGGCATTGGAGACACCTTGCGGTAAAATCACCGGCTACCGGAGCGCCCCAAAAGAAAAAGCCGCGCTCGGGTTGGCGCGGCTTTGGCTGTCTGGTCTGAAAGGGGATCTTACTTGATCTTGCCTTCCTTGTACTCGACATGCTTGCGCACCACGGGATCGTACTTTCGTACGGTCATCTTTTCGGTCATGGTGCGTGCGTTCTTCTTGGTCACGTAAAAATGGCCCGTGCCCGCGGTCGAGTTCAGACGGATCTTGATGGTCGTCGGCTTCGCCATTGGTTATCTCCTGCGCCGGGCAATCGGGTTACCCGTGAATATCTCATGAAGCCTGCCTTTTACCGACGCGTGCGCCCGAGTCAACCGCGATTGTCGTGAAAGTCAGCTATTTCCTTGTTCAACCCGCTCAGTTCGAGGACAGACGCGTCGGTTGCCGATAGAAATGATGCACGCCAATAGAGGCCGTGCGCGGAAACTGCCGGGCCCAACGCGGCGCGACAGCGCGGGTATGGTAATGCGTTGCGCCGCTGGTCAGGCTGCGAGGGGCACCATCGACCATCAACCGGGCAACTTTGCCCACGGTCTGATAGGCGGCGCGCTCTGCAATGACGTCGGAATGCCCGTCGCAAGTGTATGTAAATTGGCATTCATACTTTCGGCCGGTTCCCTGATGGATCACGCCGCAAACTGTATTGGGATAAGAGGGATCATCAACCCGATTCAGGATGACTTCGGCCACCGCGAACTGTCCCTTGATGCTTTCACCTCGGGCTTCAAAGTAAAGCGCCTCTGCCAGACAGCGCCACTCGGCTCCGCCTTCGGCTGGGCTTTGCTGATCAAGCCATGTGCTCGAATAGCTGATCTCGGTCTCTGGGCGGCTCAAATAGCTCGCCATTCTGTCACCTGAGATCGCGCGCAATGCGCGCATTTCCTGTTCCATCAATCGGGTCACGGGTGCGTCTGCGACGACCGGACCTGCCAACACTGCGAGTGCCGCAGCGAGTGCAATCCGTCTCATACATCTTCTCCAAGCCGATGGACGTATGGTCCACTGCATCAGCGCCCTCTAGACAAAAAGGCCCTTTGCGTCCACCCGAGCCACCGGCAAGTTCCCGCCTATGGCTTTTGCTGTCGCAAAAAGCACCTCGACTTTGTCTGATGTTGCGCAAACGGCGGGTCTGACTACCGCATCTTGTCTTTGACGGTCAGCTGTGCGGCAGCAAGTCGCGCCACCGGAACACGGAACGGAGAGCAGGAAACGTAGTTGAATCCGGCATCCCGGCAGAAAGCGATTGATTCGGGGTTGCCACCATGCTCACCGCAGATCGACAGGCTGATGTCAGGATTGGCCGCACGCCCGCGCTCTGCCCCGATCTTGAGCAACTCGCCCACACCATCGACATCGAGCATGTGGAACGGGTCTTCGGGATAGACGCCCTGCTTGACATACTCCGACATGAACCGCCCTGCGTCGTCACGCGACAGCCCATAGGTCATCTGCGTCAGGTCATTCGTGCCAAAGCTGAGAAAAGACACCAACGGCGCAAATTCACCGGCGCGCAACGCCGCGCGCGGCGTCTCGACCATTACGCCCAGATGATAGGTGAAATCGCGCCCAGTCTCGTTTCGCACTGCCGCTGCCACCGCATCGACCCGGGTTTTCACCAGCTCAACCTCACGCTTGGCACTGACCAGCGGAATCATGATCTCCGGCACCACCGGCGCACCGTCGCGACTGGCCTCGAGCGTTGCTTCAAAGATGGCCCGTGCCTGCATGTCGTAGATCTCGGGCACGGTGATACCCAGACGCACACCCCGCATGCCCAGCATCGGATTATATTCGCTCAGCGCCTCAACCCGCCGTGTCACATCCGACAAGGGCAGATCGAGCGCCTCTGCCAATTGCAGATGCCCCACCCGGTCGGTCGGCAGAAATTCATGCAGCGGCGGATCAAAGAGGCGAATACACACCGGAAGCCCTTGCATGATGCGGAACAAATCCGCCAGATCGGCCCGCTGCATCGGCAAGAGCCGCTCGAGCACGGCGGCGCGATCCTTGCTACCATCGGCAAAGATCATCTCGCGCATCACCGTCAACCGCTCGGTGTCAAAGAACATGTGCTCGGTCCGGCACAGCCCAATGCCACGCGCATCAAAATTGCGCGCAACCACAGCATCGGCGGGGGTGTCGGCATTGGCCCGCACCGCAATATCGCGCACATCATCGGCCCAACTCATCAGCGTCTGAAACGATTCATCCCGCGCGGCCTCGAGCAACGGGGTCTCTCCGGCCAAAACCAAACCGTTGGTGCCGTCGATGGTGATCACATCCCCAGCCTTGACCACCCGACGGTCGGGCATGGTCAATTGCTTGCGATGGGTCTGGAAATGGATTTCTGACGCCCCCACAACGCAGGGTAGGCCAATGCCGCGCCCGATCACCGCTGCATGGCTGGTCATGCCACCGCGCTCGGTCAGCACCGCCACCGCCGCATGCATGCCGCGAATATCCTCGGGGCTGGTTTCACGTCGCACGAGGATGCAGGGTTCGCCGCGCGAATGACCCGCCTGCGCTTCGGCGGCGGAAAACACCACCCGGCCCGTGGCGGCACCGGGACTGGCGGCAATCCCGCGCGCCAGCACATCGCGGGGCGCATTCGGGTCCACTTGACGGTGCAGCAATTCATTGAGCGAGCGCGGCTCGATCCGCATCAGCGCGTCGTCACGGGTAATGATCCCGTCCTCGGCCATGCGCACCGCAATGGCCACCGCCGCGCGCCCGTTGCGTGGCACCCGTAGACCGTCGAGAATCCAGACCTTGCCGTTCTCGATGGTGAACTCAGCCTGCATTTCCTCGCGCAGCTTTGCGCGCATCAATTCCGTATGCGCCCTGATCTCGGCAAAGGCGTCTGGCGCCAGTTCCTCGAGCGAGGGGCCGCGCGGGTCACGCGTCAGATAGAGCGCATCCACCCCGCCGCTCAGCGCATCGCGCCCTTGGCTCTGACTCAGGTAGCGTCCGATGATCTGGCGCGCGCCAGTCACGCCATTGACCAGTTGCATCACGCCAGAGCCGCATTCCCCCTGCCCCAACCCAAGCGCCAATTCCTGCACCACAAGGCCCAACCCCGCATCGGCAGGTGCGCCCTTGGCCTGCCGCAAGAGCCGCGCGGTGGTCCCCTCCCAGGCCCGCGCCATAGAGCGCAGCACCTCGGTCAATTGCTTGCCGGGATCTTGGGGGAATTCCTCTTCGGCCTCGACCTCATAGGCCTTGAGCGCTTGGCTGAGGCCCAGAACCGGGTCTTCGGACACATCCTCGAACACATCCGGGTCCAGCCGCGCCACATGGATCGCATAGGCCTGCACAAAGCGCAGATAGATGTCAGACGCCGCCTGCTTGCCGATCCGGTCCGACAGTTCGACAAACCGCGCATCGTTGATGCCAATGTTCAGAACGGCCCCCGGCCCACCCCAATCGGGGTCTTCGGACGAGGGGCGCACGCAAAGGAGCGGCGCATCGCCAAAAGGGGCGAGAAAGCGCGCCATATCCGGCACTTCCCCCGCCGCGATCCGGTGCACCGCCTCGAACGACAGCGCGATGGTGCGCGGCACCGGCAGATCGAGCCGCACAAGGCGTTGAAGACATTTCGCCCGCCCCCCGTGGGTGTGGGTCTGCACCGGGGCCGAAGGGGTGATGAGGGTGATATGGCTGTCGTCTTGCTGCACTGCGGCACCTTTCGTTTGCCCGCACCATACGCGCGTTGCGGCACAAGGCAAGGGAAAGGATGACGGCGTTGTGACAGCGGGGGCTGTGTGTCCAGCGTGGTAGGAAAACCCGCCCCGGGCTTGACCCGGGGCCTTGCCAATCAGGCACAGAGGCCCCGGGTCAAGCCCGGGGCGGGACGTCAAACCGCAACCAAGGCCTCCCTAGTCAAGGCCGGGACGGCGTTCACACCTTGGAAACCAAAATGCACCAAAACTGCGGAATGACACATTTCGTCTATATCATGGCGTCACGCCCCTTGGGTGCTCTTTACACCGGGCGCACGCGTGACCTGCGCAGCCGGGTCGAGGCGCACCGCGCTGGCCTGCCCACCCATACGGCGAAATACAATATCCGGCGGCTGGTCTGGTTCGAACCGCTGGACGATTTCGAAACCTCCCTCCGGGGGGAGTGGTCGATAAAACGCTGGCACCGCGCATGGAAGATTACACTGATCACCGGGGTAAACCCGGATTGGCGCGATATTACGTCAGAGATACCCGCCCCCTAACGCCCCGCCCCGGAGCCTCACCCGCCCCGGGCTTGACCCGGGGCCTCACCCGTCCAAAGCTTGACCCAAGGTCTCCCCAGCCCCGGGCTTGACCCGGGGCCTCCGTTTCTTTGGGCGAGGCCCCAGCTTTTCTAGGCGAGGCCCCGGGTCAAGCCCGGGGCGCGATCAGCCCTCGATCCGCGTGAGGTCCGCCGCTTGCAGGCAGATGTGCCGGATGCTGCTCAGCAGGTTCAGGCGGTTGCGGCGGATAACTTGGCTTTCGGCATTGACCTGCACGGCGGTAAAGAAGGCATCAATCGGTGCCCGCAGCGCCGCCATCGCCCCCATGGCCCCGGCGAAATCCTCGGCCTTGAGCGCGCTCGCAATCGCAGGCTCTGCGGTTTCGAGGGCGGCAAAGAGCGCCTTTTCCTCCGCCGTTTCCGCGAATTTCACATCCGCGCCGTAGGAATATTCCACCCCGTCCTTTTCCTCGGCTTGGGTGAGGATGTTGTTGGCGCGTTTGAAGCCCTGCAACAGGTTCTCGCCATCGTCGGTCTTGAGGAAATCACTGAGGGCGCGGGCGCGGTGGACCAAGAGCGTGAGATCGTCATTGCCGGGCATGGCCAGACAAGCGTCGATCACGTCGTGGCGGATGCCTTCGTCGCGCAGATGGACCTTGAGGCGGTCGTGGAGGAAGGAGAGGAGGTCGGGCGGAATATGCAGATCGGCTTCCATCGCGGTTTGATATTCTGCAGAAATTATCCCTGCAGCCTCTTCTTCCTCACTGGGAAAAAGAGCACGATCGCCCGCATATGCCTCTTTGGCGGCCAAGCGAAACCCGTTGTCTGTTTGCGGCTGATCACCACCGAGCGCAGCTTCAATCCAGTGCAAGAGTCGAGCCCGCACCCCATTCCCCAACACCAACCGAATAACCCCCAAGGCCGCGCGGCGCAGCGCGTAGGGGTCTTTCGAGCCAGTGGGCTTTTCGTCAATCGCCCAGAAGCCGCACAATGTGTCGATCTTGTCGGCCAGCGCCACCGCCACCGACACGGGCGCGCTTGGCACGGCGTCGCCCGGCCCTAGGGGCGAATAATGCTCTTGGCAGGCCGCTGCCACCTCTGCGGGCAGCCCCGCCGCCTGCGCGTAATAGCGCCCCATCAAGCCCTGCAATTCGGGGAATTCGCCCACCATGGCGGATTGCAGATCGGCCTTGGCCACCTTTGCCGCCTGCTCCGCCAAATCGGCATCGGCGCCCACATGCGGCGCGATTTCACGCGCGAGGGCTGCGATACGCGCGATGCGGTCGGCCTGCGACCCCAGCTTGTTGTGGAAGGTGACATGGGCCAGCCCTGCGCCCATCCCCTCCAACCCCTCGGCCTGCACGGTGCGCAGGTCGTTTTCCCAAAAGAATTTGGCATCCGACAGACGCGCCGCCAACACCTTTTGGTTGCCCGCAAGGATGGTCGCCCCCTGATCGGCGGTTTCGACATTGGCGACGGTGACAAAGCGTTCGATCCGGCCCGTCTTGGGGTTTTTCACCGAGAAAAACTTTTGATGCTCTTTCATCGAGGTTTGCAGCACCTCGGGCGGCAGACCCAAAAACCCCTCGTCGATCCGCCCCATCAGCACCACAGGCCATTCCACCAGCCCCGCCACCTCGGCCAATAGGCCGCGATCCTCGACCAGTTCCAAGCTCGAGGCAAAGGCCTGATTGCTGGCCTCTTGCCAGATATGCTCTGCGCGTTCTTCGGCCTCCAGAATGACATGCGCGCGGCGCAGTTTGGCGCGGTAATCGTCGAACGACGTGACGGCAAAACGCCCCGCGCCCATGAACCGATGCCCCTCGGTCGTGTTGCCCGCGCGGATGCCGTCCACGTCGAGATCGACGACCGTCACCTCGCCCGCCTCGTCGGTCAGAATGCAGAGGATGGAATGCAGCGGGCGCACCCAACGCAACGATCCAGCCCCCCAGCGCATTGACTTGGGCCAGGGGAAATTGCGGATGATCTTGTCGAGTTCCTCGGCCACAATCTCGGCCGCAGGGCGTCCGGCCTTGGTGATGGTGGCGAAATAAACCTGACCCTTTTTTTCGTCGCGGATCTCAAGCTGATCACGGCTCAGCCCCGCACCGCGCAAGAAACCCTCGATCGCCTGTTCGGGCGCATCGACGCGCGGACCTTTGCGCTCTTCTCGGGTGGTCGGGCTCTGGCCGGTCAATCCCTGCACCGTCAGCGCCAGCCGCCGGGGCGTGGAAAACGCCGCCGCCCCCGCATAGGTCAGCCCCGCCGCGACCAGCGCCTCGGTCAGGCGGGCGCGCAGATCGTCGGCGGCCTTGGATTGCATCCGTGCCGGGATTTCCTCGGAGAAGAGTTCGATCAAGAGGTCAGGCATGGCTCAGTATCCTTGGGGCGGTTCGGGGCAATCATCGGGGGCGGGCTGTCCGTCAAACACCACCTCGCCGCAGCGGTTGATCTGATGCCAGACATAGCCGCGCCCGTCCTCGGTGATGGCGACCACGCGGTCGACGCCGTAAATCACGTCACGCTGGCCCAGAAAGGCCAGCGCGCGGCCCTCTTCCAGCGCCTTGCCGATGGCCTGCGCATCGTAGCAGTCGAACCACTCGGGCGCGGTCAACGGCTCTGCCCGCTCGTAAATCTCATAGGTTTCGCTCAGCAGCGCATGGCTCATCGGGGTGGTGAAACAGGCGCGATAGCGGATCGGGCTGCTGTTGGCGTCAATGGCGGTAAAGCCGTCGTAGAGCACCGGTTCGGGCGCGCCCGTGACCAAGGAGGTCAGGACCACATCGTTGGTGCCATCCGCCGCCACCTCTTCGTAGAAGTGATACACTTGCAGATAATACATGGCCGCACCGGCCACCAATGCCGAAATCAAGATCGCCCCCGCCAGTATCTTGCCCATTATGCCGCCTGCCCCCCTGCCTCTGTCTGAACAAAGGCATCGGCGCATTGCTTGGCCAGCGCCCGCACCCGCCCGATATAGGCCTGCCGCTCGGTCACGGATATGACGCCGCGCGCATCGAGCAAGTTGAAGAGATGGCTCGCCTTGATACATTGATCATAGGCGGGATGTGCCATGATGATCCGCTTGCCGGTCTTGGGGTCAACGGCCTCTTGTGCGAGGATGGCCTGACATTCGGCCTCGGCCTCTTCAAAGTGGCGCAAGAGCACATCCGTATTGGCCACGTCGAAATTCCAGCGGCTGTATTCTTCCTCGGTCTGGCGAAAGACATCGCCATATTTCAGCGGAATAGGCGCTGCGGGATCGTTGAAGGGCATGTCCATCACATGATCAATGCCCAGCACATACATCGCCAGACGCTCAAGCCCATAGGTCAACTCGCCCGACACGGGCGCGCAATCATGCCCGCCGACCTGTTGGAAATAGGTGAATTGCGACACTTCCATGCCGTCGCACCAAACCTCCCAGCCCAGCCCCCAAGCGCCGAGTGTGGGGCTCTCCCAGTCGTCCTCGACAAAGCGGATGTCATGCAGGGCCATGTCGATGCCGATGGCGCGCAGGCTGCCAAGGTAGAGGTCCTGCATATCGGGCGGGCTGGGTTTGATCAGCACCTGATACTGGTAATAATGCTGGAGGCGATTGGGGTTTTCGCCATAGCGCCCATCGGTGGGGCGGCGCGAGGGCTGCACATAGGCCGCAGCCCATGGTTTTGATCCCAAAGAACGCAGCGTGGTGGCAGGGTGAAAGGTGCCCGCCCCCACTTCCATGTCATAGGGCTGCATCATGGCGCAGCCCTGAGCGGCCCAATAGGCCTGAAGCCGCAGGATAATCTCCTGAAAGCTGCGCGGTTTGTCGGTGGTGTCGCTCATGCCTGACCCCAATGCTGCCCCTGATTTGCCGCCCCTACCTAGGCCGGGTGTGGGGCGGGGTCAATCGGACGTTTGACGCGTAACACGCCTCAGCCCGGTCCAAATATTTCGAGTGCATCGCCCGGCAATTTTGTTAAAACGCCCAAAAGGTCTAAATGACCGTAACATGTCACGATTTAGGGAAGCTGATGGCGCGTTTTTTTCTGGGGTTCATCCTTGCGGTACTCATGGCCGCTCCCGCAGTACAGGCACAGGAGGACGTGGTCTGGGTCCAGATTGAAGCCCAGCCGAGCCTCAACGAAGCACAAATCGCAACCCGCCGCTATGCAGCGACGCTGGCGGATGTGAACGGGTTTTCACTCGGACGCGGCTGGTATGCCATAGCCCTTGGTCCCTACCGGCGCGACGAGGCCGAGCGCGTATTACAGGTCTATCGGGCAGAGGGCGTGATCGCTCGCGACAGCTACATCGCAGAGAGCAGCGATTATCAGCAACAATTCTGGCCGATTGGCGCGAACCTGCTCGCGCAACCGACCGTGCCCGCAGTCCCCATTCCCGATAGCCCACCTGTTGTATCGCTGGACTCCGCGCCGGAACCAGTCCCCACACCAGAGCCCGCGGATGAGACCCCGTCTGAGGCCCGCGCGAGCGAGAGCCTTCTCACCCGAGACGAGCGTGCAGATTTACAAGTGGCGATGGAATGGGCCGGTGTCTATGACGGCGCGATTGATGCGGCCTTTGGACAAGGCACACGCGCCGCTATGGCTCGCTGGCAGACACTGAACGGCTTTGACACAACAGGCATTCTCACCACCCGGCAGCGCGCCGAATTGCTGCGCCAATACAATGCGGTGTTTGATGGACTCGGTCTTGAGATCCTGCGCGACAATGCCACGGGCATTGCCATGGAATTGCCCACGGCGCTCGTTACATTTGAGCGTTACGAGCCGCCCTTCGCGCATTTCAACGCAGTGGGTGAGATCGAGGCCCGGGTACTGCTGATCAGCCAACAGGGCGACCGAGGCACCCTCGCGGGGCTCTACGATATCATGCAAACCCTTGAAATCGTGCCGGAAACAGGTCCGCGCAGTCTGGAGGGGGATAGATTCACGCTGATTGGCGAGGGGACGCAGAAGATTTCGCAAACGCAGGTCTGGCTGCGGGACGGCGAGATCAAAGGGTTCACCCTGATCTGGCCTGCCGGAGACGAGGCCCGCCGCACCCGCGTTATGGGCCGAATGCAGGACAGCTTTACCTGGCTTCCCGGCACACTCGATCCCACCGAGGGCGCCGGCGCGCAGGACATCGACTTGATCTCCGGGTTGGAAATCCGCAAGCCGAAGCAGTCGCGCTCTGGTTTTTACGTTGATGCGGGCGGTGCCGTATTGACCACCGCCGAGGCGGTCGAGAGCTGTGGACGGATCACAATCGACGAGAGCTACGAGGCCGACGTTGTCTTGGCCGATGCTGCCCTAGGGGTGGCCATCTTGCGTCCGCGGATGGCCCTTGCCCCTCTGCGTATTGCGACCTTTCAGGAATCCACACCGCGTTTGCTAAGTGATGTGGCGGTTGCAGGGTATTCCTATGGTGGCCTCCTGGGGGCGCCGACGCTCACCTTTGGGCAACTCTCGGAATTGCAAGGGCTGAACGGTGAGCCGCACCTCAAGCGCCTCGCGCTGGCCGCGCTGGACGGCGATGCCGGTGGCCCGGTCCTTGATGTTGGCGGCGCGGTGTTGGGCATGCTGCTGGCCCACGCACAGGATGGGCGGTCTCTGCCCGATGACGTCAGCTTTGCGGCCACCAATGGCGCGCTGCAAGAGGTGCTGACCCGTGGTGGCATCACCCCGCGCACCACCTCAGCATTGGACCGGATACCGGCCGAGGCGCTGACGGACCGTGCAGGCGACATGACCGTGCTCGTCAGTTGCTGGGACTAGATGCGGCGCGGACAAGACCACGCGCTGCCGCAGTCTCTAATTGACGCCGTGACCTTTGATCTGGACGGAGAAGCTGCGTTGCGCGCCTTGGGGCGGTGCCGGAAATGGCGCAGCGCGTTGCACGACCGTAAGCGCGGCGCGATCCAGACGGGTAGAGCCTGACGAGCGAGCGAGGCTCACAGAGGCCAACCGCCCACCCTCGGCGATGGAGAATTGCACGAGCGCCTCGCCGCGCGTGTCAGCGCGCGGGCGCGGCACCCGCGCAAGGTGCCGCATGACCTGTCCGGGATAGTTGCTGGCCGCAGCGTTGCCCTGCGCGGAGCTTTGCGACGATGTGTCCCGCCCCGCGCGAGCGGCAGTTGCGGTCTCTCGCCCCGTGATGCTACCCCGACTGGCATCTTGGGTCGCCGTATTGCCGGATCGTTTGCGTGTCTCTTTTTTCTTTTCAGGTTCAGGGGTTTGGCGGGCAGCGATCTCTGCTGCAACCTCTTCAACCTCACGCGGGCGCGCCTCTGGCCGACGCGAAATCTGCAGGCCGGCCTTTGGCTCAGGTTCAGCATTGAGGACCTCTTGCGGCGCGGATTGAGCAAGTGCTTGCGACGTATCTGCAGGCAGAGCCGGCTCTGTGATCTCGCTGGGCTTGACCCGAAGGTCGGGCAAAGCGGCCTCGGTCGCCTGTGAAACGTCGGGCGATGACGATGAGCGGTCCGGTGCCGGAACGGCCTGAGCCCGGTCTGGGTCTGCGGGTTTCACCGCCTGTCCGGTTTGCCGGAGGGGCGTGGCCTTGGTGGCTGTAGCAGGCTGCGCGCTGCCCGCCGCCATATCGGCAAAGCTGCTGCCCAAAACCACCTCGGACGCGCCGGCGCCGCCCTCTGTCTCCATCTCGGCACGGGCCTCGACATACCATGCGCCCAGCCCGTGCAGTGTCACGGCTGTGGCCATCGACAGAAATAGAATGCTGCGTGACGTGCGGATCATTCGAGCCCCCGTTCCGTGATCATCACCACCCGCGCGGCGCCGGCCCTGCGCAGGGCCTCACCAATCCGGATCAGCTCTTGGGCTGGCAAGTCCGCGTCGGGGACAATGCGTACAGCCTGTACAGTTTCCCCCCCGGTTGGGTACGCAGCCTGCACATAGGCGGCGGCGTCGGACAGCGGCGCCCCGCGATAGGTGAGATGACCATCGGCGTGGATCACCAAAGCATCAGGCGGAGCGCGCCCCTCGAGGTCCGCCGTGTGCACCAACCGCAGATCGCCGTCGAGCGGCGGTGCCAGTGTCGCGGCCGCCATGAAGAAGATCAGCATCAGGAAAACGATGTTGATCAGAGCAATCGTCGGCTCGCGGCGAGAGCGGGGGATGGGACGCGTCATGACGGGGTCAAGACCTGAGCCGAGAGGCCAGCGACCCCCCGCAAGGCCAAGAGAAGATCGGTCAACCGTTGCGCCGTGACATCCCCCCCGGTGCTGATCAGCGCGTGGGCGCGGCCCTCTGGCATCAGCGGGGTCAGAGTGTCGCGCAGGGTCTCCAGCGTCACCTCTCTGGCATTGACGCGCAGGCCGCCTGCGCTGAGTTGCACAAAGATCGGCGGTGTTTCGGATGTCGCGGGGCGCCCTGCCCCACCCGTCGCCAAATCCACTTCGGAAAATTGCGAGAAGGTCGATGACAGCATGAAGAACAAGAGCAGCAGAAAGATCACATCAATCAGCGAGGTGAGCGACAGCTTGCGCCGGTGAAAGGGGGGGCTACGCACCTTGGGGCACCGCCTGACGCAGCGGAGGCGAGTCCCGCACCGCGCGGGTGTCAGGGCCAAGCACGACGCTGAGCGCATGATCGGCCAGCGCGCGTTCTTCGGCCATGCGCGATTCGAACCACGACAGCACCACAGAGGCGGGCATCGCGACGGCAAGCCCTGCGGCGGTGGTCAGGAGTGCCACCCAGATGCCGCCCGCCAACAGCGACGGGTCCACTTGGGAGCCCGCCGATTGCAGCGCCTGAAACGCCTCGATCATGCCCAGAACCGTGCCGAAGAGACCCAGCAGCGGTGCCACCTGCGCCACCGTGTCGAGAAAGCGAAACCCGCGTTCGAGCCGGGAAAACCGCGCGTCGGCCTCGGCCGCCAGCCGCCGGACGGCGGCGTTGTCGCTGGCACCGTCGGTCGCGAAGGCGCGCGCGATCACCGGGGCCAGATAGCTGCGCGACCCCTCCAAGGTGCGGCGCGCAGCCGTGCTTTGGCCTTGGTCCCATTCGGCGACAGCGGCGCGCAGGGCCAGATGCCGCCCGACGCCAGAGGCGCGGAACTGCCAGATCTTGTAGAGGACAACCGCCAGTGTCGCCACAGACATCACACCGATGATGGCAATCACCGGCCCACCCATCTCGATCAACCCCTGCAGGCGGTCAAGTATTGACCCGGTTCCGTTCATCCTGTCACCTCGATCTTGGTCTGGGTCGAGAGGCGCAGCGCGTCGAGGCAGGCACCGGGCGCAATCCCAGCCCCTTCACAGGTGCCGATCCCGTTGATCAACACCTGTCCGATGCTCTCGCACGTTTGCCCCGCCAGATCGAATTGCCGCACGCGGGGACGCCCCGCAGGCAGGGTGCCAAAGTCAAAGAGTGTCAGCGTGGCCACCTGCCCCTCCGCATCAAAAAGCACCGCTTCGGCCACCAGTTTCTCAAGCGCCGCCCCCAGATCGTGGCGAATGACAAAGCTGAGCCGACAGCCCCCCGCCTCGGTCGGGGTCACGGCATTGAGTGCGAGGTCAAGCTGGGGGGGCGGGCTGGTGTCTTGCGCCGCACTGGGCGTGGCCAGCGTGAGGCTGGCGGCACAGAGGGCCGCCGCGAGGCAGGGAACGGCGCGATGCGGCGCAGTCATGGCAAGCTCCTTTCGCCCCCGTTTCGGAGGGCGTGTAAACCGCATGGCTGGCGCTTGGCTGGCACGGTGTGAAGAGTAGGATCGGGTCGTATAGGTCCGATGGTCGGCATGTGTTATGTCAGAATAAGTAAAAGAGTCAAGTTTATCATCCAAGCTTTGCGACATATGCCCGCTGCCGGGGTGCCGAGCGTTGCGATGGCGTGACAGGCCTCAAGCTTGGGGTGCCAAGCCGCTGGTATCAAACAAAAGAGCCAAACGTCGCCGCCTTAGCAGATGGTCTCTTTCGCCCAATAGGCGGCCGCTGTGAAGCTGGACCGATCAAACCCTTGAGACGTCAACCAAAGGCGCGCCTCTGTCGCCTCTGTGCGTTCGGCGGCGAAAAAGACATGGCGGTCGTCGGGCGGCGGCGCGAGCGCGCGCAGCGCGTCAAGCGGGCCGATCCGACCCCCGCGAACCACCCATGTCACGACAAGTCCTGACGGATGGGCAAGCGGCCGGATATCCCCCCGCTCGGGCACAAAGAGTGTGGCGTGCCCTCGGGTGTCGTCCGGAGCCTCAGCCAGTATCCGGGCGATCACCGGCAGGGCGGTTTCGTCGCCGACAAGGCCAAGCCATCCCGCGCTGGGGGGCTCGGCGCCGCCGGGACCGGTAAGTCCAACGACGGTGCCGGGCGCGACACCCTCGGTCCAACCCGTGGTGCGCCCGCCTGCGTGCAGGAAGATGTCGATTTCAAGCCGCGCCGCCTGTCCGGTGCCGTAGATAATGCGCCGAATCGTGTAGACGGGGCGATGCCACGCGGTCAGACCGCCGGGCCATTGGGTGACGCCCTGCACGTCTAGCGCGGGCCACCCCGCGCCCTCGGGACCGAACAGAAGGCGCAGGTGATGACCACCTGCGGCAAAGCGCCCAAGGTCTGGCCCCTCGACACTCAAACGGCGATAGGACGGCGACAGACGCCGCATCTCACAGACCCGACCCAGGGCAAAATTGGCGGGATGCGCCCCAGAGGTGGCAGCGTCCCAAGCAAGGGAGAACGCGCCCTGTGCAGCCTGTTCCGCGAGAAAATCCCGGAGCGATTGCAAGGCGGCGGGGGTCTCGGCGCGCAGGTCTATGAGGGTCTCATCCGGCTGCGGCACCAGGGTGATCAGGGAGTCACCGAAGGGCAGGCGCAGCCCCTCGCCGATGCGAATCGCTGGCAGATTGACAGCCCGCGCCATGTCTTCAAAGAGCCGTGTGGCTTGGGGCCCAGCCATAGGCAAACGGGCCTGAGCGGTTTGAGTCATCGTGTCTCCGGGGTCATTTTCGCCTTTGTGATCCAGTACCTGATGTAATTTGTCAACATTTTATCTTTTCCGTCCCGGCACCGCCTTGACCCCGGCTGTGGAATGGGACAGAGCCAGAGATGCTCAGCGAGACACCTCACGGCAGGTGGGCCAGGCCCTTT
This sequence comes from Roseovarius sp. MBR-51, assembly GCF_053628575.1. Taxonomy (NCBI): domain Bacteria; kingdom Pseudomonadati; phylum Pseudomonadota; class Alphaproteobacteria; order Rhodobacterales; family Roseobacteraceae; genus Roseovarius; species Roseovarius sp. MBR-51. Next base: position 245,004 of record NZ_JBRJGQ010000007.1, read on the forward strand.
CGTTCCTCCCTTGGACCGCCCTAGCCCCGGATCGCCCCGCCATGAGCTTCATGCCCCGTATCACCGCCGAAACACGCGCCATCGAAACGCTGCGGCCTTTGGCATGGCGGCGGTGGCCGGGGGTGATTGCCGATGTCTGGCATGTGCGCGGTACGGCGGGGGGCGGCGGCTATTACCTGTCACCCTACCCCCGGCTGGTGGTCTTTCTCGAGGGAGGGGCCGGGGCAATGCGTCTGCGTGCGCAGGCGGATGCCGCATGGTTTGCAGGTGTTGGAGCGTTCTATGTGCCGGGGGATCAACCGCTCTGGAGCGACCTGCGGCAAACACAGGATTTTGCCCATCTCGACCTGCATCTGGAGCCGGGGCCGCTGTTGCACCGGCTGTGTCCCGTGGCCTCGGAGGCGCGGACCGAGGCGCTGCATCTCTTGCCTGCGGCCGGTGCGGGATATGACCGCGTGCGATCCATGGCCGAGATCATCGCGCAAGAGGTCGACAGCCCGCAGCGCTCTGATCTGATGCTGGACGGGTTGGTGACCGCCATTCTGGCCGAGGTTCTGGGGTTGGAGGCCGTGCCCGTCGATCCCATGGAGCGCGGCGGTCTCTCACCCCATATGATCCGGCGACTGGATCAGTTCACGCGGGACAATCTGCATCGGCGGATGACGGTGCCGGATCTGGCAAAGGTTGCGGGTCTCTCGGAGAGTTGGTTCGCGCGGGCCTTCAAGCAGAGCCTCAACACAACGCCGCAACGCTGGCTGATGCAGACCCGCATCGCCCGCGCGACCGAGTTGATGGCGGACCCCGCGCTGGGGCTGGCCGAGATCGCTGCCGCGACCGGGTTCGCCGATCAGGCGCATCTCACGCGCACCTTTGGCGCGGTGCATGGGCAGACGCCGGGTGCGTGGCGGCGGGCGAGATTGGGCGGGACTCGTCCAAAGCCCGGAGGTCTGGTTCAAGCGACAGGTCATATCCTGAGTTAAAGAGTCGGAAAATTTATGACATGGAAACCGATATGAAACAGACCGTCCGCCTTTCTTTGCTTGCCAGTGCGAGCCTCTTGGTGCTGGCCTCTGCCGCTGCGGCCCAATCCACCGCTGACCTGATGTATCTGGGCGAGCTTGAACTGGAGAGTGGCTATGATCCGTCGGCCCCGGTGCCGGGTTATGTCGCCACCACGGCGCAAACCGCCACCAAATCCGGCACGCCGATTCTTGAGACGCAGCAATCGGTGTCGGTGATCACCGGCGAGCAGATCGAGGATCAGGGGGCGACGACGCTGGGCGATACGCTGGGCTTTACCGCTGGCGTTCTGGCGCAGCCCTTTGGCACCGATCCGCGATTCGACAGCCCGTCGATCCGGGGCTTCAACGCCAGCAATGCGCAATATCTCAACGGGTTGCGCATCCTGCGCGATTTCGGCGCGCCTTCTTTCGAGATTTATTCGCTGGAGCGGATCGAAGTGCTGCGCGGCCCGTCTTCCGTCCTCTACGGCTCGGGAAATCCGGGCGGGATCATCAATCAGGTGCAGAAGCGCGCCCAAAAGCTCAGCTTTGGCGAAGTGGGTGTCGGCGTCGGTGACCCCAAGGCGACCGAAGGCTTCGTCGATTTCAACCATGTCTTTTCGGACAAGTTCGCGGCGCGGTTGACCACGGTCGTTCGAGACAGCGAGGAAGATATCGAGGAGCTCGAGACCACCCGCAAGTATCTTGGCCTGGCCACACGCTGGGAGATCACAGATGCCACCGTATTGCAATTTTTAGGCTCCTGGCAAAAGGACGATCCGATCACGCCCGCCGGGATGCCGTTTGATCTGACCCTGACCGAACAGGGCAAGGATCTGCGCGATTTCTATGCCGGTGATCCCAATGATGACCGCAGCGACCGCGAGACCCTCAACCTTGGGTTCGAGTTGCGCCACGAGTTCAGCAATGACTGGTCGCTCGATGCCGGGTTCCGCTATCAGAAGTTCGACTGGGATTATACCGGGCTCTATGTCGATAACGCGGTGCCGGATGGTGACACCATCACGCGCGGCGGCATCAATCAGGTCGAGGACAGCAAGACGCTCAACCTCGACACCCGCATCAGCGGTTCGGCGCAAACAGGGGCTGTGACGCATGATCTGCTCTTTGGTGTCGATCTGCGGCATTACGATGCCGAGGACCGCACGGAATTCATGTTCGCCGACCCGATCAGCTTTGACAACCCGGTCTACAACGGGGCCAATCTGACCGCGCCGTGGTTCATCCAGAGCAATGATCTGGAACTGGATCAGATGGGTATCTATGCGCAAGACGAGATGAGCCTTGGCAATTGGCGCGGCTCGCTGGCGTTGCGGCATGACTGGGCAGACCAGAGCGGCACGACCTTTACCAATTTCGCAGGCACATCCCCTGTTGACCAGAGCGACGAGGCCACCACCTATCGGTTGGGTCTGTCCTATGTCACAGACCAAGGGGTCGCGCCCTACCTGAGCTATGCCACCTCGTTCGATCCTGAAATCGGGGTGGATATTGCCGGCAACACGCTTGATCCAACCGAAGGCAAGCAGTGGGAAGTCGGGGTGAAATATCAACCGCTCGGGTTCAACGGGTTCTTCAGTGTCGCCCTCTTCGATCTGGAACAGAGCAATCTGAGCACAACCGTCACAGAAGGCGGCATCACCGGCATCCGGCAGATCGGCACTGTCCGCTCACAAGGGTTGGAGATTGAAGGAACGGTCGATCTGGAGAATGGTTGGAGCCTGCGCGGCGCCTATACCTATAACGAGGCCGAGCAGCGCCGTGGCGACAATCCCGGCAACGTTCTGCCCAATGCGCCGCAGCATAACGCAAGCCTCTGGGTAAGCTATGAATTCGCCAACACCTCGACGCTCGATGGGCTGCAACTGGGCGGTGGCGTGCGCTATATTGGCGAACGGTTCGGTGACGCGGCCAATCTCTTCAAGTCCGAGGACGTGACGCTGCTTGATCTACGCGCGGCGTATGAAATCACCGAGAACACGCATTTTTCGGTCAATGTCACCAATCTGACCGATGAGGTCTATGTCGCGAATTGCGGTGGGTTCGGGTGTTTCTACGGGGATGGTCGAACGGTGCAGGCGCGTTTGACCTACAAGTGGTAGACGCGGCACGGATCGGACGCCGCGCCTTTCTCGGAGGGATGATGGCGCTTTGGGGGCTGCCCGCACAGGCCGGCGGTCCCCGACTTGCAGCCATCGACTGGGCGATGCTCGAGACCGCGATGGCGCTGGGCGTGGTCCCGGTCGCGGCCTGCGAATTGATCCGCTACCGCGCCGATGCGGTCCGACCAGAGATTCCGGCGCAAACGGTCGATCTGGGGCTGCGCGGATTGCCGAATTTCGAACTGTTGCAGCTCACCCGGCCCGATCTCATTCTGTCGTCGCCCTATTACACACAGATCGCACCGCGTCTGGGTTCGATCGCAGAGGTGATGAGCCTGCCCTTTTATATCCCTGGCGAGTCGCCTTGGCCCAAGGCGCTGGCGGCGTTGCACGCGCTGGCGGACCGGCTCGACCTGCCGCATGTGGCTGCACGCGTCGCGGCAGAGACCGAGGCGGAACTGGCCGCGCACGCGCGCCGACTGGCCCTGTGGCGGGATAGACCCGTCTATATCATCGAGATCGGCGATGCGCGGCATGTCCGGGCCTTTGGCGCAGACAGCATGTTTGGCGCAGTCCTCGAACGGCTGGGGCTGGAAAACGCGTGGTCGCGCAGCACGCGCTTTGCCTTTGCCGCACCCCTGCCCCTTGAGCGGCTGGCGGAGCGACCCGAGGCGCGACTCATTCTGGTGTCAGATATCCCCCTTGTGGCGCGGCGGGCGCTGGCGCGTTCAGTTCTGTGGAACAGGCTGGGGCCGGTGGCCAATGGTCGGGTGTCGATGTTGGGCGAGATCAACCCCTTTGGCGGCGTTCCGGCCGGGCTGCGGTTTGCGCGGTTGATGACGACCGCGGCCAAGGCGGAGCAGGCGGGATGACCGCGCGCGCGGCGCTCTGCTATGGGGTGGCCTTGGGGCTGTCCCTGACGCTCTGGGTCCTGGCCGCACCCGTGCTGCCGACTGGTGGCTGGCCTCTGCCGCCCTATGATGCCGAGGTGTTGGGGCTGGATGCAATTCTGCTGGTCTATGGGCATATGCCGCGCGGGTTGATCGCCTTGGTCGCCGGGGCGGCGCTTGGGTTGTCGGGGGGGCTCTTGCAACTTGTGCTGCGCAATCCCATTGCCGATCCCTCGACGCTGGGCCTGTCGTCGGGGGCGCAACTGGCGCTGATCGCAGCGACGGTCCTGATGCCGGAGTTGCTCGGATTTGGCCGGTGGCCGGTGGCCCTGACCGGAGCGGCGGCGGCGGCGGCGCTGGTGATGGGGATTGGTGCCGCGCGGAATTTTCATCCCGTGACCATGGTGATCGCGGGTCTGTTGGTCGGGCTCTTTGCCTCGAGTCTTGCGGCGGCGATGACACTGGCACAGGGCCAATACCTGTTTTCACTGGTGGTCTGGACGGGGGGATCGCTGGTGCAGACCGGCTGGGCCCCGGTTGGCACGCTGGCGCTGGTTCTGACAGCGGCTGGCGGTGCGGCGGCGTTGATCCTGCGCCCGCTGGAGGTGATGCGGATCGAGGAGACAGGCGCTCGGGCGCTCGGGCTCAATGTCGGACGGTTGCGCCTCTTGGCGGTGCTGCTTGCGACCGTGCTTGCGGCGAGCGTGTCGGCAACGGTGGGGCTTGTCGCCTTTGTCGGGCTTGCGGCTCCGGCACTCGCGCGGGGTCTGGGCGCGCGCAGCCCGGCGCAGATCCTGCTCCATGCGCCCCTTGCCGGGGCGCTGCTGCTGTCGTTGTGTGACGGGCTGGTGTTGATGGCGGCGCAGGCGGGGGGCGAGATGTTTCCGACCGGGGCGATCACCGGGCTGATCGGTGGGCCGCTCCTGCTCTGGCTCTTGCCGCGAGTGCGCGGCACACCGCCACCTGCAAGCGAAGACGTACCGCGCCGTCTGAGGCGGCCGAGCCTGTTGCTCTGGACGTTGCTGGGGCTGAGCTGCGCGGCCTTGACGGTGCTCGCGCTGGTCGGGCGTGTGCCGGGGGGCTGGGCGCTGCTTGACGCCGAAACGCTGGCGATGTTTCTGCCCAACCGTTTGCCGCGCCTTATGGGGGCAGCGGCGGCAGGTGGGTTGCTGGCCTTGGCCGGTGCGCTCTTGCAACGGCTGACGGCCAATCCTCTGGCGTCGCCCGAGGTGCTGGGTGTCTCTGGCGGTGCAGCGATGGGCTATGCGGCGGTGCTCTTTGCCACGGCGGCCCCCTCGGCTCTTGGGCTCACCGGCGGGGCGGCGGCGGGTGGGGCGCTGGCCCTTGTGGTTCTGGCGGGCGTCGCTCTGGGGCACGACCTGCGGCCCGAACGGGTGCTCTTGGCAGGCATCGCGGTTTCGGCGCTGGCGGCGGCCGTTCTGTCAACGCTGATGGCGGCGGGAACGGCGAAATCCTTTGCCATTCTGGCATGGCTGAGTGGCTCGGCCGCCACCCTTGGACCTCTGGGCGCGGCGCTCTTGTGTGCTATCCTGCTGGTGCTCTTTGCGGTGGCGATGGCGATGGGGCGCTGGCTCTCGATCCTGCCCCTCGGGGGGGCTGTGGCGCAGGGCTTGGGCGTGCCGGTGCGCCGGACCTCGGGGCTGATCGTGCTGGTCGCGGGACTGGCAACGGGGGCCGCGACGGTTCTGGTCGGGCCGCTGAGTTTTGTCGGGCTGATGGCGCCGCATCTGGCGCGGCGGATTGGATTGGCGCGGGCGGTCGATCATGTTGCGGGCAGCGTGTTGATCGGGGCGATCCTGATGCTGGCCGCCGATTTCGGGGCGCGCATGGCGAGCTTTCCCTATGACCTACCGCTTGGTCTCTTTGCCTCGCTCTTGGGCACGCCCTGGCTGATCTGGTTGATGGTAAGGAGACCCGCATGACGGACGCATTCGAGATTGACCACCTGTCCTATGCGGTCGCTGCCCGCCAACTGCTGGAGGATGTCACCCTGCGCCTGCCTGCGGGTCGGGTGATCGGGCTGATTGGCCACAACGGATCGGGCAAGTCGACCCTCCTGAAACTTATGGCGCGGCAGATCAAGGCCACGGCGGGTCATATCCGGCTGGATGGCAAACCTTTGACGACGTGGCCGAACCGCGCGTTTGCGCGGCGTCTGGCCTATCTGCCGCAGCATCTACCGCCCGCCGAGGGACTGTTGGTGCGTGAGTTGGCTGCGCTTGGGCGCTATCCCTGGCATGGGGCGCTCGGGCGACCGGGAGCCGCCGATCACGCCGCGATCGAGGCTGCTCTGGCGGCCTGCGCGCTGGGGTCGCTGGCCGACCGGCGCGTGGCGACCCTGTCGGGGGGCGAGGCGCAGCGTGCATGGCTTGCGATGTTGATTGCTCAGGAGGCGGGCGTCTTGCTGCTTGACGAGCCGATTTCGGCGCTCGACATCACCCATCAGGTCGACGTTCTGCGGCTTGTGCAAAGCCTCAGTCACAGGCAGGATCGCACGGTGATCCTCGTGCTGCATGATCTCAACATGGCGGCGCGGTTCTGTGACCATATTGTTGCCCTGAGCGGCGGGCGTCTGGCCTATGACGGACCTCCCGACGCGCTGATGACCCGCGGGATGCTGCACCGCGTTTACGGCACCGGGATGGAGGTTCTGACCCGCGCCGATGGTACGCCTGTGGCGCTGCCCGACTGAACCCGACCAATACGGAGATCCCGCCCGGATGCTACGCCAATTCGCCGACTACTACCGCCCTCACATGGCCCTTTTCTGGCTCGACTTCGGCTGCGCCGTGCTGTCGGGACTGTTGGAACTGGCCTTTCCTCTGGCGATTGCCGGGTTCATCGACCATCTGTTGCCACGGGGCGACTGGACGCTGACGGTTCTCGCCGCCTGTGGTCTCATCGCGGTTTATGTCGTCAATACCGGGCTCATGACGGTGGTGATGTATTGGGGGCACAAGCTGGGCATCAATATCGAGACGGAACTGCGCGCACGCGCCTTTGCGCATCTCACGCGGATGAGTTGGGGATGGTTCGACCGCGCCGAAACCGGCAAGCTGGTGGCGCGTGTGACCCGCGATCTCGAAGAAATCGGCGAGGTCGCGCATCACGGTCCAGAGGATCTCTTTATTGCGATCATGACCTTTGCCGGGGCTTTTGCCCTGATGCTCTGGCTGCATCCGCCGCTGGCGGTCATCACACTGGCAATTGTGCCGGCGATGGTCTGGCTGGTGGCGGTCTATGGCGGGCGGATGACGCGGGCCTGGCAAGAGATTTATGGCCGGGTCGGGGCATTCAACGTCCGGCTGGAAGAGGCGATTGGCGGGATTCGGGTGGTGCAGGCCTTTACCAACGAGACGCATGAGGCCGCGCTCTTTGCCGGGGACAACGGGCGCTACCGCAGGACCAAGCTCGAGGCCTACCGGATCATGGCCGCCCTCACCGCGCTGCAATACATGGGGCTGCGGCTGGTGCAGGTGGTGGTGATGGTGGCCGGTGCGGCCTATGTGTTCGAGGGCACGCTGACCACCGGAGCCTTTGTCGGATTCCTGCTTCTGGTGGGGGTGTTCTTTCGCCCGCTGGAAAAGATCGCAGCGGTGCTCGAGGTCTATCCGCGCGGAATTGCCGGGTTTCAGCGCTATCTGGACCTGATCGGCGACGCGCCGGATATCGTCGATACACCGGGGGCCGTCGCCGCGCCGAAGCTGAAGGGCGAGATCGTTTTTGACACTGTAGAGTTCAGCTATGATGGCCACCGCCCGGCCTTGCGCGGCGTGTCGTTGCGGGTGTTGCCCGGTCAGACCGTGGCATTGGTCGGTCCCTCGGGGGCGGGTAAATCCACATTGATGGCTCTGGTGCCACGGTTCTACGAGCCGACAGGCGGTGAGATCAGGATCGACGGCGTGCCGCTCCGCGAGATGACGCTGGCGTCGCTGCGGGCGCAGATCGGGCTGGTGTCGCAGGATGTGTTCCTGTTCGGTGGCACGCTGCGCGAGAATATCGCCTATGGCCGTCTGGACGCGACCGAAGCGGATATTCGCACGGCTGTGGCCGAGGCGCAGCTTGGGCCGCTGGTCGAGAGCCTGCCCGATGGTCTGGAGACGCTGGTCGGTGAGCGGGGTGTCATGCTCTCGGGCGGGCAACGGCAGCGGGTGGCGATTGCACGGGTGTTCCTGCGCAATCCGCCGATCCTGCTCTTGGATGAGGCGACATCGGCGCTCGACCGGGGGACGGAGCGCGAGGTGCAGGCGGCCCTAGCGCGTCTGTCAGAGGGGCGCACGACGCTGGTGATCGCCCACCGGCTGAGCACGATCGAACATGCCGATCATATCGCGGTGATCGAGGATGGCAGGCTGGTCGAGGCGGGGCAACATGCGGAGTTGATGACGCGGGGCGCGAAATATTTCAAGCTCGCCAGTTGAGACCCTAGCCACCGATCATGGCCCCGCTCTGCGCCCTGTCTTGTGGAGTGGCCGATCATCGGCGCGGGCCTGAGGCGGGGCTCATGCCGGAGTCGGGTGCGGTCAAATCAGAGCCGGCGCGCGGCACTGTCAATGTCGGGCGCGCGGCCGGTGGTGTGATGGCCCGGTCTGCCGATGGACGCGCCGCACCAGCCCGCGCCGCACTGGCCCGCGCCGCCTGAAGCGACTGAAGCCCCCGGTGGCGGGCCTGACAGGTGTCACACTCCGTCAACGGCGCGACGGCAGCCTCCTGAGCGCTGAGACCAGAGGCGCCGCAGAGCAAAACTGCAAGCAGGACGCCTGCCCTCATGCGGGCACGGGGGCTGAGGCGAGGTAGCGAACGAGCGGCGCGTAGGACTGCGCCGCACCTGCGTTTTCCAGCGCGAGATAGTCGAGTGCGGCGACCTCATGCTGGGTCAGGAACCGCAAGCGGGTTTGATCCGCCTCTGGCCCCATCGCCTCGAGCGCCTCGAACGCCGCGAGATAGGCGGGGTATGTGCGGTTCATCTCATCCAGAAGCCCTGCCCATGTGGCGGGCGCGCGGCGCGCCTGCTCATGACCGCTCATGGTCAGGCTCTCGACCGACCGGGGCGAGAGGGCGTACTGCGCGATGAGCGGTGCGACACCCTGGGCCGCGTGGCGTTCGACCTCGGCCAAGAGCGTGAGGCGCTTGTGCTGCGCGGGGTCGGGAAAGCGGCGGGCGAGACCCTCAAAATAGGCCTCCCCCTCGATTTCCTCCTCGTAATAGAGCAAGAGCTTGGCAAGATAGGTTTGGTCCGGTTGGGTCATATCGGCTGTTCTCCTGTCGTCCAGGCGGCACCACCGGGCGCGCCCACGTCGATCCGGTCGTGTTTCATCGGCAGGTCGGGATCAACCGGAGCGTCCAGTTCCTGCGCATAGCGGTGCCCGGCATGAACCGCTGCCGCGATGATCGCCGGGGCCTCACAATCGCCGATGCGTGTGAGGGTGAAGGGGAGCGGACCGGCCAAGGCGCGCAGATCTTGGTAAAGCCCATCCTCGGGACGCCGCGCGCTGACCATCACGAGATGGGTGGCGGGCAGGGTCAACTCTGCCCCGCCATAGGCGCAAGGCAGGACGACCGCGCGCCCGTCAAAGCCCGCTATCTCGCGCGCAGGCTCGAACCGGACGCCAAGGCCTTGCAGATGGCTTCGCACCCGCCAGCGTTCGGCGGTATTGCCCGCCCAGCGCGACAGGCTGTCGTCGGGGGTGGTCAGGGTCACGTCAAGCCCCGCCGCGCGCAGGTGCTCGGCCACGACGCCGCCCATGTAATAGCCGTCGCCATCATAGACCACGGTCGGCCCATCCGGCAGGCGACCAGCCATGATATCGTCGGGCGTGAGGATATGCGCCTCCGCCGCGCCCTCGGCCACGGACTGAAACACCTCGCCGTCGAACACGTCCGTGCGCCAATGGGCGCCGGTGGCGATGGCTACATGATCCGCGCCCACATCCAGCACGTCCTGCGCCGTCAGGCGGCTTTCGCGGAAAATCTCGACATTGGTCATGTCGCGCAAGGCTTGCTCGCGGTAGTCGCGCACGCGGATATATTCGCGCATCCCCGGCAAAGACGCTTCGCGCAGAACGCGCCCGCCCAGATCGCGCGTGGCCTCGGCCAGCGTCACACGGTAGCCGCGTGCGCCAAGCGCGCGGGCCGCCTCCAGCCCCGCCGGTCCCGCCCCGACGACGAGCACATGCGCCGCGCTGCCCTGTGGCGCGATGCGTTCGGGATGCCAGCCACGCCGCCATTCCTCGCCCATGGTCGGGTTTTGCGTGCAGCGAATGGGCACGCCCAGACTGTCGCCGGAATAGCAGATATTGCAGCCGATACATTCGCGGATCGCTGACAGCCGACCCTCCTCAATCTTGCGCGGCAAGAACGGATCGGCAATCGAAGGCCGCGCCGCACCGACGAAATCCACGATGCCGCGCTTGACCTGACTGGCCATCGTATCGGGCGAGGTAAAGCGGCCCACGGTCACGACGGGCTTGGTCGTGACCGATTTCACCCATGTCATATAGGGCTCCAGCGCGCCCTCCTTGACAAAGCGCGAGACACCCATTTCCAGCGAATAGTCAGCGATGTTGATATCCCAGAGGTCGGGCAGGTCGGCCAGCATCGCGAACATGTCGCGCCGCTCTCCCCAGACCGGGTGCCCGTCGCGATCCGCCTCTTCATCCGCTGAAAACCGCACCGCCACGGCGCAGCGGTCGCCGACCGCGTCTTTGGTCTCGGAGATCAGCTCGCGCACCAGACGCACCCGGTTTTCAAGGCTGCCGCCATATTCATCGCCCCGCGTATTCATGCGCGGGTTGAGGAAATTCGAGATCAGATAGCCATGGGTGGCATAGACATAAACGATGTCAAAGCCCGCGTCGCGGGCGCGCAGCGCGGCGCGTTTGTGCCAGTGGCGGAACTGGCGGATATCGGATTTGTCCATGGCGCGGGTCTGATAGGGGTGTCCGGCCAGATTGGGCAGCGAGGCCAGATCCATCGGCGGCAGGCGGGTCATCATGTTGGGTGTGCGCGCGCCCCCATACCAAAGCTCTGCCCCTGCCAGCGCGCCATGCGCATGCACCGCCTCGGTCATCAGGGCATGGGCGCGCACGTCGCTGTCGTCCCAGAGCGAGGCGGAGGGGTGCGGCAGGTCATCCGAAGTGGGGTGGATGGAATTGTATTCGGTGCAGACCACGCCCCAGCCGCCCTCGGCCTTGACCCCGCGCATGGCCGCAAGAGTGCGCGGGCGCATCCAGCCCATGCCGGTGCAATGCGGCACCTGATAAAAGCGGTTGGGCGCGGTCACGGGACCGATGCGGACCGGCTCGAACAGGATGTCGTGGCTTGGGTCTCTGCTCATCTGCGGCGCTCCATTTGAACCAGCCGTCCCGCTGTCTCTTGCTGCGGCAGCTCGAAATGGCGGGGAAAGGCGAGGGCCAGATAGGCATGCACGTTGGCCCGCGCCGCATCCCGGTCAAAGGTATCGGGATACATCAGGATATTGAGCCAGAGCCCGTCATAAAGCCCTTCAAGGGTGCGGGCGATGGTCGTGACCGGCTGGCCAGAATATCCGCCCTCGTCTGTGATCTGCTGGCATAGCCCCAGCGACAGGGCAAAGCGTTCGTCGTCGATGGCATCCACCAACGCGCGATAGACGGTGCGCCGCCCCGCCTCGCCAAAGAACGCATACCAGACAGCCAGCTTCCTGCGCGTGCAGATATTGGAATGGAAATGCGAGTCCACAATCGCCAGAAGTTTGTCGCGCGCGCTCAGCCCCGCATCCTCATAGGCGCGGCGCCAATGGTCATGGTGTTCGCGCGACAGAAATTTCAAGGTTTCCTCAAGCAGGTTCTGCTTGCTTTGGAAATGGAAATTGACCAGCCCGATGGAGAGACCGGCAATGTCGGTGACAGTCGACATTGTGGTGCCCGCGATTCCGTATTTCGCAATGGAATCGATGGTCGCCTCGATCAACTGTCTGCGCCGGACCTGTTTGGGTTCGGTGCGGCGGGGCTTGCCGGGATCGGGCGAGAGCGGGGGTGCGGTCCTTTGCATGGGTGTGTCGGGGTCACGTCCGTCGTGCGGCCTGCCCCTCTCCTTTGATCAATCGGTCTCGAGAATGACGATGGCCTCGGGCGACCACGAGAGCCAGAGCGTTTGGCCCTCGGGTGCGTCCTGCGCACCGATCAGGCGATGCGTGTTCGGCGAAGACACCGCGACCGGCTCTTCCTTGCCGGGGATGCTCAGGTAATACTGGCTGCGCTCGCCCATATAGGACGCGGTGCGCAACGCTCCCTCAATGGCGAGGCCGGTGTCCGGTCGGGTCGGTGAGAGGCTGAATTTCTCGGGTCTGAGGCCAATCTGCACCGGCGCGCCATCGGGTTTGGTGAGCTCAGCCGTCGACATCGGGATGGTGCCCAGCCCCTCGGCCTCGATGGTCGCCATGGCAGAGCCATTGCGCCGGACAGTGCCGCGAAAGAAGTTCATATTGCCAATGAAGCTGGCGACGTCGCGCGTCTTGGGCGTCTCGTAGAGGCCTGCGGGCGTATCCACCTGCAACACCTTGCCCCCTGCCATGACCGCGATCCGGTCCGAAAGGGTCAACGCCTCTTCCTGATCGTGGGTGACAAAGACAAAGGTGATGCCGACCTGTCGCTGCAAGGCGCGCAATTCAAGCTGCATCTGCTCGCGCAACTGCTTATCGAGCGCGCCCAAGGGTTCGTCGAGCAACAGCACCTTGGGCCGCAGGATGAGCGCACGCGCCAAGGCGATGCGTTGGCGTTGGCCGCCCGAGAGCTCGTTGGCCTTGCGATTGCCATAGCCCGGCAGCTTGATCAGATCGAGCATGTCCTCGACCATTTCCGCGCGACGGGCGGCGGACAGTTTCTGTTTGCGCAGGCCATAGGCGATGTTGTCGCGCACGTTGAGATGCGGAAAGATCGCATAGCTCTGGAACACCATATTCACCGGGCGGTGATGCGGCGGCACGTCCGACATCAGTTGATCGTCGATGAAAATCTCGCCCTTCGTGGTGGATTCGAACCCCGCCAGCATCCGCAAGAGCGTGGTCTTGCCACAGCCCGAGGCCCCGAGGAGGGAAAAAAACTCGCCCTGCCGGATATCCATGGACACATCGTCGATGGCCTGAAAGGCACCAAAGGATTTGCTGACTTTGCGGATGGATATGAACCGGTCGGCGGATGCCATCTCTGAGGTGCCCTTCATTCTTGATCCTCCAGCCCCTTGCGCCCGACCCATTGCGCGACAAAGACCAGAGCGAACGAGACGAACAGGATCAGCGCGGCCATGGCCAGCACCGAGGGGAATTCCTTGGGAAAGCGCAATTGCCCCCAGATATACATCGGCAGGGTCGGATCGGTGCCGGTCAGAAAGAACGCCATGATGAATTCGTCAAACGAGATGGTGAAGGTCAACAAGAGGCTGGCCACGATCCCCGGCATGACCATCGGAAAGGTCACCCGCCAGAAGGTCCACCAGCCGTTTTCCCCCAGATCGGCCGAGGCCTCTTCGATCGAGGGATCGAAGCCTTCAAAGCGCGGCAAGAGCGTGGCCACGGCAAAGGGCAGGCAGATGATGAGATGTCCCAGTCCCACCGTGTAGAGCGAGAGCGGCACGCCCAACCGGCTGAGCAGGACCAGGAGCGCCACGCCAAAGATGATGCCGGGAATGACCAGCGGCATCATAATGAAGGTGACGAGCGCCCCCTTGCCCCTGATCCGGGTGCGGGTGATCGCGCGCGCCGCCATCACGCCCAGCACGGTCGAGATGACCGAGACCACCAGCCCCACCTTGACGCTGTTCCAGAGTGCGTTCCACACCGGCTCGCGCGTCCAGAGTTCGCCATACCATTTGACGGTAAAGCTCTGCAGCGGAAAGCGGACGTAGATGGAGTCGTTGAAGCTGAAGAGCGGGATAAAGAGCACCGGCACATAGAGCACGATCAAAAAGATCACCGCGTAGAGTTGCAGCGCCCGGTTGGGGCGTTTGATATAGCTGCTCATGTGATGCGCCCCTGTACCTTGCGCGTGACGAGCAGAAACACCAGCGCCACTGCCGCAATCCACAGCATCAGCACAATCGACAGCGTGGCCCCCATCGGCCAATTGTTGACCGCGCCGAATTGCAGCTGGATGAGATTGCCGATCATCGCCCCATCCGGCCCGCCCAAGAGCGCGGGGGTGATGTAATCGCCAGTGGTGGGGATGAAGATCAGGAACGAGGCCGCGATCACCCCCGGCATCGACAAGGGCAGCGTGACGCGGAAAAATCGCGCCATCGGTCCGTCACCCAGATCTGTCGCAGCCTCCAGCAGCGATTTGTCGATCTTTTCCAGCGACACATAGAGGGGCAGGATAGCAAAGGCCGCCCAGGCATGCGCCAGCGTGATGATCACCGCCGTGGGGCTATAGAGCAAGAAACTGAGCGGCGCGTCGATCAATCCCGCCGACATCAACCCGGAATTGATCACGCCCTCATACCCAAGGATCACCTTCCACGCGAAAACCCGCAAGAGATAGCTGGTCCAGAATGGCAGGGTCATCAGGATGATCCACATCATCTTGTTTCTGTGGACGTGAAAGGCGACGTAATACGCCATCGGATAACACAGCAGCACCGTGACCACCGTCGCCACGCCGGAAATCCAGAAGGACCGCAGCATCAGCGCGCCATAAATCGGCTCGTTCCAGCTTCGGCCGTAGTTGGCGAGCGTGAGCGTCGTGTCAAACCCAAAACCCTGACGGGTCCAGAGGCTGATCACCAGCAGGATGAAAAACGGCACCACGATGCCAAAAGTCATGATCACGAGCGTGGGCGCCATCATCAGATACCCGCGCGCGCTCTCGCTGCGGCGCAAGAGGCGCAGGAGGGGCGAAGCAGGGGCGCGGGGTGGCGCACCTGCTGACCGGCGTTTCGGTAATGAGGTTTCGGTCATCCCTGCGCGGTCTCCTCGATGGGCGGATCAAGAGGCTCGCCCGCCGGGGCGGGCGGGCGGTGCAGGCGGGGTCAGAACCCGGCCTTGATCTGCTCGAAGAGCTCGTTCATCTGGGTTTCCCATTCCTGCGTCTGCGGCTGCTGGAAATGCCCCGCATTCAGGATCTCGACCGGGTTCTTGCTCAGGCCCAGCCCCACCAGGGTTACTTCGTCGAACTTGTCGAAGGCCTTGCTGTTGGAATGTCCATAGCCCCAGTCGTTGATCATGAAATGGCCAGTCTCAACGCTGAGCAGCGAGTCGATCACGTCATAGGCGCGGTCGAGATTGGGCGCGTCCTTGTGGATCATCACGCCGCAGACCCATGTCAGCGCGCCCTCCTTTGGCTTGGCGAACTTGACCGGAATACCCTCGGCCTGAAGCAGCACCGCAGAGCTGTTCCAGGTCATCGAGGCCACCATTTCCCCCGCCGAGAGCGCCTGTTCCAGCGTGGTCGTGTCGTCGGTATAAAGGCGGATCAGCGGGCGCTGTTCGCGCATCACGGCGGCAATCTTGTCAAAGGCTTCGGGCGTGTCGATATTGGCGAAATCCACCCCCGCCTTGATCGCCCCGCACCACCACGCATCCCCGCCCGAGGCCAGCGACCCCAGCCGCCCGGAATAGCGCTCGTCCCAGAGGATATCCCAGCTTTCCTCGCCCTCAATCTCCACAAGATCTGTGCGATAGGTGACAGAGGTCTGCCCCCAATCAAACGGCGCCATCCAGACCTTGCCCGCCTCGGGGTCATTGCCCGGAAGATCGACCAATTCGGGAATCACATCGCCCCAGTTGGCGACGCGTGATGTGTCAATCGGCTGAAACAGCCCGGTCTGAACCCAGCGCGGCATCGACTGGTTGCAGGGGTGCGAGACATCGACGACAAAGCCGCCGCGCATCTTGGTCAGCGCCTCTTCCGAGCCGCCGAAAATGGCGAAATTCGGCAGTGCGCCGTTCTTTTCCTGATAAGGACCAAAGAGTTCGGGGATGTCATAGCCCCCCCAGGTGAAATAGGTGGCCTGATCGCCCTCGGCGGCACGCGCACGCCGCGCAGGCAGCGGCACCGTGGTCATCGCCACCCCCGCCGCAAGCAACCCCTTGGTGAATTTCCGACGGCTGAGCTTGCCTTCGCGCACAGCGCCCAATTGGTCCAGAATGTCCATGAAGTCCCAGTCTCCCCTGTTGGCGCGGGCCCACCTTGGCGGTGAGTCCCGTCACGCAATCATTAGCGTTGCATGCGTCCGGCGATCACTTTGGGCAGTTGACATTTGCCGTCGCTCGGGCATGTCATTGAATGGTCATTCAATCATTTCAGGGTTTCCTGAATCGAGTCAAGAGTTTTGCGCGCCCCCTGCCCGCGACGCGACGCGGATGATCCGAATGACCGAAGATTAAGCAGATCACGGCAGGCCGGACATATGATTTTCAAGGAGACCACCATGAGCGATACGACCGGGATCATCCGCCTAAGCCCGACGGGGCCACATGACCTGACGCCGCTAGCGGTTGATGCGGCTGACTTTCAAACCCCGCCTGAGGCGCAAAACCTGCATGTCTGCTTTGCCGACGAGACGCTCGGCCTCAGCGTGGGGATCTGGGATACGACGAGCATGCAAGAGGCGTTCGGCCCCTATCCGGGCGATGAGTTCATCGTTGTGCTCGAGGGCGCTTTCCGCCTGCTGGATGACACAGGCGCGGGTGTGGCGGCCAAGGCGGGGCAGTGTGTGGCCATCCGCAACGGCATCCCGGTCAGTTGGCGACAGGACGGGTATCTCAAGAAATTCTACATGACCTACAAGGACCCACGCGCCACATCCCCGCAGGATCTGACGGCGGAGGGGGGCGTGATCGTGCTCTCGCCCGACATGAGCCTGACCGATGCCGAATTGATGGAGGACACCAGCACGCCGCAACGTGACCGCATCCTCTACAGCAATGCACACGGCAATTTCGATGTCGGGCTCTGGGATACGCAAGTGCTCAATACCGAGTTGGAGCCCTTTCCCTATCACGAAATGGCGCAGGTTCTGGAGGGCGAGGTCACTCTGACCGAAGCGGACGGCACGCGGCATCATTTCACCGCTGGCGATGTGTTCTTTATCCCGGCGGGCACGCCCTGCATCTGGCACGTGCCAAAATACCTGCGCAAATTCTACGCGGCGCTTGATCCCGCAAATCGCCCCGAGGGGTGATCCATGGCCGGCCCACTCAAACGCCGCACCGTGCTGGCCGGTTTGACGATGGCCGGTGCCACCTCGTCTCTGGCGCAGACGCGTCCGACCAATCCCGATGTGATCATCATCGGCGCAGGCGCGGCGGGTCTCTCTGCCGGGCGGGCGCTGCGGGACAAGGGCAAGACCTGTCTCATCGTCGAGGCGGCTGGACGCATTGGCGGCCGCGCCTTCACCGAGAGCCAGAGCCTTGGGCAGCCGTTCGATCACGGGTGTTCGTGGATTTCGGGATCAAACCGCAATGTCTTTACCGGATTGGCGCGCGACAGGGGCTTTACCCTCGTCAATCACACCGATGCCGAGGATCATATTTTCGGTCTGGCTGGAAAACCGGCGACTGACGCGGAGTGGGCCGCCTATGACCGGGCGTGGGGGGCCATTGAGCGCGCCCTCGAGCGGGCCGGAGCGCAGGGCAAAGACGTGGCCGCAGCGTCGGTCATCCCGGATCTCCCCTTTGGGGCGACCATCCAATCCTGGATCGGCGCGATGGACCACGGCGTCGATTTCGACCAGTTGTCCACCGTTGATTACTGGGAAGGTGCCGAGGATCAGCCCAGCTATCTGGTGCGCGAAGGGCTAGGGGCGGTGGTCGCCACCTTGGCGCAGGACCTTCCCATCGTGCTGAACAGCGCAGCCCATACCATTGACTGGTCCGGGGCCGGTGTGACGGTCGAGACCACACAAGGCACGTTGCGCGCGCGCGCCTGCCTGATCACCGTGTCCACTGGCGTGCTTAATGCCGGGCGCATCCGCTTTCGCCCCGCCCTGCCCGATTGGAAGCTGGAGGCGGCGGCGGATATTCCCATGGGCCTTCTGGTCAAGGTGCCGCTGCTCTTTGACGGGGCGCGGCTGGGTCTGACGGAAAATGCCTGGATCACCTATCAAATCCCCGAAGATCGCGCCGGTGAGGCCTGTTACTTTGTCGCGTGGCCCACAGGACATGACTATATCTTTGGCAATATCGGCGGGCGTTTGGGCTGGGAGCTGTCGCGCGCCGGTCAGGAGGCGACTGTTGACTATGCGCTGGAGCAGCTTGTGCGCCTTGTGGGCAGTGATGCCCGCACGCATTTCCTGCGCGGGTTGGCGACGGATTGGGCAGAAAACCCCCTGACCTATGGCGCCTATGGCGCGATGCGTCCGGGACAGAAGGGCGCGCGCAAGCGGCTGGCAGAGCCCTTGGCCAAACGGCTCTATTTCGCGGGCGAGGCGATGGGCGGAGCGCATCGCACTCTGGTCAATGGCGCCTATGAAAGCGGCAAGGCCACCGCGCTCCGCATCGCCAAAGACCTAAATTAGGTGGGCATCGCACCAGAGAGCGGCAAATCCGGCACCAACCGCGACAGGCACACTTTGCTCGCGGCAAGGGCGCGTTGCCGGTCATAGCTGTCCGGGGCCAGATGCAAGCGCTGCCAATAGCCATCGGTCAGCGATTCCATCCATTCGGCCAGTTGATCCGCCTCGGTGGATCGGGCCTCGGGCAAAAGCTGCGCCCAGATTTCGGACAGGACCGCGTGCCGTGTGGCATCGAACTCTGCCGCCACCTCGGCATAGTGGCCGGTAAAGCGCAATTCGCCCCAGAAGGCGAACCAGAGTGGCAGCACATCGGGGCCACAGGCCTCGGCACTGAAATCCGCCGCCAGCAGGGCCATCAGCCGGTCGAGCGGCGCATCGCCCGCCGCCGCCAGCGCCCGCATCCACAGGCTCTCGTAGCCTTCATAGAGATCGCGCAGCGTTTCGGTGAGCAAGCCGCCCTTGGACTTGAAATAGAACACCGCCACGCCCTGCGACAACCCCGCCTCATCCGCGACGGTGGCGAGTGTGGTGCGCGCCAGACCATGCGTCAGGATCGACCGCCGCGCCGCATCCAAGAGCTGCCTGCGGCGGCGTTCGGCATTCTCCTTGCGCTCTTTTCGCGGTTTTCTGGTCGTCACCTCGCCCACGTCTGACCCTTTGTCCGGTGGTTTCCCCATCCATGCCACAGGCGGTGCGGCACGTCAGCCCAAAAATATTTATTTGAGCGCTCAAAAAAACTTTACGCCGAATTCGGCTTTGGCTAGGATGACGACAGGAGCAACGCCATGCGACCCCAATCCTCATTTGACGCCATCATCATCGGCGCGGGCCATAACGGGCTGACTGCCGCCGCCTATCTGGCACGCGCCGGTCGTCAGGTGCTGGTCGTGGAAAAGAACGACTGGATCGGCGGCGCGGCGGTCAGCCGGTCGCTGCACGAGGGCTGGACCTATTCCAACTGCTCGTATGTCTGCTCGCTCTTGCGGCGCGAGATTGTCCGCGATCTCGACCTGCCGAAGTATGGCCTACAGGTGATCCCCTACGGGGGTGGTGCCAGTTTCACGCCTGAGGGCGATTACTTCGCTTATTATTCGGATCATCACGCCCTGCACCGCGAAATGGCGCGCCACTCGCCCCGCGATGCCGATGCCTATCCGCGCTATGCGCAGATGATCCTGCGGCAATGCCGGTTCATCCGCCCCTTCCTCTTGCGTGATGCACCTGATCCCGCCTCGCTGCGCCCGCGCGATCTGGGCGAGATGGCCTATATGGTGAAACAGGCGCATGGGCTGGGGCGCAAGGAGCTTGCCGAAACGTTGCGGTTCTGGACCATGTCCATTGGCGATCTTCTGGACGAGCATTTTGAGAGCGATCTGATCAAGGCGCATCTGGCCGGGTCGGGCATCATCGGCACGGGGCTAGGCGTCTATTCGCCGGGCACCGCCTATGTGCTCTTACATCATTACATGGGCGATATCGACGG
Organism: Roseovarius sp. MBR-51; assembly: GCF_053628575.1. Taxonomy (NCBI): domain Bacteria; kingdom Pseudomonadati; phylum Pseudomonadota; class Alphaproteobacteria; order Rhodobacterales; family Roseobacteraceae; genus Roseovarius; species Roseovarius sp. MBR-51. The sequence goes on from NZ_JBRJGQ010000007.1 coordinate 265,009, forward strand.
CGGCATCGGGGCCTGGGGCTTTGCCCGGGGCGGAATGGGGGCGATTTCAAATGCGCTCGGCGCGGCGTTTGAGGCGGCGGGCGGCACCATTCATGTTGGCGCAGGTGTTGCGCAAATCCTCGTCAAAGAGGGGCGTGTGACCGGCGTGGCGCTGGAGGATGGCACCGAATTTCATGCGCCGGTCGTGGCGTCGAACATGGATGTGAAACGCACGTTCCTGAACCATGTCGACCGCGCCGCCCTGCCCGAGGACTTCACCCGAGCGGTGGAGCGGTTCAAGATCCGCGGTTCCTCGGCCAAGCTCAACATCGCGCTCGACCGCCTGCCCGCCTTTCCCGCCGCGCCCGCGCATGCCAGCTTTCTGCGCGGCGACCTGCATGTGTCCCAAAGCCTCTGGGAGTTGGAGCGCGCCTATGACGACTGGAAGGCCGGGCGCTGGTCGGCGCGCCCCTATATCGACATGCTGATTCCCAGCCAGATCGACCCGACCATGGCCCCGCCCGGCAGCCACATGATGACGGTCTTTGTACAATACGCGCCCTATGATCTGGCGTCCGAGGGCCAGCGCAGCGGCCAGAACTGGACGGACGCCGCGCGTCATGCGCTGGCCGAGACAGTGCTTGATCAGATCACCATCGCCTGCCCGGATATCCGCGAGCGTATTCAGCATATGGAGGTCCGCTCGCCGCTGGAGTTGGAGACCGAGGTGGGGCTGACCGAGGGCAATATCTTTCAGGGCGAGTTGACCTTTGATCAGCTTTTCTTGAACCGACCCGTGCCCGGCTATTCCGGCTATGGTTCGCCCATCGGGGGCCTCTATCTGTGCGGCTCGTCCGCCCATCCGGGCGGCGGGGTGATGGCGGCACCGGGGGCCAATGCCGCCCGCGCCATCCTGCGCCGCGAATGGCCCCGCGCCCCGCGCAAGGGCTATGCGGCATGAGCGCCACGCGCACCTTTGACAGCGTCGTGATCGGCGGCGGGCTGAATGGTCTGGCGGCGGCGGGGGTGCTGGCGCGGGCGGGGCAATCGGTCTGCCTGCTGGAGCGCGCGCCGCATCTGGGCGGCATGGCCGCCCCCGATGCCAGCGGCGCGCCGCGCATGGCGCATCTGCTCTATAATCTCAACCCATCGGTGCGCCGCGATCTGGGGCTGGGTGCCCGCGATTGGCCGTTCGAGAGTGTGGCGCTCCCCACTGTGGCGCTGTCCGAGGATGGCCGCCATGTGGTCACGCAAGGCTCAGTTGTGCGCTTTGCCGATGGCGGCCCCCATCCCGATGCGGCGGCCTTTGCCGCGCTTACCGAACGGCTGACCACCTATGCCGCGCTCTTGCGGCATCTGGCCGAGGCCGCCCCGCCGGGGGGCGATGCGCCCCTGCTCTCGCCGGATCGGATCAAGGAGATATGGCGCTTGGGCCGCATGGGCCTTGGCCTGCGCCGCTTGGGCAAGCCAGAGATGCGGCGGTTCCTGCAAATCCTGCTGTCGAATGCCTATGACCTCATTCTTGATGAGATCCCCGATGGCCCTCTTGCGGGCCTCTTGGCGGCGGATGCGGTGCGCGGGGCGGCGGCGGGGCCGCGCGCACCCGGCACGGTCTTTGGCCTGCTCTACCGCATGGGGCATGGCGGCGGCGCAAGCCTGCCAATGGGCGGCATGGCCGCGGTGATCGACGCCTTTGCCGGGGCGGCCGAGCGGGCTGGGGCGGTGATCGTGACGGATTGCGGCGTGGCGCGTATCCTGACCGATCAGGACCGCGTGACAGGCGTGATCACCGACCGGGGCGAGACATTGCAGGCCGCCCGAGTTCTGAGCAGCAGCGGCGCGCGGATCACCGCAGAAATGACAGGGCTCGCGCATTTCGACATCGAAACCTCCCGCCGCCTGCGCCATATCCGCGCGCGCGGCACGGCAGCCAAGATCAACCTCACGCTTTCCTCTTTGCCCGCGATTCCCGGCTTGCCCGATGATCTGCTCTCGGCCCGCATGGTGATCGCGCCTTCTGCAACCTATGTCGAAGAGGCGTTCAACCCGTCGAAATACCGCGAAATGTCGCCTCATCCGGTGATCGAGGCGCTCTTGCCCGGTCAAACGGACCCTGCCCAGCGTGGGGCCACAGGCCATGCCCTGTCGCTGATCGTGCAGTATGCGCCGGTCGATCTGGCGGGCGGCTGGGATGACGTCGCGCGCGACGCCTTGCTCCAGACCACGCTCAAAACACTCACCCGCTATGCCCCCGGCCTATCCGACCTCGTGATCGGGGCCGAAGTCATCCCGCCCGACCGGATCGAGGCCGAGACCGGCGCGCCGGGCGGGCATTGGCATCATGCGGAAATGAGCCTTGATCAGCTTCTCACCCTGCGCCCCGCCATCGGCATCGGACGCTATCGGATGGGACCATCAGGGCTTTATCTCTGCGGGGCCTCCGCCCATCCCGGTGGCGATCTGATGGGGCTGGCGGGGCGCAACGCGGCGCACGCAGCCCTCCGAGGCGCGCCATGAGCATCGCCACCGATCCCAAGCTGGGCCTCATCGACGGGCCGGTGCATCCCCGGCTTGCCGCGCTCAACCGGGCGCAGGGCTGGTATGGCTGGGCCGGATATGCGGCCCCGTCCATGCTCGACACGGTGGAGTTCGAATATTTCGCCCTGCGCAATCAGGCCGCGCTCTTTGATATCTCGCCGCTGCACAAATACCGGATCACCGGGCCGGATGCCGCGCGCGTGCTCAACCGCCTTGTCACCCGCGACGTGACCGCGATTCCCGTGGGCCGGGTCGGTTACGCGGTCTGGTGCGACGAAGAGGGCATGGTGATCGACGATGGCACGCTCTTTCACCTCGGGCCCGAGGATTGGCGGCTCTGCTGTCAGGAGCCGATGCTGACATGGCTGTTGGAGGCGGCATGGGGATTTGACGCGAGCGTCCTCGACGAGAGTCGGGAGATTGCCGGCTTGGCCTTGCAAGGCCCGACCGCTTTTGCGGTGCTGTTTGCCGCGGGCCTTGATTTAGCAAATATGCGCCCCTTCGATCTGGCCGAAGTGGAGCCGGGGCTGATGGTGTCTCGCACCGGCTTTACCGGCGATCTGGGATACGAGCTTTGGACCGCGTGGGGCGATGCCCTGCCCCTCTGGGACCGGCTGTGGCAGGCGGGCGAGAACCTCGGACTACGCGCCATCGGCTATGAGGCGGTGAACATCGCCCGGATCGAGGCGGGATTCATGGTCGCGGGCGTCGATTTCCAGCCCGCCCATGCCACCGAACGCCTGCACCGCGGGCACACACCGCTCGAGTTGGGCCTTGGCCCTATGGTCGATTTCACCAAGGGGCATTTCAATGGCCGCCGCGCGCTTTTGGCGGCCGCGCCCCGCAGCCTCTTGATGCGGCTTGATGTCGAGGGGTTCAAACCCGCCCAAGGCGCGCTGATCTATCAGGCCAAGCGGCGTGAGGTCGGGCATGTCACCTCGGGCGTGTGGTCGCCCACCGCCAAGCGCAACATCGCCCTCGCGCATGTGCAGATGCCCTATGCGGCGCGGCACCCGAGCACCCTCTGGGCAGAGATCTACACGCTGGAAGAGGGGAAATGGGATCGCCGCATGGCGCGGCTGACGCCGGTCAAATCGGCGTTTTTCCGCCCGCCCCGCGCCCGCGCCACGCCGCCCGGCAAAACCTGACTTCAGACGGAGAAGACCATGAACACCCACGCCAATACCCCCGCCCCCGATGAGCTGACCCTCTGGGATCGCCGGCACTACCTGCATCCTTGGACCGGCATCCGCGACTGGCGCAAATCCGATCTCTTGCGGGTGAATTCAGCGCAGGGCATCCACATTTGGGACAGCAACGGCAAGCGCCATATCGACGGGCCGGGGGGTATGTGGTGCGTGCAGATCGGCTATGGCCGGGCCGAGATGGCCGAGGCGATTGCGGCGCAGGTGATGGCGATGCCCTATGCCTCGCCCTGGTCCTTTGCCACCGAACCCGCCGCGATGCTGGCGCGCAAACTGGCGGAATTGACCCCCGGCGATCTCAACACCGTGCATTTCACCACCGGCGGCTCCACCGCCGTCGATACCGCCATCCGCGTCATGCAATTCCTCAACAACCGGCTGGGCCGCCCCGAGAAGAAAATCGTGCTGTCGCGGGAGAAGGCCTATCACGGCTCGACCTATCTGGCGGCAACCATGACGGGCAAGGAACGCTTCAAGACAAGGTTCGACAAGGCCGATGATCTGGTGCGATTCCTGCCCGACGTAAACCCCTATCGCCGCCCAGCAGGCATGAGTGTGGCCGATTGGGGCGATCTCAAAATCGCCGAATTCGAGCAGATGATCGCAGAGGTTGGCCCCGACCGCATCGGTGCCTTTATCGCCGAACCGATCCTGTGTTCCGGTGGCGTTGTCGTGCCGCCCCCCGGCTATCACCAACGCACCGCTGAAATCTGTCGCCGCCACGACATCCTCTATATCTCGGACGAGGTTGTGACCGGCTTTGGCAGGCTTGGCCATTGGTTCGCCTCGCAGGATGTGTTCGGGTTCACCCCTGATATCATCACCTGCGCCAAGGGTCTCACCTCGGGCTATGTGCCGCTGGGGGCCTGCATCCTGTCCGATGCGCTGATGGAGCGCTTGGCGGGGGTCGAGGGTGATGATGTGTTCTACAACGGCTATACCTATTGCGGACATCCCGTGGCCTGCGCCGCTGCGCTCAAGAATATCGAGATCATGGAGCGCGAGGATATTCTCGCTCATGTCCGCCGCATCACCCCGCAGTTTCAGGCGCGGTTGCGCGCCATCGGCGAGAGGTTTGACATCGTCGGCGACGCACGCGGCATGGGCCTTTTGGGCTGTCTCGAATGTCGGCCCGACCTCAGCGACGAAAGCTACGCCAAACATCTGCAATTCGGTGCCAAGCTCGATGCCGCCTGCGAGGCGCGCGGCCTCTTGCTGCGCCCCTACGGCAATATGGCGGTGTTTTCACCGCCATTGATTATCACCACAGAGGAGATAGATGAAATGTTCGATATCATGGAGGCGGGGCTGACCCAACTCAGCGCCGAATACAATGGTTGAGGTCGCGCGCCTGAAGGCGGACGCCGACGCGGGCACCGTCGCCGACACCCTGCTCAGGGATGGCGGCGTTGTGGTCAATGCGGTGGCGGGGGCCGATCTGCTGGATCGCATCACCGCCGATCTGCGCGGGCCGTTCGATGCGCAGGGGCATAAGTTCGCCAATGATTTCAACGGCTACAAGACGCGCCGTCTGGGCAGTATCCTCAAGATTTCCGAGGCGGCGGCGGATATTCTGGCACATCCGCTGGTGATGGACGTGGCCGACCGTGTGCTCAAACGTCATTGCATCAATTACCGCATCGGCTCGTCCACCGCGATCGAGATCCTGCCGGGGGAAAAGCCGCAGGTGCTCCACCGCGACGATGATTTCTACCCAATCCGCATTCCGGGCGTGGAATTCCAGCTCTCGGCGATGTGGGCACTGGATGATTTCACCGCCGAGAATGGCGCGACGCGCGTTGTGCCCGGCTCTCAGGATCTGCGCCCGATCAAGAGCATCACCGAGGATCAGATCACCCAAGCCGTGATGCCGCGCGGCTCGGTGTTGTTCTACCTCGGGGCCACGGTGCATGCGGGCGGCGCCAACCGCGCCAATGCGCCGCGCAAGGGGCTGATCACCACCTATTCATTGGGCTGGCTCCGGCAGGAGGAAAACATGTATCTCTCGGTGCCCAAATCCAAGGCGGATAAATACCCCGACGCCGTGCGCCGGTTGTTGGGCTATCAGGGCCACGGGCGCAATCTGGGCGTCTACCCCGGCGATCCCGATGGCTATTGGTTCGACGCCTGAGCCCGCCATTCGGCCCGGGTCATCTCGAACCACGCCACATCGCTGGCATAGGCCCGCGCCGGGCCGCAATCGCGCAGTCCGCATTTGCGCAGCACGTTTTGCGAGGCGCGATTGTCCGGGTCGGTGCAGGCCACGACCTGCGCCAAGGCCGTCTGTTGAAACGCAAAGCGCAGCAGCCGGGCGCAGATTTCGGTGGCGAATCCCTGCCCCCATGCGCCGGGTTTGAGCAGATAGCCCACCTCGATTGCCGCGTCAGGATAGGCGTCGGGCACCAGTTGCGCCCAGTCCGGTTCCTCGGTCTCGATGGGGATCGGTGTGAGCACACCATCGCCGATCTTTTCGCCAGTCGCACGATCCAGAACGCACCAGATACCCAGCCGCCCACCGGCACCGCGCCGGAGCGCGTTGGGCATGTGGGCGCGCGCATCCGCTTCGGTCAGCGCGTGACCCACAAATCGCATCACCGCAGGATCGCAGAGCAAATCAAGACACAAATCCTCGTCCTCCGAGGCCCAAGGCCGCAAGCGCAGACGTGGTGTGTCAAGCACCAGCGCGCGTCGCTCGATAGGCACGATCATCCCGGCTTGCGACCCCGGATATGGTGCGGGCAATGCTCGCCCGACCGCACAACCGGCACCATCGCGGTCCATGTCTCGATCTGATGCGCGATGAACTCCGCGCCATGCCGCGCCTCCCATGTCGCGCGGCGCGGGCCTGACAACTCCTGCAATTCCGCCACCGCAACTTGCGCATACCACGGGCTGCGGTCCACCAACGCCACATCGACAAACCCCGCCGCCGTCAGCGCCGCGCGGTAGCGCGCGGGCGAGGCCATGGCGAAATCGAGCGCCTCAAGGGCGATGTAATGCGCCATTTCCGGCGAGGGCGCGCCGTCATGCGCGCGCAACCAGTCCGAGGCCGCAAAGATACCGCCGGGTTTCAGCACCCGAAACACCTCGGCCGCGAGCGCCTCCTTGTCGGGGATATGGATGATCGAATCCTTGGAGAACACCACATCAAAGCTCTGATCCGCATAGGGAAACGGCCCCGGCGTGACCTTGTCGATGGTGATCTGCCCCGCCAGCCCCGCCGTATCGGCACGGGCGCGCGCAGCGGCGCATACCGGGTCTTCGACGTCGATACCCGTGACATGCGCCGCGCCGTGGTCGCGCACCAGAATGACCGCAATCGCCCCTGACCCACAGCCGATGTCGAGCACCCTTGCCCCTGTCAGATCAATCCCATCCAGAACCCTCGCCACTTCCTCCGGGCCACCGGGGGACAGAAATCCCTCGCCCCAAAGCTCCTCGAGAAAGCCGATATGGCTCTGATCGTAGAGAATATCTTCTGACATGCGCAGCCCCCGACTGAATACCCATTCAGCCGAGTATTCCGCGAACGGGGCTGTCAGGCAAGCCCTCTGCCTCAGAGTTGCCCCGCCGCGTGTAGCCGGTCCCATGCAAAGCGCAAATAGCTGCTGCGAAACGAATGCCCGCCCGGATGCAGACAGAAATCGAGCACGTCGCCCGTGGTATTGCGACCGGTCTGACACTCGAGATCCTCGAATTCCATCTCGCCATTCGGGCGGAAGCCGCCCAGCGCCTGATACATGTCCAACGAGTCGGCCACATCGCCCTGGCGCGTCTCCAGAATAGGCCGCCCGGCCAAGGGCACCGTCGGATCAGTCGTGCCGTGAATATGCACAAGGCTCGCCGCAGGCGTGGCGCAGGTCTCGGGCGGTTTCATCCAGAAGGTCCCGGAAATCGCGGCAAAGCCCGCGAACCGCTCTGGCATGGTGCAGGCGAGGTTCCAGACCATCATGCCGCCTGCGGAAAATCCCGCCGCCATCAACCGCTTGGTATCAATCGGAAACCGCCGCGCGGCATCCTCGATCACCGCCTCGACATAGCGGAATTCCACCGATCCGTCGCTGTCCATATGGCGCGGCGCGTAGGGAATCACCCAGTCATCATCAGCAGATTTGAGCGCGATCAGCGCCAGCCCCATATCCGACACGACCTGACGCAGGTTCTGGTTCTGCATCACCGCCGCCGCCGATCCGCGATAGCCATGGGCAAAGACCACAGCCCCTACCGGGCCGCCCGTCTGCCCCTCGGGCATGGCAATGCGGTAATGCCGGTCGCCCAGCATGCAATCGGTATCCGGCCCGCAGGCCAGCGCGGGCCCCGTAAGTGCCGAAAATGTCAGCAAAATTGCAAAAACCCGCATCGCGCCCTCCTGAAACCGACTGGCCGTAACCTGTGCCTAACCCTGACAGAGGCAAGTCACAAGCGCGTGGCGCGTGGCCCCTGATCACGCGGTTGTGATCGGAGTGCCCGGTGCGGATCAACCCTTTGGTAACGGCAATGCGCTTGGATGGATACCAACCTGCCCGCTCACGGAGCCGCCCCATGACACGATTTGCCTTCTTCGCCCTGCTGGCGCTCTGCCTGTTTTCTGGGGCCGGCGCGCAGGCGGAATCCTTGACAGAGGTGCGCACGCAGCTTCAGGCTGCGCTGCAACGCAGCCTGAGCCGGTCGATGATGGATGGCGCGCTGCCGCATCTCGACCTGACCACCGGGCAGTTGACCAAATTCTACCCAACCGAGAATCACGAGATCATCCTCAAGATGGACGAGGTTTATGTCATGTGCGCCACCCTCATCGGTCCCGATGGCAAAGAGGTGCCGGTGGATTACTACATATCGCAAAACGCCGGGCGCTACGGCGTGGTCCGCACCGAGATCGACAACCGCACCCCGCTCAAGGCGCTGATGGACGCAGGCCGCGCCACTCGGCTGGAGTGACCCTGATGGCCATGACGGATGGGGCGGCCCTGCGCACGCCGACGCTGGGACTGTATCTCAAACTGACGGCGGTGATGGTGCCGACCTTTTTGCTCTTTGCCGCCTCCGGGCTCTTGTGGCTCAGCGAAAAGAACCTCTTGCGCAGCGAAGAGGCGATGGCCATGCGCATCGGCAATGCCACGTCACGGCTGGGCGGCGCGCTGGAGCGCTTCAGCGATCAGAGCGATGGCGCGGTCAATTGGGCCAGCCCCTTTGTGACCGACCTCATGCAGACGCTGCTGGGCGATCCCGCGATCCGCTGTGTCGAATTGGTGGACCCGGCCAATCGCTCCGTGCTGGCCGTTGTGCCCGAGGGGCTGGGCTGTCAGGGGGCCGACACCGCGCTGGCCCTGCCCTATGAGGTATTTTCCTGGCCTATAACAGAGCTTGTCACGCGCTTTGACGAGCGCGAGATTGCCACCGTCAAACGCTATCAGCGCGATTTCCTGCTCTTGCTGCTGGCGGGCGGCATCCTCATCGCCGCCCTCGCCAATTGGCTCTCGTTTCGGGTCATCGTGGGCCGCCCGCTGCGCCGCCTCATCACCCGGCTGGAAGAGGCGCGCGAGGTGGCGGTGATCGCCAATGACGCGAAGTCCGATTTCCTCGCCAAGATGAGCCATGAGATCCGTACGCCGATGAACGGGATCATCGGCATGGCCGACATGCTCTCGGAAACCGATCTGACCCCGGAACAGGACAGCTATGTCAGCACGATGGTCCGCTCGGGCGATGCGCTTTTGACCATCATCAACGACATTCTCGATTTCTCCAAGATCGAGGCGGGCAAGCTCACGCTCGCTTCCGAGCCCTACCGCCTGCGCGAGATTGTCGAGGATGTGACGCAGCTTCTCGCCCCGCTGGCCGCGCGCAAGGGGCTGATGCTCTATTCCGATGTCGCCCCCGACCTGCCCGAAATCATGCTCGGCGATGCCGGGCGTTTGCGCCAGATCCTCGTGAATATCGCGGGCAATGCGGTGAAATTCACGCTTGAGGGGCATGTCGCCCTGCGCGCCCGCGCAGGCGGCCCCGGCCAGATCGTGATCCGCGTCCATGACAGCGGCGTGGGCATTCCTGCGGATCAACAGGACAAGGTCTTTACCGCTTTTGAACAGGTGGACAACACCGCCACCCGCAGCTTTGGCGGCACCGGCCTTGGCCTTGCGGTCAGTCGCCAGTTGGTGACGCTGATGGGGGGCACGCTGACGCTCCATTCCCGCGAGGGTGAGGGCACGCGGTTTGACATCGCCCTGCCGCTGATCCCGCAAGAAAGCGGCGGTCGGGGCCTGCGCGCCACGCCTCTGGCGCAGCCCGGTCCGGATGCGCCGGTGATCTGGCTGCTGGATCCCTGCGCCGACCGCCGCGCCGGGATCGCCGCCCCGCTCACCCATCTGGGGGCCCGCGTGATCGCCGGGGGTAACGTCGCCGATATGGCCGTTGCGCCCAAGCCCGCGCTCATCCTGCGCGATGACCGGGTGCCTGACGATGATCTGACCGAGGCAACGCCACAGATCCTGCTGTCCGACCGCGCCGTTGCCCCCTCGGATGCCATCCGCTCCGTGCTGCGCAAACCGCTGCGCCACGCCCTTTTGATCGAGGCTGCACGCGCCGCCCTCAACGGCCATCTCTCAGCACTTCCGTCCGAGCCTGCGCCCGCGCGCCGCGCCGAGAACTGGGCTGCGGACTGGGCCGAGGGGCTGCATATCCTTGGCGTCGACGACAATGCCACCAACCGCCTCTTGCTCGAGCGCTATTTTGCCCGCTCCGGCGCGCAGCTCCGTCTTGCCGCCAGCGGGGCCGAGGCGGTCGCGTTTTACGGCGCGCAGCCCGCAGATCTGGTGCTAATGGATGTCTCGATGCCCGGCATGGACGGCTATCAGGCGACCGGCCTGATCCGCACGCAAGAGGCGGCGCAGGATCTGCCACCCGCGCATGTGGTGGCCGTGACCGCCAATGTGCTGGAGCAACACCGGCAAGAGGCGCATCTTGCGGGCATGGACGGCTTTCTCGGCAAACCGCTGCGCAAGGCGGATCTTATTGCCTATATCGCCCGCCTGCGTGAGAGTGGCGATCTCATACCGCGCCCCGCCGCACATCGCCCCGCCGCCGAATAACCCGAGTCGCGCTCAGGCCTCTCCCGACCCGTCCCGCCAGCGATTGACGATCGGATAGCGGCGATCGAGCCAAAAGGCCCGATGGCTCAGCCGCGTGCCGGGGGCGGCCTGAAACCGCTTGTATTCGCTGATACAGAGCAGATGTTCGACCCGCTTGGCATCGCCGAGGGTATAGCCCGCCGCCACACAATCCGAAATCGAGCCGTCCTGATCGACCAGAATATCCAGAATGCCGTCCAACACCGGATAGTCGGGCAACGAATCGCTATCCTTCTGATCGGCGCGCAATTCCGCACTGGGCGGTTTGTCGATCACCCGCGCGGGGATCACCACGCCCGCGCCACCCCTCATCCAGTCGCGATGCTGGGCATTCCGCCAGCGGCAAATCTCGAACAGCCGCGTCTTGTAGAGATCCTTGATCGGGTTATACCCCCCCGCCATATCGCCATAAATGGTGGCATAGCCGACCGCCACCTCGGATTTATTGCCCGTGGTCAGCAGCATCTCGCCGAACTTGTTGCTGAGCGCCATGAGCAACAGCCCGCGCAGTCGCGACTGGATATTCTCCTCGGTCAGGTCCGGTTCTGTGCCGTCAAAGAGCGGGGCCAAGGTCTCCGTGATTGCCGCGCGTCCGGCATCAATCGGAACGAAATCATAGCGGCAGCCCAAATTTTCCGCGACAGCCTTGGCATCCTCCAGCGACTCGGGCGAGGTATACTCTGACGGTAGCATCACGCAGCGGACATTCTGCGCCCCCAGCGCATCGACGGCAATCGTCGCCACAATGGCGCTGTCCACCCCGCCCGAAAGGCCAAGCAAGACCTTTGAGAACCCGGATTTGCGCAGATAGTCGCGCAAGGACAGAACCATCGCGGTATAATCCTGCTCCAGATCATCCGGCAGATGCGCCAGAATGCCCGGGGTCGCGCGCCAGCCTTCCCGTCCCCGCTCCAGATCGACATGCACCACCGCCTCCTGGAACACCGGCAGTTGCACCGCCAGCGCCCCACCGGGGTTGAGCACGAAAGAGCCGCCATCGAACACCTGATCGTCCTGTCCCCCCACCATATTGAGGTAGACGAGCGGTAATCCGGTCTCGATCACTCGCGCCACCATCATGTTCTGGCGCCGGTCCATCTTGTTGCGGTAATGCGGTGATCCATTGGGTACGAGCAGGATTTCGGCCCCGGTCTCGGCCAATGTCTCGGCCACATCCTCATGCCAGGCATCTTCACAGATCGGGCTGCCGATCCGCACGCCTGCCACCGTATAGGGCCCCGCCACCGGCCCGCTCTCATAGAGCCGCACCTCGTCGAATACGGTCTCATTGGGCAGGTGATGCTTGAGCACGCGGGCGCGCACCGCGCCGCCCTGCAAGACGTAATAAGCGTTAAAGAGCCCAACGCCGTCCAGCGCCGGTCCGCCAATCGCAAGCGCCGGACCCTCGGCGCAGTCGGACGCCAGCGCCTCGATCGCTGCAATCGCAGCCTGATGAAACGCGGGCTTTCGCACCAGATCCTGCGTGTTGTAGCCGGTGATGAACATTTCCGGCAACGCCACCAGATCGGCCCCCGCAGCGCGTCCCTCTTCCCATGCCGCACGCGCCATGCGCGCATTGCCTGCCAGATCCCCCACCGTCGGGTTCAACTGCGCCAATGTCAGGCGAAACCTGTCACCCATGTCCGTGCCCTCTGCTTATCCTCGCGCCTGATGTAGCAGATCGCCGCCGGAGGGAAAGACGATTTGGCCAAAAGCCGTTGTCAGCCCCTGCCCCGTCCTCTAGATTTGGCGCAGCCGCCGTATCATCGGGCGGGATCGGGCATCGGGGCAGATATGAACTTTTCGCGCACAAGAGCCATCCTTCTGAGCATCGCCCTCAGCGCCGCCAGCATGGCCGCCGCTCAGGACGCCGAGGTCCAGACCAAGCAATATGACGATGGTGGCATCTATGAGGGCACGTTCAAGGACGGGCTGCAGCATGGCACCGGCACCTACACCCTGCCCAATGGCTATGAGTATACCGGCGACTGGGTCGAGGGTGAGATTCGCGGCACGGGTGTCGCGCGCTTTCCCAATGGCTCGGTCTATGAGGGCGAATTTGCGCGTGGCAAACCCAATGGCATCGGCAAGATCGTGTTCACCGACGGCGGCACCTATGAGGGCGCGTGGGAGGATGGCAAGATCACCGGCCAAGGTGTTGCGATCTACGCCAATGGCGTGCGCTACGAGGGCGGTTTTCTCAATGCGATGCACCACGGACGCGGCCGGATGCAGAGCCCGGGCGGCTATATCTATGACGGCGATTGGGTCAATGGCGTCAAGGAAGGCATGGCCAAGATCACCTATCCCGATGGCGCCGTTTACGAAGGCGCGGTTGCGCGCGGCGCGCGCGAGGGGATTGGCACGCTGACCATGCCCGACGGGCTGATCTACGAGGGCACATGGCGCGCCGGAGAGATTGACGGCAGGGGCAAGCTCACGCAGCCCAATGGCGATGTCTATGAAGGCGATCTTGTCGCCGGGCGGCGCGAGGGTACGGGCCGCGTTACCTATGAGAATGGCGATCTCTATGAGGGTGCCTTTAAGGATGACCGCCGCCACGGTCAGGGCAAATTCACCGGCACCGATGGCTATCTCTATGAGGGCGAATGGGTCGCGGGCAAAATCTCGGGTCAGGGGCGCGTCACCTATCCCGATGGCTCGGTCTATGAGGGGCAGTTCCGCGATGATCTCGCCAATGGCGAAGGGCGCATCACGTATCCGGATGGCTCAACCTACGAAGGATCATGGGTCGGCGGCGTGATCGAGGGCACGGGGCGTGCCACCTACCCCAATGGCCTTGTCTATGAGGGCGAGTTCCAGAACGCCCGCAACCATGGCACAGGGGTCATGACCTACCCCGACGGCTATCGCTATGAGGGCGAGTGGCAGGACGGTCAACGCCACGGCACCGGCACCGCGAGCTATCCCGATGGCACGATCTATGTCGGAGAGTTCGTCGACGGTCAGCGCCATGGGCAGGGCAAGATCACCATGCCCGATGGCTTTGTCTATGAGGGCGAATGGCAGGACGGTGAAATCTCGGGGCGCGGCGTGGCCACCTACACCAATGGCGATGTCTATGAGGGCATGTTCCGCGCCGGCAAACGGCAGGGCGAAGGCACCATGCGCTATGCCAGCGGTCAAGAGGCCAGCGGCACATGGGACGACGGCGCGCTGTCCGAAAACACCACCCAGACCGAGTGATCAGACCGGTCGGCCCGCGTCCAGATCGTCCAGCACCCGCGCGGCCCCGTCCAGAACGGCCGCGCGCCGTGTCTCCTCCATCTTGTCCCATGTGCGGTAAACCGGCCCCATGCGCGGATTGCGGCCAAACTTATCGCGATGCCGGATCAGGAAATCCCAATAGAGCAGGTTAAAGGGACAGGCATTCTCGCCCGTCTTGTCCTTGACCGAATAGGCACAGGACCGACAGTAATCCGACATCTTGTCAATGTAATTGCCCGAACTCACATAGGGTTTGCTGGCGATGATGCCGCCATCGGCAAACTGGCTCATGCCGATCACATTCGGGGCCTCGACCCATTCAAACGCATCGGCATAGACCGCGAGATACCACTCATGCACCTGTCCTGGATCAATCCCGGCCAGAAGCGCGAAATTGCCCGTTACCATCAACCGCTGGATATGATGCGCATAGGCCTCTTTTGCCGTCACCCCAACAGCTTGCGAGACGCAGTTCATCCGCGTCTCGCCCCCCCAATACATCCCTGGCAGAGCGCGCTTGTGGCCCAGCGCGTTGCGCGTCACATAGTCCGGCCCCTCGCGGAAATAGAGGCCGCGCATGTATTCCCGCCAGCCGATCACCTGCCGGATATACCCTTCGGCGGCATTGATCGGCACCCGGCCTGCGTGCCATTCCTCAACAACTCGGGTGCAGATATCGACAGGATTGAGCAGGCCGATGTTCATGTAGATCGAAATCACCGAATGATGCAGAAACGCATCCCCTTCCAGCATGGCATCCTGCGTGTCGCCAAACCCCGGCAGCAGGTGCCGCGCGAAATGGTCAAACGCTTGGGCGGCCTCGGCCCGTGTCACGCCAAACCAGAAGGGGCGTAGGGTGCCGAAATGCCCACCAAACCGCGCCTCGACCAGATCCAGCACCTCCGCCGTGATCGCATCCGGCTCAAACCGCAGCGGCCTTGCGCGCAGCAGGTCCACTTGCGCGCGCTTTCGGTTGTCATGGTCAAAATTCCACTTGCCCCCCGCCGGTTGGTCGCCCTCCATCAGGAACCCGGTCTTGCGCCGCATCTCGCGGTAAAAATACTCCATCCGAAGCTCTTTGCGCCCCTCGGCCCAGCGGTCGAACTCTTCCAGCGTACAAATGAACCGGTCATCGGGCAGTTGCCGAACGGTCAAGGGGGCCTCATTCAGCGCCGCAATCAACCGCCATTCTCCGGGCTGCGTGGCGATCACCTCGCCTGCACCGAATTCCTCGGCCCGTCGGATCAATTCGCCGACAATCGACGGCGTGGCCTCGGGATCATCCAGCCGCGTATAGGCCACCTGCCAGCCCTCGGCCCGCAACTCATCGGCAAAATGCCGCATCGCCGACAGGATCAGCGCGATCTTCTTGGGATGGTGGGGTACATAGCGGCCCTCGTCCATCACCTCGGCCAGGACCACCACGTCGCGTGCCTTGTCCGCCGCGCACAGCGCCGACAGATCAAGGCTGAGTTGATCCCCCAGCACCAGCACCAGCCGCGCTACCATGGCACGGGTTTCCCCTGCCAATCAAAGAACCCGCCACTCTCCTCGGGCCGCAGCCCTTCGATCACACTTAGCAGGTTTTCCGCCGCCTCTGGCGCGGGCACCGCCGGGTGCCGACCCAGATATTTGCGGGTAAAGTCGGTCTCGACCGTGCCGGGATGCAGCGCCACGCAAATCGCCGCGCGGTGGCTGCGCCCCAGTTCAATCGCGCCGGTGTGGATCATCTGGTTGAGCGCGGCCTTGGACGTACGATAGGAATACCAGCCTCCAAAACTGTTGTCGCCAATCGAGCCCACCCGCGCCGAGAGCGCCGCAAAGACCGCCCGCCCCTCGCGCGGCAAGAGCCGGACACTGTGCTTGAGCACCAAGGACGGCCCGACGCAATTGAGCGCAAATTGATCGAGCATCGCCTGCGCGGTCACCTGCCGCAGCGCCTTTTCCGGCGCGGCATCGCCGATTTCCAACGCCCCCGTCGCCACAAGGATCAGGTCAAACGGCCCTGTGAGCGCCCCAAGCGCCGATGCGACCGAGGCCTCATCGGTCACGTCGAATCCATCGTCCCTCCGCGACAGGCCCGTGACCGACACGCCCCTTGCCTCAAGGGCGGCGCTCACAGCCTGCCCGATGCCGCCCGACGCGCCGATGATCAATGCGTTTTCCATGGCGCAGACCTAGCCGAAGCTCGTGCTGCTTCAACCCCAAACTGCCGACGCAATTTCGGGGTTTTCATCGCCGCAGAGCGCCCGTATAGTTTCGCCCATGTTGATGCAGGATCATATCACGCCCTTGCCCCACGCCCCTCGGCGTGCCGCACGTGCTGTCCTGCTAGGCCTAAGCCGCCTCTGAGCGTGCCGTCTTGGCGCGACCGCTCAGAGGATGTGCCGTTTCGCGCCGCAGGCTTAGGATTTTTTGAAAGAGACCAACATGACCAACACCTCTAAAGATCGCGTCGTCATCTTTGACACCACCTTGCGCGACGGCGAGCAAAGCCCCGGCGCGACCATGACCCATGCCGAAAAGCTCGAAATCGCCGGGCTGCTCGATGATATGGGCGTCGATATCATCGAAGCCGGATTTCCCATCGCCTCCGAGGGCGATTTCAACGCGGTCAGCGAGATTGCGAAAAACTCGAGGAACGCCGTGATCTGCGGCCTCGCCCGTGCCAATCTGAAAGACATCGACCGCTGCTGGGAGGCGGTGAAACACGCAGCACAGCCCCGCATCCATACCTTTATCGGCACCTCGCCGCTGCACCGCGCGATCCCCAATCTCGACCGCGACCAGATGGCCGAGCGTATTCACGAGACGGTGACACATGCCCGCAATCTCTGCGACAATGTGCAATGGTCGCCGATGGATGCCACCCGCACCGAATGGGATTATCTCTGCCGCACGGTCGAGATTGCAATCAAGGCGGGGGCGACCACGATCAATATCCCCGATACCGTGGGCTATACCGCGCCAGAGGAATCCGCGTCGCTCATCCGCCGCCTGATCGAAACCGTGCCGGGGGCGGATGAGGTGATCTTTGCCACCCATTGCCACAACGATTTGGGCATGGCCACGGCCAACGCCCTCGCCGCCGTTGCAGGCGGCGCGCGGCAGATCGAATGCACCATCAACGGCCTTGGCGAACGCGCCGGCAACACCGCCCTCGAAGAGGTGGTGATGGCCCTCAAGGTGCGCGGCGACATCATGCCTTACGAGACCGGCGTCGACACCCGCAAGCTGATAAACATCTCGCGCCGCGTTGCCGCTGTGTCGGGCTTTCCGGTGCAGTTCAACAAGGCCATCGTCGGCAAGAACGCCTTTGCGCATGAATCCGGCATCCATCAGGACGGCATGCTCAAGAACGCCGAAACCTTCGAGATCATGCGCCCCGAGGATGTGGGTCTGACCGAGACAAATATCGTCATGGGCAAGCATTCGGGCCGTGCCGCGCTGCGCTCCAAGCTCAAGGATTTGGGCTATGAATTGGCTGATAATCAGCTCAACGATGTGTTCGTCCGGTTCAAGGAACTCGCCGACCGCAAAAAGGAAATCTACGACGATGATCTCGTGGCCCTCGTCAACGCCGGTATGGATTCCGAGAACAACCGCTTGCAGATCAAACACTTGCGCGTGATCTGCGGCACCGAAGGCCCGCAACAGGCGACGCTCACGATGGAAATCGACGGGCGCGAAGTCTCGACCGAGGCCACAGGGGATGGCCCCGTCGATGCCACGTTCAACGCGGTCAAGGCGCTCTTTCCGCATGAGGCGCGGTTGCAGCTCTATCAGGTCCATGCCGTGACCGAAGGCACAGACGCACAGGCGACCGTGTCCGTGCGGATGGAAGAGGCGGGGCGCATCGTGATGGGACAATCGGCCGATACCGATACGGTCGTGGCCTCAGCCAAGGCCTATGTCCACGCCCTCAACCGCCTGCTCGTGCGCCGGGAAAAAACCGGCAGCGACGCCCGCGAGGTCAGCTACAAGGACGTGTCATAAGGCAGGTCTGAGCGAGAAAGCGGAAAGCCCGGATGAGAGGATCATCCGGGCTTTTTTGTCGTTGCTCTGGTGTTATGCGACTTTCGTTGACCGCGCCGCGCGGGTGGCTCAAGCGCCCCCTACTCCGCCCAATCCCAAGGCCGCACGAATTGGCCCAGCACATGCCCCACGGCCTCGCCCTCGGCACTGGCCGAGCCCGATACCTTGGCCACCAGCCCGCGTTTCTTGTCATCGACCACCGACGTCACCCGCGCGGCAACCCCGGCATCGGCCAATGCCGCGTTGTAAATCCGCGTAATCGCCAGTTTGCGCAGGTCGGGCTTGAACACCTTGCCCACCGCTGTTTTCGGCAGTTCCGGCAAGACCTCGACATGCTTGGGCACCGCCGCGCGCTCATGCACATGCAGCTTGCAATGCTCGAGCAGTTCCTCGCCCGTCACCGTGGCCCCGGCCACCAGTTCCACATAGGCGCAGGGGATTTCACCGGCATGTGCATCCGGCTGCCCGATGGCCCCGGCCATCGCCACGGCCTTGTGCACCATCAGCGCCTCTTCGATCTCGGCGGGGTCGATATTATGGCCGCCCCGGATGATCAGATCCTTGGCGCGGCCCGTGATCCACAGATAGCCATCCGGATCAATCCGCCCCAGATCGCCGGTGCGCAGATAATCGCCATGATAATAGAGATCCTTGTTCTTGGCCGCCTCGGTATAGGTGCCACCTGAAAAGACACCGGGATTCGAGATGCAGATCTCGCCCACCTCATCCACCGCGCAATCCATCGGCCCATCCGCCGTGCCCTTGATGATCCGCACATCGGTATAGGGAAAGGGCACGCCCACCGATCCCACCTTCTTTTCGCCATCGGGCGGGTTGGCGGAGACAAGGCATGTCGCCTCGGTCAGACCATAGCCCTCGATCACCGCAATGCCGGTCGCCGACTCGAACCGGGTGAACAATTCCATCGGCATCGGCGCCGATCCCGAAAAGGCGTTCTTGACGCTTGAGACATCCGCATCCACCTTTCGCTGCATGAGCGCGGAAACAGCGGTCGGAACCGTTATGATGAAACTGATCTTCCAGCGCTCGCAGAGCTTCCAGAAATTGTCGAACACCCCCTCACCGCGATAGCCCGCAGGCGTCGGAAACACCACATGCGCCCCAGATTTGATCATCGCCATCAAGATCACATGACAGGCAAACACATGGAACAGCGGCAGCGGGCACATCACATTGTCCTGCTCGGTGAAGAGCAGCGTGTGCCCGATCCAGCCATTGTAGATCATGCCGGAATACTTGTGCTGCGCCACCTTGGGCATGCCGGTGGTGCCGCCGGTGTGGAAATAGGCCGCCACGCGGTCGCCCGCGCTATCGGCAAAACTCAGGGTCTTGGGCTGCCGCGCGCTGGCCTTGTTGAAATCCATGCAATCGGCATGATGCTGCACCGGGTTTTTGGGGCGCACCAGCGGCACAATCCAGCATTTGGGCGGGCTGAGATAGCGGTTGAGATCAATCTCCAGCACCGTATGGACATTCGGCGCATGGCGCACCGCCTCAGCGGTCTTTTGCGCGATGTCGGTCTTGGGGAATGCCTTGAGCGTGACCACCACCTTGGCGCCGGTCTCGCGGAGAATGGCGCTGATCTGCTCTGGCTCCAATAGCGGGTTGATCGGGTTGACGATGCCCGCGATCATGCCGCCAATGGTCGCCGCCGCCGTTTCAAGACAATTGGGCAGCACCAGAGCCACCACATCGCCTTCGCCCACCTTGAGGCTGCGAAAGAGATTGGCGGCCTGGCAGCACTGATCGTGAAACTGCTGCCATGTCAGGGTCTGCGCCTTGTCTGTGGCCCCGGAAAACAACTGATAGCTGATCGCGGGCCGGTTCGGAAATTTGCCCGCAACCTCGTTCAACATCTGATAGATGGTGTGAGGGCGCTCGCGCGCCGCCCAAGGCATCTCATTCTGAATATCAAGCGCATCCTGCCGCGTCTTGAACGCCATCGGTCCGTCCTCCCTGATTGCCCCCGCGTTCCCGGCGCGGGGTTGTTCCTTTCGGGGAGAATGTGCGGGAATTCACAGGCGCGCAAGTTTAACGCTGCGTTTTGACGGATTCGTCAGATGCAGGGCGTCTCTAGCTTGCCCCGCCAAGGCAGGTCGCCATCGCCCCGGCCATGTCCCGAAGCATCTGCGGATAGAGGCCCGGACCCGGCTCCAACTGACTTCCCATCGGGTCAAGCACGCCGTGGGTGGCGACATCGCCAAACACGGTCTCGACCAGCTTGGGATCGAATTGTGGCTCCGAGAAAACACACAGAACGCCACGCGCCTCGGCCATGTCGCGCAGCGCCGCAACCCGTGCCGGTCCCGGTGCTGCCGCATCGCCCAGCGCAATCGCCCCCGCCGCGGTCACGTCAAACGCGTTCTCGAAATACTGATAGGCATCGTGAAACACCAAAAAGGGCTTGTCTTGGACCGGGGCCAGCTCCGCCGCGATCTCTTGGCTCAACGCCTCTAGCTCAGCCTGCCCTGCCTCTGCATTCGCGGCATAGGCTGCGGCATTGTCCGGGTCATGCTCGGCCAGTTCCTCGGCAATCAGCCGCATCCAGACCCGCGCATTCTCCGGAGCAAGCCAGGCATGCGGGTCTGTCCCCTCATGGTCATGGTCATGGTCGTGAGCGTGGTCGTGATCATGCGCCTCCGCATGATCCGCATGCCCCGCCTCTTCTTCTGCATGGTCTTCGCCGTGGTCTTCGCCGGGCTCGTGCGCCGCAAATTCTACCCCCTCGCGGAACGGCAAGACCCGGCTGCCCGCCGCGCCCAGTAACGCCACCACATGTGCCTCACTGGCCAGCGCCTCGATGGATCCCTCAAGCCAAGGCGTCAGCCCCTCACCCATCCAGAACACCAAATCAGCCTGCTCCAGCGCCGCCGCCTCAGACGGGCGCATCGCATAGCCATGCGGCGAGGCACCGGGGCGCACGATCACCTCCGGCGCACCCACGCCCTGCATCACCCGTGCCACCAGCGACTGAACAGGCGTGATATCGGTGGCCACCTTTGGTGCGTCGGCCATGGCCACCCCGGCCAGTGACACCCCAAGACTCACGGAGAGTAGAAAACGCATCGGCATAGTGATCCTCATATGTGATATCATAACATTCGACATCACTTGATAAATGTAACCCTATAACATATCAACCCCAAAATGATCCCAAGGTGAACCCGTTGGAGGACCAGATGGACACGATCGGATTCGAAGCGCATGACCACAAGGGCTGCGTGCGCGATGCCATCGCGGCGGTCGAGACACATTGTGCAGAGCACAAGTTGCAATTCACCCCCGTCCGCCGCCGCGTGCTGGAGATCCTGCTCAGCGAGCACCGCGCGATGGGGGCCTATGAGATCCTCGACATCCTGCGCGACGAAGGTTTGGGCTCTCAGCCTCCCGTGGTCTACCGCGCCCTCGATTTTCTCGTGACACATGGCTTTGCGCATAAGATCGAGCGGCTGAATGCCTTTATCGCCTGCACCCACCCCGGACAGAACCACACCCCGGCCTTCCTGATCTGCCGCCAATGTGACGCAGTGGCCGAGGCGCATGCCGAACCGTCAAAGGGCATGTTGGGACGCGCCGCCGCCGACACGGGTTTCGTCATCGAACAGGCCGTGGTCGAGGCGATGGGCCTCTGCCCGAAATGCTGCAAAGGGGCCGCGAATTGCGCCTGATCGAAACCCGGGGGCTGACCGTATCTTTCAACCGGACAACCGTGCTGTCCGACATCAATCTCGTCCTCGACCGGGGCGAGATCGTGACCATCGTTGGCCCCAATGGATCGGGTAAATCCACGCTCCTGCGCGCCCTCATCGGGGCGCAGAAACCGGCGCGCGGCGAGATCATCCGCCGCCCCGGCCTGCGCATCGGCTATGTGCCGCAAAAGCTGCATATCGACCCGACGCTGCCGCTGACCGTCACGCGCTTTCTCGGTCTGCCGAGGCGGCATACCGCAGACCAAACGCGCGCCGCATTGGATCAGGCGGGGCTGCCTGACCTGCGGGATCGGCAGATGGCAGATCTGTCGGGGGGCCAATTTCAGCGCGTTCTGCTCGCCCGCGCGCTCTTGGAAAAGCCCGACCTGCTCATTCTCGACGAGGCGACGCAGGGCCTCGATCAACCCGGCTCCGCCGCCTTTTACCGCCGCATCGAAGAGGTGCGGCGCGAGTTTGGGTGCGGCGTGCTGATGGTCAGTCACGAACTCCATGTGGTCATGAGCGCCTCTGACCGGGTGATCTGTCTCAATGGTCACATCTGCTGCGAAGGCCACCCCGAGGTCGTCGCGCAAGCTGATGAATATAGGGCGATTTTTGGCACTGGCACCCAAGGCGCACTGGCGCTCTACCGGCATGAACACAACCACGCCCACGACCATGATCATGACCATGATCACCCTCACAGCCACGAGGCCGCCGAATGATGCTTGATGATTTCATGGTCCGCGCCGCCCTCGCAGGTCTTGGCGTGGCGCTGGCCGCCGCCCCCTTGGGCAGCTTTGTCGTCTGGCGGCGCATGGCCTATTTCGGCGATGCCACGGCCCATGCGGCCATCCTCGGGGTGGCGATGGCGCTGGCGTTTTCAATGTCGGTTTTTGTCGGTGCACTGGCGATGTCGCTGATCATGGCCACCACCGTTTCAACCCTGTCGGGCCGCGGCTTTGCCATGGACACAATGCTGGGCGTTCTGGCGCATTCGGCGCTGGCCTTTGGCCTTGTCGCGGTGTCCTTTCTCTCAGGCGTGCGAATTGATCTCATGGCCTATCTCTTTGGCGATATTCTGGCGGTCAGCCGGGGCGATTTGCTGGTGATCTGGGGCGGTGCGGCCCTTGTTCTCAGCCTCTTGGCCTGGCGCTGGCAGGCGCTCTTGACCACGACGCTCAGTCCTGATCTGGCGTGGTCCGCGGGCATCGACCCGCGCCGCGAACAGCTTGTGCTGACCTTGGCGCTGGCGGTGGTGGTCGCAGTGGCGATCAAGGTGGTGGGCGTGCTGCTCATCGCCGCCATGCTGATCGTCCCCGCCGCTGCCGCCCGACCGCTCGCCATCACGCCCGAGCGTATGGCGGTCATCGCCACGCTCATCGCGAGCGCCTCGGCACTGGGCGGATTGCGGCTGTCGTTCCACTTCGACACGCCGACCGGGCCGACCATCGTCTGTGTTGCGGCGCTGATCTTTGCCACGACCACGCTGATCGGCAGCGGCTTGCGACAGCGCGGGCAGGCATCCGACTAAAACTGTCAGAAATTACCATTGACTCTTTTAGTCAGAGATACGAGAGATACCCCATTAAATCACTCGGATACCTTGAAAGGACTCTCGATGCACCCGATCAAAGCCGCCCTGAGCGTGACTGCGCTCCTCGCCCTGACCGCCCCAGCACTGGCGCAGGAGGTCAATCTCTACTCCAGCCGGCATTACGATTCGGACAATGCGCTCTACGAGGCCTTCACCAAGGAAACCGGCATCACGATCAACCGCATCGAAGCCGAAGCCAACGAACTGGTCGCTCGCATGAAGGCGGAAGGGGCCAACAGCCCGGCGGATGTGTTCATGACCGTCGATGTGGGCAATATCGCCCGCGCCGAAGAAGAGGGCCTATTGCAACCCTTCGCGTCGGACCTGATCGAAACCAATGTCCCCGCGCATCTGCGTCACCCTGACAACCTCTGGACCGGGCTCTCGCAGCGTTCGCGCATCATCTTTTACGCCAAAGACCGGGTAGACAGCCCGCCCCAGACCTATGAGGATCTGGCTGATCCGAAATACAAGGGCCTGATCTGCATCCGCTCGTCCACCAATATCTACAACCAGTCACTGATGGCCTCGATGGTCGAAGTGCATGGCGAAGAGGATGCCACGGCTTGGGCCCAGGGCCTTGTCGACAATATGGCGCGTGCACCGCAGGGTGGCGATACGGATCAACTGCGGGGCATAGTCTCGGGTGAATGCGATATCGCGGTGTCCAATACCTATTACTTCGCGCGTGGGCTTGCCTCGGACGTCGAAGGTCTGAGCAGCGGGATCGACAACATCGGTTGGGTCTGGCCAAATCAGGACGGGCGCGGTGCGCATGTCAATCTCGTCGCCGCTGGCATTGCCGCGCATGCCCCGAACAAGGAGGAGGCGCTCAAGCTGCTGGAATTCCTCGCCAGCGAAACCGCGCAGGCACAGTTCGCCAAGGGCAACAATGAATATCCGGTTCTGGCCGGGGTGGCACCCGATGCGTTCGTCGCCAAGATGGGCGAGTTCAAACCCGACAGCACGACGCCGACCGCCTCGTTCAAACAGCACGCGGCCACGGCTCAGGCGATCTTCAATCAGGTCGGCTGGAACTGATCCGTCGGCGGCCAAGCGCGATTGCGCGACCTGCATGATTGACCTAAAGTCGGGCTCCTGAACAGGGGCCCGATTTGCATATGACATCCGTCCGGCTGCGATTGCTGATCTTGGCACTTCTGCCGCTGGTGGTTCTGATGCCGCTCCTCTTGCTGGTGGCGATCAATCGCTGGTCCGCCAATTATGACAGCCTGCTGATCACCAATGTCACCAGCGATCTGCGCATCGCCAATCAGTATCTGCAACGCATCCTCACCACCACGGGCACCGAAGTGACCAGTCTCGCGCGCTCGCTCAACTTTGACGCGGTGGCGCAAGGTGATCCGGCAGGCATGTCGGCGTTTCTCGACAAGAACCGTCGCAGTCTCGGACTTGATTTCCTCTATTACCTGCCCCTGTCCGAGGCGCGGCGACGCGGGGTCGACTGGCCGGTGATCGACACGGCCGCCAAAGGTCGCCCGGCCACGGAGATTGACATTTTTTCATCCCGCGACCTGGAAAACCTGCCCGACACCGGCCAAAGCCTCGCCACCCGCGCCGTGGTGCCATTGGTCTCGACCCGCGCGGCCGTCCCCACCAACCGCAAGGTTGAGGATCGTGGAATGGTCGTTCACACCGCCACGCCGGTCAGCACGCGCGGGCGAGAGGGCATTCTGGTGGGCGGGATTCTGCTGAATCGCAACCTTGATTTCATCGACACCATCAATGCTCTGGTCTACCGCGACACGGGACGAACAGGCGACCGGCAGGGCACCGCGACACTCTTTCTAGAGGATGTGCGCATCTCAACCAATGTACGGCTCTTTGCGGATGAACGTGCGCTTGGAACGCGGGTGTCAGCCGCGGTCCGGGGCACGGTTCTGGACAAAGGGCAGACCTGGCTCGACAGCGCCTTTGTGGTCAATGACTGGTATATCTCGGCCTACCAGCCCCTCATCGACAGCTTTGGGGACCGGGTCGGTATGCTTTACGTCGGCTTTCTTCAGGCACCCTTTGATGCGGCCAAGCGCAATGCCTACCTGCTGGTTCTCGCGGCCTTTCTGATCGTTCTCGCCGTCAGCGCCCCCCTCTTTCTGCGTCTCGCGCGCACCATCTTTGCGCCGCTCGAACGGATGACGCGGACCATGGAACGGGTCGAGGCCGGGCATCTCGACGCCCGTATCGGTCCCGTCGCCGCGCGTGATGAAATTGGCACCGTGGCCGCCCATCTCGACAGCCTGCTTGATCAGGTGCAGGAACGCGACCGCGCCCTGCGCGCTTGGAACGACGCGCTCAATGCCCGTGTCGAGGCGCGCACAGCCGAGTTGCGCGAGGCCAATGCCAAGCTCGAGATCACGTATCAGCAATTGGTGATGTCCGAAAAGCTCGCCTCCATCGGCGAAATCACGGCAGGCGTCGCGCATGAGATCAACAACCCCGCAGCAGTCATTCAAGGCAATCTCGATGTGATCCGCCAGACACTTGGCGCGGACGCCGCGCCAGTCACAACCGAACTTGACCTCATCGACCGGCAAGTCGGGCGGATCAGCGCGATCGTCGGCAAGCTCTTGCAATTTGCGCGCCCCGGCGAATTCGGCACCTTCGAGGAAGATGTCGAGATTGCCTCGGTCCTGCGCGATTGCCTTGTGCTGGTCGATCACGTTGTCGCCAAGGCTGGCGTCAGGGTGGTGATCGACGCGCAGCCCGACACGCCGCTGGTTCGGATCAATCCGGGCGAATTGCAGCAGGTGATCATCAACCTCGTGACCAATGCGGCTCAGGCCATGAAGACGGGGGGATGGCTAGAAGTGACAACACACGCCGAGTCTCGCGAGGGGCATCCGGGCGCCGCGCTGATCGTGGCCGACAGCGGGCCCGGCATCCCCGAGGACAAGCTGGCGCTGGTGTTCGATCCATTTTTCACCACCAAACAGGGCGAGGGCACGGGGCTTGGCCTCTCGGTCAGCCAGACCCTGATCCGACAGGCGGGCGGGCTCATCACAGCCCGCAACCGTCCCGAGGGCGGCGCGGAATTCACCGTCTGGTTGCCTGCACAGGTGGGCTGAGGGCCTTAGCCCTGCCCCATGCCTCTCGCCTGATAAAGCGCAGCCACGGCGCAGGAGGCCAGCCGCGCCATATCATCATCCGCCCGCGAATTGAGAATGATCGGCACCCGCGCGCCCAGCACCAGACCCGCCGCCTCGGCATGAGCAAGATAGGTCAATTGCTTGGCCAGCATATTGCCCGCATCGAGATTGGGCACGACCAGAATATCCGCGCGCCCCGCCACAGCCGAAGAAATCCCCTTGATGCGCGCTGCCGCAATATCGACCGCGTTGTCCATCGCCAGCGGACCATCCACCAACCCGCCAGTGATCTGCCCGCGCTCCGCCATCTTGGACAAGAGCGCGGCATCCATCGACGACGGCATATCGGGATTGACCGTCTCGACCGCCGAGAGCACGCCGACCTTGGGCAATTCAATCCCGAGGCTGAGGGCAAGATCAATCGCGTTCTGCACGATATCGACCTTGGTGCGCAGGTCGGGTGCGATGTTGATCGCCGCATCCGTGACCATCAAGAGATGCGCCAGCCCCGGCACATCCATCACAAAGATATGGGTCAACCGCCGCCCGGCGCGCAGGCCAAGCGCCTTGTCCAGCACGGCGCGCAACAGTTGATCGGTATGCAGATGCCCCTTCATCAACGCCCCGGCCCGCCCCTCATGCACCAGCGCCACGGCGCGCCGCGCGGCGGCTTCGGGGTCCGCTTCCGCGATGATCTCGAGTCCCGTCAGATCAGCGCCCAGTGTCACCGCCGCCGCTGCAATGCGTCCCGGATCGCCAATCAGGATCGGCTCGATCAATGTATGCGCCCGCGCCAAGAGCGCGCCGCCCAGGGAATTCGGCTCTTCGGGACAGACGACCGCCGTGACCAGCGCTGCCAATGGCTCTGCCCGCTTGAGCAGTTTCTCGAAATGCCGATGCCGCTGCACAATCAATCCCGGCAAATCGTGGCTCGAATAGTTCAGTTTGCGGCGCGGCGCCTCGACCACCGCCACGCCAGACACGATGAGCGCGTCGTCCCGTAACCGTCGCACCTCGGTCGCCAGGGTGACGGTAAAATCTTTCTCGGATTTGTCCGTCACCGTGACCCGACTCTCCAATTCATCCCCAGCATGGGCATGATTATGGAACACAAGACTCTGCGCGCGGTAGAGCGTCCCCGCCCCCGGCAAGAGATTTCCCAGCACAGCAGACACCAGCGCCCCCAGAAACATCCCCGGCACGAACGCCTCTGGCTGACCGTCGCCATCCCCGTCGAGATCATAGAGATGCATCGGGTTGTGATTGCCCGAGACATTGGCAAACACCAGCAGATCATCCTGCGTGCAGAGCCGCCGAAGGCTCTGGCTCTCGCCGATCTGCAACTCGTCAAAGATGCGGTTCTCGATCTTCATGGCCTGCGCCGTCCTGTTCACCGGGCCGGGCGCATCCCGTCAACTCAAACGCCCGCGTTGCTGCATAGGAGTGACACCATAAGCGGATTTGTAAACCCGCGAAAAATGGCCGGGGCTCTCGAATCCGCAGGCAATGGCGATTTCCACAACCGAGGCTTCGGACTGAATCAACAGATGCCGCGCCCGGTCCAGACGCAGATCCATAAAGAATTTCTTGGGGGAGGTATTCAGACATTTACCAAACAGTCGCTCCAACTGCCGGGTGGAAATGCAAAGCTCCGACGCGATTTCCGCCGGGCTGAGCGGGTCTTCGACCGTCTCACGCATCCGGGCAATCGCCTTGCTCAGATGGGCATTGCGGATGCCGTTGCGCGATTGCAATGAGATGCGCTGCGCCACGCTTGCCTCGCGGACAGAGGCATAGACCATCTGATCGGCCACCGCGACGGACAGATCATAGCCGTGATCGCGCTCAATGAGGTGCAGCATCAGATCCGCCGTCGCTGTCCCCCCCGAAGCGGTCATGTGCCGCTCATCCGCGACAAAGACGTTGCGCACCAGATTGACCTCGGGAAACCGCTCCATAAAGGCAGCGTGATAATCCCAGTGGATCGCGGTCTTCATGCCATTCAGAAACCCAGCCTCCGCCAGAATCCACGCCCCTGAACAGAGCGCCCCAATCGGCGTGCCATGCCGATGTGCGCGCCGCAGCAGGGTCTGCAACGGACGCGTGCCATGCGCCCGCATGTTGATCCCCGACAGCACGAACAGAAGATCACAGGGCGGCACGCTTTCGAACCCCTGATGCACAAGCGTCACAGACCCGTTTGAACAGGTTGCCTGCGCACCATCTTCGGACAGAAAGGACCAGCGATAGAGCGGCTTGCCACTGATCAGGTTGGCGATGCGCAACGGCTCCACCGCGCAGGAAAACGCCAGATGCGAGAATTCCTCGACCAGAACAAAGGCGAAATGCTGCGTGTCAGACATGGCGGGCCCATCGGCTGTGACTGGTTCTCTATGGGATGAATCTCTCATATACACAATATAAATTTCTTGCGTATACAGTTTGTATTATGTAAATCCAACCAACAGCCCCCGAAAGGAGACACCAATGGCCGCGAAGGATCGCAAATCCGCCCTCGCCGCGCATCTCAAGGAATCGGTTCTCACCACTGTCTTGCGCCCCGGCGAGGATCTTGACGAGGTGGCGCTCTGCGCCAACTTTGGCCTCTCCCGCACGCCCGTGCGCGAGGTGTTTCGCGAATTGGCCGGGCTTGGCTATATCGACCTGCGTGACAATCGCGGCCCGCGCGTATCTGATCTCTCGCACACCACCCTGCGCGATTTCTTTCTGGCGGCCCCGATGATCTACGGCGCGATCCTGCGGCTTGCGGCGCGCAACGCCTCTGACCTTCAGATCGCTGCCCTGCGTGCGGCACAGGACGGGTTTCGCGCAGCCCTGCGCAGCGGCACCCCCACCGAGCGGACCCTCGCCAACACCCGCTTTCACGACATCACCGGCGAGATGGCG
This sequence comes from Roseovarius sp. MBR-51, assembly GCF_053628575.1. NCBI lineage: Bacteria > Pseudomonadati > Pseudomonadota > Alphaproteobacteria > Rhodobacterales > Roseobacteraceae > Roseovarius > Roseovarius sp. MBR-51. The sequence goes on from NZ_JBRJGQ010000007.1 coordinate 294,442, forward strand.
GGCAATGTCTTTCTGCTGCCCTCGTTTCAACGCCTGCTGATCGACCATGCCCGCATCGGCATGACCTTCTACCAGCCCCAGACCTCCGAGATGGTCGAAAACCTCTCTGAGGCCAGCCAGCAGCACGACGCCATCATCGACGCCATCGCGGCGCGGGACGAGACCGCCGCCGCGCAATTGGCCGAAGATCACTGGAACCTGTCGCGCAACCAGATCGAACGCTTCGTGATGCCTGCGGCACTCGATGTGCCTATGGGCAATCTTGCTCGCTCCACCCCCGCATGAGGACCGCCATGACCCCGATATTCCGGTTCGATGGGATCTATACCCCCGTTATCACACCCTATACCGCCGATGGGTCGGTAAACCATGACGCGCTCTCAGACGTGATCGAGCATCTGATCGCGGCGGGCGTGCATGGCATCATCTCGGGCGGTTCCACCGGCGAGAATTACGCCCAGACCGTTCAGGAGCGGGTCGATCTGGCGCGTTTCACCCATGCCCGCATCAAGGGGCGCGTGCCGCTTGTCATGGGCACCGGCGCGATGCTGACCAATGATTCCATCGCTCTGGCACAGGCCGCACGCGACATCGGTGCCGATGTGATCCTCTTGGCCAGCCCGCCCTATGCGGTGCCAACGGATCGCGAGAACGCGCTGAATGCGCTCGCTATCGACCGCGCCGCGAACCTGCCGGTGATGCTCTATAATTATCCCGGTCGCACCGGCACGATGATGGGCGAGGAATTTCTCGACCGCGTCGGGCGCAGCCGCAATTTTTGCGGGATCAAGGAAAGCTCGGGCGATATCAACCGCGTGCACCTATTGGCGCGCGATTATCCGCATATCCAGCTGGGCTGCGGCATGGACGATCAGGCACTGGAATTCTTTGCATGGGGCGCGCCCTTCTGGGTCTGCGGTGGCTCCAACTTTCTGCCGCATGAACATATCGCGCTCTACAACGCCTGCGTGGTCGAGGGGAATTTTGCCAAGGGACGGCGCATCATGTCGGCCATGCTGCCGCTGATGCATGTGCTGGAACAGGGTGGCAAATTCATCCAGACCATCAAGCATGGCGTGACCATGACCGGCATCGACGCAGGTATCATGCGGGCACCGCTCAAAGGGCTGAACAAGGACGACAAACGCGCCTTGGAACAGGTCGTGCGCGTTCTCAAGACCACCATTGCAACCATCACGGCGGAGGGCTGATCATGGCTTTGCTGACACGCGACGAGTATGCGGCCATCGCCGCCACGCTCGACTTTCCCACCGGCGCCTTTATCGACGGAAGGTCGCGCCCGGCCATCTCGGGCAAAACATTTGCCAGCATAAATCCCGCCACCGGCGAGACCTTGGCAGAGATTGCCGCCTGCGGGGCCGAAGACGTGGAGCTTGCCGTCACCAAGGCGCGCGCCGCCTTTGACGACGGCCGCTGGTCACGCCTGCACCCGTCCGAGCGCAAGGCGGTTCTGATCCGTCTGGCCAAGCTGATCGCCCGCAACGCCCGCGACCTTGCCGTGATGGAAAGCCTCGATTCCGGCAAGACCATCTATGATTGCGAAACCGTGGACCTGCCCGAAACCATCAACTGCCTGAAATGGCACGCCGAGTTGATCGACAAAATCTACGATCAGGTGTCACCCGCCTCTGACAACCATATCGCTATGGTGCTACGCGAACCGATTGGCGTCGTGGGCCTGGTGCTGCCGTGGAACTTTCCCCTGCTGATGCTGGCATGGAAAATTGGCCCGGCGTTGGCCGCTGGCTGTTCCGTGGTCCTCAAACCCGCCGAGGAAACCTCGCTCACGGCGCTGCGCATCGCTGAACTTGCCCATGAGGCCGGTGTCCCGCGCGGTGTGCTCAATATCCTGCCCGGCACGGGGCCAGAGGTGGGCGAACCCTTGGGCCGTCACATGGATGTGGACATGGTCAGCTTTACCGGTTCGACCGAAACCGGCAAACGCTTCTTGCGCTACTCCGCCGACAGCAACGCCAAGGAGGTGGTGCTGGAAATGGGCGGCAAGAACCCGGCCATCGTCATGGACGACGCCGAGAATCTCGACCGGGTCGCGGCACATATCGTCAACGGCGCGTTCTGGAACATGGGCGAAAACTGCTCGGCCACCTCGCGGCTGATCGTACACCGCGCCATCAAGGATGATCTCTTGGCCCGCATCACCGCCCATGCCCGCGCATGGGTTGTGGGCGACCCGCTCGATCCTGAAACGCGCATTGGCGCTCTGGTCAGCAAAGGGCATTATGCCAAGGTTTGCGGCTATCTCGATCAGGCTGACACGATCCTCTTGGGCGGCAAGGCCGAGAATGGGTTTGTCGAGCCGACGATCGTTTCCGTGCCCGGCAACGATCACCCGCTTGCGCGCGAGGAGATCTTTGGCCCGGTCCTGACCGTGATCGAGGTCGGCAGCTTTGACGAGGCAATCTCGGTTGCCAATGACACCGACTACGGTCTCTGCGCAGCACTCTTTACCGCCAACGCCAAACGGGCAATCCGGGGAGCGCGTATGCTGCGCACGGGGACCGTGACCGTCAACAGCTTTGGCGAGGGCGATATCACCACACCCTTTGGCGGTTACAAGCAGTCCGGTTTTGGCGGACGCGACAACAGCATCCACGCCCACGACCAATACACCCAGTTGAAAACCATCTGGCTTGATCTGGCCGATGACGCGGATGAGGCGGTGGATTGACACGCTACACCGCCCGCACCCTGCCCGCCCATCTGGGCCCCGCCGCGTGGAACGCGATCCTGCCGCCGCAGGACGCGTATCCCCGGCTGGAGGGGAACGAGACTGCCGATGTCGTTATCATCGGCGCGGGCTTTGCCGGGTTGTCGGCGGCACGCCGGCTGACACAGATTATGCCCGGCGCGCGGGTCGTGATTCTGGACGCAGGCCGCATTGCCGAAGGCGCGGCGGGGCGCAACTCTGGCTTCATGATCGACCTGCCGCACGAGCTGACCTCGGAAGACTACGCAGGCACGGGTGATGACCGTACGCTCATCGCGCTCAATCGTACGGCGTGTACCTTTGCGAGAACCGCCGTCGAGGACTATGACATCGCCCCCGCCTTCTTTGATCCGGTGGGCAAGGTGAACGGCGCCGCGAGCGAGGCCGCTCACGGCCATAACCAGAGCTACGCGCGCCATCTCGCCAGCCTTGGCGAGACCTCCGAAATGCTCGACGCCCAAGCCATGCAAGAGCTGACCGGCAGCGCGCATTACCGCTCGGGCCTCTTTACCCCCGGCACCGTGATGCTCCAGCCCGCAGGCTATATCCGAGGGCTCGCATCTGGTCTAAGTCGTTCTGGAGTAACAGTTTTTGAGCAAAGCCCGGTGACTGAATTCACCCGCCAAGGCGACGCTTGGCAGGTCAAAACACCGTATGGCCAGATCTCCGCAGCCAAGGTGATCCTGACCGTCAATGGCCATCTCGAGAGCTTTGGTATCGCGCGCGGACGGCTGATGCAGCTCTTTCTCTTTGCAACCATGACCCCTGATCTGGACCGCGACACGCTGGCACGATTGGGTGGTCACACACGGTGGGGCGTCACCCCCTCTGACCCCATGGGCACCACCCTACGCCGCATTGACACCGCTCAGGGCGGCAACCGCATCGTCACCCGCACCTGCGCCGCCCTGCGCCCCGGCATGCGCGCCACCAAGGCCGATCTTGCCCGCGCTTCTCGCACCATGCAGCGTAAATTTGATCAACGATTTCCGCAGCTTGCAGGCATGCGAATGGAGCACACATGGGCCGGGCATCTCTGCCTCAGCCTCAATGGAGTTGCCGTCATGCGCGAGATTGAACCGGGGCTTTTCTCCGGTTGCGTGCAAAACGGCCTCGGCACTGCGCGCGGCACCCTGACTGGGATGGGCGCAGCAGACCTGGCGGCAGGCCTCTCAACCGAGATTACCCGCCATTTTACCGCAGAGGCGGAGCCCAGACGACTGCCCCCCCAACCGCTGCGAGAGATCGGGGCCAACGCCGTCCTGCGTCTCAGGGAATGGCGCGCCCGTGACGAGTGACGCGGCGGATCAGAGCGCGCGGGCGCTCTGCCGCAGTTCGAATTTCTGGATCTTTCCGGTCGCTGTCTTGGGAAGCTCTTGAAATACAACCGCTTTTGGCGTCTTGAACCCCGCCAACCGTTCGCGGGCAAAGGCGATCAATTCGGCCTCACTCACCGTGACCCCATCCTTCAACTCGACAAAGGCACACGGCACCTCGCCCCATTTCTCATCCGGCTTGGCCACCACGGCACAGAGCATGACGGCGGGATGGCGCATCAACACCCCCTCGACCTCGACCGAGGAAATATTCTCGCCGCCCGAGATGATGATGTCCTTGGCTCGGTCCGCAATCTTGAGATAGCCGTCAGGATGCTGGAACGCGATATCCCCCGAATGAAAGTAGCCGCCACGAAACGCCTCTTCCGTGGCGCGCGGGTTTTTCAAGTAACCCTTCATCACGGAATTGCCCCTAATCATGATTTCGCCCAAGGTTTCGCCATCCATGGGGATTTGCGCCATGGTCTCGGGGTCCATCGCGGTGATGTCCTCCATCATCGGCATAAGCACCCCTGTGCGCGCCTTGATCGAATATCGCTCGTCATCAGGCAGGTCGTCCCAAGCCTCCTGCCAGAGACATTCGGTAACATGGCCATAGGTCTCGGTCAGACCATAAACCTGTGTGACTTTGAATCCCAACGGCTCGATCGCGGCCAGAGTTGCGGCCGGCGGCGGCGCACCGGCGGTGAACACATCGACGATATGGTCGAACCTGCGCCGCTCGCCATCCTTGGCGTTGACGATCATGTTGAGCACGATGGGCGCGCCGCCGAAATGCGTGACCCCCTCGTCTGCAATCGCGTCATAAATCGCCTTGGCAGTGATATCGCGGCAGCAGACGAGGGTCGCACCCAGCATGGGCATCAGCCAGACGTGGTTCCAGTTGTTGCAGTGGAAGAGTGGCACGATCGTCAGATAGGTCGGATAGCGCGGTAAATCCCAACTCACCACCGTGCCCATGGTCATCAGATACGCGCCGCGATGATGATAGACCACGCCCTTGGGCCGCCCGGTGGTGCCCGAGGTGTAATTGAGCGCGAGGCTCTCCCATTCATCCTCGGGCATGATCCAAGAGAAATCGGGATCGCCAGAGGCCAGCAGTTCCTCATATTCCATGTAGTGCCCATGGGCATGCACGCCCGCCGCATCATCGGCCACCTCGACCACGCCGGGCGGTGGGCCGTCCATCAGGTCGATGGCCTGCGCCAGCGTGGGCAGAAATTGCGGATCGCAGAGCACGACGCGCGCGCCGCCATGGTCCAGAATATAGGCGATGGTATCGGCCTCGAGCCGGGTGTTGATCGCATTCAGCACCGCGCCACAGGCAGGCACCCCGAAATGCGCCTCGCAATGGGCGGGGATATTGGGCAAAAGGGTCGCCACCACATCGCCGGGCTCGATCCCCAGCTTGACCAGCGCCGAGGCCAGACGCGACACACGCCCGTGATACTCTGCATAGGTCCGCCGCGTATCACGATAAATCAGCGCCTCGTGGGTGGGAAAGAGATGCGCCGCGCGCCGCAGATGCGACAAAGGCGTCAACGCCACGAAATTCGCGGCGCATTTGTCCAATCCGCTCTCATCCTTCATCCAGCCCATCGCGCCACTCCTCCTGTCCCTTGGATCCATCCAAGGAATAGAGCAATGCCCGGGCGATGCAATTCCCTAACGCGCGTGGAACAGAGTGAGAGCGCCAGTTCTGCGCGCTGAAAATGTAACTTACCGGTTCAGATTGTGGAACTATCGAAACGCTGCAGCCTGTGTAATTTTCGGCACGCGGCAGTGTAATCCTAAAATGGTAACAGTGTGATTTTTGCGGGTATTGTAATGATAGTTTCCGGAACGAGACGCCCAAACATTCTCGCCAGTCGCTTCTTCCGATTTCGCTTTGCCATCGCGCAAGTCTTGGGCATGACAATCTAGGTCCGCAGCGACACCGGGTGCTACCGATTCAGCCGGCGCAGCTATACCGAATACAAACGCGCTGTCACCCTCCTGCAAAAGGAAGAGGGCACGATCCGCTGGCTCCGCGATACCCTGCGCCCCGGCGATAACTTTTGCGACATTCGGGCCAATATCGGCCTCTACTCGGGGTTTTCCGGCCCCCTCGTGGGCGGGACTGGCCAAATCCTGTTGTTTGAACCCCATGCCGCCAATGCGCTCAGTCTGATGCAGAACATCGCGTTGAATGGCCTTGCCAGCCGCGCCAAGGTGATATCGGCCTGCGCAAACTTGCACGCGGCGCCGATCCGGTGTTGATTGCGCATAACGCAATCTATAAACCGAGCGCAGCCTGAACCCCTTGCCGCCCGAACAAGGATAGACACCCGATGATGTTCAATCTCGACGGCGCTGACGTGCGCCACGATCCCTTTCCCATCGCCTTTGCCAAGCCGGTGTTTGACGCCGACCTCTATCAAGAGATGCTGGACAACTGGCCCGACACCGAGCGGTTTCAGTTCATGCCCAAGCTGGGGAACAAATATTCCCTGTCCGAGGTGAACAACGGCAAAGAGTACCACGACTTCATCAAATCAAACCCGGTCTGGAAACGCTTTCACGACGAGGTCAAGAGCGAACGCTTTGTGCGCGGCATCGTCGATTTTCTGGCCAGCCACAACATCGACCTCGACCTTGGCCGCAAGATGGTGCTGACCAACACGCCCGGCGCGCGCCTTGGCCTGCGCCTGACCGAGGCGCTCTGCGGCGCGGCCTTGGTCGAGCGGCGCAAGATCCCGCTGCGCTCGCGCTTTGAATTCTCGATGATGCCGGGCGATGGCGGCTCGATCCTACCGCACACCGATGCGCCCGCCAAACTGATCACCGTGGTCGTCTCGATGGTCGCACCGGGCGAATGGAAGCCGGAATATGGCGGCGGCACCTCGGTTGTCTGGCCCAAGGACAAGACGCGCAGCTTCAACTTCCGCAACACCTTCCTGCCGTTCGAAGAGGTGGACACGCTCGATTGCTACGAGTTCAACTCGAACCAATGCATGATCTTCGTCAAGACCTTCAACTCCTGGCACGCCGTTGAGCCGATCAAGGCCCCCCGCCCCGACATGTTCCGCCGGTCGCTGACGATCAACATCGAAGTGCCCAAGAGCTGAGGGGCATAGAAAGATCATTCTCGAGCGTGCGGATCACTCCGGCGCGCGCACGATGGGAACGCCCTCAAGTGTATCCAGCCGGTCAGTGACATCCGCATGGTCGAAAAGCGCATGGACCGCGCGCACGAGATCGGTCAGCCGCTCGAAATCCATCGGCCCGCCTTCAAAGATCGAAGACCACATTAGACTATGACCAATCGTGAAGCTGTTACTTTCCCGATACTTCAGATAGATACTGCAGTGATAGCGTTCGCGTGGTTCTACCGTAGGGTCGCCTCGACAGGTCATCATGTGCGACGGGATATCCGAACCCGCGGTACGTTGGAAAACATACAATGCATCGTCAGGGAGGTTTCCCTTCTCGGCAGGACCAGGGTAGTATTCGAGACCGCGATCTGACACGTAGACCTCGTAATCGCTGCCACCAAGCTGAATATGTCCTGTGGAATTAGGCAATCGGCTCATTAGGCAGCCGACTCATAAAACTCGATCCACAGGCGCACTGAGGCCAGTTTGATCATTGCCAGAAAGTTGCGTGACGTTTTCTCATACCGCGT